>NZ_RAPO01000001.1:0-732638 GCF_003610195.1 Halopiger aswanensis | reverse complement strand
GTAGATTTCGCGGGTCTTGTACGTTTCCCGGTCGCCGGTGATGATCCGGCTCGCGAGCGCGTACAGCGCGAGCTTCGCGTGGACGGTTGCGCCGCTGGTGAGTTCCTCGATCCGGTTGATCTCTGCGACCTCCTGGGCCTGCTGGATGTGGTCCTCGGAGACGATCTCCGAACCCGTCCGGCGGGCGAGTTCGCCGGCCTCCTTCAGAATCTCGATCGCCTTGCGCGCGTCGCCGTGTTTCTTCGCCGCCAGCGCCGCGCAGAGTTCGATCGTCCCGTCCTCGAGAACGTCAGGCTGGAAGGCGTCCTCCCGATTGCGCATGATTTCCCGCAGCTGGGAGGCGTCGTAGGGGTGAAAGAACAGTTCGCGGTGACCGAAACTGCTGTCGATCCGCTCGTCTAGCGTCTCGCGGTACTGGATCTTGTTGCTGATGCCGATCACGCCGATGTAGGCGTCGGTTTTCTGTGCCTCGCGGGCCCGCGAGAGTTGCATCAGGATGTTGCTGTTATCCAGCTTATCGATCTCGTCCAAGATGACGACGATCGCGTCGAAACACTCGTCGAGGATGCGCCAGATGTGTTGGTAGTACTCCATCGTCCCGACGCCCCGGAGGGGAATGTGCTCCTGGTAGCCCGTCTCTTCCTTGAGGCTGAGGGCCAACTGGCGGGTCGCTCGCGTTTCGGTGTTGGCTTCGGAGCAGTCGACGTAGAGGACGCTACAGTCGATATCGTTGCGCTGTGCGGCGTCGCGAGCGCGGGTCGCGACGTGGCGGGAGATGAGGCTCTTGCCGGTGCCGGTCTTGCCGTAGATCATCACGTTGTTCGGCGGATCGCCTCTCGTGATCGCCCCGACCTCAGCCGCGACCGATTGGATTTCGTCGTCGCGACCGACGATTCGGTCTTCGTCGGGGACGTGACCGACGTGGAGGAGCTCCTTCCGATTGAAGATCGGATCGTGCGATTGAAAGAGCGGATCCCCACCAGCCTGATCGGACATGTCCGCATTCTCGAAGAGGTGTATTATAAAACCACGTGAGGGCGTTCAGACTGATAACGTTCAAGTAAGACGACGAATGCCCGGCAAATCGGCCGGACGCCGGTTCTCATGTCACAGGCCCGATGCAGACTGAAATCCTCCTCTGACCGAACCTCAATCCGGATTCGTCACACCCACCCACACCCCTCGTTCAGAGTGAAAACGGTCGATCGGAGCGGGGATCAACTCGAGCAGCCGAGCATCTAGATAAGGGTCGAGCAGCCGGATAGGGTGTGCGCTGACGGACGGATACTTCGCTACGTTCGAACGTGTCTCGCTCGAGGGGCGGATCTAGAGACGAACAGAGGAAACCGGCTCGAGAGCGCCGAGATTGCGTCAACTGACGCTTCCGGCAAGTCCTTTCTTCTTCCTTCTTTCCTTCCTCCAGTATACCTAGTAGTGCGATCTAGCTAGTAGTATTGTATCTTATGGAATCGGTAATAGTATCCACATTACACTCGCTCCAAGTATCTCTGTTCAGTTCTCCTTAAGTTCTCAGGGGGGACGGCCACCGGCTCCCCCGCCTGTTCGTCGTTTCACTCTGAACGGGGGGTGGGGCCGTCCCCCTACGGAATCGAACCGGGTGCAACCCGTCGAGACACCACATTCAGAACGTATCACTCTCGAGTACAGGCAACACCCCTCATTCAGAGTGAAAACAGTCTCCGCGTATCGCACGCCGAACCACCCAGCCATCGTAGTCGTTCGTTTCACTCTGAACGAGGGGAGTGGCTCCGTCAACCGACCAGCTGTGGCTTCTGCAATCGGCCGTTACGCTCCTGTCGGTTCATCCGACGGCGGGTCCGCGGGATGTTTCACTCTGAACGAGGGGTGTCCGGGACCGGAACCGTCGATACAGCGCGGTGAACAGCCGAATCCGATCTCTCGCGACGAATCGCCGACTTCCACCCCGTCAAAACCGAAGCGACAACTGAACCCAGTGAGCCCGGACCGTACTTTCACGGTCCTCCCTCGCATGTGCGACTGTATGGCACGTCGAAGCGTTCTCTTCACCCCCGGGGATCGGCCCGAGATGCTCCGAAAGGCGCCCGGTTCCGGCGCCGACGCGATCGTCTTCGACCTCGAGGACGCCGTCTCGCCCGATCGGAAGGACGAAGCGCGGGAGGTTGTCCGGGACGTCCTGACCGATCCCGATTTCGATCCGGACTGCGAGGTCTGCGTTCGGGTTAACGCGTCGCCGGCGGCGTTTGAGGCCGATCTCGAGGCCGTGATCGGCTCCGATTCGGATTCGAACGCGGATGCGACCGACGCCCTCCGCTTGGATAGCGTGATGCGCCCGAAGGTCGCCGGCCCATCGGACGTTCGGGAACTCGCCGCCGAACTCGAGGCGCACGACCGATCGCTGCCGGTGTTCGCGCTGCTCGAGAGCGCGGCCGGCGTGCTCGCGGCGCCGGAGATCGCCGCCGTTTCCGCCACCGACGCGCTGGTGTTCGGGGCCGAGGACCTCGCGGCGGACATCGGTGCAACCCGGACCGCCGAAGGAACGGAGGTGCTCTACGCGCGCGAACGGGTCGTGCTCGCCGCGGCCGCCCACGACTGTACGGCGATCGACACGCTCGTCACCGATTACGAGGACGACGCCGCACTCCGCGAGGACACCGCGTTCGCGGTCCAACTCGGCTACGACGGCAAACTGGCGATCCACCCCGCGCAGGTGGGGCCGATCAACGAAGCGTTCACGCCGACGGCGGCCGAGCGCGAATGGGCCGAGCGCGTCCTCGAGGCCAAACGCGAGGCTGACGCCGAGGGTCGGGGCGTCTTCGAGGTGGATGGCGAGATGATCGACGCGCCGCTGATCACCCAGGCCGAGCGGATCCGATCTCGAGCGGACGCTGCGGACGAGTGACGGCGCCGCTGATCGAGGCCGGAGTTGCGATCGTACAGTATATCCATATCTTCATATTCCTTATATTGTTATTTTATGGCCTACCAGGGATCTTCGCTACGTTTATTTTGCAGACCTCGAAATCGTCAGGTAATGGCAAGCCAAGTCAACCCATTCGAGAGCCTCCAGTCCCAGATCGACGACGCCGCTGCCTACCTCGACGTTGGGGACGACGTCATCGAGCGCCTCAAACACCCCGAGCGCGTGCTCGAGACTAACCTCACCGTCGAACTCGACGACGGCAGCCTCGAGCGGTTCAAGGCCTTCCGATCGCAGTTCAACGGCGACCGTGGACCGTACAAGGGCGGTATCCGCTACCACCCGGACGTCTCCCGCGACGAGGTCAAGGCGCTGTCCGGCTGGATGACCTACAAAACCGCTATCGTAGACATCCCGCTGGGTGGCGGCAAGGGCGGCATCATCATCGACCCCGACGACTACTCCGAGAGCGAACTCGAGCGGCTTACCCGCGCGTTCGCGAAGGAACTCACGCCGCTGATCGGCGTGGATCGGGACGTTCCCGCGCCCGACGTGAACACGGGTCAGCGGGAGATGAACTGGATCAAAGACACCTACGAAACCTTCGAGAACACGACCGAACCGGGCGTCATCACCGGGAAGGCGCCCGACTCCGGCGGTAGCGCGGGCCGCGTCGAGGCGACCGGTCGTTCGACGGTGCTGGCCGCGCGCGAGGCCTTCGACTACCTCGATAAGGATCTCGAGGGTGCGACCGTCGCCGTCCAGGGCTACGGCAACGCCGGTTCGATCGCCGCGGAACTGATCGACGAGATGGGCGCGACCGTCGTCGCGGCCAGCGACTCGAGCGGCGGCATCTACAACCCCGACGGGTTCGATCCGGTCGCCGCGAAGGCGCACAAGGCCGAGACCGGCAGCGTCGTCGGCTACGAGGAGGCCGAGGAGGAGATCACCAACGAGGAGGTCCTCACGCTCGACGTCGACTTGCTGATCCCCGCCGCGCTCGAGAACGCGATCGACGCCGACCTCGCGGAGGACGTCGAGGCCGACGTTATCTCGGAAGCTGCGAACGGGCCGCTGACCCCCGAGGCCGACGAGGTGCTCGAGGAGAAGGACGTCTTCGTCATCCCGGACATCCTCGCGAACGCGGGCGGCGTCACCGTCAGCTACTTCGAGTGGGTCCAGAACCGCCAGCGGTTCTACTGGGACGAGGAGCGCGTCAACGAGGAACTCGAGGCGATCATCGTCGACGCCTTCGACGCGCTCGTCGAGACCTACGAGGAACACGACCTCGAGAACCCCCGCACCGCGGCCTACGTCGTCGCGATCCAGCGGGTCGCCGACGCGTTCGACGAAGCGGGCTCGTTCCCGTGAGCTGAGGTCAGCGTTTCCGACCCGTATTTCCGTTTTCGGCCTCTCTCGTTCGTTTTTCGGCCTCGACTCGTCGCCCGGTCTACGGGTTCGTTGACCGACTCGAGTAGCGATTCTGTACTTTTCGAACGACCCTGATGTCCGGTATCCGTGGAGGGAGCGATGGTTTCCGCTTCTCGGCCCCTTTTCCACGCCAATCCTGAAAGCCGACTGGACTGCGTCATGGCTGACTCCGATCCGCACGGCAGTTTCGAAGACATCCGCGACGAACTCGAGGGAAATCCGATGGCGAAGCTGGTTCCGTACGCGCTCCCCTACTGGGTGCCCCTCTCTATCGGGTTCGTCTCGACGATGATCAACCGCGCAGCGCGGCTGTTTCCGGCGCTGATGCTCGCGGCCGCGATCGATCTGGTGATCACCCAGTCCGGCGGCGTCGACCAGCTACTCGCGGCGACGGGTCTCGTCCCGACCGAGCCGGTTCCCGCCGAGCGGACCGGCGAGCGCCTGTCCCTGCTGTACTACTTGGGTACGCTGACGGTCGCCGCCTACGTCGTCCAGTCGATCACCCACTACCTGTCGCGGTACTTCTTCCAGACGACCGCCCAGCGCATCCAGCACGACCTGCGGCTGGACACCTACGACCACATGCAGCGGCTGTCGCTGTCGTTCTTCAACGACCACCAGACCGGCGGGATGATGGCGATCTTGAACAGCGACGTCAACCGCCTCGAGGACTTCTTCAACACCGAACTCCGCCAGATCACGGAGGCGGTGATGATCTTCGGGCTGGTCGGCGGCTACATGCTCTACACCGAGCCGTGGCTGGGCGCGCTGGTGTTGCTCCCGGTGCCGCTGATCGCCCTCGCGACGGCGAAGTTCATCATCTGGATCGAGCCGAAGTACAAGCGTATCCGCGAACACGTCGCCCAGTTGAATACGCGGCTCTCGAACAACCTCAGCGGCGCGGCCATCGTGAAGTCGTTCGACCGCTACGACGTCGAACGCGGCCGCGTCGCGGAACAGAGCCGCGGCTACCGCGACGAGAAGATCGGCGCGATCACGGTCCGGAAGGCGTTTTTCGCCTCGCTGCGGTTGCTGGTCGGCGCGATGTTCGTCTCGATCCTCGTCGCCGGCGGCTACTCCGTCGTCACCGCGGGCGGGCTCACCGCCGGCACGTTCGTCGTCTACTTCATGTACCTGCGGGAGCTCGACGGGCCGATGACCCGGATCGGCAAGACCGCGAACAACTACCAGAAGGCCAAGTCCAGCGCCGAGCGCGTCTTCGGCATCCTGGCGACCGAGGCCGCCGTGCAGTCGCCGCCGGACGCCGAGGCTCCCGATGCTGTCGAGGGCACCGTCACGTTCGAGGACGTCGAATTCAGCTACGGCGCGGACGGCGAGCAAATCCTCGAGGGCGTCGACCTCGAGGTCGAATCCGGCGAGACCGTCGGTTTTGCGGGGACCAGCGGCTCCGGGAAGTCGACGCTGTTGAAGCTGTTACCCCGCTTCTACGACGTCGACGCCGGCGCCGATGCGCACCACACGCGGGCGGACGGCGGAATCGACGCCGAATACGGCGGCGAGGACGCCGACGGTCGGGACGCGAGCGGACGGACCGATCGCGACCACGACCGCGAGCGTCGTACCAACCCTGCCAACCCCGCCGTGCGGATCGACGGCGTCGACGTCCGGGACTACGACCCCCAGGCGCTCCGGGATCGGATCGGTGTCGTCGAGCAGGACCCCTACATGTTCTCCGGGACGATCCGCGAGAACATCGCGTACGGCGACGGCGAGGCGTTCCGAACGGTGCTCGAGGCAGAGGACGAATCCGACGTGCCGGACGACGTGGACGACCGCATCCGCGAGGCGGCAGTCGCCGCCGGCGCTCACCGGTTCGTCGAGGAGTTGCCCAACGGCTACGATACAATGGTCGGCGAACGCGGCGTCAAGCTCTCGGGCGGCCAGCGCCAGCGGGTCTCGATCGCGCGGACGATCCTCAACGATCCCGACCTCATCGTCTTAGACGAGGCGACCAGCGACGTCGACACCGAGACGGAGGAAGTCATCCAGCGCAATCTCGACGAACTCACCGCGGATCGGACCGCGTTCATCATCGCCCACCGGCTCTCGACGATTCAGGACGCCGACCGAATCGTCGTCATGGACGACGGCGAGGTCATCGAAACCGGCTCCCACGAGGACCTCGTCGACGACGGCGGCACCTACGCCGACCTCTGGGACTCGCAGACGGGGACCGAAGCGGACGGTGACGACGGCGACGCCAGCCAGTCGATCGGGGCCGACGACTGACAGTACCGATCGACTGCTCGAGGTACTCGGTATCTTTTTCTCGCTCGAGTCGGATCGACGCATAAACCGTGAGGCTCCGGGAACGGCTCGCTCGGTACCGCGATCGCGCTCGCGACGAACTGACCGCGGCCTTCCGCGAGGAGCGGACGCCCCACCAGATCGCGGCCAGTTTCGCGACCGGCGTCTTCATGACGGCGCTGCCGACCGGCGGCGTCGGTATCGGCCTCTTCTTCGTCTTCTGCTCGCTGTGGTCGTGGGTGAGCAAACCGGCGATCTTCGCGTCGGTCGCCGTCCTCAACCCGTTCGTTAAACCCGCCGTCTACGTCGCGAGCTTCCAACTGGGCGGCGTCGTGCTCGGCAGCGGTCAGGCAGCGATGCCTTCAACCGGGATCTCGCTCGCGGCTGCCGGCGCGGCAGCTCGGCAACTACTCGTCGGCAATCTCGTCATCGCGGCGGCCTTGGCGGCGATCGGCTACGTGCTGGTGTTGCAGTTGACGCGGGCGTATCGACGACGCGACGGGTGGCTGCACCGGGCGTCGCTCGTCTCGAGTCGGTTTCGGCGCTGATCTACGGCGACAGTGCGGATTCGACCGGCGGTCCTGTCGATCCGACAACTGTTCAGAAACGAACAAACACTTATGAACTGACTCGAGATTGTCGCGGTGATGCAACGACGAACCTTCATCGCCGGGCTCGGAATCGGCGGACTCGCCGGACTCTCGGGCTGTCTGGGCGTGATCGGGATGGCCGAACACACGTCGACGCCGGCCGGCGTCGATCCCAGTGTTCGCGAGGACGCCGGCTACGAGGCACCGACGCTCGAGGAACTGGTCGTCGAACGGGACGTTGGGACCGACGCCTATTCGGAGACGATCACCGTCACCAACCACCAGACGCAGTACGAGAAGGTTATCGACATGGGGCCGCTGGGCGAGCAGCGCGGGGCCGTCTTCTCCGTGCTCTCGACGCCGCAGGTCGAACTGGCCGGCCGGCAGTTCAACCCCGTCGAGGAGATGTCCACGACGGAACTCGTCGACCTCATCGCGAGCAACTACGAGGGCATCGGAAACGTCACGCTCGAGGAGGAAGCGGCGATTCAGATCCTCGGGCAGGCGACGACGCGCTCGCGGTTCAGCGCGGACGCGGAGTTCGAAGGTGAAAGCGTCGAGGTCGACCTGCACGTCACCGAAGCGGTCGAAACTGACGAGGATCTGCTCGTGACCATCGGCGTCTACCCGCAGCGACTCCGGAGCCGCGAGGAGGAGCGCGTGCTCTCGTTGATGGGGGGGGTGACCGAAACGCTCGAGGAGGATGCATCGACCTCGAGCGACGGCGACAGCGATGGTAACGACGAGGAAGACGGCGAAACCAACGAGAGTGACGGTTCCAGCGGGGGGAACGAGACGCAGGACGGAAACGAGAGCGACGACGACAGTAGCACCGACAACGACAGCGACGACGGCGGCCTCTTCGACGGCTAACTCGAGGTTCGATTTCTCCCTTCGTACTCGAGCCCGCAGACGAGCGGAACGTCCGACTCGTAACCGCCGCTATAGCCCCAGTTCTCGCCCGATGACCAGATGTTGAATCTCGCTGGTCCCCTCGCCGATCTCCATGAGCTTCGCGTCCCGGTAGAACCGTTGGGGTGCGAAGTCAGTGGTGTAGCCGTAGCCGCCCAACACCTGGACGGCGTCCTCGGCGACCTCACGGGCGGCCTCGCTGGCCTCGAGTTTCGCGAGCGCAGATTCCCTGGTGACCGGCTCACCTGCGTCGTAGGTTCTGGCGGCCCGGTAGGTGAGCAGTCGCGACCGCTCGGTCTTGCGGTGCATGTCGACGATCTTGTCGCGGACGGCGTCGAACTTCGAGATCGGCTGGCCGAACTGCTCGCGTTCTCGGCTGTACTCCGTCGCACTCTCGTAGGCACCCTGCGCCAGCCCCGTCGAGAGCGCCGCGATCGAGATGCGCCCCCCATCGAGGGCCTTCTTCGTCTGGTCCCAGCCCTCGCCTTCCTCACCGAGCAGGCGATCTTCCGGCAGGCGGACGTTCTCGAGGCGGATTTCGCAGGTCGGCGAGGCGTTCAGGCCCATCTTGTCCCAGATCGTCGAGACCTCGAAACCGTCGTCTTCCCGCGGGTCGACGATGAACGTCGAGATGCCGTCGTAGCCCGCACCGGGGTCCGTGACGGCCTTGACGAGGATCGAGCCCGCCTCGCTCGCGTTCGTGATGAACTGCTTGGTACCGTTGAGCACCCACTCGTCGCCCTCCTTTTCCGCGGTCGTGTCCATGTCCGAGGCGTCCGACCCGCTCTCGGGTTCGGTTAGGGCCCAGCCACCGAGATACTCCCCCTCCGCGAGCGGGCGGAGCCAGCGTTCCTTCTGCGCCTCGGTGCCGAACTGCTCGATCGGTTTCGACGCGAGCGAGGTGTGGGCGACGTACGAGAGCCCGATCGCCCCCGAGACGCGACCGAGTTCCTCGGCGACCAGCGCGTACATGAGCGTGTCGCCGCCGAGCCCGCCGTACGCCTCGTCGATCGGGACGCCGAGCATGTCCAGGTCCGCCAACTGGTCGAAGATCTCGTCCGGAAACCGGTGTTCGTCCTCGATCTCCTGCGCGATCGGCTCGATCTCCCGCTCGCAGAAGTCCCTGACGGTCTCCCGAATCATCCGGTGTTCGTCGGGCAGCTCGAACTCCATGCCGCAATACTTGCCGGCGCGCGAGATAAACGCACCGCCGGTGTTCACACACCTCATGGCCGTCTCGGTACAGTTCCATTCTAAACTGCGGTCGACTCGAGGAGCGAGCGTGAAAAGAGGGTGGAAGAAGGGAAGACGACCCCGCGGTTACCAGCCGCGGTCGCGGTCGTCACCGGTCTCGTCTTCGTCGTCCGACCGCGAGTTGTCCCACTCGTCCGAGTCGTCCGCGTCCGAATCCCAGAAGTCCGTATCCCGGTCATCGGAGCGGTCGTCCCATCGACCGTCGCGGTCCTCGTCGACGGGGCCGTTCCGGTCGGAGTAGTCCCGTTCGTCGTCCGCGTAGGGCGACCCGAGGCCGTTCCGCCGACCCGAATCGGCGGTTCGGATCTCTCGCCGCAGGTCCGAAACGAGATCGAGATCCGGGTTCGTATCGCCCAGCAGCAACAGCGCGTAGTACTGGAAGTACGTTCGGACCGGCATCTGGACGAGCGCGACGAACAGCAAGAGCGTGAGCACGCCGAGGATCGCGACGCCGCCCGCGATCCAGACGCCGATTTCGCCGAGCGAGACCAGGACGAACCCGATCACGAGGAAGGGGATCGCGACGATGATCGCCCCGAAGAGGAGCACCACGCCGACGCCGATATTGACGACGAGGCCGAGAATCCAGACCAACACCAGGTAGACCGCGTACTCCGCCAGGTTCGATCGCAGCGTCGGCCAGAACCGACTCCACGCGCTGAGGACGCCCCGGTCCTCGAGCAGCATGATCGGGGCGACGAACTCGGAGGTAAAGCGCATCACGAGGGCGGAGGCGAGAAGGAGCGGGACCGCGAGGAGGAAGATCGGCGCCAGCGAGACCAGTGCGCTCTCAACGGTCGAGACGCCCGACAGGAGGAGTGCGGTTGGAATCCCGAGGATCGCGAGCACGACGATGCCGACGACCACTCGAAAGCCGAACAGTCGGACGCCGCGTCCGAGGTTCGCCCGCGCGTACCGACGAATGTGGACCGCCCTCGAGCGGAGCGATTCGATGAAGACGAACTCCATAATTGCGCTGATGAACGCGTATAGCGCCCCGAGCAGGAGTATCGCCCCGATTACGATCGCGGCGATGAGGAGGATATCGTCGGGAAGTTCGCCGCTGATCGGCTCCGTGGACGGGTTCTGCGGCGCCATCTCGGGGTTGTTGGACGAGGCCAACCCCGGATTGTTCACGCCGAACCCGCCGACGAAGAAGACGACGACCGCGAGTTTGAGCCACAGTACTGGCTGGACCGGCAGCAGCAGGTTTCGGGTCGCATCGAGCGCGTCGCTTAAGTCGTCGACTGCATCCATCACTACGGCCATACTCTTGGCGAGTTGAAAATAATACTGCTCGACGGCGACCGAACACGTCTCACCGGCAACACTTCGAGATGCATTTAACGCTGAGACGAGTCTTTCCACCGTATGGATCTCCGCCAGCTAGCCCGCGGGACGGTCGAGTGGGACCGCATCGAGCGCGTCGTGCGGACGCTGGCGGACCGGTACGACCGCGAGGTCGTCCGCGTCGAGTTCCTCGAGGCGGACAACTGGCTGTCGACGCCCTGCGTCATCGACGACGAGTGGTTCGTCAAGATCGTCTCGCGACAGAACGCGTTCGTCCACGCCCTGCTGACGACCGGACGCAATGTCGGCGCGGTCTCGGCCGGCACCGGCGGCTTCTTCGATCGGTTCGGGACGCCCCGCGAGATGGTCGAACACGAGTACGAGGCCACCCAGCGGATGCGCGAGATCGGCGTCAACGCGCCCCAGCCGATCGAAGCCTTCGAGGTCAACGGCCTCGGCGTGCTCGTCCTCGAGTACCTCCCCGAGTTCGAGTCGTTCGGCTCGGTGTCCGACGCCGTCGTCGACGACCGAGCCGCGGACCTGTTCGACATGCTCGCGACGCTGCACGAGCACGGCCTCGCCCACGGCGATCTGCGCGCGGAGAACATCCTCCTCTGTGACGGCGAGCTCTACTTCATCGACGCCACCAGCGTTCACGAGGACCGCGTCGCGGAGACGACGGCCTACGATCTGGCCTGCGCGCTGGCCGTCCTCGAGCCCCGGATCGGCGCGCGGCGGGCCGTGCAGGCGGCGTCGTCGGCCTACGATCCCGACCAACTGCTGTCGGCGCGGCGGTTCCTCGATTTCGTCCGACTGCGCCCCGACCACGAGTTCGACTCGACGCAGTTGCGCAGCGAACTCGAGAAGGCGGCGGATCTCGGCGGCCAGTAGGCGGATGCCGGCGGCGACTCGCCGCCGGATCACCGGCGAGCCGTCGCCGCATGTGACCCACCACCAGGGTTTTCACGGCTCTCGTCGTACGATTTTCCATGAGTCAGCAAGCCTCCGAGCAGGTGTACGGCCACTACATCGGCGGAGAGTGGACCCACGGCAGCGGCTCCGACACGTTCGACAGCGAGAACCCTGCGACGGGCGAGACCCTGGCGACGTTCCGCCGCGGCACGGAGGACGACGTCGACGCCGCCCTCGAGGCCGCCGAGGACGCATTCGAGGAGTGGCGGGAGCTATCCTACATCGACCGCGCGGAGTACCTCTGGGACATCTACCACGAGCTGCGGGATCGCCACGAGGAACTGGGCGAGATCGTCACCAAGGAGTGCGGCAAGGAGATCTCCGAAGGCAAGGCCGACGTGACCGAGGCCTGGCACATGGTCGAGTGGGCGGCGGGCAACGCGCGCCACCCCCACGGCGACGTCGTCCCCTCCGAGATCGGCAGCAAGGACGCCTACATGCGCCGCAAGCCCCGCGGCGTGATCGGCTGCATCACGCCGTGGAACTTCCCGGTCGCGATCCCGTTCTGGCACATGGCGATCGCCCTCGTGGAGGGCAACACGGTCGTCTGGAAACCCGCCGAGCAGACCCCGTGGTGCGGCCAGATCATCGCCGAGATGATGGAAGACGCCGGCATCCCCGACGGCGTCTTCAACATGATCCAGGGCTTCGGCGACGCGGGCGCGGCGATCACCGACGACGAGCGGGTCGATACGGTACTGTTCACGGGCTCCGCCGAAGTGGGCCACGAAATCGCCAGCAAGGTCGGCGGCGAACCCGGCAAACTCGCGGCCTGCGAGATGGGCGGCAAGAACGGGATCGTCATCACCGAGGAGGCGGATCTGGACATCGCCGTCCACTCCGCCGTGATGTCCAGTTTCAAGACCACCGGCCAGCGCTGCGTCTCGAGCGAGCGCCTGATCGTCCACGAGGACGTCTACGACGAGTTCAAGGAGCGGTTCGTCGACATCGCCGAAGATATCGCGGTCGGCGATCCGCTCGAGGAGGACACGTTCATGGGGCCGGCGATCGAGGCGGATCACGTCGAGAAGATCCGCCGGTACAACGAGTTAGCGCAGGAGGAGGGCGGCGAGGTACTGGTCGACCGGTTCGAACTCGCGGACGACGAGATTCCCGAGGGCCACGAGGACGGCCACTGGGTCGGCCCGTTCGTCTACGAGATCGACTACGACACCGATCTGCGCTGTCTGAAAGAGGAGTGTTTCGGCCCCCACGTCGCCCTCATCGAGTACTCCGGCGATATCGATCGCGCGCTCGAGATCCACAACGACACGCCCTACGGGCTCGCGGGGGCGATCGTCTCGGAGGACTACCGCCAGATCAACCGCTTCCGCGATCGGGCGGATCTGGGGCTGGCGTACGCGAACCTGCCCTGTATCGGCGCCGAAGTCCAACTGCCCTTCGGCGGCGTCAAGAAGTCGGGTAACGGCTACCCCAGCGCTCGAGAGGCCATCGAAGCCGTCACCGAGCGCACCGCCTGGACGATGAACAACTCGAAGGAGATCGAGATGGCCCAGGGACTGTCGGCGGATATCGTGACGCGGGACGACTGAGCGGCGCAGTCTCGCTTTCCCGTTATTTCCTGTTTTTGCCCGTGCTCGAGAGAGTGGACTTACTATCACAAGGCCAACGTGGGGGTACTCCGGTCAGTATCGTGCAGGAAGTGAAATGGAAAGGGGTGGACGAGGCCGAGGTGAGGCGACGGATGCGGACGTGGATGCGGACGCGGACGTAACGCTCGGTCCCGGGCCCGAGCGTGCGACGGGCCGGAGCGACGCGCATGCCGGTTCGACGTGAAAAGCGTCTTCCCGGCACCGGTCAATTGGCGCCCTGAGACAAAAAGTCAGCGGTCGGCAGTTGCTGCCCGGTCTAGTCACATCGTCTACAGAACGACGATTGACGTTCCGAGACGCTCACCTTTCAGAACCGTCGGTCCCGAAGGGCCGGGAACTCCGTGCGGACGTCGGCGACGGTCTCGCGGTCGACGTCGGCCGCGACGAGAGCCGGCGCGTCGCCGCTCGAGGCGAGCGACACGCCCCACGGGTCGTAGACGGTCGAGCGGCCCAACAGCGTCGTTTCCCCGTCGTCGGTGTCGAACGTCCCGGCGCCGTTGATCGTCGCAACGTAACACTGGTTCTCGATCGCTCGCGCCCGCGACAGCGTCTCCCAGTGTTCGATCCGCGGATAGGGCCACGCGCTCGGAACGAGCACGAGTTCGGCACCCTCGTCGATCAGCCGCCGGTAGAGTTCGGGAAACCGCAGATCGTAGCAGGTCGTCACCCCGATCGTGACGCCGCCGATCGTCGCGGTCTCGAGGCGCTCGCCGGGAACGAGCAGTTCGGACTCGGCGGACTGGTAGCCGAACAGGTGGTGTTTGCGGTAGACCAGTTGCAGGTCGCCGTCGGCGTCGAACAGTGCCGCGGTGTTGGCCAAGCCGCCGTCGGCGGGGGTTGGAACGGTCTCGGTCGCTGCGAGGTCCTCGACGATGCTTCCCGCGAGGACGGCGACGTCGTGCTCGGCCGCGGCTTCCCGCAGGCGCCCGAACGTCTCCCCGTCAAAGGGCTCCGACAGCCGCGCGTAGCGGTCGAACGCGAAGTAGCCGACGTTGAACAGTTCCGGGAGCGCGACCAGCTCTGCGCCCCGTGCAGCGGCTCGTTCGATCGCCGATACTGCTCGTTCGACGTTCTCCTCGACGCGGCCGGCCTCGATCTGAATCTGGGCGAGGGCGATCGAGAGCGACTCGTCCGCGGTCGGATCCGTCGTCTGTTGGTTACTCATTGGTACAGTACGCTACGGTTGTCCCTCCAGTTCCCGCTCGAGCGCCCGGCGGAGGTTCTGTATCTCGTCGTCCAGATTCCGCTTGAAGAACTTCTCGACGCCCGGAAGTTTGCCGTCGACGACGAAGTGGTTCTCGAGGCGCGTGCCGCCGTCGATCTCGACGATCTCGTGTTCGCCCGTCACCTCGAGGACCTTCGATTTGCCGACGAATTTGACGTACTCCGGCGGTCTGCGCGTGACGTCTTCGGTTTCGACAGCGACCGTTCGTCGCACGAGCGGGATCGGTAGTTCGACGTGCCAGGTAACTTGCCGACCGTCCGGGTCGTCGGCGGAGTAGCGCTGCACGACGCTGATCGCTCGAGCGCGGTTTTCGGGGTCAGCGATAAACTCCCAGACGCGCTCGGGCGGTGCCGACACCTCGAACGAACGGTCGACCCGTACAGTCATGCGGCTAACTGGGTCGTTGTGCGGTAAAAAGACCGTGGACCGCGGCGCGGTGCCGGTCCCGTCTAGAGAGCGGGAGCAACCGGACGGATCTGAGATCGTCGGGGTCGCGATCGATGGGTGGAATGCGGTGGGCGGCGCCCACTCCGAGCCCGCGAGACGGCGGCCGAGCCTGCTCCGTAGGCTCGAGGCCGTCCGCACTCAGCTCAGGGTGACTTTCCACGTCGTCGACCGGGCACGGCCCCACTTTTCGATGTCGACGTCGTCCGATTTCTCGGCGAGGTGGGGAAGCCGTGCGCCGACCTGTTTCGACGAAAGTCCGATCGCATCCGCGATGTTTTTCGCCCGGAAGTATCGTTCGCCGCGGGCGGCGCTCTCGCGGAGATACGAGAGGATTCGCTGCTCTTCGTCGGAATAGTCGGTCATCGTCCGTGCTCTGTCTAGGGCGTCGGCGGCCTTAACTCTTAACGGCCGTTGTCTCGTGTGATCGCGCTTCTACCCGTGGTACCCGGTCTGCCGGTCGGTCCGGAATCCTTCGACCGCTGTCACGAACGCCTCCTCGCAGCTCGGATTCGTTCCCGATCAGTCCCAGAGGTGCAGGCCGACGACCGCGATCGAACTGAAAAGGACCGCGGCGCCGAAGCCCCAGGCCGCTTCCAGTTCCGGTGCGCCGATCAGCATCAGGAGCGCGCCGAGCACGGCGATCGCGCCGGCGCCGAGCGCCAGTCCGACGCCCTTGTCCGTCGAGTTCGTTTCGGTAGCCATGCTCGTGGATTGTTAGCGGGGTCTCTTAAGACCACTTGTTCGCGGCCGTATTTGGACCGTCAAAACGGCGGCTCCGAACGGAGCGCTCAGTTGATCGTCGTGTGCTCGGACTCCTCGTTCAGCGCCAGGTTCGCCGCAATCTCGGCGTTTCGCATCGCGTACTGGGCCGTCTGCTCGAGGCTGACCAGCACCTCCCGCACCCGCAGCAGGTCTTCGTTGGGCATCTCCGGCAGGTCCGAGAGAATCTCGTCCTCGAGGGTGGTGATCTCGTGGAAGAGCCCGCGAACCTGGTTCGACTTGTCGTAGTCGCGCTCGACGGCCGCCTCGACCGCCAGCGAGGTGATCTCGTCGACGAGGTCGTTCAGTTCGCGGATGTCCCGCATCACGGAGCTGTCGACGTCTAACGTATGGCTCTCGGTCTCGATGACGATCTCGGCGATGTCCTCGCCGTTGTCGGCGGTCAGCTCGAGGTTCTTCGCGATCGAGCGGTAGCCGATCAGCGGGAAGCCGCTGGAGAGCCCGACCGCGCGGGCGAGGTTGGGATTCTGATAGGCCGTGAAGATCAGGCGCAGCAGGAGCACGAAGATCTTGTTCGCCTGTCGTTCCCGGTTCAGGGCCCGCTGGGCGAGGTCGGGATTGCCGTGCGCCAGGGCCTTGATCCCCTCGCCGCGCATCGTCTGGCCGGTCCGCTCGAGGCGCTCTAAGAGGTTGTCGAGCGTGAAGTCCTCGGGGTCGACCGAACAGCGGATGGCGATGCTCTCGGGGGTTTCCTCGATGACGCCCAGCCCCATCAGCTGGGTTTCGGCCTGGTAGACCGCGTTGATGTGCTCGGAGTCGAGCGCGCCGTCCTCGCGCTCGATGCGGATGACGCGCCGGCCCAGGACGTACTGGGCGACGATGGCGCGCTCGACGGCGTCGGCGTCGAGATCGTCGGCGTGGATGATCGCCTCCGTCTCCTCGGAGCTGGCCGATTCGGGCATCACGGTCAGGGTGCCCTTGCCGCTGGTTCGCAGGGAGACCTCGTCGCCCTTCTCGACGGCGTGCTCGGACGCCCACTCCGCGGGCAGCGTCATCGCGAGGGTCGACGGGCCGAGTCGTTGCACTTTCCGGGTTTCCATGGGATCGGCTACGCGGGACTCGACCTTAATCTTGACTATATGGTCATTATATTGGGTCCAATAGTAATATGGTTGGTTCCCTCGGTAGAACCGCGCCGATCCTTAAACTAGATTCAGGCCGTTCCGGTAGCGATGCACGGACGACGGGGAGCGGGAACGGGAGCGAAACCGGTACCGAACGCCCTTAGACGACCTTCACGAGCCGCGTCGTGAACCGACCGGTCCGAACGCGGAGCCAGCCGCGCAACTCCTCGTCGATCGCCTCGTCGTCGGTGTCGACGTGCAGGGCGTCGATCCCGTCGAGTTTCTCCTCGGACGCGACGACCTCGATCTCGTCGGCGCGCTCGATGACCGCCGGCGAGATCTGGTGGTTGCCCCGACCGAAGACGAACCCCTGTCCGCCGATCGGCGAAACGACGATCGTCACGGGATCCTCGAGGACCGCGAGGATGTCCGATTCGGCGGCGTCCCTGGCGAGCACCTCGCCGTCGCGCCAGACGTCGACGCCGAGCGGCGACGGGTCGATCCCCAGTTCCGCCTCGATCGCGCCGACGGTGCCGCCGGGGCCGAAGACGTACGTCCGCTCGTCCTCGATCTCGCGGGCGAAGCCCGACGCCAGCGAGTCGACGCTGCCGCTCGAGACTTGCTTCCCGGACTGGACGTCCGGCGCGACGGGGACCGGCACGACGGCCTTGAGTTCGGTGCGGACCTCGCCCTCGCGATACGCCTCCTCGTCGATGTCGTTTACCTCGCGCATTTCGACGCGGTCGAATTCGGCGGCGATCCGGCCCGCGTCGGCCGGCGTGACGGCGAATACGGACGAATAGATCTTGACACCCGCGGGGACGCCGAGTATCGGCGTTCGATCGCCGGCGCCGGAGTCACCGTCGGTATCGGTCTCGGTCTCGGCCTCGCCCTCGCCCTCGAGCACTTCGGCCGCGTCGACGGCCGTCCCGTCCCCGCCCACGAACAACACGAGATCGACCCCCTGCTCGAGGAAAGCCCGGACGGCGGCCCGCGTGTCCGCCGCGGTGGTCTCGGTTTCCTCGGGATCGACACCCGTTGCCTGGCGATCGGCGGCAGCGTCGCTCGAGGGCTCGTAGACGACTTGGGGATCGAACCCCGCGTCTCGAACAGCGTGCTCGCCCAGCACGCCCGCGGCCGTGTACACCGTCACGTCGGGGTCGCGGCGGTGCAGCGAGCGCAGCGCCTCCCGCGCTCGGTCGGGTGCACGCGGCTCGGCGCCCAAGCGGCGCGCTTCCGCGACTTTTCCGTCCGTTCCCTTCAGGCCGACCCGACCGCCCATCCCCGCGATCGGATTGACGACGACGCCAAGCGCGTCCATGGCGGCTCTAGGGTGATTTCGGACAAAAGGCGTCCGGTGTTCCGGGCGATCACCCCGTTTTCTGAAATATTAAGAGGGGGGCGAACGGATGGCCGATTATGAACGAACTGACCTACGTGCTCGCCGCGGAGACCGAACTGCCCATGGACCTCGTCGGCTGGGGCGTCCTGATCGCCAGTCTGCTCGTTACGATCGTCTGGCTCGCCTACGTCTACCGCTAACTCGAGTTCAGACGGTGTCGACCCGTTCTCGAAGCCACGCCGCCGCTTCGGCGACCGTCGCTTCGTCCGTGCTTTCGATCGCGATTCGAACCGACTCGCCGGGATAGCTGCCGACCGAAACGTCGAAGCGGTCTTGGATCTCCTCGAGACGATCCAACAGTGCGCTCTCGGGTTCGTCGGCGACGACTTCTTCCCGGTAGGTCGGCGTCCCCGAGAACGCCGGTGCGATCGCCTCGAACATCGTCTGCATTTCGGTCGGAACGCCCGGCAGCACGTAGACGTCCTCGAGCGCCGCCCCGGGTGCGACCCCGGCTTCGTTGTGGAGCGCTCGCGCACCCGTCGGGAGTTCGGCCGTTCCCTCGGTCAACTCCGACCGGGAGTAGCCGTCCTCCTCGAGCCAGGTCAGGGCCTCTTCGTGGGTCTCGAGCGGGCGTCCGAGCGCCGCGGCGATTCCCTCCATCGTGACGTCGTCGTGGGTCGGCCCGAGGCCGCCGGTGACGATGACGGCGTCGTACTCGGCCCGGTACTCGTTGACGACGCGGGCGATGTCGGCGACCCGATCGGGCACCGTCGTGACGCGCTCGACGGTGACGCCGCGTTCGTTGAGGCGTTCGCAGAGCCAGGTTGCGTTCGTGTTCGTCGTCTGCCCGGCGAGCAGTTCGTCCCCGACCGTAACGACCGCGACGTTCATACGAGCGTGTTAGCGCCGGGTCCCCAAAACGGTATTCCAGCGGCCGCCGTTGCTCTGCACCGATCCGTTCTTCCTTCACTGTCGGTGTGCCAACCATTTTCGAACGGAACACTCCATATAAATAAACACTCCATCAGCCACAAGATTCAATTAGAGGAGTTAGAATAGTGCACCAATGTCTTCGGGTCTGACACAGTACGAATCGGATTCGGATACGGTTCTCTCAGCGCTTGGGAACAAATACAGCGCCGAAATCCTCTGCGCTGCGGGCACGCCGAAATCGGCACAGGCGCTGAGTGAGGACATCGAGATTCCAATCGCGACCTGCTACCGTCGTATCGAGGAACTGGTCGACGCGGGTCTCTTGACCTGCGAGGGTCGAGAGCTCTCCGAGAAGGGGCGCCGAACGAACATCTACCGGCGGACGGTCGACGAACTCGAGGTGGATTTCTCCGAGGCCGAACCGGAGTTCTCCCGTAAGCGCCGGACCGAGGCGAAAAACCAGCTGCAGGACCAACTCGAGGAGTGAGCGGGTTTTCCGGCGAGCCGGCTCGAACGGTCGGAGTGTGAACTGCCACCCGTCGGCACAGTCGGTGCATCGGGACGGTGCACACACCGCACGCGGCTCGCAGTAATCATCCTTAAGTAATCCTACGAGAATACTGCAGTGTGACTGAACGAACCGCCAGCCGCGAGCACGCGGAACGAGCCGATGCAGAGCTCGAGTCCCCGGCTCCTGCGGCGCAGGTCTCCGGCACCGAACGCGTCCTCCACGTCGGTCGCGACCGGCCGATCCGCATCAGCACGGGCCATCGGCTGCAGCACCACGACGGGAAGTGCGCGCGACCGCACGGTCACAACTACGAGATCGCGGTCACCGTCACCGGCGAACTGACCGACGAGGGCTGGGTCGCGGACAAGGGCGATATTACTCGGGTAATAGACGAGTGGGATCACCGGTTCCTGCTCGAGCGCGGCGACCCCCTGATCGAAGCTTTCGAGGCGGCCGGCGACGCCGACGGGATCGTCGTCCTCGAGCATCCGCCGACGGCCGAAGTGATGAGCGTCGTCCTCGAGCGGAAACTCGAGGCCGCCCTGCCCGATACCGTCTCGGCGGTCGCAGTACAGGTCAACGAGACGAGCGAACTCTGCGGGGGCAGCCGGTTCTGAGATGCCGGTGTCCGACTCGGTAGACGACCGCGCGGCCGCCGACGAAGCGACCGACGTGAGCGACGAGCCCGGTCTCCCGATCAACGAACTATTCGAATCTCTGCAGGGAGAGGGGACGCTCGCCGGCGTTCCTTCCGTGTTCGTCCGGACCAGCGGCTGCAATCTCCGCTGCTGGTTCTGCGACTCCTACCACACCTCCTGGGAGCCGACTCACGCCACCATGTCGCTGGAGGAGATCGTCGCCGAGGTCGAATCCTACGACGCCGACCACGTCGTGCTCACCGGCGGCGAGCCCCTGCTCCACGAAGCGAGCGTCGACCTGCTCGAGCGCCTCGACGAGCGGGGCTACCACACCACCGTCGAGACGAACGGCACGATCTACCGCGACGCGCCGATCGACCTCGCCTCGATCAGCCCGAAACTCGAGAGCAGCACGCCTACGCCCGGACGGGATCCCAAAGGCGACGGCGAGTGGGAGCAGCGCCACGAAAACGACCGGATAGACCTCGAGCGTCTCGCAGCGCTCGTCGAGGAGTACGATCACCAACTGAAGTTCGTCGTTACGGACGACGAGGACATGCCCGAGATTCTCGATCTGCTCGCGGACCTTCGGAGCGTCGCCGACGTCCCGGTTCGCGACGGAAACGTCCTCCTGATGCCCGAAGGGGCGACTCGAGAGCGACTCGCCGAAACTCGAACTCGCGTCGCGGACCTCGCGATGGAGTACGGCTTCCGCTACACGCCGCGGCTCCACGTCGATCTGTGGAACGATGCACCGGAAACGTAACGTCACACCTACGATAGCATGACTGCAGACACTGCCACGACCGACGACACCGAATCGTCCGCCGACCGCACTAAACGCGCCGTCGTCCTCCTCTCCGGCGGCATGGACAGCGCCACCGCCGCCTACGAGGCCCGCGAGCGGGGCTACGAGATCTACGCCCTGCACACCTCCTACGGGCAGCGCACCGAGGACCGCGAACTCGAGTGCGCCCGCCGACTGGCCGACGAACTCGATGCCGCGGACTTCCTGCAGATCGAGACCGGTCATCTCTCGGCGATCGGCGCCTCGAGCCTGACCGACGACGAGATGGAGGTCGCGGACGCGGACATGGAGAGCGACGAAATTCCCACGTCGTACGTCCCCTTCCGCAACGCGAACCTGCTCGCGATGGCGGTCTCCTACGCCGAGGCCAACGACTGCGACGCCGTGTTCATCGGCGCCCACAGCGAGGACTTCTCGGGGTATCCCGACTGCCGCCCCGAGTTCTTCGAGGCCTTCGAAAACCTAGTCGACGTCGGCACGAAACCCGAGACGGAGATCGCGATCGAAGCCCCGTTCGTCGAGTGGTCCAAGACCGACATCGCCGAGCGCGGCGTCGAACTCGAGGTGCCCTACGAGCACACGTGGAGTTGCTACCGCGAAAACGAACCCGCCTGCGGCACCTGCGACGCCTGCGCGTTCCGCCTGCAAGCGTTCCAGAACGTCGGCGTTCGCGATCCGATCGAGTACGCCGAGCGGCCGTCGTACGCTGGCGGTGGCGGCGCCTGATTCTCGGTCTGCACCGTCGGCGGAGCCGAACTCTATCGAAATCGCCGGTTCGACTCGGAGTTCGGTGACGCTGAAACTCCCGCTGCGAGGAGGGAAACTACCATAACGGCCGTGCCCGTTTTTACCGTATGACTTCTTCAGACAGAACCACCGTCGAAGACGTGATGTCCACGCCGCTCGAGACGATTTCGAAGGACGCGACGGTCATGGAGGCCACGCAGCGAATGCGGGAGAAGGACATCAACGCGCTCGTGGTTCAGACCTCGCCGCGGGCGATCGTTAGCAGTACGGACGTGCTCGACGCCGTTGCTGACGGGCAAGACGTAACGAAGTTGACGGTCGCCGACGTGATGACGACCGACGTCGAGACGGCCACGCCGGACCTCTACATGGAGGAGGTCGCCGCGATGATGACCACTTACGGGATCAAACACCTCCCGGTCGTCGACGACGACTACGTCGGGATGGTCACCTCGACGGACGTCACCGCCCACCTCTCGTGAGGTAGTGCGTAAGCGCGTACGGGCGCTATCGTCGCCGCCGAAGGTCGTCACTCTACGAGCGGAATGCAACCGCGCCGACGGCGGCGAGTCGCTTCAGTCGTTCGGGGAGGACTCGCGCCGGTGATTTCGATTCACTCGTTGACCAGCAGCAGCTTCCCGCGGAAGTCGCCCTCCTCGCCGCGACGGTGGACCTCTGCGACCTCGTCGAAGGTGTACCGGTCGTCGATGTGCGGCTCGAGGGCGCCCTTGTCGACCAGCGTCGCGATGTCGTCGAGTTCCTCGCCGATGCGCTCCTGTCGGTCGCCGAGCAGCACCGGCAGGATGACCAGCACGACGCCCAACTCGAGCGAGTTGGCGTGCATCGGGGCGAGATCGAGGTCCTGCGCGGCGCTGGATTCGGTCGTCACGACGCTCCCGAACGGCCGGACCGCCTGAAAGGCCGTCTCGAGGTGCTCGTCGCCGACCGGGTCGAAGACGACGTCGAACCCGCCCCCGCTGGCGTACTCGTCGACGTAGGTCTCGACGTCGGTTTCGGTGTAGTCGACGGTCGCGTCGGCGCCGAGTTCTTCCGCGAGCTCGCGGTTGGCCTCGCTCGAGCCCGTCGCGATCACGTTCGCGCCGAACCAGTCGGCCAACTGAACGCCGATGTGGCCGACGCCGCCGGCCCCGCCGTAGACGAGCACTTCGTCGCCGATGTCGACGGTCGCCTTGTCGGCGAGCATCTCCCAGGCCGTCAGGGCGACGACCGGGAGCGCGGCGCTGTCCTCGAGCGGAATCTCGCCGGGCGCGTGGGCGAACGTGCCGGCGTGGCCGACGACGTAGTCGGCGAGCGCGCCCTGCCGGCCCGCGCCGCCGGGCATGCCGTAGACTTCGTCGCCCGCCTCGAATTCCTCGACGCCGTCGCCGACCGCGTCGACGACGCCGGCGACGTCGCAGTGGAGGATCGCCGGGAACTCGGGCGCGAAGTCCGGGATCGCGCCCTGCCGGATCTTGTAGTCGACGGGGTTGAGGCTCGAGGCGACGACCTCGACGCGAATCTCGTTCGGTCCCGGCTCGGGGACCTCGCGGGTCGTCTCCTCGAAGACGTCGGGGTCGCCGTACTCCTCGATCGCGTAGGCGGTCATTCCAGAAGGCATCTCGGCTCGAGGTTCGGTACCCGCGCGGGAATACCCGGCGCTTCCGGTTACGCGTGCTGATAGTCCCGGATAGCGGACCGTCCTGCTGGTTTCGGTTCGGTCCCGATTCGCACGGACTCGCCTTGCCCGCCGCGAGCGCGCTCGAGTACAGCTAGCGAATCTTACCAAATATTCAACACGACCCGCGTCGTACGCCGTAGACGAGCACCGATGGTCGATCTCCGCGCGTGGTTCCGCGACGACGAGGGCGGTTGGACGTTCCCCGACGGTCGCCGCGGGGAGTTGCTCGTGCTGCTCGCCGGCCTCCCGCTGTTCGCCTGGCTGGTACCCGTGCAGGCCGATCTCACCCTGCCCGCACGCTGGACCGACGCGTGGTGGACCGCCGCCACCCTCGGCGTCTGCTGTGGCTTCTGTTACGCCGTCATCGCGAGGGAGTATCTCGTCGCGGTGGTTCCGGACACGAATGCGTGGACGGTCGTCTCGATCGTCGGCAGCAGCGTCGGGGTCTCCGCGTTCAGACACGTGCCGGCGGCGGGCACCGTCACGGTCGGGCTGGTCGCCGCCGCCGCCGGCGCGACGATCGCCGTGATCTACGCCCTTTGGCTACTCTCGCCGCTCACTGAGGGGGTCCGACCGGCCAGGCGCGGCGTCGAGCCGCCCGCCGCCCTCGAGTCGCACTCGTCGGCGCGGTACTCGTCCGACCGGTAAGACGGCGCGACCCTCACCACGCCGCCTCGAGAATGTCCTCGATCGCCGCACGCGACGGCTCCAGCCCCGGCGGCGCGTTTTCCATGAATCCGTCCGCCAGCACGTCCTCGGCAACCTTATCGAACGCCTCGGGCTGCGGGCCGTCGACGTTGCGCAGCTTCGCGGGTAACTCGAGCGCGTCCCGAATCTCCGTCACAGCCTCGACGACCGCGGCGCCGTGATCCGCGGCGTTGTCGACGCCGAGCGCGTTCGCGAGCAGGCCTGACCGTGCGTCGATAGCTCCGGCGTCTTCGCGCTCGAAGAGGTACTCGAGGACGTGCGGCGCGACGACGGCGTGGGCGGCCCCCTGCTGGACGTCGTAGGTTCTGGTGAGTCCGTGACCGAACGCGTGAATGATCGAGAGCGTCGTCCCCTCCGGCCGGGAGACCCCGTACTGGACGAGGACGAGCCCCTCGAGGATCGTCTCGAACGTTTCAGTGTCGCGGTCGCCGTCGCCGAACGCGCGCAGGCCGTCCGCGAGCTTCTCGAGGCCGTGTCTGGCCGTCGCGTCGGTGATCGTCGTCGCGTTGGCGGCGTAGAGCGTCTCGACGCCCTTGTCGAAGCCGTTCATCGCGGAGCCGGCCAGCACCGAGTCGGGCGTCGTCGCCACGAGTTCGGGATCGTAGAACGCCGCCTCGGGCATCAGTCGCGGGTCCGAGATGCCGCCGCCGATCTCCGCCTCGACCGGGCTCGAGTCCGGTGCCGCCGTGACGCCGGCGACCTGCGAGAGGTCGGCGCCCGCCAGCGTCGTCGGAACGGTGACGACTGGCAGCAAGGCCGCGTCGTCCGGCACGGCGATGGTTCCCGTCTCCTCGAACTCTTCGGCTACCGCTGCGGACGACGCATCTCGCGCGGCGAGAACGCTCATCACCGTCGCGACGTCGAGGCTGCTGCCGCCGCCGAGGGCGACCAGCGCGTCGGCGTTCTCGGCTTCCGCTCGCGCAACGCCGTCGAGCGCCGTCGACAGGCGCTTCTTCGTCGTCGTCTCGTCGAAGACGCCCGCCAGCCGGTCGCCGAGCCCGGATTTCACCGGCTCGATCACCACCGGCGTGTCGCCGACCGTCGAGCCGCAGACGACCAGCGCGCGCTCGAGGCCCAGCCGCTCGAGTTCGTCCTCGAGATCGGCGACGCAGCCGTCGCCGAACCGGATCGTCGCCGGGTGGTACTCGAATCGGAACGCGGTGTCGCGGTCGCTCGAGGGGAAGCGATTCATGTCCGATCACACACCACGAAACGGGTTAAAGTAGCGGCGATCAACGACCGTACCGAATCGACGGGTGATCGGAAATCCGAACAGTTTGTACCGACGAACCGTACACTACTGTTTGATAGGAATTGACACGGTAGCCCCGAGTATGAACCGGCGACGGTTCATCACGATCGCGGGCGGAGGTCTTGGGGTAGGCGGTTTCAGTGGGGTGACAACCGCCGATACGCGAGGAGTCGTCGGGGCACAGGATCCTGCGCTGTTCGAGGTAACGAACCGCTGGACGAATTCGCCCGTCGGTCCGGGGGAGGTTCTCGAGGTGCACGCAACGATCGAGAACGTCGGTGGCGAGACGGGGCGAACGGACGTCGAGCTAATCGTCGGCTACAGTCCCGAAGTCGAAGACAGGCGGATGCTAACCCTCGCACCGGGTGAACGGCGGACGATCACCCTCGAGTTCCGTGCGGGGGACCCGTCGGGCGGTCACGAGGAGTTCCCGGTCCGGGTGGATACGGGCGCGCATTCGGTCACCGAGATGGTGACGGTCACTACCTGGACAGGTGATCCCGCGCTGTTCGAGGTCGACTCCGTCTGGACGAACTCGCCCGTCGGAGCCTCCGAACTGCTCGAGGTGTACGCGACGATCGAAAACGTCGGCGACGAGACCGGGCGGACGGATATCGAGTTGATCGTCGGTTACAGTCCCGAGGTCGAGGATAGCCGCATGCTGACGCTTGCACCCGGCGAACGGCGGACGATCATCCTCGAGTTCCGTGCGGGAGATCCGTCGGGCGGTCGCGAAGAGTTCCCCGTCGAAGTGGATACCGGCGCGCACTCGGTCACCGAGATGGTCGCCGTAGTCGAGTAGCGACGGCCGACGGTGCCGCGCGGCCCAGTCGGAGACGTGATCACTCCGGCACCGGGATGAACTCCGGTTCGACCTCGCGGAGTCGGCCCGTGTGCTCGAGGAACGAGTGGAGGTCGTCGTACAGGTCGAATTCAGGATCGGCGGCGGCCGCCGCGCCGCGGGCGTCGCTGCGGAGCGTGTACCAGTCCCCGACGATCGCGCAGTACCGCTGGGCGCGGGTCATCGCCACGTTCAGCCGGCGCGGCCCGTCCAGCGGCCGGCCGAGGAAGCCGATCTCGCCGTCGGCGTTGCTCCGGACCAGCGAGAGCACGATCGCCGTTTTTTCGCTGCCCTGGAAGGAGTCGATCGTATCGACGGTGACCTCGCGGCCCCGATCGCGCTCGAGGTGCCGGCGCAGTGTCCCGCGAATCGCAGCCACCTGCGCCGTGTACGGCGTGATGACGCCGACGTCCGAGGGTTCGAGATCGTTTTCCTCGAGGAGTTCCGAAACGAGGTGTGCGACGAGTCGCGCCTCCGCCTCGTTTTTCGTCGAGCGGTCGACGGTCTCCTCGCTGCCGCCGACGTCGTAGCCCACGAGCGCCGGGCGGTCCGCGAGCGCGTCGACGTCCCGGCCCTGCCGCAGCGCGCGGTCGTAGAACCGGCGGTTTGGGAACCAGGCGACATCGCGGTGCATCCGGTACTGGGTCCGCAGCTGGACGCCGACGCCCTCATAGACGCCGCCGTCGGCGTAGAGGTGTTCGAATAGCGAGAGACCGGCCGCCGACTCGGGCGGCTCCTCGGTCGCGCTGAACGGCGGGAGCTGCTTGTGGTCGCCCGCGAGGATCACCTTCTCGGTCCGCGAGAGCGGGATGCAGGAGGCGGTACACGTGGCCTGGGTCGCCTCGTCGAGCACGAGCACGTCGAACTCGCGCTCGAGGGCGGCCGCGCTGCTGTTGGTCGCGGCGACAACGTCGGCCCGGCCGTCGCAGCCCGCATACTGTCGACTAACGACGTCGTTCGACGAGTTCCCGGCGTTGGCGCGTCGGAGGACGAACTCGCCGGCCCCGTGCTGGGCGTAGGCGTGCAGCGACCGTTCGTCGGCCGAATCGGGGGTGCTCGAGCCGGCGACGAGGTTGTCCACCGCCTGGTTCGAGTCGGCGCAGACGAGGACGTCGTCGCCGGCCTCGACGGACCGCCTGACGACTTCGACGAGGGTCCGCGTCTTGCCCGTCCCCGGCGGGCCGTGGATGCAGAACAGTTGGTCGGCGAGCAGGGCACAGGAGACCGCCAGTTCCTGCTCCTGGTTCAGTTCGACGTCCTGCTGGCTGCTCTTGACGCCGGCGGTGTCGCCGAAGGTGACCGCCGTCCCGCCGGTCAGCAGGGCTCGAAGGTCCTCTCGCTCGCGGACCCGCTCGATCGCCTCGAGTTCCCGGTCGTACGGGACAGGGTTCAACAGCAGCGTCGCCGCGAAGCCGCGTCGTTTCTTGTTCAGGTAGCCGCCGACGGTCGTCCGGTTCTCGATTTCGCGCCAGTCGATCGCGAGTGAGACGGTCGTCCCCTCGATCGCGTCGACCGTCGCCGGGATCGGAAACTCGTCGGGCGCGTGCTCCTCGCTCGGCGGGTGGAGCAGCACCTCGTTGCCCTCGTAGATGCCGAACTCGTCCTGGACGTACCGGTATCGGTCTCGCCGGTCATCTTCGACATCGCCGTCGCTGCCGTCGTCACCCGCACTGTCATCAACTCGGAACCGGTAGACGCCGTCGTCCGGCCGGCCCAGCGACGACAGCGAGGGAATCGCGCCGAACCCCTCTCTGCGGAGCCGTTTAGCTGACTTTCCGGCCGCTCGTTCTCGGTTCTCGTCGCGTTGGGCCTCCATCTCCGCGCGGACGAACGACTCGAGTTCGTCGAAGAAGGCGTCCGGATCGTCGGTGACTGGGTTCCGTGCGGGTTCACGCTCCGCGATCGGCGAGTCGAAGTACGCGGGCGGCTCGGCGGGCGCGTAGTCGGAGTGCCAGAAGCGCACCCGCTCGGCCAGCAACGATCTGACGAACGCGTCGCGGTCGATCGATTCGTGCTCGCCGCCGTCGTCGTAGACGAACACCTCGCCGTGGAGCGCGTGATCCGTGTACGCGACGTACTCACCCGTCAGCGCCGCGCCGTCCCGTTCGTGCAGCGGAATCGCGATCCAGTCGTCCTTCTCGGGGTGGGCGAGCCCCTCGTGGTGACTCGCGTACTCGACGATGCCGTCGACGGGGATCGGCTCGTCCCGAGTCGGCTCGAGGTCGTCGTCGGAGGGCGAATACAGGGCCGCAGACGAGAGATCGAAGTCGTCGATCGCGCTCTCGAAGAGGAGGGACATATCGCTGCGATCGAAGTATTCGCTCCTAAATCTTTGCGTCGCGGTGACGTATCGACAGTGTCGACACCGACTCGGTCGATCACTTTCGCCCCACTGCGGGAACGCTTTTAAATCCTGCACGCCAATTACGGACGAATGGAACTCGATGATCATGCCGAGGATCTCGCCTCCGACCTCGGCGTCGACAAAGAGGAGGTCAAATCCGACCTGCAGAACTTGGTGGAGTACAGCGTTCCCGTCGACGAGGCCAAACAGAGCCTTCGCCGGAAGTACGGCGACGGCTCGAGCGGCGGCGGTGCGACACCAGAATCGAAGGATATCGCCGACATTTCCCCGGACGACGGCAACGTCACCGTCACGGGTGTCGTCCTCACGGCGGGCAAGCGATCGATCCGCTACCAGGGCGACGACCACGTCATCGTCGAGGGTCGCCTCGCCGACGACACCGGCGTCATCGACTACACCGCGTGGGAGGACTTCGGCCTCTCGCCGGGCGATACGATCACCGCCGGCAACGCCGGCGTCCGCGAGTGGGACGGCGAACCCGAACTCAACGTAGGCGAGAGCACCTCGCTCTCCTTCCAAGAGGAGTCGCCGGAGATCCCCTACGAGATCGGCGGCGACGCGCAACTCGCCGACCTCCGGACGGGCGACCGCGCGGTAAACATCGAAGTAACGGTCGTCGAGTGCGAACGGCGCACCATCGACGGCCGCGACGGCGAGACCGAAATCCTGAGCGGCGTCTTCGGCGACGAGAGCGGCCGCCTGCCCTTCACGAACTGGGACCCGGCACCCGAGATCGAGGAGGGCAACGCGGTCCGCATCGAGAACGCCTACGTCCAGGAGTTCCGCGGCGTCCCCGAGGTCAACGTCTCGGAGTTCTCGAGGGTCACCGACCTCGAGCGCGAGATCGACGTCGGCGCGGACACGACGACGATGGACGTCGGCGAGGCCGTCCGAACGGGTGGCATCTACGACGTCGAGGTCGTCGGCAACGTCATCGCGGTCCGCGATGGATCTGGACTCATCCAGCGCTGTCCGGAGTGCTACCGGGTCATCCAGAAGGGCCAGTGTCGGACCCACGGCGACGTGGACGGCATCGACGACCTGCGCGTGAAGGCGATTATCGACGACGGTACCGGCACCCTCACGGCCGTCCTCGACGACGAACTCACGGAAGACGTCTACGGCGGCACGCTCGAGGACGCCTTAGAGCAGGCCCGCGAGGCGATGGACCAGGAGGTCGTCGCCGATCGGATCCGCGAGCGCATCGTCGGCCGCGAGTACCGCGTGCGCGGGCACCTCTCGGTCGACGAGTACGGCGCGAACTTAGACGCTGAGACGTTCATGGAGAGCGACGACGATCCGGAGGCGCGTGCAACTGCCTTCCTCGAGGAGGTGCGAGCATGAGCGCGAACGACGACGAGGAGATGGAGATTCCGGGCCGCGAAGTCGCCTACCGACTGTTCGCGGCCGAGTACGACGACGCGTCGGTCTCCTACACGGAAAGCGACGAGGAACGGGCCCCCAACTACGTGATCGCGCCGACCGGCGCCCGGATCAACCGGCTGTTCGCGGTCGGCACGCTGACCGAAGTCACGTCGGTCAACGACGAGATGGTCCGGGCCCGCGTCGTCGACCCGACCGGCGCCTTTGTCGTCTACGCCGGCCAGTACCAGCCCGACGAACTCGCCTTCCTCGAGGGGATCGAGCCGCCGGCGTTCGTCGCGGTCACCGGGAAGGCACGCACCTTCCAGCCCGAGGATTCCGATCAGGTCTACACGTCGATCCGCCCCGAGAGCATCGCGACGGTCGACGCCGACACGCGCGATCGTTGGGTCGTCAGCGCGGCCGAGCAGACCGTAGAGCGGATCGAACTGTACGCGGCCGCCGCGGAGGCGAACGCTCGCGGCGACGACCTGACCGACATCCTGCTCGAGCAGGGCGTCGAACCCGGCCTCGCGGCCGGCATCCCGCTCGCACAGGAACACTACGGCACGACCCCCTCGTACCTCGCGGCCCTGCGCGACTGCGCGCTCGAGGCCGTCGAGGTCGTTTCCGGCGATCTCGACCAGGTCGGGCCGTTCGATGCTCTGCCCGGGGAGACGAACCCGGCGTACGAGGACGCAACGTTCGACTCGCTCGCGGATCTCGGCGTCGACGCCGTCGATCGATCCGCGCTCGAGGCCGTCTCGAGCGACGCCGAGCAGGAACCGGCGGTCGAGGCGGGATCGGAGCCGGAACCCGACTCCGAACCCGAAGCGGTCGCCCCGGCGGCCGGCGGCGACACCGTCGAATCGTCGTCCGCGGCCGGTACCGCGACGAGCGAGGCCCACGACGCCTCGAGCGAAACGGAGACCGAGACCGACCTCGAGACGGAGACCGAACCCGTTGGCGACGACTCCGGCGTCGAACTCGAGAGCGAGGGCGGGATCGAATCCGAGTCGGAATCCGAACCCGAGACCGAACCTGCGGAGTCCGAGCCCGAACCAGCATCCGAATCCGAACCCGCGGCAGCGTCCGATCTCGAGTCCGATACGGGCGAACCCGCCGACGAATCCACCGACGCTGCTGCATCAGACACCGACATCGACGGCGAATTCGATGCCGACGAGCCGGCAGACGACGAGGAACTCGGCGACTTCGATGCCAACGATATCGGCGACGGCATGTACGAGATGGACGACGAGGAGCGCGAGCAACTCGAGGAAGAGTTCGGCGCCGAGTTCACCACCGGTGCGGAGGTCGAGGAACCCGGCGAAGCCGACATCGACGTGCCGGAGCCCGACGACGGAGACGCGGCAGCCGACACCGGGACTGACGCTGCTACCGAAGCCGAATCTGCTTCCGATCCCGATCTCGACGACGACCTCGGCGCGCCGCCGACGTCCGGACTCGAGGAGGAGACGGCCGAATCCGACTCCGAAGGCGAAACCGACGTTACCGAGTCCGAACCCGAACTCGAGGAGACCGAAGCGGAGTCGGGCGCCGAGACGGCGGCCGAACCGGACGAGTCGGAACCAGAACCGGAGTCCGCCGCGGACGAATCCGAGGACGAAACCGCTGACGAGTCCGACGACGAACCCGCAGACGACGTCGACCTGCAGGACTACGTCGTCGAAACCATGGCAGAACTCGACGACGGCGACGGTGCCGACCGCTCGGAACTGGTCGAGACCGTCGCGGCCGACACCGGCGCATCCGAGGACGAGGTCGAGGACGCCATCCAGGACGCGCTGATGGGCGGCCAGTGTTACGAACCGAACGACGAGACGTTGAAACCGATCTAACTCGTCTCACTTCATTTCGAGACCGATGGAACCGGGATCGCCGATTCCCCTCGTCGAGCCCATCCCCGGCGAACCCGCCGCGACCGCGACGGTCGGCGGCGATCGCGTGCTTCTCGTCGCCGACTATCACGCCGGCTACGAAGCCGGCCTGCGCTACGAGCGCGGCGTCGACGTCCCCAGCCGCGCGCCCGACCGCCGCGAGCGACTGTGCGACCTCCTCGAGCGAACCGCCGCCGACCGGCTGGTCGTGCTCGGGGACCTCATGCACTCGATCGGCGACCCCGGCGGCGCCGAGCGCGGCGAACTCGAGGTGTTGCTCGAGTCCGTCCCGCCGACGGTCGAGGTGACGGTCGTCAAGGGCAACCACGACGGGCAACTCGAGACGTGGTTCGGGACCGACGATAACGACGCCGGTGACGGTGCCGTCGGCGACCCGAGGAACACGGAACTCGCCAGCGTCACCGTCGTTCCCGGCGACGGCATCGCCATAGACGGCGTCGGCGTCTGCCACGGCCACACCTGGCCCGCGCCGGCGGTTCTCGAGAGCGACGTCGTCTGTCTCGGCCACGAACACCCCTGCGTCCGCCTCGAGGACGAGGTCGGCGGAAGCCGCGTCGAGCGGACGTGGCTCCGCGGCCGGATCGATCCGGCGCCGTTCCGCGAGTACGGGGGCTACGCGGACGCGGAGATTTCGTGGCTCGAGTCGCCGACCGTCGAGCCGCCGCGGCTGGTCGTCGTCCCCGCGTTCAACGATCTGGTCGGCGGGACGTGGGTGAACGTCCCGAACCAGTCGTTTCTCTCGCCGTTCCTGCCCGACGGGCTGGCCGACGGCGAGGCGTACCTGCTCGACGGGACGCGGCTCGGGCCGTACCAGGACGTCTGAACCGCGTTTTGCGTTCGATTCGGCGCGCTATTCCTACGCGCTTGGAATGAGCGGTGGCGCTACGATACTACCACGGCTACAGTAGATCATGGCCGACGGTGACCTTCACGTCCCGTCTCTCTCGTCGTCGATTCGGTTGGTCGGCGAGGAGGAGACGACGATCGACGGCGCCGCGCTCGCCGCTCTCCCGCTGGAGGAGCGCGAGTGCGAGATCGTCTGTGCGACCGGCGACCGGTACACCGAACCGTGGTACGGCGTTCCGGTGCTCGAGGTGCTCGAGCGGGCGTCGGTACCGCCCGAGACGACTCATCTGCTCGTCGAATCGGCCGACGGCTACCGAGCCTGCGTCGCCGTCGACACGGCGCTCGAGGGGCTACTTGCGCTGGGCAAGAACGGCCGACCGCTCGCGGATGCGGGCGACTACGAGACGCGGTTCGTCGCGGTCGGGGCGGACGGGCCGCGGACCGTGAAGGACGTCGCGCGGATCGAGGCCCTGACGCTCGAGCCGGGGGCGGATCCGGAGGCGTACGAAATCGGTGTCGCACCGGATCCCGATTCGGAGGGCGAGTCCGACCCTCCGGTGCCCGACGACGCCTCGTAAGGAAAGACGGGCTCGAGACGCGACGCCCTCGTTCGACCGGGGCCAGCGCATGTAAGCCGAATTACCATCCCACGGCCGGGCAAACCCACGCTCATGTCTATGGAAACGTATCGGCTCGAGGTGCGCGAGACCGACGAACCGGGGCTCGACGCCGACGTGTACGACTCCGATGACACGGTCGCGGTATCGACGTACGTCTCCTACGACGATTACGACCTCGAGCCGCCGGCCTCTGGCTCGAGCGACGGCCAGCGGACGTATACCGAGCAGATCACGGCCGACGTGACGACGATCGATCTCCAGTACGAACGGGACGACGCCGGCTTCGTCTTCCGGCTGCTCGGCGACAGGGACGAACTGACGAGCGTTCGGATCGACGCCGAGGAGTAACGTGGCGTCGATTCGAGCGTCGAATCGCCGATAGCCGTCGCTAGTCGCGGCGTGAAACCGAAAAACGCGGTGTGTGTTCGCTCGCTACGTTACAGGTTTTCGCCGAGCCACGCGGCGAAGTCCCCGGTCAGGAACCCGTAGTAGTCCCACGCGTTCAGCGCAACCACGGCGACCAGCGCGATGATGACCGGGATCCGAAGGAGCCAGATCCACGCGACGCCCAGCGATCCGATATTCGAGATGCCCTTCCCGAGTTCGTCGAGCGCGAGGTCCGGAATGACCCACCCGATGAAAATCGAGAGGAGGAGTCCGCCGAGGACGAGCAACACGCCGTTGGCGAACAGGTCGTAGACGTCGATGAAGATGATGTCGAGCGCGGCGGGAACGCCGACGACGAACATTGCGGTGCCGAGCATCGCCGTCGCCGGAACCCGCCCGATGCCGTGTTCGTCGATCAGGTAGGAAGTGACGACCTCCATGATACTGATCGCACTCGAGAGGGCGGCGATCGAGACCACGGCGAAGAAGATCGCACCCAGAACGCCGCCGAACGGCAACTCGGCGAACGCCGCCGCGAGGCTGATGAAGATCAGCGCCGGACCGGATTCGCCGGCGGGGATGCCCGCGGTGAAGAGGATCGGGAACGCGATCAGGCCGGCGGTAAACGCAATGCCGGTGTCGAGGAACGCGATGATCCCGGCGTCTTCGGCGAGGTTTCGATCCTCACCGAGGTAGGAAGCGTACGTGATCATCACGCCCATCCCGAGCGACAGCGTGAAGAACGCCTGCGCGGCGGCCGCCGGCAGGATCGACGTCCAGTTGGACGCGATCGCGCCGAAGTCCGGCGAGAGGTAGTACGCGTACGCCTCACCCGCTCCCTCGAGGGTGAACGCGTAGATGGCGAGCCCGACCAGCAGCGCGATGATGGCCGGCACCATCACCTTGACCGAGAGCTCGATCCCGCGCTCGATACCGAACGCGACGATGGCGATGACTGCCACCATGAAAATCGCGTGGAAGACGACGGCGTCGAGGCCGCTCGCGATGCCCACGAACTGTTCTGCGGCCCCGTCGGCCGTGTATTGACCCTGCAGTCCGAGCAAGACGTATCGGACGGTCCAGCCGGCGACGACGCTGTAGTACGAGAGGATGATGAATCCGGCCGTGACGAAGACCCATCCTATTTTCGTCCAGACCCCTGTCCCGATACGTTTGAGCGCGCCGACCGGGTTGCGCTCAGTGTGGCGTCCGACGACGAACTCGACGAGGATAACGGGGAATCCGATTCCGAGGATCAACAGCAAGTAGACGACGAGGAACGCGGCCCCGCCGTACTCACCTACCTGGTACGGGAACCGCCAGATGTTCCCCAGTCCGACTGCGCTTCCAACCGCGGCAAGGATGAACCCTGCCCTCGTTGCCCATGATTCGCGTTGTGCCATACCGATTGGTTTGAAAGAGCCATCATATAACTTTTCGTGGTTTCACGAAGTGAGAGACGACTGCTGGGCCCGGATTTCGACCGGTATAGCGGCTAAAATTGCGCACCGGTCGGGTTACATTACATTTATATTTTATATCAACGCGGTCCGTCGGGACTGCGAAACCGGTCACCTCGAGCAGTGATAAACCGTGAAGGTGTTACGGAATCCTTTTCCTGTTGGTCATCACAACAGGGCGTATGATACCGACAGGGGTGTTTCGAGCGTGACGATGGAAGACCGCATCGACGAACTCGAGGAGCTCCGCGAGGAGGCCGAGCTGGGCGGCGGCGAGGAGCGCATCCAGAAGCAACACGATAAGGGGAAGATGACCGCCCGCGAGCGGATCGACTACTTCCTCGACGAGGGCACCTTCACGGAGTTCGACCAGCTCCGAACCCACCAGACGAGCCAGTTCGGCATGGAGGAGCGGAAGATCCCCGGCGACGGCGTCGTCACGGGCTACGGTGAGGTCAACGGCCGCACCGTCTTCGTCTTCGCCCACGATTTCACGGTCTTCGGCGGCTCGCTGGGCGAAGTTTTCGCCGAGAAGATCTGCAAGGTCATGGACATGGCGATGGAAGTCGGCGCCCCCGTCGTCGGCCTCAACGACTCCGCCGGCGCCCGCATTCAGGAGGGCGTCAAGAGCCTCGCCGGCTTCACCGAGATCTTCCGCCGCAACCAGGAAGCCAGCGGCGTCATCCCCCAGATCTCGGGGATCATGGGCCCCTGCGCCGGCGGCGCGGTCTACTCGCCCTCGATTACGGACTTCATCTTCATGGTGCAGGACACGAGCCACATGTACATCACCGGGCCGGGCGTCACCAAGACCGTCACCGGCGAGGAGGTCACCCACGAGGAACTCGGCGGCGCGATGACCCACGCCGGCAAGACCGGCGTCGCCCAGTTCGCCTGCGAGAGCGAGGAACAGGCCTTGGACGACATCAAACGACTGCTCTCCTATCTTCCGCAGAACAACGTCGAGGACCCGCCCCGCGTCGAGCCGTGGGACGACCCCGACCGCCGCGACGAGAAGCTCAACGACATCGTCCCGCCGAGCCCGCAGAAGCCCTACGACATGATCGACGTCATCGATTCCGTCGTCGACGAGGGCTCGTTCTTCGAGGTCGCGGAGAACTTCGCGAAGGAACTGGTCGTCGGGTTCGGCCGCCTCGACGGGCGCTCGGTCGGCATCGTCGCCAACCAGCCCCGCGTCAACGCCGGGACGCTGACCGTCGACTCCTCGATGAAGGGCTCGCGGTTCGTCCGCTTCTGTGACTCCTTCAACATCCCGATCGTCACCTTCGTCGACGTTCCCGGCTACATGCCCGGCACCGACCAGGAGCACCGCGGGATCATCCGCCACGGCGCGAAGCTGCTGTACGCCTACGCCGAGGCGACCGTTCCCCTCCTCACGGTCATCACCCGGAAGGCCTACGGCGGCGCCTACTGCGTCATGGCCTCGAAGAACCTCGGGGCCGACGTCAACTACGCCTGGCCGACCGCCGAGATCGCCGTCATGGGCCCCCAGGGCGCGGTCAACATCCTCTACCGCGACGAACTCGAGGAGGCCGAGAATCCCGACGAACTGCGGGACGAGCTCATCGAGGAGTACCGCGAGGAGTTCGCCAACCCGTACACCGCAACGGACAAGGGCTTCCTCGACGACGTGATCGTCCCCACCGAGACCCGGCCGCGGCTGATCGACGACCTCGAGATGCTCGAGACCAAGCGCGAGTCGAACCCGGACAAGAAACACGGCAACATCCCGCTGTAACGATCGATCACTATGGCATCACAGAAACAGCCGAACGCAACCGAGTCCGAGGCGGCTGAGCCCGCAGCGGACGGTCGACCCGCCGGCGAGGGGCCCGACGTGGCGGCGGTCCTCTCGGACGTCGAACTCGATATCCCGGAGACGGCTGACGAGGAGGAGGCGGCCGCGATCGCCGCGGCGGTCGGCGCGCATCTCCACGACCACGCCCTCGCGGTCGCCGCGGCGGCCGCGAGCGAGGAAGAGACGTGGGACGACAAACGCTGGGCCTTCAGCGGCCGGCTGCGCGCCCAGCAGCACCGCTACGCCCGCGTCCCCCGCGAGGCGCCGACGAACGCGTGGTCGGCCGCCGGACGGACGGATCGGTTCTGACCCGCTGCCCCCTGCGATCGCGTCCCCGCGTCCCCGTTCTGATCGCGACTTACGACCGTTCGGCAACCAACGCGATCGCCCGTAGCTGATCCTCGTACCGCCCGAAAACCCGTCGTAGCGACCGCGCTCGCTGTCGCGCCTGCGGCTTCCGGAGTAGATTGTATCCGATCCGCAGCGCGCCCAGCAGGCCCTCGTCGGCGAGCACTCGCCGCGGCTCGAGCAGCGCCATCGGCTTGACGGCCTGCCACGTCACGGTGAATCCCGCGGACTCGAGGCGATCGACCCAGCCGGATTCGGACAGCGGTTGCGGGTGGACGTTGGCCACCTGTGCCGCCTCCCGTCGGATCCGAGCCGCCGTCTCGTCGTCGACGCCGTCCGCGAGGGCGAGTTCGTGGATGCCGTACCGGCCGCCGGGTCGCAGCAGTCGGTGCGCTTCCTCGAGGATCGCTCTCTTTCCGCCGTCGGGCTGCATCGTCAACATTGCTTCGCCGTAGACAGCGTCGGCGCTCTCGCGAGGGAGATCGGTGTCGGCGGCGTTTCCGACGCGGATTTCAGGTGCAGGCTGATCGATGCCGTCGAGTGTCTCCCGAAGCCGCGCCGCCCGCTCGCGGTCCAGTTCGATTCCCGTGTACGAGTTCGGGTTTCGAGCGAGCGCGAGCCGTGCAGTCGCTCCGATGCCGGGCGCGAACTCGACGACGTCGTCTTCGGACGTGATCGAAAGCGTGCCGAGCAATTCGCGGGTCAACGCCTCGCCACCGGGACGGAGCGTTCGCTTTCCGACGGCGGCGAGCAACTCGTGTGCCGGCTGGTCGGCGATCGGTGTCGACTCTCGAGTCATTGCGGGTGTCTCCGGCGTCGCTCTCTCGAGCACCGCTGCGGCCGTCCGGAACGTCGCTGCCGTCGCCGTATCGCCGTTGTCCCGAACATGCTCGTAACGCAGTGAGACTCACTACTGTAATAGAACGGCGGCGAGTCGCCGCTCGAGACTAACGACCGACAGATCTTGCGAAGGACAGAAAACGCCGGTCCTGAGAAGCGTCGGGCTCTCTGTCCGTGAGTATGGGAATGACGTATGAATAGTGAAGCGGCGAACCGACGTTCCCGGAGGCTCGCGCACTCCAGTACTTGCCGGAACGCAGGCGGGCTTAACTTCCGTGTTCGGGATGGGTACGGGTGTTTCCCCGCCGCTGTGGCCGCTTCAATGCCGACCCGCGGAGTCGAACCGCGGTACAGCCACCGTCGGTTTCCGCGTTCAATCCGTTGTTTCCAGTCCGTGGACGTAATGATTTCGTTTCGAAACGACTGCGTGAACACGACCCAGTCTGTGCCCGGGCCCGGTCGGATTCGTGCTCAGTTGTGGGCCGAGTACGCGGCCCACACTCGAGCGACGGCCCTCGAGAGTGATGCATTTGCGTGCGAGACGGTCTCAGTGAACCGATCGGTTGCGAAAAAGTAAGGTAGTCGCCTCGCAACTGTTTGTACAGAAATGTTCAGGAAGGTCCTGGTGGCGAACCGCGGCGAGATCGCCGTCAGAGTCATGCGCGCGTGCGAGGAACTGAACGTTGGGACGGTCGCGATATACTCGGAGGCGGACAAGAACGCCGGACACGTCCGCTACGCCGACGAAGCGTACAACGTCGGACCGGCCCGCGCGGCCGACTCGTACCTCGATCACGAGGCCGTTATCGAGGCCGCGCGCAAGGCCGACGCCGACGCGATCCACCCCGGCTACGGCTTCCTCGCGGAGAACGCCGAGTTCGCCCGCAAGGTCGAGAACGCGGACGGCATCACCTGGATCGGACCTTCCAGCGACGCCATGGAGTCGCTCGGCGAGAAGACGAAGGCCCGGACGATCATGGACGAGGCCGACGTCCCCATCGTCCCCGGGACCACCGATCCCGTCACCGACCCCGAGGAGGTCAAGGCGTTCGGCGAGGAGTACGGCTACCCCATCGCCATCAAGGCCGAAGGCGGCGGCGGCGGCCGCGGCATGAAGGTCGTCCGCTCCGAGGACGAGGTCGAAGACCAACTCGAGAGCGCCAAACGCGAGGGAGAGGCCTACTTCGACAACGACTCGGTCTACCTCGAGCGCTACCTCGAGCAGCCCCGCCACATCGAGGTCCAGATTCTGGCCGACGAGCACGGCAACGTGCGCCACCTCGGCGAGCGCGACTGTTCGCTGCAGCGCCGCCACCAGAAGGTCATCGAGGAGGGGCCGTCTGCCGCGCTGACGGACGAACTTCGGGAGAAGATCGGCGAGGCCGCCCGCCGCGGGGTCGCCGCCGCCGATTACACCAACGCCGGTACCGTCGAGTTCCTCGTCGAGGAGGAGCCCGGCCGCGACGGCCCGCTGGGGCCGGACGCGAACTTCTACTTCCTCGAGGTCAACACCCGGATTCAGGTCGAACACACCGTCACCGAGGAGATCACGGGCTACGACATCGTCAAGCGCCAGATTCGGATTGCGGCCGGCGAGGAGATCGACTTCGAGCAGGACGACGTCACTTTCGACGGCCACGCGATGGAGTTCCGGATCAACGCCGAGAACGCGGCGAACGACTTCGCGCCCGCGACCGGCGGCACCCTCGAGACCTACGATCCGCCGGGCGGCATCGGCGTCCGCTTAGACGACGCCCTCCGGCAGGGCGACGAACTCGTCACCGACTACGACTCGATGATCGCCAAACTCGTCGTCTGGGGCGAGGACCGCGACGAGTGCATCGAGCGCTCGCTGCGCGCCCTCCGGGAGTACGAAATCGCGGGCATTCCGACGATCATCCCCTTCCACCGGCTGATGCTGACCGACGAGGAGTTCGTCGCCAGTACGCACACGACGAAGTATCTCGACGAGGAGATGGATCCGGAGCGAATCGAGGAAGCCCAACAGCAGTGGGGCGGCGACACCGGCGACGGCGGTGACGGCGAGGACGAGGAGTCCGTCGAGCGCGAGTTCACCGTCGAGGTCAACGGCAAGCGCTTCGAGGTCGAACTCGAGGAGCACGGCGCGCCGGCGATTCCGACCGGCGACGTCGAGGCCGGCGGCGGCCAGGGCCAGCCCCCGCAGCCGGCCGGCGGGTCCAGCGGCGGCGGCGCCGAGGTCGCCGGCGAGGGCGAAACCGTCGACGCCGAGATGCAGGGGACGATCCTCGACATCGAGGTCGAGGAGGGTGACGAGGTCGCGGCCGGCGACGTGCTGGTCGTCCTCGAGGCGATGAAGATGGAAAACGACATCGTCGCCTCCAAGGGCGGGACGGTCGTCGAAATCCCGGTCGAAGAGGACCAGAGCGTCGACATGGGCGATACGCTGGTCGTCCTCGAGTAGCGTCGGTCGCTCCCGGAGTCTGCATTCGTGGCAGACGCCAGCCGGAACGTGTTCGGCTGAACGCTGAACTTGCTTCGTTCGGAAGACGGAGGTGCACGCGATATCGACGACCTACCCCTGCGAGCGGTCGACGGCGTCCGGACTCGTCTGCACGTGGTGCTGGCTCCGTCTTTGACCCATACCGATATCGCGTGCACGGTCGGAAGCCACGTACCGATCGGTTCGATCGTGCGGTCGGTGCGTCGATGTGCCGACTCCACTCTAGAGCCATCGTCTTCCGCCGGTCGGCCCAACTCTGCGATCGACGGGCTCGAGACCCGTCACCGGTGGTTGTTCAGTCAGTCCGGGCCGACCCCGCGGTTCACGTTCGATCTTTTGTCCCGACACCGATCGTTTACGTAGCCGGCCGTCCGCTCGGTCTCGAGCCCGGCGAACTGAGTGTGCGGTCAGTCGCCCGAGGCCTGCCGTTCGAGCGTCGACGCGTCCTCCCACGGCAGCGGGCCGTCGTACGCGTCGGGAACGTAGGGACAGAGCGGATCGCTGGCCAGCGGATTTCCGGTGTGGGCGTAGGCCCGCGAGCGGCTCCCGCCGCAGACGTGGCGATACGGACAGGAACCGCACTTCCCCTCGAGATTGTCGCGATCGCGTAGCGATTGGAACAGCGCCGAGTCGCGGTAGACGTCGGGCAGCGGTTCGTCGCGGACGTTACCGGCGGATTCCGGCAGGAAGCCGGAGGGGAAGACCTCGCCGGTGTGGCTCACGAACGCGAAGCCGTCGCCGGCGATGATGCCGGTTCGGCGGCCGATGCCGTCGCCGTCGTCGGATTTGGGACCGCCGGGACCGGGACCGGTACCTGAACCGGGGCCGGGTCGACCGCCGCCGCTCGAGCCGTCGGTCGCTCGCTGCATCGCGACCCGCCGGTACTGGGGCGCCTCGGTCGTCTTGACGCCGAACGGCTCCTCGTCGCTGACGTCGTTCAACCAGCCCATCACCGCGTCGGCCTCGTCGGGATCGATCGGCTCGAGCACGCGGCCGCGGCCGACGGGGACGAGGAAGAAGACGCTCCACAAGACTGCGCCGAGGTCGCGCAGTAGATCCCTGATTTCGGGGAGTTCGCCGACGGTCTGGCGACAGACGGTCGTGTTGACCTGCACCGGGAGGCCGGCCGCGCGGGCGTCCTCGACGGCGCGGACGGTTTCTTCGAAGCTGCCGTCTTCGCCGCGGAACTCGTCGTGGGTTCCGGCCGACGCGCCGTCGAAACTCACGGCCATCCGCTTGAGGCCGGCGTCGGCCAGCGCCTCGATCCGGTCGGCGGTCAGCGAGTGGGTCCCGCTCGGCGTGATCGTCATCCGGAGGCCGAGGTCGGTGCCGTAGTCGACCAACTCCTCGATGTCGTCCCGGACGAGCGGATCGCCGCCCGAGAGGACGACTAACTGCCCCTCGCCGAACTCGGCGGCGTCCTCGAGCAGGCGCTTGCCTTCGGCCGTCGAGAGTTCGTCGGGGTGGCGTTTCTCCTGTGCGTCGGCCCGGCAGTGGTCGCAGGCGAGCGCGCAGGCCTGGGTGACCTCCCAGATGAGAACGAACGGCCGCTCCGACGTATCGACGTGACCAGGTCTCATTGCGCGGTACTTGCGAGCGACCGAAGGAAAGCCGCGCTCTCGTTCTCACGGGCCGGGAAGACGCGAACGCGTTCGCCCGATCGGCGAGGTGTTCCCAACCGCTGGGAGTTTGGGGAACGATCTTCGTCCGCGTTTCGTACCGTCGAGTATGGTCGAGAAGGCGCGCCGTTCGAAGGTCGAATACGATGACTCCGACGCTCCGATCCCGCAGTGGGAGGTCTTCGTCCGCGACGAGGAGTCCGATCCGCTGCGCCACGTCGGCAGCGTCGCCGCCGAGAACCCGACGGATGCCCACGAGCAGGCTTCGAAGCTGTTCGGCTGGTATTCGGTCGATCTCTGGGTCTGTCCGGCCGACGAGGTCGTTCGGTTTTCCACGGACGGGGACGCCGATGCGGATGCCGCGGATTCGGGAGCGGACGCTGACGCGGACGGCGGCGGAACGGACGGCGGGAGCGAGGAACCGCGCGTCTATAAGGAAACGGCAGGAGCGTCCGACATAAACAGCCTGTGATCGGTGACTCACGACCGTCGACCGACGAGTACGTCTGGTGATCGCCGGCGCGATAGTACCCGTTGACCGTCGGTCAACCGCTACTATTCAATTCGTATATCAGTCCTGAACGCTGATATTCCGCGTATAACAATGCCGGTTCTCTCCGGAGAACCGATAATGCGCTCCGTCTCGCTGTCGAACGTGGCCGCCGATCGCACCGCCGTCTCGTCCGTCGTCGGCGTTCTCCTTCTGATCGCGATCACCGTCGTCCTGGCCGGCGTCGTTCACACGTTCGCGTTCAGTCTCGCGGACGACAATCTCCAGACGTATCCGACGGCCGGGGTTTCGATCGATGCCGATGCGGACTGTACCGACGAGAAGGCGACGGGGCTCGTCGCGACCCACGTCGCCGGCGACTCGATCCCCGCGGACGAACTCTATCTCGAGTCCGTCGGCGAGAACCCCGAACTTTCGGGCTCGTGGGCCACACCGGACGGGTACTCGACCGCAGGTGTCGACGACGGAACGGTGAGCGCGGGCGATACTGCGACCGTCTGCGCCAAGGACGACGACCTCGAGGAGACAACGGTGCAGGTCGTCTGGCAGGCGGATTCGGGCGCCCGGTCCCTCGTCTTGGCCGAGTGGGACGGCAGCTAAGCTCGAGTCAGCTACGCGACTCGTCGCGTCTCAGGTCTCAATCCTGGACGTGCGCGCGAGTCACGTGGCCGCCGCAGCCACACTGATCGACGTACTCGAGGTCGATTCCATCGAACGCGGCCTCGAGTTCGCCCCAGAGGTACGTTTCGGGGTGGCCGTGGTCGCCGTGGGTCACGAGGTTGACGTGGTAGCCGCTCGCGGTCGCCTCGATGGCGTCTTTGGCCTGCTCGACGACGAGGTCGCGGTCGGCCGCATGCTGGGGCTGCTCGAGGTTCGCGGACCACGAGTTCTCGTGATCGCGCCGCGTCACCGGTTCGACGTCGCTGACGTCTTCGGCCATACGGCAGTGTCGGCCCTCGAGAGAGCTAAGGGCTGAGCCGAACCTGTTCGGCCGGCGAGTTCACGATCCGCCGGTCAACAGCAGAACATGAACGGGTAGATCAGCGCCACGCGATCGCCGTCCTCGAGTTCCGTCTGGAATCCGTCCAGCAGTTCGTTGAACTTCCCGTTGACGCAGACGCGAGCGTACGTGCGCGTCTGTTCGCCTTCGGGGTTCTTGCGCCAGGTCCCCGGTAGTTCCTCCGGCGGCTCCGCCCAGCCGTGGGCCGTCGCCTCCTCCTCGGTTTCGGCGATCAGCAGCTCCTCGACGTCGTAGTCCTCGAAGAAGGTCTCGAGGAAGGCCTGCAACTGCGTTCCCTCGAAGGTAAACTCGAGTTCGTGGGTGCCGACGGCTTCGCGGACGTGGCCGGTACAGCGGACGGTGACGGTGGTGGTTTCGGCGGCAGACTCTGCAGCGCGGTCGGAATCAGTCGTCTGATCGTGGGTAGCTTCGGCCGTCATACCCGTTCGTACGACGGTGCAAAGCGAAAACCCGACTCCGAACGTGTTCGGGAGTAATCGAACGACGATCGGGGCCAAACGATCGCGTATGAACCGGATGCCTGGCGGGTTACGGACCGATCAGCAACCGCCGATGGCGATTCCGTTTCGCCACTTCGTGCTCGCGCTGGCGTTTCTCGTCGCCGGCGTCGTCGGCGGAACGGCCCTGACCGTCACGACGCTGCCCGGGCTCTCTACCCTCGCGTTCGTCCACGTCGTCCTGCTGGGGTGGATCGCCGTGACGATCATGGGCGCGATGACCCAGTTCGTCCCCGTCTGGTCGGGCGTTTCGATCCACTCGAGACGGCTCGCCGTCGCCCAACTGTGGCTCGTCGTCGTCGGCCTGCTGGGTTTTGTCGGCGTCCTGCTCGCGGGCGAACTCGCGTGGCTGCCGGTCGTCGCCGCGCCGATCCTGCTCGGGATCTGGCTGTTCGTCTACAACGTCGGGCGGACGCTGCTCGAGGCGCGGCCGCTCGAGTTCACCGAGCGCCACTTCGCGATCGCGCTCGCGTGTTTCGCCCTCGTCGCACCGCTGGGCTACCTGCTCGCGGTCGATTTCACGCGCCCGGCGTTCGACGCGGTGGCGCTCGTTCGCGGCGACGTCCGGTTGCTCCACGCCACGCTCGCGCTGTACGGCGCCGTGCTCGCCACCGTCGTCGGCGCGCTGCTGCAGCTCACGAAGATGTTCGCCCAGTGGGACCTCGGAGCGCTCGAGGGTCGACTGCTCCAACTCGAGCAGGCCCTCTTTCCGACCGGCCTCCTCGTGTTCGCGGTCGGCCGCGCCGCCGGGACTGACCTCGTCGCGCAGGTCGGCGCGATGGCCCTGCTGGCCGGCCTCGTCGCGTTCACAGTGGTCATCGTCCGCGCGCTCGCGGGGTCAACCGCTGAGCGCTCGCCGATGACCGACCGCTACTGGGTCGTCGTCGCCTCGCTGTACGCGTGGACGTTCCTGACGGTTCCCGCGTGGTGGCTCGAGCCGACCGGCGAGACGGTGTTCGGTCACCCCGACGCGGCCAACATCTTACTCTTCGGCGTCTTCGGCTTCGTCGTCGTCGGCTCGCTCTACCACATCGTTCCATTCATCATCTGGCACGAGCGCTACAGCGACCGGCTGGGCTTCGAGCAGGTGCCGATGATCGACGACCTCTACGACGACCGCCTCGAGCGAGCTGACTTCGCGCTCACGGTCGTCGCGCTCGTCGGACTCGCGAGCGCGGCGCTGTTCGATCTGCCGTCGACTGTCACGGTCGGGAGCGCAGTCCTCGGAACCGCCGGCGTCGTCCTGTTCGTCTCGAACGTGCTGCTGACCATCCACACGCACGGGCCGAACGGACTCGCCGGCGTCCTCATGACCGACGACCGGCTCGAGTCCGACGAGGGCGGAGAGGAACTCGAGTCCGCGGAGGGCGGCGTCGGCGAGGTCGGCGACTGAAGCCGCTACTCGAGCCGAATCAGCGAGTGAATCTGGTCGTACCGGATGCTTCCCGCCTCGAGCGGTTGCCCGTCGAGTTCGAGGTAGCCGGGCTCGAGTCCAGTGACTTTCCCCTCGTGCTCGGGGTCGTCGGAGCCGGTCCGGTCGGCTTCCCAGATCTGGACGACGTCGCCGACGTCGACGTGTTCCTGCACGAGTGCCTTCGCTCGCGAGTCGTCGGCGTCGGGCGGAATAGTAAGTTCGGTCATCGTTCCGGTCCACGGCGGCCACGGGGGTAAGCACCGTCGCGTCAGGTGACGGGCGCTTTTGTAGGCCGCGGCTGGATCAGGTCAGGGTTCGCTCGCGATCCCTGTGGGCTCACTCCCACTGCGTCGAGATATACAGCAGCGCGATCAGACAGAGGATCACGATGACGAACAGCGCGACCGTCATCACGAACGGGTTGAGCATAGCGGCCGTTCGAAGCGGCCGATGAAAGTGCTGTCGGTCGCCTGACGAACGACGAGGTTCGTCGCTCTCCATCGACTACCGACGGCCGTCGCCTGTCCCCGTCACGACAGTTTTTGTACGATCCGGACGAACTATCGGCAATGAAAGTCATCAAGGACAGCGTCCACGACCACCTCCAGGTCGAGGCCGTCGCGCGGGACCTCCTCGATACGCCGCCAGTCCAGCGGCTCCGGGGCATCCGCCAACTCGGTACCGTCTCGCTCGTCTACCCCTCCGCGAACCACACCCGCTTCGAGCACAGCCTCGGGGTCTATCACCTCGCCTGCAAGGCCCTCGAGCAACTCAACGTCGAGGGCACGCAGGCCGAACGCGTTCAGGCCGCCGCCCTGCTGCACGACGTCGGCCACGGACCGTTCAGCCACAACCTCGAGCCGCTGACCCACCGACGGACGGGCCGGTACCACGACGACGTCGACCACCTGATCGCGGACGGCGCGGTCGGCGACGTCCTTCGGGACCACGACTTAGAACCCGAGCGGATCGCCGGCCTGATCGCCGGCGAGGGCCGGTTCGGCCAGCTCGTCTCGGGCGAGCTCGACGTCGACCGGATGGACTACCTCGTGCGGGACGCCCACCACACCGGCGTCCCCTACGGGACGATCGACCACGAGCGGCTGGTTCGGGAACTGACCTTCGTCGACGGCGAACTCGTGCTCGACGAGGGCAACGTCCAGGCCGCCGAGAGCCTGCTGGTCGCGCGGGCGCTGATGAACCCGACCGTCTACAGCCACAGCGTCGCCCGGATCAGCAAGGCGATGCTCCGCCGGGCGGCCGAACGCCTGCTCGAGCGGACCGACACGGACGCCGAGGCCCTCCAGCGGATGGACGACGCCGACCTGGTCGTCGCCCTGCGCTCCTGTGAGGACACCCAGGAGTTCTCCCGCCGGCTGGACGAACGGGACCTGTTCAAGCGAGCCGTGTGGGCCGAAATCGACGACGTGCCCGGCGGCGTCATCGAGAGCGACCACGAGTCGGTCCGCGAGTTCGAGCGCGAAATCGCCGACCGCGCCGAGGTCGAACAGGAGTGCGTGATTCTCGATATCCCGAGCCGCCCGTCGATGACGGAGTCGACGACGCGCGTGATGGTCAACGGCGACATCCGCCGGCTGGGCCAGCAGTCGCCGCTCGTGGAGGCCCTGCGCGCAGCCCAGTACTCGCAGTGGCGCCTCGGCGTCTACTCGCCGCCCGAAATGCGCGAGCGGGTCGGCCGGGCCGCCGTCGATGTGCTCGGGCTGGACATCGAGGGCGCGCTGGTCAGCGAGGTTCGCGACGGGATGGACACGACGCTGGATCAGTTCGTCGACGACTAACGGCAGAGAACAGAGAATTCGAACGTCAGGAGCGCAGCGATTCGATCCGCTCGAGCGTATCCGCGTCCTCGGGTTCCTTATCCGAGCGAACCGCCAAAAAGCGCGGGAAGCGCAGCGCGTACCCCGACGAGTAGGTCGGCGAGGTCTGGATCTCCTCGTAGCCCACCTCGAAGACGACTGCCGGCTCGAGGTCGACGTCTTGGCCGTCTTCGGCGGCGACGTGGGGCTCGAGCAGCTCGGTGAGTTCGGCGAGTTTCTCGTCCGTGATGCCGGTCGCGACCTTCCCAACTGTTTCCAGGTCGTCGCCGTCACGGATCGAGAGCTCGAAGGTCCCGAGGAAGTTCGCACGGCGACCTTCACCCCACTCGGCGCCGGTGACGACGCAGTCCAGCGTCTCGACGTCGGGTTTGCGCTTGCGCCAGTGTTTCCCACGTCGGCCCGGCGAGTACGCCGAATCGGGGTTTTTGAGCATGATCCCCTCGTGGCCTGCCTCGAGGGCGTCGGCGTCGATCGCCTCGATCTCGTCGGGGTCGTCGGCGGTCCAGAGCAGGGAGAGGCCCTCCACGTCGGTTTCGTCTTCGTCCTCCGGCGCATCGTCGTCCGCCAGCACCGCCCGCAGCTGGTCGTGTCGGGTCGTCAGCGGCTCCTCGAGCAGGTCCTCGCCGCCGGCGTGCAGACAGTCGAAGAAGACCGGCCGGACGGTGACCTCCTCGCGGGCCTTCTCGACGTCGTGCTTGCGGCGGAACCGCTTGAGCACCTCCTGGAAGGGGAGCGGGCTGCCGTCGTCGTCGACGGCGACGACCTCGCCGTCCAGGATGACCGGGTCCTCGAGGGTCTCGTCGGCGTACTCGAGAACTTCGGGGAGGGCGTCGGTGACTTCCTCCATGTTTCGGGAGAAGACGCGGGTCTCGCCGTCGGCGGAGTGGTGCAACTGGATCCGCGCGCCGTCGTACTTCCACTCGACGGCGGCTTCCTCCCACTCATCCAAGGCGTCGGTGACGGTTCCCGCCTGCGCGAGCATCGCCTGGACTGGGCGGCCGATCTCGAGGTCGATCGCGTCCAGTCCCGCGACGCCCTCGTCGCGGGCGACGCGAGCCACCTCGCCGTAGTCGTTCGAGACCTGTAGCGCGCGCTCGACGCTGTCTTCGGGGACGTCGAAGGCTTCAGCAACGGCGTCGCGGACGGTCCCCTCGCCGACGCCGATGCGCATCTCCGAGAGGACGAGCCGCGCGAGGTAGCGGGCCTCCTCGCTCGAGCAGCGGTTAAAGAGACCGAAGAGGAGGTCGACCTTGCGATCCTGGCTGCCCGACCCTTCGGCGGCCGCGAGGTCGGCGAGAGTGTCGTAGACCTCGCGGACGGTGAGGTCGTCCCCGCTCCCGTCGTCACCGCCGGTGAACGCGCCCAGTCCCTGCTGGCCGCCGAAGTCGTAACTTGCCGCCACGTCGCCGATCTCGCCCATTTCGGCGAGCCGGTCCTCGACGTCGTCGGCGTCGACGTTCGTCCCGGCTGCGCGGGCGATCGCCTCGTAACACGCGCTCGGGCCGATATCGAGCGTCGTCGAGTCCCACGCGGGGAAGACCCGGCCCTGCACGAATCGGGCGACGATCTCGAGGTCGGCTTCCGCGTCCTCGAGCAGGTCGGTGACGTGGGCGACGATCTCGAGGTCCGCGGGCTCGGCTTCGATCGCGGCGGCGCGGTCGGCGAACGTGGCGAACTGCATCGGCGGAGTCTATCGTCGGCGGGAGTAAAACGGTTCTGAGACGCTATCGATAATGTAACTGAATCGCGGGTCTGGCGGTGTGTTCGTTCGGTTACCCTCGATCATTGTCCGCCGGATGCCGTGGTGTCTTCCGATAACCGCGCTTCCAGTGTGGTCGCAAGCGCCCGGATGCGGGACGAGTACGAATTGGAGTCGGGAAGCGTGTGGACGGGGAAGCGACGATCGACGACGTTCGAGAGAGTAGTAGCTACGATATATGACAGGTATTCATCGGGTAGCGCCACCCGTATAAGTCAGCTCAATCATCACTTGGCCGAAGATTTCATACTCGAATGCGGGAGAGTTTCCGTGTCTAAATGGATGCATCACTCTCTGTGAAGACGGACGACGTGTCGGATCAACGAGGCCAGGTGGGTATTGGGACGCTTATCGTGTTTATCGCGATGGTACTAGTTTCGGCGATCGCTGCGGGTGTGTTGATCGATACAGCCGGTTCTCTCCAGACTCAGGCGGAAGCTACTGGTGAAGAGAGTACGGCGCAGGTATCCGACCATCTACAAGTAGTGTCGGCCGCCGGTGAGACTGGGAGGAACGACTACATCGAATCCATAGCTGATAGCGATGCGGACGAAATTTATCGAGTCGGGTTACGAGTCAAGAAAAGCCCCGGGGCTGGAAATATCGACCTCAATAGTACGATAATAGAGTATGCCGATAGTGATCACAGTATATTAACTCATTATGACACGAACGGGTTCGATGCAAACGGATTGCCGACTGAAGTGAACGCAACAAACGGTTCGGACAACGTTTTCTTCACACGATCGATCAAAGGCGACGATAATACGGTGCTCGACGAACGGGGAGACGAAATCGAGATCGTCATTCTCTTAGGAACGGTTACGAAATCGAGCGATTTCGTCTACGACGACGATCTCGAACAACCGACTCCGATATCCGACGATGGAGAAGCGGAGTTGACGATTACGACCGGTTCGGGGGCTCAAACGATCGAAGTGTTGCGGCCGCCACATACTCTCATAGAGCAAAAAGCCGTTCAACTCTAGGAGTGCGAATCGCTACTCGAGAGATCGTTCGGTTCCAGACGATCGGTCTTCCGAGCCGATTTTTCGACTGTAACGAACGCGGTGTGCGGGCTCTCTCCCCCTCACGCCGGACCGTATTCCGACGTGAACGTTCCGATTCTATCTGATCGGTGAATCGCTCGAACGTCGCCAGTCCGGTTCGGATCGCAGCCGTATCGGTTCGTCGAGGGCGGCTTTAAAGACCGTTGCGTCCGCACTCTCGAGTAGAACAATGCCCGAGGAGGAACTCGCGTCGCGGGTCGCCGACGTCCTGTCGGTCGACGCCGAGACGTATCAAACGCAGGCCGCGGCAGACGCCGAGGTCATCAAAGAGGGGGTCGAGAACGGCGTCTTCGACAACCCGCAGGCGATCGTCGGCCTCGAGTACGAGTTCTACGCGGTCAAGGACGACGACTGCGCGCTCCGGCGGGTGCCCCGGCGGCTGCTCGAGCTCATCGGGTTCGAGAAGGAACTCGGGTTGCACAACGCGGAGATGACGACCAGCCCGCAGCCGCTGAACGCCGACGGGATCCTCGCCCAGGAGTCGGAGGTCAAATCTCGGCTGCGAACGGCGCTGACCGTCTCCGAGTCGGAGGGGATGCGACTGGTCAGCGACGGGCTCTGGACGATCCCGCCGGAGGGCGAGGACGCGGCGACGTACCTGACGGACAGCGTCGAGCGAACGGCGACCGCCGAGGACGGCAGCGAGCGCGCGATCCGCGTCGCGACGAACATGAGCGACTCGGCGCGCTACCACGCGATGGCCAACACCGACCAGGCCCAGGCTGCGGGGATGCGCATCGAGGCACCTCACGTTTCCCTGCAGGCCGACACCGTCATGCCCGAGAGCCTCATCACGTCGATCCAGCCCCACTATCAGGTGCCCCACGCGCCCGACCTCCCGGACTACTTCAACTACGCGCTGCGGATCGCGGGCCCTCTCCTCGCGCTCGGCGTTAACTCACCCTTCTTCCCGCCGGATCTGTACGACGAGGACGCGACACCCGAGGAGATCCTCGCAGACGGCTGGATGGAACACCGGATCAGCGTCTTCGAGACCGTCCTGAACGATCCCACCACCGGCGAGGGGAAGGTCCGGTTCCCCCGCGATCTGGAGACCGTCGACGAAGCGATCGACCGCGTCGCGACCGACGACACGATCGTTCCGATGCCCGTCGAGAAGGGCGAGCGGTTCGACGACCAGTTCCCCCACTTCCGGCGCAAGCACGGTACCTACTGGCGGTGGGTTCGCCCGGTCTTCGGCGGCCCGACCCGTTCGGCGGCCAACGCTCGCATCGAGTTCCGGCCGATCCCCGCCCAGCCGACCGTCCGCGACGGCACCGCCTTCCTCGCCGCCTTCGCCGGCCTGCTCCAGAGTCTCACCCGCCTCGAGCACCCCGTCCGGGAACTCGACTGGCCGGTCGCACGCGAGAACTTCTACGCCGCGATGGTCGACGGTCTCGAGGCCGACCTGACCTGGATCACCAACGACGGCAAGGAGACGACCGATACCCTCGAACTCTACGAGGACCTGCTGGCCCACGCCGAGGACGGGCTGACGAACCGCGGCCTGAACGAGGAAGAGGCCGCGAAGTACCTCTATCCGCTCCGGCGGCGGGTTCGACAGGGCGTCACGCCCGCGAGTTGGAAACGCGAGCAAGTTCGCGCCGAACTCGAGGACGGCGCGAGCCTCGCCGACGCCATCACGACGATGCAGCGGCGGTACGTCGACCGCCAGCGCGAGACCCTGCTCGAGGGGAGTTTCGCGGACTGGATCGGCGACTGAAGCGGGCCGCCGGCTCGGGCCCGTGCGGGAACTCACGCCCCACGACCGTTCGCCGCCGAACAGCCAAAAGCGATTAAGTAGCCACGCTCGAGAGTATTGCGTATGGTAACCTTCCTCTCCGGGGGCACCGGGACGCCGAAGTTGTTAGACGGCGCTGGGGCCGTATTTTCGCCGGAGGAGACGACGATCGTCGCCAATACGGGCGACGACATCGAGATCGGCGGGCTGTTCGTGTCGCCGGACGTCGACACGCTGCTCTTTCAGGGCGGGGGCGTCCTCGATCGGGAGACGTGGTGGGGGATCGAGGGCGACACGCACCGGACGAACGCGGCGCTGATGGATATCGCCGACGCCGCGGACCTCCCCGAGGGGCCGCAGTACCTCTCCGAGGAGCAACAGACGACGGGGCGGGACCTCGCCAACTGGCGGCGCTTTTCCGGCGTCGCCGAGTTCATGACGATCGGCGACCGCGACCGGGCCGTCCACATCACGCGCACGAGTCTTCTCGATCAGGGCTACACGCTGAGCGAGGCCACCCAGCGCCTCGCCGACGCCTTCGATCTCTCGGTCGATCTCCTCCCGATGAGCGACGACCCCGTCGCCAGCCTCGTCCACACCGACGAGGGGATGATGCACTTCCAGGAGTACTGGGTCGGCCACCGCGGCGAGCCCGACGTCGAGAACGTCGAGTTCCGCGGCTCCTCGACCGCCGAACCCGCGCCCGGCGTCCTCGAGGCGCTCCAGGACACGGTCGTCATCGGGCCGTCGAATCCGGTGACGAGCATCGGGCCGATGCTCGCGCTGCCGGGCGTCGCGGACACGCTCGCTCAGACGACGGTCGTCGCGGTGTCGCCGTTCCTCGGCGACGAGGCCTTCTCCGGGCCAGCCGAAGACCTCATGGAGGCGGTCAACGCCGAACCGAGCACCGACGGGCTGGCGACCGCGTATCCGTTCGCCGACGCCTACATCGTCGACGAGGGTGACGACGTCGAGTTCGACCGGCCGACGATCCAGACGGATATCGAGATCGACTCGCCCGCGGACGCGAAGCGCGTCACCCGAGCGATCGAACAGGCGATCGAAATCGTTAGCTAGCACCAGTATGCCCACACTCCCCTCGGAACCCGAACTCACCTTCGACCCGCCGCTCGCGCTCGCCAGCCTGAGCGGCGAGGCCGACGCCGAGTGGGCTCGCGCCGGCGCCGACTACGCGGGTGCCGCCTTCCTGGGCGGCATCGCCCTCGACGAGGACTCGAGAGCCGCCGCACGCGAGCTCGTCGCCCGCGACCGGAACGAGTTCCTGCCCGCCGATCCGCTCGAGTTCATCGACCGTCAACTCGCCGCCCTCGAGGGCGTGCCGATCCAGCCCGGGTTCAACGTCCGGAGCGCGACCCGGGAGCCGATCGCCGACGCGGCGCGGGTCTGTCGCGACCGGGACGCCGTCCTCGAGATCAACGCCCACTGCCGGCAGGACGAACTGTGCGCGGTCGGCTGCGGCGAGACCCTCCTGCAGGACGCCGACCGACTCGTCGGGTACGTCGAAACAGCAGCCGACACCGGCGCGACCGTCGGCGTCAAGGTCCGCGCCGAGGTGCCGGACGTCGACCTGGCGGCGCTCTCAGGGCAACTCGAGGATGCCGGTGCGGCGTTCGTTCACGTCGACGCGATGGACTCCGAACCCGTAATCGCCGAGGTCGCCGACGCGACCGACCTGTTCGTGATCGCTAACAACGGCGTCCGCGACGACGAGACCGTCCGGGAGTACGTCGACTACGGCGCCGACGCCGTCAGCGTCGGCCGGCCCAGCGACAACCCGGCGGTGCTCGAGCGCGTCCGTTCGGCGGTGGATCGACGGCTCGGCGTCGAAGCGCGTCCCTGAGTTCGCTCCGATTTCCGTTCAGTCTCGGAGGCAGTCAGTACAGTCAGTAACCACTTCGAATGATATCAAATCGGCAACAACTGTTTTAGGGACTGCGTCGCTCTGTCCAAGGGATGTCGACGGAACTCATCGAACGCACCGACGAGTACACGATCGAACTGGACGAGCAGCAGAACGTCCCGATTTTCACGTACAACACCTTCGTCTCGGGAGAGGAACTCCGGGATATCGCCCGCACGTGGGCGGATTTCATCGCATCCGAAGGCGCCGACCAGTACGTCGTCAACACCGAATCGATCTCCGCGCACGACGATGCGGACAAGCGGTGGCTCGCCGAAACGTGGATCCCGACGCTGATCGAGCAGGGCGTCCGCCACGGGGCCGGCGTCTACGCCGATTCGGCGATCGCGAGCATGGACATGGAGGAGATCGAAGACCAGTTGAACGCGATCGATCCCGACTTCGAGTACCGCACCTTCGGGTCGGACGCCGACGCCCTCGAGTGGCTGGCGGCGCAGTAAGCCGCGCGCACCGCGTCCCTCGAGCGATCGATTCGAGCGATCGCGAAAGAAGAAAGGCCTAACCAGTGCGCTCGCTTCCATCCGAGCATGAGCCTCGACGACCTCAACGAGGACGTGCAGGCATCGTACTCGGAGTTCGGCGACGAACTATCGATCGACCTCGACCGCGAGACGCGAAACGAACTCGCGCTGCTCGAGACCGCCCTCGATCCGGAGGAAACGGACGAACTCGTCCGCCGGGCGATCCACATGCTCTTTCAGTCGACCGTCGAGACGGGGAACCTCGATTTCCACCTGCGGTCGGCCTACGACGTGACGTACGACGAGTACCTCTCAGGAATGACCTTCGACCAGATGACCGGCGCCGATCAGTATCCGACGATGGACGACGAGCGGCGGTACCAGTTCTAACTGGCTTCCGCTGCAGTAGAATCGGTGTCTTACTCGGTCGGCCCCGACTGGGGCGGTAAGCGGGCGGCCGCGATCCAGAACCGGACGAGCAGCCGCATCGTCTCGACGAATTCCGCTTCGTCCTCGCCCGCCGGCTGTTCGACGACCGCGTTCGCCCGCTGGTCGTAGGCGTGCCGGACCGCGGTCGCGGGCGAATCCGTTGGGAGACAGACGACGAGCGGAATCCGCGCGAGATCCGCGTCGGCGGCGATCGTCTCGAGAACCGAGTCGCCGTCTAGCAGGGTCGACGGTTCGGTTCGGTAGACGACGAGCCCCGGAGTGGGGGCGTCCTCGTATTCGCCTCGCTGTTGAAGGAAGTCGAGACATGCGGCGTCGTCGTCAACGACGTGCAGCGCGAGGTCGTCCCGTTCGGTCCGGAAGGCGCGTTTCGTTCGCTCGATCCGGTCGCTCGAGGGATCGACGAGGAGCACGTCCGGCGGGTCAGTGGGGTCGTCGCGATCGATCATCGAAATCGTCTATGCTGCAGTGCAGTCGGTGTCGGCGAGTTGGTTTCAGGACGGGCCGGCGCTGTCGGCGGGGCTCCGGTGTCGGAAGGGGGGCCTCGGTCACAGTCGTAGTCGTCGCCGCCGCCGCAGTCAGGTGCACGCTTCGAGGCCGAACAGTGTGGCACTCGGGATGCGACTTGATCGTCGGGCCGCGTAACCCTTCGGGCTGCAGACGACGCGGTCGGCGTACTCGAGGGACTCGAGACGGATCCGGAGCCGAAGGCGGGGGACAGTCTCGACCGAAACCTGTGCGTCACTTAGTCGTCGATCGGCGCGGCGCTCGAGAGCGCCTCGTCGAGTTCGGCGTCTTCCATCTTCTCGACTAACGCCTCGATGACTTCCTCGCGCTTGCCCTTGACGAACTTGATCGAGCCGACGACGAGGTGGCCGCCGCCGGAGACGCCGCCGCCGGGGACTTCCTCCTCGAGTTCCGAGACCATCTGCGGGATGTCCAGGCGGACGCCGTCGGAGCGCAGGACGGCGAAGTCCGGTCCGTAGCCCACGGTGATCACGGGGTCGCCGGTCTCCTCGATCTTGCGGTCGTGGATCTCGCCGGTCGTCTTGCCCGGCGCGGGGTAGGTAAAGCGGTGGGCGTGGTTCTCGACGTCGATTCGGTAGAGGTGGGCGCCGTTGTCCAGTTCCTCGTGCTCGAGGTGGGGCATCGCGGCCGCGAGCTGTTCGTCGACCTCCTCGCGAGCGCGGTCGGCGAAGAAGTCCACGAGTTTGCGGTGGCGGTCCTCGTCGTCCGAATCGATCTGGAGCAGGTCCTGAATCAGCTGATCGCCGGAGTTGTAGCGCAGCCAGAAGGCGGCGTAGTCAAGCGCCTCGCTGACGTCCTGTAGACGCTCCTCGTCGTAGCCTTCCTCGGCGGCCAGCGCGAGGTAGTCCTCCATCGCGTCGGCCTTCGAGCGGTCCGAGAGGCCGGCGACGGCGGGGACGTGGCGCAGTTCCTCCGTGAGGTCGGGGTAGATCATCCGCGCGAGTTCGACGCAGAGCATCCCCGTCGTGATTCGGTAGTCCTCGTCGTGGAGGTAGGGGTTGACGTGGGCGTCGAGCAGGTTGCCCACCGCATCGGGGTCGGGGTGGTGGTGATCGATCGCGACGATCGGGATGTCGTAGTGGGCCAGCGTCTCGTAGGCCGGGACGTCCTCGGCCGTCGAGCCGTTGTCCAGCATCAGCAGGAGGGGGAGCTGCTGGCCGTGTTTCTCGCGGTCTTCCAGCGCGAAGTTGAGGTCCCGCGTGGCGTCTTCCATCTCGTAGAACGGCGCCTTGGCGGGTAGGCGCTTGATGAGGTGGCGCGGCGCGTCCTCGTCCTCGTGGACCTCGGCGATAAAGCGCTCGAGGGCGATCTGGACCGGTACCGCGGCACACATCCCGTCGCCGTCGGCGTGGTGGCGGACGCGGATGGGGCGGCCCTCGAGAACGGTCCGGCGGAGTCGCTTGGCGACCTCCTCGAGGTCGGGCCGGAGCTTCTCGAAGGCGGGCCAGTCGATCAGGGGCTCGACCTCGTGGGGCTGGGCGCGTCCCTCGAGCGCGGTTTCGATGCGCTCGCGAGCCTCATCGGCGTCGTCGCCCTCGAGTCTCGAGAGGCCGTCGACTTCGATCTGTACCGAGCCCTCGCGGTGTTCGGGGGTGCCGGTGACGCGGACGACGTCGCCGACCTCGACCGAGGGGTAGGCGCGGACGCCGGCCTCCTCGAAGGCGGCACAGGGGACGACGCCGTACTCGTCGGCGACGTGGAAGATGGTCGGGCCGCCGGTCTGTTTGACCTGGACGACCTCGCCTTCGAGGTGGATCTGTTCGCCGACGTTGGCCTCGAGCCGGTCGGTGCCGGTCAGCGCGTAGTCGTGGGAGACCTCGCGGACCGTGTAATCGTCGACGTCGACCGGCTCGAAGGCCATGTCGCCGTTGTCGCGGACGCTCTCGAGTTCGACGACGAGTTCGTCGCCGACGGCGAACGTGCCCTCGAGGACGGATTCGTGGACGAGACCGGAGACGGATTCGGAGAGATCGACGAAGACGCCGTAGTCGACGATACCGTTAATTTCGGCGAGATAGGCTCGGTCCTGCTCGAGATCGTCTGCGGTGCAATCTGCATCGAGATCGTAGACGACGGAATCCCCGTCGTCCGCGCCGGGTTCTCCGGCGGACGCTCGTGTCATCTTGGTACGTCGTTTGGGGGTGGCCGCGTATAACCCTTGTCAAGAAGGGCAGGGTACGGCGCGAGGGGGCGGTGCAATCGACTGCGAATACCAACGGTGTCTGTCCCGGATCCAAGTCCGAGCCCGGGCCCGGGATCCGGCGTCGTGATCGATTACTCCGTCAGCACCGTGACGGGACCGTCGAACTCGAGCAGGACCCGCTGGGTCGCGTCGCCGAACAGCGCCTTGCCGGTCGGCGAGCGCTCGCGACCCGGGAGGTAGACGTGGTCGCAGTCGTGGTCGTCGGCGGCCTCGAGGATGGCGTCGGCTTTCTCGCCGACGTAGCCGGCCGTTTCGTACTCGATGTCGAACTCGGACAGCTCCGCTTCTGCGAGATCCTGCGCGAACTGCCGTGCGCCTTCGCGTGCGTCGTCGGTGGTGTACGTTCCGCCCGAACTGGCGATCGACGACATCGCTTGCTTGCGCGCGGCGTACTCCTCGTCCGTCGTCGCGTGAATCAGGACGACGGTTGCATCGCCGGCTTCGGCGAGGGATCCGGCCATCTGTGCGAGTTCCGTAGCCGCTTCCGTCGGTTCAGCGACGACAAGTGCTCGGTCCATGTCCGGCCCTGTGAGTGTAAATACGTAAATATATGAGGGTATTAGTTAGTGATATTCGAAAAACATAACGAAAATTCGTAAATCGTTGCACCTATTCCATAAAATATACCAATTATTCTTTGAGAACGTATCTGGTGAACGATGTTCATACCACTACAGGGTGTTGAGTTTTCACACAGCCCACTGCTAACGTTCTTCATCGGACTGTTAGTTGTCGTGGCACTGCTCGTCTGGCTCGACTTTCCGGCATTTATCGGGTTGATCCTCGCCGGCTTCACCGTCGGTGTCGTCAACGCCGTGTTCGTACCGGACTTCGCACCGGCCGACGCCGCGACGGAAGTCGCGGGGGCGTTCGGCGACAACATGACCGGGATCGGTATTCCGATCCTCGCCGCCGCCGTCATCGGCAAATCGATGCTGGAAAGCGGCGCCGCCCAACGCATCGTCCGCGGGTTCCAGAACCTGCTCGGGAAGGACAACTCCGACATCGCGCTGCTGGGCAGCAGTTCCGTGCTCGCGATTCCCGTCTTCTTCGACAGCGTGTTCTACCTCATGGCGCCGCTCGCGCGGTCGATGCGCGCTCGAGTGGGACGTGACTACACGCTGTTCCTCGTCGTCGTCGGGGCCGGTGCGGCGACCGCACACGTCTTCGTGCCGCCGACGCCCGGCCCGCTGGCCGTCGCCGCCCAGGTGGGCAGCGACCTCGGTGTGACGATCTTCATCGGCCTCATAACGGCGATTCCGGCCGTGGTCCTCGCCGGCCTCGTTTACGGCCGCTGGATCAACGCCCGACTCGACATTCCGCTGCGCGACACCATGGCGACGACCACCGAGGAACTGCAGGAGGTCGCCGACCGACCGACCAGTTCCCTACCCGGCCTGCTCGCGTCGCTCTCGCCGATTCTGGTCGCGGTCGGTCTCATCGGTTCCTACACCGTCGTCGACTCGTTCCAGGACGTTATCCCGGCGCTCAGTTCGATCGAGCCGATCGTCGTCTTCATCGGCGAGAAGAACGTCGCGCTGATGCTCGCGGCCGTCGTCGCCGCCTACGTCCTCTACAGTCACAACGAGATGACCTCGAGCGAGTGGAGCGAGGAACTGACCGAGGCCCTGAAAAGCGGTGGTAACATCGCCGCGATTACGGCTGCCGGTGGGGCCTTCGGTGCGATGCTCGCCGCCTCCGGCATCGGCGATTACCTGGCGGGCATCCTCCAGGAGTTCGGTATCGGACTGCTGATCACCGCCTGGCTCATCGCCGCGATCGTCCGCATCGCACAGGGGTCGGCAACCGCCGCGATGCTCACCGCGGCCGGGATCATGGCGCCGCTGACCGGCCAGCTGTCGGTCAGCACCGCGTACCTCGTCATGGTCATCGGTGCCGGCGGGAACATCTGCTCGTGGTACAACGACTCCGGCTTCTGGCTGGTCAAGGAAATCGGCGGCCTCACGCAGGAGGAGACGCTGAAGACCTGGACCGTCCTGACGACGATCATCTCCGTCTCGGGACTGATTACGACGCTCGTCGTGTCGTCGATCATCCCGTATCCGTTCGGGTAATTCGGGGACGATACCCGGATACCCGATATCCGGTACCGCTCTCGAGTATCGTCGTTTTCGACTGCAGTTTCGTTCCGAACCCGTTTCTCGCCGTTTACCCGTTCGCTCGACTCGCACAACTCGTTCGACTCGAGCGACTGGAGTCGACCGTTCCTCGATCCGTAGGTCGGACACCTGCGCGGAGTCGGCGCATCGGAACGTTTAGCAACCGCAAGCCCGGACGTGGTGACATGGGGCTGCTCGACGCGCTGTTTCGCTCGAACGAGATCCTCGGTATCGCCGAGGAGACCCTCGAGTTCGCCATCGAGTCCTCGGAGGCGGCTCACCCCGACGAGTACATGGGCTTTCTGCGCGGGACCGAAGCCGATCAGTTGGGGTTGGACCGCGACGGACTCGTTATCACGGACATCCTGGTCATTCCGGGCACCGAGTCCAACAGCGTCAGCGCGACCGTCAAGACGAACCAGATTCCAAACGACGTGAAGGCGTTGGGCAGCGTCCACTCGCACCCGAACGGCGTTCTCCGACCGAGCGACGCGGACCTGGGGACCTTCGGCCGCGGTAGCGTCCACATCATCATCGGCGCGCCGTACCGCCGGACCGATTGGAAGGCCTTCGACTCCCAGGGCCGGCCGACGAACCTGCAGGTGATCGACGTCGAACTCCCCGAAACCGAGGAATTCTTCGATTTCACGCAGGCCGACATCGACGAGGAGTTACGAGGATGACGGCAGGCGACACAGCGGACGACGGCGGCCACAGCGACGGCAGCGAGGACGCCGTCCGAACCGTCATCGCCCAGGGCACCTTCGATATCCTCCACCCCGGTCACGTCCACTACCTCGAGGAGGCCGCGGCGATGGGCGACGAACTGATCGTCATCGTCGCCCGGAAGGCGAACGTCGATCACAAGGAGAAACCGATCTGTCCCGCTACGCAGCGCCGGGACGTCGTCGACGCGCTCGAGGCCGTCGACGAAGCGATCTTAGGTCACGAGGAAGATATCTTCGTCCCGATCGAGGAGATCGATCCCGACGTGATCGCGCTGGGCCACGACCAGCACCACGACGAGGCCGCCATCGAGGCCGAACTCGAGCGCCGCGGGGTCGACTGTACGGTCGAGCGCGCGAGCGGCCGCGAACCCGGCGCGGAGGAACTGCTCTCGACGCGGCACATCATCGATCGGATTCTCGAGCGACGAGGGTAGCCGTTCAGGCGGCGTCGCCGCTGTCTCGTTCTCGGTCAGCCGTTCGCGTCGCCGATCACGGTCCACCCACCGGTGCCGACGGCGCGCTCAGTTCTCGATGATCGCGGCCGGCGGCGGCAAGCGCAGCGAGTCGACCGTGTGCCCTGTCTCGACGAAGTGTTCGATCGCCTTCTCGGACACCTCTTTCTCACTGTACCCCTCCGACGTACTGATTTGCCACTCGCACTCGAGACAGTACTTGCACATTCGATTCTCTACTGGCTCTCCGTGGTAAGACGTGGAAAGGGTCATGCAGGAAATCGAAGGGACCGCCCCCGCCTTCGAGCCACCGTATCTTCCCCGGAGAACCGTTGTACGGCGTCTGTACTGCGATTCGAGAGAGACCGCCGCGGCGGACGACCGCGGTCGGGCGTAACTACTCCCGCTTAACGCCGGGGTTCGTCACTGCGCCGTTGGCCGCCGAGCCGAAGTCGCGGCCGTACTTCGCCAGCACGCCGGTCGTGTACTGGGGTTCGGGGAGGTCGCGCTCTGCGAGCCGTTCCTCGATCTCCTCGTCGGTGAGGTCGACCGAGAGTTCGAGTTCGTCGATGTCGATCCTGACGGTGTCGCCGTCCTCGAGGGCGGCGATGGGGCCGCCGACGGCGGCCTCGGGGGCGACGTGGCCGATGGAGAAGCCGCGGGTCGCGCCGGAGAACCGCCCGTCGGTGAAGAGCGCGACGTCCTCGGCGTGGCCCTGGCCCGCCACCGCGCTCGTGACCCCGAGCATCTCGCGCATGCCGGGGCCGCCGCGGGGCCCCTCGTTGCGGATGCCGATGACGTCGCCGCTCTCGACGCGGCCCTCCTGGACGTACCGCATGGCGTTTTCTTCGTTCTCGAAGATGCGGACCGGGCCCTCGTGCTCGAGGTGGTCCTCGCCGGTGATCTTGATGACGGCGCCGTCGGGCGCGAGGTTGCCGGTGAGGATGCGGATGGCGCCCCGCTCGTGGATCGGATCGTCGACGGTGTGCAGGAAGTCGGCGTCCAGATCTTCGATCGCCGGTGGGTCGACGCGCTCTATGCCCTCGGCGAGCGTCTCGCCGGTGACGGTCAGCGCGTCGCCGTGGAGCAGGTCCGCCTCGAGCAACTCGCGGAGGACGACCGGGATGCCGCCGACCTCGTGGATGTCGTTCATCACCTTCTCGCCGCCGGGCTGGAGGTCGGCGATCTTGGGCGTGCGGGCGCTGATCTCGTTGAAGTCCTCGATGTCCAAGTCGACGCCGGCCTCGGCGGCCATCGCCAGCAGGTGGAGCACGGCGTTGGTCGAGCCGCCGACGGCGACCTGCAGCGCGATGGCGTTCTCGAAGGACTCCTTCGAGAGGAAATCGGAGGGTTTGCGCTGTTCTCGGACGGCTTCGACGGCGAGTTCGCCGCTCTCCTTCGCGACTTCGTAGCGTTCTTCGTCCTCGGCGGGCGGCGACGAGGATCCGAGCGGCGCGAAACCGATCGTCTCGGAGATCGAGGCCATCGTGTTGGCGGTGAACATCCCGCCGCAGGAGCCCGCGCCGGGACAGGCGTTGCGCTCCATCTCGTCGAGTTCGTCCGGGGACATCTCGCCGTCGGCGACGGCGCCGACGCCCTCGAAGACGTTCTGGATCGTGACCTCCCGGCCCTCGTGCTCGCCGGGCATGATCGAGCCGCCGTAGAGGAAGACGCTGGGCAGGTCCGTCCGGATCGCGGCCATCATCATCCCCGGCATGTTCTTGTCGCAGCCGCCGATCGTGACCAGCCCGTCCATGCGCTCGCCGAAGGAGACGAGTTCGACGGAGTCGGCGATCAGTTCGCGGGAAATGAGGGAGGCCTTCATCCCCTCGGTTCCCATCGAAATGGCGTCGGAGATGGTGATCGTCCCGAACTCGATGGGCATGCCGCCGGCCTCGTCGACGCCCTCGAGGGCCGCGTCGGCGACGTCGTCCAAGTGGACGTTACACGGCGTGATGTCCGCGGCGGGGTTGGGAACGCCGATCATCGGCGCGCCGAAGTCCTCGTCGTCGAACCCCATCGCCCGGAACATCGCGCGGTGGGGAGCCTTGTCCGGGCCCTCCGTCACCTCGCGACTCCGGAGATTCTCGTCCTTTCCGTAGTCGAACTCGTCGTCGCTGCTCATGGTCGGTTCTTGCGTCGCGCAATTATAAACACCCAGTTCTCGGCCGATTATTCCGCACGGAATCATTCGTCCGAACATGTTCGCACGAAACCGGGGGATAGTCGTTCGCGACGAGTACTCGAGTCAGTTCGCGACCCGCCGCCTACTCGAGTCGGGTCGCGGCCGCCTCGAGCGCCTCCTTCGTGTCGAGGCTCTCGAACGTCGCGTCGTCGACGTCAGCGTCCTCGAGGACTTTCTCCGCGACGGTCACGTAGTCGACGCGCTCGAGGGCGGCGACGATCCGCTTGTCGTCGGACTCGAGGGTTTCCGCACATGCTCGCGCCATCGGCTCGGTCCGGTAGACCGCCTGGGTCGTCTGGTACCAGCCGTCCTCGAGTTGGACGACGGCTCCGTCAGCGTCCGCGTCGCGAGCGCGCTCGAAGAGCAACTCGAGCAGGTCGGGATCGACGAACGGCATGTCGCAGGCGACGACGGTCGCGAACTCGCGGCCGTAGGTCTCGTCGACCGCCTCGAGACCGGTCCCGATGCCGGCGACCGGGCCCCGATCCTCGACTGGATCGAGCGCGAACTCGATCGTCGGGGCACAGCCCTCGAGGGCGGCCGCGATGGCGCCGCGCTGGTCCTCGCGGCAGTTGACGACGACCGCGTCGGTGACGGCGGCGAGTCGGTCGACGACGCGACGAATCATCGGCGTCCCGGCGAGGTCCGCGACCGCCTTGTCCTCGTCGCCGAAGCGCGTCGAGTAGCCGCCGGCGATGACGAGGCCCGCGAGGTCCGGCGCCGGCGCTGACTCCGGCTTCGACTCGCGATCCGTGTCCGCGTCGGCGTCCGCACTCGCGTTCGAGTTCGAACTCGAGTCCGATCGGGAGCGGTCGGAAGGTGACACGGCTCGAGGTAGCACCGAGGCGGCTATAATACTGGTGTTGACGCGACGGCGGTCGTCGAGAAGAGTGCCGGCCAATTCGAATCTGAATATCAGGTAATTTTATACGCTCGAAGGTCTAATTCGTACGATCCTACCGTTTTGCGAGGAAGAAAGCTTATACCGCACCGTTCGACTCATCGAAGCATGGCACGCGATGATCCGGTACGCAGCCAGACAGCAGCGAACGACTCAGCACTCCCGAACCTCGTGACCATCGTCGGTCGCGGCGTCCCCTCCAAGTTCGAAATCGCCGTCGACGGCGAGATCGAGATGGTCGCGGACGATCCGGTCGCGGAAGCGACGATCGTCTCCGAGAACGTCGCGGAGGGTGCGATCGACGTCGGCGTCCAACGGTTCCGCTTCTCCGGCGAGATGGCCAACGTCCACGTCGTCGACTGGAACGGCGTTCCCGCACCCGAGTCCTCGAGTACGCCGAACGTCCACGTCGACTACAACGTTTCCCAGCGATAACGTCGCTATTCTCCGGGTAGGGGTCTCGGTTTCTCGCGGTACTCCAGACGTTCGTCCGTTTTCTCGAGTCTCGAATCGTGATTCTTCGCATCCCCAGCGGTTGCTGAACGCGCTGTTAGCCCGACAGCCACCGGACCGTCAGGCGTTGCCACCGTCGAAACCCCCTTGCGGGGGGCGATCCTATCCCGACGATATCGATGCCGAATCCGACTTCCGGCGCCCCGTCCGACCCCGAATACGAGACCGAGGTCGCCACCGTCAGCGCGGGCGCTCGGCTCCACGTCGGCTTCCAGAACCTCTCGCTGGCCCGGGAGCGACTCTACGGCGGGATCGGCGTCGGCCTCGAGGAGCCCCGCGTCACCGTCACCGCCGAACCCGCCGAGGGCGTCTCGAGCGACGACCCGCTCGGCCGGGAGTACGCCGCACGCGCCGCCGAAATTCTCGACGTGCCCGGCGTCGCCCTCGCGGTCGAGGAGCGACTCCCGCGCCACGTCGGCCTCGGCAGCGGCACCCAACTCGCGCTGGCCGTACTCGCGGCGACGGCGCGAGCCCACGGTCTCGAGCCCGGGGCTCGAGACCACGCGCCGGCGATGGGCCGGGGCGGTCGCAGCGCCGTCGGCGTCGCGACCTTCGAAGGCGGGGGCTTCGTCGTCGACGCAGGCCACCCGACGAACCGCTTCACCACGGAACCGCCCGCCGAGGGCGACTGGACGGTGCCGCCGGTCGTCGCCCGCCACGATCTGCCCGAAGATTGGCGCTTCCTCGTCGTCGTCCCCGACGCCGAGCCCGGCCGCTGCGGCGAGTCGGAGGACGAGAGCATGCGCGCGGTGGTCGAGCGCGCGGATCCGGCCGTCGCCGACGAGATCGCCGGCGTCGTCACCCGCAAGTTACTGCCGGCGGCCGCCGAGGGCCGCCTCGAGGCCTTCGGCGAGGCGATCGCCGAAATCGGCCGCAAGAACGGCGCGTGGTACGCCGACGCGCAGGGCGGGGTCTTCCGTCCGCCGGCCGGCGAACTCGTCGAGGCGCTCGAGGACTGCCCCGTCCTCTCGGGGATCGGCCAGTCGTCGTGGGGACCGGTCGTCTACGGCGTGACCGACAGCCGGCACGCCGACGAAGCCGCAGCGGCGGCTGAGGATGCACTCGAGGAGCGCGGGCTCGAAGGGCAGGTTATCGTTACGTCGGCGGCGACCGATGGAGCACGCGTTCGGTAATCGTCGGCCACCGGGACTCGAGGACTACCGCGGGCGACGTTCCCTCGACTCACCGCGCTCGGGTCCGTGGCTTACAGCAGCCGTCTGCGCGGGGACGCCGATTCGTATCCCATCCCTCACAGTCTCCGGGCTGAGAAAATTATTTGACAACTCGACAAAACTTATTGCGTAATGGGTCCCGTAGCGATTCTCGGGCTGACGGTCGTGTTCGTCTCGGTGTACGTCTTGCTGTCGGCTCTCGTACTGAAGGACGCTGAGACCCGCGGGATCGAAAACTCGGTCCTGTGGGCCGTGATCGTCGTCGTCTTCCCCGTGATCGGACTCGGCGCCTACCTCATCAGGCGACGCATGCCCGAAAGCGACAGTGAGGATTCCGGGGTCGGAGGGACGACATTTCCGCGTCCCGGAGCGGAGCGTTCGAACGACTCGGCACGGGCGGACGAATCGGAGACGCGCCGCTGAAGCGGCGGATGCGTCGCGTTCGGATCCGCCCCGCGGTCCCGGCCGTTTCTGAACGATGCCGACAGTCGGGTCCCACAAACGGTATGCATCTCCCCTCGTAGTGGTCGATATGGAACGGATGCCGCTGGGCGTCGCACGCCTCGACCGGATGATCGGCGGCGGCGCGCCGGCCGGCAGCGTCGTACTGCTCGCCGGCGAATCCGGCGCCGGCGCGCGAGAGTTCGCCTACACGAGCGCCGTCATGAACGGGCTCGCCGAGCGGGGCGCCGAGCAGTTCGACCTCCACTACGGCGACCTCGAGAACGGTGCAACGCTGCCCGACGGCATTCACTACATTTCGTTTACCGACGAGCGGACCGCGGTCGCCAACGAGATGTCGTTCGTCATGGAATCGGACCTCGTCGAAACGGGAATGGACGCCGTCGAGTTCGTCGAACTGGCCGAGGAGTACTTCCAGTTGACACCGGTGCCGACGGAGTGGTACGCCGAACGGACGGCCGACATCACCCAGCTCGGGTCGCAGACCGAGCGCGAGGACGTCCTCGACGCCTTCGGCGGCTACATGACCGAACACGCTGCGGGCAACCTCGTGATCGTCGACTCCGTAACCGACCTGATCGCGGCGGCCGAGGACCGGCTCGGCTGGTCCGATCTGACCGTCCTCCTCAAGGGGCTCGCCCGCGCCTCCCACCGCTGGGGCGGCGTCATCTTGTTGCTGGTCAACTCCGAACTCCTCGAGCCGACCCAACTCGGCGGCCTCAAGGAGGCCACCGACGGCACGCTGCTGTTCGAGTGGGAGAGCGGCGGCTCCGAGCGCGCCCGAACGATGGTCGTCGAGCAGTTCCGGGGCGTCCTCTCGCGGCTCGAGGACGAGAACATCGTCCGGTTCGAGACCGAGATCGGCGACGCGGGCTTCGACATCAGCAACGTCCGGAAGATCCGTTGAGCCGTCGTTCGGCGCCGAGACCGCACCTGCGGGCGGTCGTCGTCGGCAACAACCCTTATGCACCGACCCTCGCTAGCTACGATAGATGGAGAGCGAGGACGACGAGGGGGACGTTTCGTTCGCGCTCCCGGCCGACGTCGACGACTGGGTGACCGACGCGGCCGCGGACCGCGACGAATCGCCCGCCGACGTCTGTCGGCGCGTCGTCGCGGCGGCCCACGCCGTCGCGACCGAGGGGGAGGGCGCCGAGCCGGCCGACCGCGAGGACCTCGAGGAGCTCCGGGGAGAACTCGAGGCCCAACGCGAGGAGTTTCGCGACCTGCTCGAGGACGTTCGTTCGCGGGTGATTCAGGTCAAACGCGAGACCGACGCGAAGGCGCCCGCCGAGCACGACCACGACGAGTACGAGGCCGACCTGTCGTCGCTCCGCGCGGACCTCGAGGACCTCGAGGCGACCGTCGACGCGGGCTTCGAGAACTTCGAGGAGGTGCTCGAGTACCTCTTAGAGCGGACGGACCGCCTCGAGGAGCGCTCGACGGTGCTCGCGAAGGCGGCCGTCGACCTCCGCGATCACTGGGACGCCTTCGCCGAACGCGAGCGCCGTCGGGCCGCGGCCGACCGGCTCAAGACGGCGGCCAACCGCCTAGGCATTCGGACCGCGACCTGCGAGGACTGCGGCTCGAGCGTCGACGTCGCGCTGTTGACCGCGCCCGAGTGCCCCCACTGCGCGAGCCCGATCGCCGACGTCGCCGCAAAGCAGTCGTTTTTCGGCTCGCCCACGCTCGAAACCGGCGAACCGCCGGCGCTCGAGGGCAGAGCAGAGCGCGCGACGGAGTCGACGGCCGAGGACGTCTTCGCGCAGATCGAATCGAACGCCGAAACCGCCGCCGAAACGGAGCGAGACCGCACGCTGCCGTTCGACACAGACTCATGAGCGACGGATCCGACTCGAGTTCGGGCTCGAATTCGAACTCGAGCGACGACGGCGAACTCGACCCCGATCGCGAGCGCGAGCGCGAGGTGGCCGTCGACTACGACGAATTCGACGCGCTCCCCGATCCCGGTACGACCGGATCGCAGCGGGGACTCGCCGGTGACGAAGAAGCGAGCGGGGAAGCGGGCGCGGAACCGACGGCGCTTCGCGCGGATTCGGACGCTCGAGCCTCCGAATCCCCCTCGAGTGACTCGAGTCGCTCGCGTAACGATTCGGCCGCCGATCGAGCCGGACCGCTGGGCGACCTCGCCGCTGCCGTCGACGAGCGAGCGACGGAGCGCGACAGCGGGGATGACGCGTTCGACGACTTGTTCGAACGCGAGGACGTCACCGCGCTCGATCCCGACCGACTCTGGGAGCGCCTCGAGAACGACGACCCGCTCGCCGACCAGCTTGGCGACGACCGCGAAATCCGCGAGATCGACAAGCACGAGTACTGTCACCAGTGCGAGCACTTCGCCGACCCGCCGGGGGTCGGCTGCACCCGCGACGGAACCGACATTCTCGAGCTGCCGAGCCTCGATACGTTCCGGGTCGCGGGCTGTCCGGTCGTCCTCGAGAACGAAGAACTCGAGCGCCGATACTAGGCGTGGGACGGCCACAGCGGCCTCGAGCCCCGCCGCAGGGACGGGAATACGAGGTGTTTTTGCGCTCGATATCCTACCGGTGGGTATGCAGTTTTGCGACGACTGCGGTTCGATGATGAAAGCCGACGGCGACCGCATGGTCTGTACGAGCTGCGGCGCCGAGACGGAACGGGACCGCGAGCAGGAGGACGCGTTCGTCACGACGGAGTCCCAGACGGACGACGACGTGATCGAGTCGAGCGAGGACGCGAACTTCGAGGGGAAGCCGAAGGCGACCGACGTCGTCTGCGACGAGTGCGGGACCCAGGAAGCCTGGTACACGCTCAAACAGACCGCGTCAGCCGACGAACCGCCGACCCGATTCTTCAAGTGCACCGAGTGCGGCCACCGCTGGCGCGGCTACAACTGAGTCGTCCCCACCACGCCGACGCGCGCCAGAGTGAACCGTTTCTCGAGTCGATAGCCGCTCCCAGTTGCACTCCGTTTCGGGTTCCAACGGCCGATTTCTGCGCCGTGACGGTCGACAGCGACGAGCGGGTAATATACAGCTGCACGTAGCAGTCCGCTCACAAGAACGCGTTGCGCGAGCAACGACCCCGGACAACTAATCGGCGGTGCGGACAGAAGCCGCCATGGACCGACGGCAGGTTCTGAAAGCGGCCGGCGTAACGTCGACGGTGTCGCTCGCGGCCGGACTCGGCGCTGCGAGCGACGACGAAGGACACGGGCGAGGACGCGGCAACGGCCGTACAGGCGACGACCGCGGACAGGGGCAGGACCAGCGAGCGTGTTCGCAATCGAACTGCATCCACCCGGTGCTGGGGTACTCCGGGCTGACCGCCGACGAGCAGTTGCCCCAGCCGCTCCAGCCCGATCACGCGGTCGAACTCGAGACCAGACCGCCCTCGGGGGAACGGCCGCTCCCGGAGTTCATCTTCGAACCGACCGGGCTCCACGTCGAGCCGGGCGACGTAGTCCGATTCGATCTGGTGGCGCCCGATCACACCGTCACTGCGTACCACCCCTCTCTCGGACGCCAGCGCCGCGTACCGGAGGGTGTCCCGGCGTTTTCGTCGCCGGTGCTCGGACAGGGCACGTTCTGGCTGTACCGGTTCGATCAGCCGGGCGTCTACGACGTGCTGTGTGCGCCCCACGAGATCTTCGGGATGGTGGGGCGGATCGTCGTCGGCGACCCGCCCGCGGAGCCGAACTTCGGGCCGGCGGGTGAGGTTGACGTCAACGGCGAGACGGTCGACCTCCGCCCGCCCGAACTCACCGCGGAACTGGTGTATGCCGATCCGGCGCTCGAGCCGGCGACGATCGCCGAGCAGGGTCGGGTTAGCTGGGACGCCCTCCAACCCGAGAGTAAGCGGGTGCTCGTCGAGTTTCCGGAGCCGCCGGCCGAGGGCGAGTAAGTAGCGTCGATCGCGCGGTAGTCGCTTACAGTTCGTCGGCGAGAACGACGCCGATGATCGCACCGACGGTACTGAGCCCGAGCGTGTACAGGACGAGAAACGCCAGGACGACGAAGACGAACCCGCCCATCGTGCCCGGCATACCGGTGCCGAGCACCATCGTCATCGCGAACAGCCAGAACAGCGTCATCGGGACGAGCATGACGAGCCCGGCGAGCGCGCCGACCCGCAATCCGTCCCCGCTGTCCCCGCCCTCGAGGTAGCCGGCGAGCGCGCCGCCGACGAACGCGGATCCGGGGATAAACGAGAGCACGATGCCGACGACGCCGCCGACGAGCGCGTTGACTGACGTGTTCCAGCCGCGACTCGAGTCGTCTTCGTCGGGATACGTCTCGATCGCTGGGGGCGTTCCCGCGGTGTCGGAGGACATACCCTTCGATAGCGACAGCACGATAAAAAGTGTTCGTTCGTGATAGGTTTCACGGAGCGACGAGCGGCCCGCAACGTTCACAACCCAGCAGACGAACCGACGAGTAGACGAATGTCAGACGGCCCGCGGCTGCCGGGCGTCGAACGGGAGGACGAGGAGGACCGCATCGTCCTTCACGTCGACGCCGACTGCTTCTACGCCTCCTGCGAGCGACTGCGCGAGCCCGAACTCGAGGGCGAACCGGTCGTCGTCGGCATGGGCTACGAACCCGGGGAGACGATCGGCGCCGTCGCCACCGCCAGCTACGAGGCCCGCGAGTTCGGCGTCGAGAGCGCCCAGGCCATCTCAACGGCCCTCGAGCGGCTCCCCCGTCGCGCCGCGCTCGAGCCGGAGGCCGACGACTACGATCCGGACCTGACCCGCGAGGAGACCGGCTTCTACCGGCCGGTCGATATGGACTTCTACGAGTCGGTCGCGAGCGAGGTCCGCGACATTCTGCACGACTGCGCCGACGTCGTCCGCGAGGTGAGCATCGACGAGGCCTACCTGGACGTCACCGAGCGCACCGCCTGGGAGGTCGCCGACGGCTTCGCCCGCCATATCAAGGACCGCATCCGGCGCGAGGTCGGCGTCACCGTCAGCGTCGGCGCCGCACCGACGATGAGCGCGGCCAAGATCGCCAGCGACTTCGACAAGCCGGACGGACTGACGGTCGTCAAACCCGGCGAGGTCCGCGAGTTCCTCGCGCCGCTCGAGGTCGACCTGCTCCACGGCGTCGGTCCCGTCACGGCCCGCGAGTTGCGGGAGATGGGTCTCGAGACCGCGGGCGAAGTGGCCGAAACCGACCCCGAACCGCTGGTCGAGCGGTTCGGCGAGCGCGGCCGGGAACTCTACGAGCGCGCCCGCGGCGAGGACGACCGCCGCGTCGAGCCCAAGGGCGATCCCAAGAGCTTCTCGCGGGAATCCGCGTTCGCCGAGCCGGTGTCCGACTCCGAGCCGAAGTACGAGCAGATCGAAACGCTCGCGGCCGCAGTCGCCGACCGCGCCCAGCGTGAAGGCGCGCTCTACCGGACCGTCGGCGTCAAGGCCGTCACGCCGCCGTACGACGTCAATACCCGCGAGCGCTCGCTGCCCGGCCCGGTCGACGATCCGGACCTCGTCGATCGGATCGCCACCGAACTCTTCGCGGAGTTCGAGGACGAACCCGTCCGCAAGGTCGGCGTTCGCGTGGCGAACCTCGAGTTCTCGGCGGCCGATCAGGCGAGTCTGGACGGCTGGGACGGCACTGAGAGCGCGGCGGAGACCGGAAGCGAGACCGACACCGACGCCGATACCGACCCGTCGCTCGAGCAGAGTGAGACCCGAGGGGATGCGGCGGACGATGACGCTGCGTCAGCGAGCGGGCTCGAGGAGCCGTCGGATGGACAGGCATCGTTGACCGATTTCTCCTGATACTCACGGGACGACGACGGCTGCTCGGCGAGTCCCGGCCACGGTGCCGTCCCGGACTCCGGGCCGACGAACGCGACCGTCAGCCGGAACACTGAAACGATCCCCCTTCGTTGACACTCGAGTAACGAACTATATCGTCTCGATCGCCCATGACAGAGGACTTCTACGACCTTCTCGATATCCCTCCCGACGCCTCCCAGGACGAGATCAAGGACGCCTACCGCGAGAAGGTCCGCGTCTATCATCCGGACGTCAACGACGACGACCGCGCGCGGGCGCAGTTTACGGCAGTTAAGAAAGCCCACGAGATTCTCGGCGACCCCGTCGAACGCCGGGCCTACGACCGCATGGGCCACAGGGACTACGTCTCGAAGCGGACCAGCGGGATCCCCTCGCCGGACGTGTGGAGTTCGGATTCCGACGGCGACTCGAGTCGGTCGACGTCGACGAGCACGACGTCTAGCTCGAGTTCGAGTGCAGGAACACGTTCGACATCGACCTCGAGTACGAGTTCAACCTCGAGTTCACGCTCGCGTTCGTCACGGTCAAAATCGACCAGTTCGTCGACCGGCGGGTCCGGATCGACTTCTCGAAGCCGTTCGCGCTCGACCTCGACGTCTGGGTCGAGCACCGGCGGTTCGTCAACGTCGCGAAGCCGATCGACGAATCGAAACACCGGAACGGGGACCGGGACTGGAACCGGAACCGCGACCGGATCCGCCAGCGGCGCGAGCGCCTCCGCCTCAACTGCGAGCGGGACGACCGGTACAACCTCGAGCGCCGGCACCCGAACCACATCCGCATCCGGAAGCGGAACCGGGAGCGCTCGAACCGGCGGCTCGAGCGCGACGGCTTCGGGCACTCGGACTCGCAACCGCACTCGCTCGGACGACGCGGACGCCAACGTGTTCGTCCAGTGGTGGCGCCGACAGAACTTTGCCCTACCGCTGATCTGGCTGTCGGTGCTCGTCTACGCGATCGGTCTCGGCCACTTCGCCCGCGAGAACGAATCCGCGCTACTGGCGCTCGCGACCGATCTGACCGCCATCGGCGCCGATCCGGCGGTCCTCTGGGCGACGCTTCTAGAGAGTCGCCACGGCATCCCGGCCCCGGCCGCCTTCGTCGTCCAACTCGAACTCCTCGAGCCGCCGTTGGCCCCGCTCGAGTGGAACGCCGCGTTAGCGGGGATCGTCGTCGCCGCGATTGCGATCGTCCTCGGTGCCCGACTCGTCCGGCGCGAGGATACCTGGGGGACGATCACGATCGACGAGACGATCTTCCTCGCGCTCGCGGTGACGGTCGCAGCGACGCTGTTCGGCGGGCCCCTCCTCGCGGGAGCGGCACTCATGCCGTTCCTGTTCGCGGTGATCGTTCACCGAACGAGGCTCGGCCCCGGCTGGAAGCCGTCCTACCTGTACGTCGTGCCGGTGCTCGCCCCGGCCGTCGCCCTCGGCGCTGGACTCGCCGGGTACGCGTCGCTCCCGGGTGATCTCCTCGCGTTCGTCGTCCTCCCGTTCGCGGGCGCGTTCGGACTCCCGCTGCGGGCGACGATCAGGAAGCACTTCAATCGCTGACCGCCGCGATTCACCTTCTCTGTCCTCCGTTCGTTCGCCCGTCTACTCTCGTCTCGAGTCCCGTTCTCAACCCACCAACGTCGCCACACCCTTCGTCTGGCGGTAATCGCTCGCCAGAATCTCCTCGAGCGTCTCCACGAGCGTCTCGCGGTCGCCGTCCTCCCACTCCGACGGGTCGCGGATGGGGACGACCATGAAGCCGCGGCCGCGGATCTGTCGGGCGTGCAACGCAGCCATGTCGAGTTCGAGATGGCGCCGCTGGGTCGTGTACTGCTGCAGGACGTGGTCGGTCGCCTGCGCGCCGACCGGCAGGAGGATGTGGGCGTTGATCGCCCGCAGTTCGGCGTCGAAGAACCGCTCTAGGTCGTCGTAGTCCCGGGCGGTCGGCTGGTGACCGTTCGGCAGACAGCACATGTGAATGTAGCTGCAAAAGAGGTTCTCGAGGTCGGGCTCCGCCGCCGGCCCGGAGACGAAGCCGGTTTCGCGGAAGACGTCCTGAATCGCGAGCCCCGAATCGAGCTCGGTGAAGGGAACACCGGTTCGCTTCCCGCCGTGGACCCCGGGATGGTCGCCGATCAGGTGGAAGTCGGCGTTGGCGTCACCGTAGCCGAAGACGGCCGTCCGCTCGTCGGGCGGCGTCCGGTCGAACGGCGGTCGGAGTCCGAACGGGTTGCTCGTTCTATCGGTGACGTTTTGCACGGCTATACGAACGGGTGACTCCCCAATAACGGTCGCGATTGCGGTCGGAATCGCGTCGGGACGCGTCGGGATGCGCTCGAGAGGGTGCGATGTTTGGGTGGGGGTAGGACTAGGGCTCGGGCGACTCTTCGGGACCGGGACCGGTGCCGGTGTCCGGGCCCGACCCGGATCCCGCGCCCGCTCCCGTTCTGAAACGGTCGGGGCCGCCGTCGCTCGAGAGAGGCCGCGAGCGAGAACGGGACTGGGGCTCCACGACGAGCGTCGCGTTGATCAGTTCCGCGAGTCCGCGCCGGAGCCGCTGGGAGACCGCCGAGTCGGAGATTCCGAGCCGCTCTCCGAGTTCGACGAGCGTCGTCTTGCGCGGGACGTCGAAGTAGCCCGCCTCGTAGGCGGCGACGACCAGGTCCCGCTGGGCGTTCGTCAGCCCGAACCGCCGGCGGTGATCCGACCCGACCGCTTCGTGAAGCTGAGCGAGTTCGATCGAGACGTCGTCTTCCACACAGGCCGTGTAGAACTCCGAGAGGTCCTCGTAGGACGGAAACCGAAGGCGGAACGTCCACTGCGAGGCGGTGCCCGCGGCGCTCGTGACGATCGCGTCGCTCCCTCGGATCGCCTCGAGCACGCCGTCGACCCGATCGTCCCAGTCGATTTTGACGAGGACGCTGTCCTCGAGTTCGTCGACGACGGCGGCGTCGGTGACGTTCCCGTTGTCCTCGAGGTCGTCGACAACGGCGTCGGCGACGTCGGCCGGCACCCAGAGGTACGGGAGGCTTCCCTCGTCAGCCGGGACCGTCGTCTCGACGGTGACGGTCGCGTCGCGGTCGCGCTCCGACTCGAGCACCGAGCCGAGCGGGAACTCGCTCGCGGGAATCGAGACCGTCGCGATGACGCTCATCTGTGGCTCCGACTCTCGAGCGCGGTCGAACGGGGCAGGGGGCGCTCCGGTTCCGACCCGGTTGCTGTCGCCGTTCGTCTCGATTTGCGTCGCTTTGCGTTCCAACACCGAACGGTACGCTCCGAACGTCGAACACGACTGTACATACGGTTCGTTCGGTAATACATTCACAGGTCGTTACAAGAATCGGCCGGTTAGATATCGAAGTCGTTTAAATAGCGCTCGCGGCGGAACGCGGTGATTTTATGCCGCCGTTCCGGCTCTCCCCTGACGAAGACGAATGTATCAGGTTGGACACTACGGCGCGGCGCTGTTGCTGTACGCGCCGCTCGGCGCGGCCGTCTCGCTCGCGGGGTACGAACCGGCCGCCCTTCTCGGCGGCCTCGTCTGCGTCGGGCTCTCGACGCTGCCGGACTGCGATCACCGGCTGCCGCTGATCGACCACCGGGGGCCGACCCACACCCTGCTGTTCGCCGGACTCGTCGGCGGGGCGCTGGCCGGGACCGTGGCGGTTCTCGGCGACGCCTCGGCCTCGCTACCGGCCCCTGTCGGTAGGGTCGACGACGCGCTCCTCGTCGGCTTCGCGTTCGTCGTCGGCGCGCTCTCGATCGTCTCGCACCTCCTCGCCGACGCCCTGACGCCGATGGGAATTCGGCCGTTCTGGCCCGTCTCGAGTCGGCACTACACGCTTAGGGTGACGCGTGCGGCGAATACGATCGCAAACTACGTTCTGTTCGCGATCGGCGTCGGCGCCGTCTTCGCCGCGGTTGCCGTTACGACGGTCGTTGGTTGAGACGGGGGCTGAACTGGACGTCGAACGCGCTACGTCGAGAACGAGGGCTGGGACCGCGCTGTGGCCGTCCGGGTTCGGTAGAGGCCGGCGCAGAACGCAATCGCGAGAGCCACGGCGAGGGCGACGTAGAGGCTGTCGAGGGCGGGACTGTACGTCATGACGGTCCGGCGACCGAGATAGGCGACGGCGAGAACGAGCACGGCCGATCCCGAGAGCAGCCATCGGAGGGGGCGATCGTCGAACCGTCGTTGACTGACTCGCGTGGCGACGATAATCGAGGCCAGCAGGACGAGCGTCGCGGCGTACTGGAGCAGTTGCACGGTCGGCGAGTAGTCTGTCACCAGCCCGAGATCGGTCGGGCTGAGCGCGACGTGGGCCGGCACCGCGAGGAGGCCGAGGCCGAGCGCGCCGGTAGCGGTCCCGGCGGTCAGCGTCGACTCCCAGACGAGAACGGTCGCGACGGCGAACATCGAGAAGATGAGGATCGCCGTCCAGAAGTGCAACGAGAGGATGTCGAGCGTGTACTGGGTGACCGTTTCGCGGCCGAGAGCGACCTGCACGGGCGTCAGGACCATCCCGAGAACGACCAGCGCGGTGACGCGTCGGTCGACGCTCGGCAGTCGCCAGGCGGCGATCGCGGAGCCGATGATCCCGAAGCCGGCGAACATCGCGACGAAGCGGTGGATCCACTCGTAGAAACTCGGCAGCGACGCCGGGAGGAGGTTGTACGGACCGGCGTCACACTGGGGCCAGTTCGCTTCACACGCGAGCCCCGAACCGGTCGCCTTCGCGGCGATACCGAGCAGGATCGTCGCGGAGACGAGGACGAGCGTCGTCCCGAGCAGGTGTCGGAAGCCGAACCGATCGATCAACGAGCGAAATCTCGGACGGGTAGCGTGACTGGTGGACGACACGGTCGTTCGTCGGGGGTTAGGACCACCCGTATTTAGATTTCCCGTGTCAGGGGTCTGCGCGATTGCCGGTGGTCTCGGTCGCCGGATTCCTCGAGCGAGCAGTCAGCACCCGGCCGGCGCCCGGGGTCCGTCGGATTCAAGACCCGTCCCCGACAGCACCTGACATGGGCAGTGACGACAAGCGCGAGCGACTCGAGGCCGTTCTCGAGTCCCGCGATCTGGATGCGGTGTGGTTCGCACGGCCGAACTCCTTCGCCTGGCTGACGGGCGGCAACAGCGTCATCGACCGCGAGAGCGACACGGGGGTCGCCGCCGTCGGCTACGACGGCGACGTGCGGATCGTGACGAACAACATCGAAGCGGAGCGGATCAAGGCCGAAGAGCTCCCGGATCTCGAGGCCGACGCCGTCTCGATCGAGCAGTTCTCCTGGCACGCTTCCTCGCTCGGCGAGGCGATTTCCGCTCGCGTCGGCGACGACGAGCGCGCAGCCGCGGACGTCGACGTACCGGGCCTCGAGCGGATCGATCCGAGCGCGCTGCGACAGCCGCTGACCGAGCGCGACCGCGAACGATACCGCGAACTGGGCCGGGAGACGGCCGCAGCCGTCGAATCTGTCTGCCGGGAGCTTCGCGCCGAGGACACCGAACACGAGGTCGCCTCGGCGCTGCGGGTCGCCCTGTCGGCGCGAGATATCGAGGCGCCGGTCTGTCTCGTCGGCGGCAGCGAGCGCGCCCAGCAGTACCGCCACTACACCCCGACGCAGGCCAAGCTCGGCGACTACGCGCTGCTGTCGGTGACCGCCGAGCGCCACGGGCTGCACGCGAGTTGCACCCGCACGGTCGCCTTCGACGCGCCCGACTGGCTCGAGGACCGCCACGAGGCAGCCGCGCGGGTCGAGACGACGGCGCTGGCGGCGACCCAGGAGGTCGCGGAGAACGGCGGCACCGCCGGCGACGTCTTCGGTGCGGTTCAGGACGCCTACGCCGCCGTCGGCTTCGAGGGCGAGTGGGAGTACCACCACCAGGGCGGCGCCGCCGGCTTCGCCGGCCGAGAGTGGATCGCGACGCCGGACCACGAGGCGTCCGTCGAGGTCCCGATGGCCTACGCCTGGAACCCGACGGTGCAGGGCGCGAAAAGCGAGGGCACCGCGCTCGTCACCGACGACGAGATCGAGCCGCTGACGACGACCGATAACTGGCCGACGATCACCGCCGACGCCGTCGACCGCGACGTCGAACTCGAGCGGCCCGCCATCCTGACGCTCGAGGACGAGTAACCGCGAAAATTGCACGGCGAGTACGGCGGCTGCGGACGTGGAGAACGTGAGAAGCCGCGGATTGACGCGGGCGAGCGGCCGGTTCCGACCGGAGCTGTGCTCTACAACTCGTCGTCGTCTTCGTCCGGCTCCGAGATTTCGATGTCCGTCTCGTCGTCGTCGAACTCGAGGTCGGCGCTCGTCTCCGAGTCCTCCGCCGGTTCGGTCTCGTCCTCGTCGAACGGCGCCGTCTCGTCGACGGTGATCGTAACCGGCTCGACGTCCTCCTCGAAGGCCGGTTCCGGCTCTTCCTCGTCGCGGTCGAGGACGCGATCCAGCGTAAAGATCGTGTTCAGTTCCTGCTGGACCTGATCGACGACGCCGCCGACCAGTTCGCTCGGCTGGATCGCCGTGTACTCGTAGGGGTTGTTGCCGGCGCCCTCGCTCGCGCGCTTCTCGCGCGTGACCCGATCCTCCTCGTGGAGTTCCGCGAGGGCCTCGCGAACCGTGCTCGGGTAGAGACCGGTCCCCTTCGCGACCTCCTCGGAGGTGCTGCCCGGATTCGCGAGCAGGTAGACGTAGATCTTCGCCCGCGTCTCGGTGTCGAGGATCCACGACAGCAGGTCGACGATCCGCTGGTCGACCTCCTCGACCGTCGGGTTTCGCCCTCGCTCACCCGTCTCGGCGACGATATCGTCCTCGAGCGACCGGTGCTCCTCGCTCCCCTCGTCCCGGTGGTCGTCGGTATCGTTCGGTTCCATGTGTCCTCTTACCCGGGACAAAGTTTCGTGCGGGGTTAAACCTTTGCGGGGGTCGAACGAGCGGATTTTCGGCCGTCTCAGCGACGGTTCGTCGTTCATCGCCGTCGCGTCGGGCGACTCGAGTCGGCGCGTCGACCCGGTGGTGATCGGCGCACCCGACCCCCTCGCGGGCCGGCCCCGTTACTCTACCTTCACTTTCACCGCGGTAGCGTACACCTTTTAGCCCCCCCGCTAGTACAGGGAGGTGATGACGTCGTTCCAGTCGACACTCGGTGAGGAAGCCGGGATCGCCGAGGAGCTGGCCGAAAGCCAGCAAGCGATCTCGATCGCCGAGTTCTTCGAGAAGAACAAGCACATGCTCGGCTTCGACAGCGGCGCTCGAGGCCTCGTCACGGCCGTCAAGGAGGCCGTTGACAACGCACTCGACGCCGCCGAGGAAGCCGGTATTCTCCCCGATATCTACGTCGAAATTCAGGAGGAGGGCGACTACTACCGGCTAATCGTCGAAGACAACGGCCCCGGGCTGACCAAGGAATCGCTGCCGAAGGTCTTCGGGAAACTGCTCTACGGTTCTCGCTTCCACGCCCGCGAACAGTCCCGCGGCCAGCAGGGGATCGGGATCTCCGCAGCCGTCCTCTACGCACAACTGACCAGCGGGAAGCCGGCCAAGATCACGAGTCGAACGGAGGGCGCGAGCGAGGCCCAGTACTTCGAACTCATCGTCGACACCGACGAGAACGAACCCGAGATCAGCGTCGAGGAGACCACGACGTGGGACCGCCCCCACGGGACGCGCATCGAACTCGAGATGGAGGCCAACATGCGCGCCCGCCAGCAGCTTCACGACTACATCAAGCACACGGCGGTCGTCAACCCCCACGCCCGCCTCGAGCTGCGCGAGCCCAAGGCCCACTTCAAGTTCGAGCGCGCGACCGACCAGCTCCCCGAGGAGACCGAGGAGATCCGGCCCCACCCCCACGGGGTCGAACTCGGGACCGTCATGAAGATGCTGACGGCGACCGACTCCCAGACCGTCTCCGGCTTCCTCCAGGAGGAGTTTACCCGCGTCGGGAAGAAGACCGCCGACTCGATCATCGACGCCTTCCGCGACCGCCACTACGGCCGCGAGATGCGCTGGCGCCCGCCCGCCGTCCACGAGGAGATCGACCTCGAGGCCGCAGTCTCGGACGCCACGGCGAACAAGGGCGCCGACGCGACGGCCGCCTTCGCGGAAGCGATCGCCGACGCCGTCGACGATCGCGACCGGATCGCCCACCACGAACTGCTCGCGGTCGTCGAGGACGCCGCCGAGCAGGTCGAAGCCGAGCACGGAACGACGTTCGGCGACACCGTTCGCGAGAACGCCGTCGATGTCGTCTGGCGCACGCTCGTCGACGAACTGCCCGACGACGCTGACGAGGACGCCGCCGAGCAGACCCCGACCGACGAATCTCGTCTCGTCGCCGACCTCTACGAACTCGCCGACGAGGCCACGAGCACCCGCAAGGACGACGAGATCATCCAAGCCTTCGCCCAGCGACTCGCCGGCAAGTTCGCCGACGCCGCCGAGGAGGACATTCGCCACCGACACACCCGCTCGAGCGTTCGGGAGTTCGTCGACCGGGCCGCGGACCTCACCGAGGAGTACGACGAGGTCTCCTTCGGCGACACCGCCCGCGAAAACGTCGTCGAAGCCATCTGGGACGTCATGGCGACGGTGCCGGACGATCCGCCGCTCGTGCGCGAACTGAACGGCGACCGCGACGCCACGAGCGACCTCGTCGACGCGATGCGCGAGACCGACATCATGGCGCCGCCGACGCGGTGTCTCTCGCCGATCACGGCCGACCTGATCGAGGCCGGCCTCGAGAAGGAGTTCGACGCCGACTTCTACGCCTCGGCGAGCCGCGACGCCGAAGTGTCGGGCGGCGACCCGTTCGTCGTCGAGGCCGGCATCGCCTACGGCGGCGAGATCGAGAGCGAGGGCAGCGCCCAGGTGATGCGCTTTGCGAACCGCGTACCGCTCGTCTACCAGCGCGGCGCCTGTGCGACGACCGACGTCGTCAAGTCGATCGGCTGGCGCAACTACGGGCTCGACCAGCCCGGCGGCTCCGGCCTGCCCAACGGCCCCGCGGTGATCATGGTCCACGTCGCCTCGACGAACGTGCCCTTCACCAGCGAGTCCAAGGACGCCGTCGCGAACGTCCCCGAAATCGAGGACGAGATCGAACTCGCGATCCGCGAGGCGGCTCGCGATCTCAAGAGCTACATCAACAAGCGCCAGTCGATGCAGCAGCGCCGGAAGAAGCAGAACGTCCTCGGGAAGATCCTCCCCGAGATGGCCGAGAAGGTCGCCGAGGTGACCGGACGGGAGGAACCCGACATCGACGACGCGATCGCCCGGATCATGAACAACGTCCTCGTCGAGCGCCAAGTCAAAGAGAACGGCGACGGCCAGGAGATTTCGGTCGTCGTCGAGAACAACTCGAGCACGAACGAGAGCCTCGAGATCACGGACATCGTCTCGGCCGAACCCACCAACCTGCCCGACGACGCCACCGTCATCGAGATGGACGGCGAGTGGTTCGTCAAGTGGGAACCCGAGGTGTCGAGCGACGACGAGGCGGCACTCGAGTACGAAGTGCCCGACGGCGCGTCGTTCGATCTGGACGTGAAGGGTGTCGAAAGCGAGAAACTCACGGTGAACCAGTAACATGAGCGCAGACGACGACCAACAAGCACGAGAGCAGTTGATCGATCTCGCAGCGCAGTTCTACGACCAGTTCGAACTGGGCGAGATTCCCCACATGTCCGTCCCGACGCGGACGAAGAACAACATCGAGTACGACGAAGACGAGAAGGTTTGGGTCTACGGCGACCGGGAGTCGACCCGCTCGGCTAACTCGGTCCGGGGCGCCCGAAAGCTCCTGAAGGCCGTCTACACCATCGAGTTCCTCGCCGAACAGCTCGAGGAGGACCGCTCGTCGACCCTGCGTGAACTCTACTACCTCTCCGAGAGCTGGGACAACGAGGAGGCCCAGTTCAGCAGTCAGGACGAATCGAACAGCCTGGTCGAGGACTTAGAGATCGTCTCGGGCGTCACCCGCGAGGACTTCCACATGCGCCCCGAGGAATCGGGTGCGACGATCATGGGCCCGCTGCACCTGCGCGAGCAGACCCGCCGCGGCGAACGGGAGATCCACTGTCAGAAGGACGTCGGCGAGGGCGGCTACCAGATCCCGAACAACCCGGACACGATCGACTTCCTGGACTGCGACGCCGACTTCATCCTCGCGGTGGAGACCGGCGGTATGCGCGACCGGCTCGTCGAGAACGGCTTCGACGACGAGTACAACGCGCTGATCGTCCACCTCAAGGGCCAGCCCGCCCGGGCGACCCGCCGCATTACGAAGCGGCTCCACGACGAACTCGACCTGCCGGTCACCGTCTTTACGGACGGCGACCCGTGGTCGTACCGAATCTACGGCTCCGTCGCCTACGGGTCGATCAAGTCGGCCCACCTCTCGGAGTACCTCGCGACGCCCGAGGCGCAGTTCATCGGCATCCAGCCCGCCGACATCGTCGAGTACGAGCTTCCCACGGACCCGCTCTCGGACTCGGACATCAACGCCCTCGAGAGCGAACTCGAGGACCCGCGCTTCCAGACCGACTACTGGGAGGAACAGATCGAACTGCAACTCGAGATCGAGAAGAAGTCCGAACAGCAGTCGCTGGCCTCGCACGGCCTGGACTTCGTGACCGAGACGTACCTTCCGGAGCGACTCGACGCGATGGGGGTCCTCTAACGCTCGATCCGGCGCTTCAGATACGCTTCGAGTCCGAGATTCGGAGAGGCGATCGCCTCGAGAAAACAGCTTCTATCTGGTTCCCGTAACGCAGTCCGGATGATAGACGCCGAGACCGCTGGTGTCGCTCTCAGTTGCTTTGTATATCCGTTCGCCGCTGATCATCCCGCCACACGCATCACACGTCATCGGCGTTCCTACCCGCTCACGGTATTAAACGTGCTTGTGAGCACAGGTGTAGTAACAGCGCCGATACCACGGCTGTAGCACGTGAGTCTCGGCTATCGATTCGGCTGCGAGGGGAGCGAATAGTTAGATTAGTCGAGGTGCTCCGGTTCCGGCTCCGGCCCGGTGCCGCTCTCGGGCTCCGATTTTCGCCCCGCTCTCGAGGCATCGCCGCTCGAGGCGCCATCGACAGTCCCCCGTCCGGTGTGCCCCGTCTCGGTGCTGTGCGACGAGAATTCGGCGTTCGCACACCGCTGGCAGTAGTAGTTCCGGCCCGCCGATCCCGTCAGCGGGACGCCGAGCAGACAGAACTCCGAGCGGTAGGTCCGCTCGAGACCGCGGCCGACCGGCTCGGCACACGCCGAGCAGGGCCGGTCGTACGCGACGACGGACCGCTCCTCGACCGATCGGGTACGGCCGTTCGTCGCGAGCGAGTGGCGGCGCTCGAGTCGGCTGCGGACCGACGGGAGGACGCTTGCCCCCATGGCGATGAAGCCGAACGCGAGCGCGAGGAGTCCGAGTCCGAGCGCCGACGTTACTGATAGTTGGAGTCCGATCAGCGCGAGGATCACACCGGCGGTCCAGCAGACCGCAGCGGTCGCGCGCTCGAGCAGGTGTGAGGACTGTTCTTTCGTCTCCGGGTTTTCGGGCGGGCCGGCGCGCAGCACCATCCGCTCGGCGTCCTCGACGTACCGGTAGACACCGTAGAGGACGTTCCCGAGTCCCATCGTCCACCAGACGGTCAGCATGGCGACCACCAGGTGTTCGTCCGTATCGCCGAACGTGTGCCGGACCATCACCGCGTGGTCGCCGAAGTCGTGCTCGAGCTCCCAGCCGTCCCGGGTCGCCCTCGCGATGCGGGCCTCGAGTTGCTTGCGAGCCGTCGGGTCCACGTCTCGACTCGGACCCGAAGATTCAGTGGGTGACGATGGAGCGTCGCGGGCGTCTCGCCGGGTCGCGGATGTGGGTCCGCTCGAGCGGTCGCCGGCGTGCGAGCGGGTCTGCGAGAACTCGCCGACGGACGGGTGGCGGTTCTCGGTCCGACGTCGCGGCTGCGAGCGGGTGTCCGACGAGCGCTCGCGTCGCTCGATCGCCGTCCCGCAGTTCGGACAGTAGTTCATCGGCGGCTCGAGGGAGTGCCCGCAGTGCGAGCAGTACCGCGTCTCGGACCGTCCCCGGCGGTCGTCGGCCATACGTGACTCCACGCGGAGCGCGCCACTAACTCTTGGGACCGGTTACCGAACCGGACATATCGGTGCCGAATGCGGTTCTCGAGGACGTCACTCCGTTTCGCCCTCGCCGGTAGCACTGTCGAGCACGACGGGGACCCCGCGGTTCGCGACGTCGACGACGAACGCATCGGCGTCCGTCTCGATCGCATCGAACGTCTCGTAGTGAACCGGGAGCACGAGCCCCGGTCGCATTGCTGCGGCCAGGACCGCGGCCTCGCGGCGGTCCATCGTGTACGTCCCGCCGATCGGCGGCAGAAAGAGGTCGACGGCGAGGTCCTCGTGAAACGAGTGTGCGTCGGTGTCGCCGGGCCAGTAGGCCGTGACACCGTCGATGGTGACCCCGAAGCCGCAGCCCTCGCCCTCGCGGTGGTAGGGCTGGCCGTCCGCGTCGGTGTGCGGGCCGTCGGGCTCGTTGTGCGCCGGCGTCGTGAACAGATCGAGCGGCCCGAGGACGAACGATTCGTCGGCCCCGACGCGCTCGATGTCGTAGGGGAGCGTCTCGGGTCGGTCGTCGATTCCATCGATCGCATCGGCATCGATCGATTCGTGGACGAGGACCATCGCGTCCTCACGGGCAACCCGACGAATCGACGCCGGGTCGTAGTGGTCGCCGTTGGAGACGAGAACGAGGTCGCCATCTCGCGGCTCCCGTCCCTCGAGGACGCCGTACCGCTCCGGACCGGGATCGATGTAGACGACCGCGCCGGTCTCCCCTTCGAGACGGATGGTCGCGAGGCCGAGCCAGTCGACGGTTACCGCGCCGAATCGGACGGTCATTACTCTCGAGTTTCCCAACCAGTTCGATAAGCGTTCGGCTCCCCCGCGCCGGCGATCGGTCTCGCGAGTTCGGTCCCCCCGCTTGCAGACCAACGGGCAACCCCTACCCGTCCGTCGGGACTAGGGGCTAGCGACGAATACGATCAATCACCATATAACCAGAAGATATATATTGAGCATAACCGCTTAGTTTATAAGTAAGGCAAAACATTTATATGCGTTACGGTATTACTATACGTTAGCCGAGGCGACCGGGTTTCTTCTGGTTTCCCCACCCGGGAGCCCCGAGTAACCAACCCCATACACCATGTCCGATTCAAACATTCGTACCTATACGCGCGAGCGAGAGGCTGAGGAGGAAGAGACAGCAACGCGTTCGGAGGAGCAAGAGCAGTGTCCGGAGTGTGGCGGCCGGCTCGTTTCGGACACCGAGCACGCCGAGACGGTCTGTGAGGACTGTGGCCTCGTCGTCGAGGAAGACGAGATCGACCGCGGTCCCGAGTGGCGCGCCTTCGACGCCGCCGAGAAGGACGAGAAGTCCCGCGTCGGCGCCCCGACGACCAACATGATGCACGACCAGGGGCTCTCGACCAACATCGGCTGGCAGGACAAGGACGCCTACGGCAAGGCGCTCTCGAGTCGCCAGCGCCAGAAGATGCAGCGCCTGCGCACCTGGAACGAGCGGTTCCGCACCCGCGACTCCAAGGAGCGAAACCTGAAGCAGGCGCTGGGCGAAATCGACCGGATGGCCTCCGCGCTCGGGCTCCCCGAGAACGTCCGCGAGACCGCCAGCGTCATCTACCGCCGCGCACTCGAGGAGGACCTGCTGCCGGGTCGCTCGATCGAAGGCGTCGCGACGGCGTCGCTGTACGCCGCGGCCCGACAGGCCGGCACCCCGCGCAGCCTCGACGAAATCTCGGCGGTCAGCCGCGTCGACAAGATGGAACTCACCCGCACGTACCGGTACATCATCCGGGAACTCGGCCTCGAGGTACAGCCGGCCGATCCCGAGAGCTACGTGCCGCGGTTCGTCAGCGACCTCGATCTCTCCGACGAGACCGAGCGGATGGCCCGCGAACTGCTCGAGTCGGCCCGCAAGGCGGGCGTCCACAGCGGCAAGTCGCCGGTCGGCCTCGCGGCCGCCGGCGTCTACGCCGCGGCGCTGCTGACCAACGAGAAGGTCACCCAGAACGAGGTCAGCGAAGTCGCGAGCATCTCCGAGGTTACCATCCGCAACCGGTACAAGGAACTGCTCGAGGCCTCGGACACGGCGGCACCGGCCTAAAACGGCTTCAACGGCCGTCATCGGGCGGGTAACGACGGGTTGCTTTTTTCGACGTGGTGGCGTGTGACGCGACAACACTTTTGGCACTTGGTGTGCAATTGAATAACATGGACAAAACGACGGTGCAACTATTATGTCCAGAATGTACGAAAGACTGGCAGACTGCGCCCGGCGAACTCCCCGAATCGGCGGATATGTTCCACTGTCCGAACTGTCACGCTTCCCGGCGGATGGCCGAGTTCATGCGAACTGACCGCGATCTGCAGACGCTGAAGCAACTCGGGTAGGCACACTTTTCCAGTTCGAGGTCCGACTCGAGCGATCGTTCACCGCCGAATCCGCTGTAACCACCGCGTAAGAGCCGCCTACTGATAGCTCGCGACCACGGCACGGCTACGGGACGAGGGTAGGCAATCGTTTCTGGAGGCGGGCCACAACATATCGAACAAACAGATAATTATCCGGACCATTTAGCCGGATCGACCGCCGTCTGACCCGAATTCCGGTCGGCTAGCGGCCGTCTTCAAATCGTTAGAAACCGTTATGGTCAGAAAAACCTGTATAGGTCGCATGGTAACGCGACTCAAGATAATAATATAACCCTGCAGTGGATAGGACAGCATGGTTATGAAGAAGCAGGAGCTCATCCACCTTCACGGTCTTCTCGCGGAGGTATCGAACCAGTGTGCGGAATGGGACAACTGCGAGATCGACCTCGAGGAGTACGAATCGCTCGGTATTCGGCCCACATCGATCCACAAATCGAAGACTGATCACAAAGCTGCTGTTTTTGCGCTCGCCGGCGGCATCACGGCGAACATGCGTGAAGACGAACAGGAAGCAGTCGCGGCTACTGCCGACTGAATCTTCGGGAGCATCCTCCGATCGATCTCAGCTACTACTGACTGGCGAGACTGTCCGCCGCCAACGCGTAATAAAAAGTTCCTACCGGAACCGAATACGCTCGTAAGTGCTGCTTATTCGACCAGGTCTTCGAACTCGGGCAACACTTCGTCGTCTTCGTCGTCCGAGTCCTCGTCTGACGCCGCGTTCGCCTCGTTCGAATCGGAATCGGCGTCCGACTCGAGATCGAGGTCGTCGAGTTCGCCAGCGTCGGCGTCTGCGTCGTCTTCGCTCTCCTCGTCGAGCTCGTCCTCTTCTAACACTTCGACTTCCGTTACCTCGAGCGGAATGTTCTCGAGTCGCTGACCGATTTCCTTGCGCGCGATGCGCGAGGCGTGTTCCTCGCGCTCGACGTTGAAGACGGTCATCTCCAACTCGAGGGCGACGAGCGCCTCGTCCGCCGCGATGAACGCGGGCGGCAGTTCCTCCCCGGATGGGGAGGTGCGCTCGCCCATGTTTATCTCGACGTAGTTTAAGTCAGGGTTCAACATCTCTCCCGTCTTCGAGATGGCGATACGAATCGCCTCGTCTTCCGTCTCAACGTCGAACACCGGCACTGCAGCTTCGACGACAACCCTGCAGTTCATACCTAGACATTGTGTCGCCTACAGTATCAAGGTTCGCCTCCGGACCGTTCGAAACCACTCACTGCCTGACCGACCACGAGTGGTTGAGCCGATACCACGAGTGGTTGAACCCGGCTGTCTGCCTCGAAAACGGTTCATCCGACTTCGCCCCGGTTCGAAAGGCCCAAGCCGTCGCCCCCGAAGCCACGCACGAATGGAAACGGGAACGATCCCGCTCGCGGACCTCGCCGGCGGCCTGGACCTGTACCGAACCCTCGAGAGCGGCCAGACCTACCTCTGGCGCCGCGAGGACGGCGAAATGTACCGCACGGAACCCCCGGCTGGGACGTGGTACTCCACGGTCGTCGACGGCGACGTGATCCGCGTCCGCACCGTCGATGGCCACCTCGAGTGGGAGTCGACGACCGACGCCGAACCGACCGTGCGCCGGCTGCTGCGCCTCGAGGACGACCTCGAGGCGATCGTCGCTGCTGCACCGGACGACCCGCTGCTTGCGGAGGCCTACGAGACTCACCGCGGGATGCGACTCGTCGAGGATCCGGCCTTCGGCTGTCTGATCTCGTTCATCTGCTCGGCGCAGATGCGCGTCAGCCGCATCCACGGGATGGTCTCGACGCTGGCGCGGGAATACGGCACTCCGGTCGACTTCGACGGCCAGACCTACCACGCGTTTCCGACGCCCGAGCAGCTCGCGACGGCGACCGAAACCGAACTCCGCGAACTGGGACTCGGGTATCGCGCACCCTACGTCGTCCGGACGGCCGAGATGGTCGCCGACGGCGAAGCCCACCCGGCCGAGGCGCGCGACCTCGAGTACGAGGCCGCTCGCGACTACCTCTGTCAGTTCGTCGGCGTCGGAGACAAGGTCGCCGACTGCGTCCTCCTGTTCTCGCTGGGATTCGACGAGGCCGTGCCCCTGGATACCTGGATCAAGTCGGCGATCGAGGACTACTATCCGGACTGCGATCAGGGCTCCTACGCTGCAACTTCGCGGGCGATCCGCGAGCAACTCGGCGGGGAGTACGCAGGCTACGCCCAGACGTACATCTTCCACCACCTCCGGACCGGCGAGTAGCTCAGCGAGCGCCGTTGTCGCGCTCGCCTTCGTCGTAGTCAGCCCGTCCGGTCAGCCCCCAGTACGCCTGCGAGACGATCGTAACGGCGAAGACGACGACGAGCACGCCCGCGAGCGCGATTGCGGCGGTTCGGCCCAGCAGATAGAACGTGAAGCCGCTCGCGCCGATGACGAACAGGATCGAACCGGCGATCAACTCGAGCAGGTCTCGCAGGGATGCGCGGCTGCTCGAGACGTCCACGTATTCCTCCTCGAAGCGATCGATGATGCCCATGGTGATAGTGATTAGCAGAACTCCCCGAGCGTTCGCTGGTCGGGGTTCAGCGGCTGTTCCCGGTAGCCGTACTCGGTTGCGAGTGCGTCCGCGACGATGAGGGCGGTGTCGCCCCGGTCGAGGTGATTTCCGTCTCGGTGGCGGAGGGCCACTGCCTCCGTGGAGGGACCGGCGCTCCCGTTCGCTGTCGCTCGAGCGAGTTCGGGACTGCTCCGCGGGCCGGCGCCGACGAACGGGATTTTTGCCGCTCGCACTCGAGCCATCACGTATGACGGATCGAACCCGCGCACACGTCTTCGTTTCTGGGACGGTACAGGGCGTCTATTACCGCGCGACCACCCGCGATACGGCCCGCGACGAGGGCGTCGACGGCTGGGTGAAGAACCTCGAGGACGGCCGCGTCGAAGCGGTCTTCGAGGGCCCGGAGGACGCCGTCGACGCGATGCTCGAGTTCTGTCACGAGGGCAGCCCCGCGGCCGAGGTCGAGGACGTCGAAGTCGAGTACGAAGACCCGCAGGGCGAAGACGGGTTCGAGATTCGGTACTGAGCGTCGCGTCGGAGCGGTTTCCCCGCACGAGCCGCCCTGAAGCGCGACGCAGCGTCGAATGAGCCGGAAACGCGTTTCATTCGGAAGTAATCGCGTTTTACTGGCCCGATTTAGTCGAGTTCAGGCCTCGACGCGATCGCGGTACTCCTCGAGCCACGGCGGCTCCTCGGTGTAGCGCCACTCGGCCCAGTCAACCTTTTCGCCGGCGTAGTAGGCGCGGTAGGCGGCGACGGGATCGCCGGGCTCCTTGTACTCGTCGGGCATCGCCTGCGGGCGCGGCGTCGGCTCCGCGCTCGGGAACGAGATCTCGTCGGGCTCGATCAGTTGGATCACCCGCCAGCTTGCGTGGTCGTCGTCTTTCTCGTAGCGCTCGACGAACTCCGCGTTGAGCGCCTCGGCGTGGTCGCGCAGGCGCAGCCAGTTGGCCCGCGACTCGGTCGCCCACTTCGTGACGGGGTGGTCGACGTGGGTCGGCCGATAGAGAAACTCCCGCTCGTAGCCGTTCTCGCGGGCCGCCGTAGACAGTACCTGTGCGGCCTCGACGAGCAGCTTGTTGACGTGCTGATCGCAGTGATACCGGGCGGCGAGCCGCGGATCCTCGTCGAGCCAGAAGACGTTCACACCGGTACTAGAGACTCGAGGACAATGGGTGCGACACCTAATCTGTTTGGGTCGTCGGTCGCACATCGGCGGTATTCGGGCGGTCCGCAACGTTGAACGGTCGGCCCGTCGAAGCCTCGGACATGATCACGGGAGAGCGGATGGCCGCCGTCGACGAGAACGCCGCGGCGCTGGGCGTGCCGCGAAAGCAGTTGATGGAGTCGAGCGGACACGCCGTCGCCCGCGCGGTCCGCGAGGTCGCGGAGCCGGGTACGAGCGTGGCGATCGTCGCCGGCCGCGGGAACAACGGCGGGGACGCGTTCGTCGCCGCCCGGTTCCTCGACGAATACGACGTCACCACCCTGCTGCTCGGCCGCGCCGAAACCATCGGCACCGAAATCGCCTGCGAGAACTGGGACGCGCTCCAGCGGGCCGACTACGACACTCGCGAAGTCACGGACTCGAGCGCGTTCGACCTACCGGACTGCGACGCCGTCGTCGACGCCATGTTGGGGACGGGGATCAGCGGCGACCTCCGCGAGCCCGCCGCGACAGCCGCCGCGGCGATCAACGACGCCGACGCGACCGTCGTCTCGGTCGACGTTCCCTCCGGCTTCGACGCCGACGCGGGCGACCACGCCGATAACGGCGTCGAGGCGGATCGCGTCGTCACCTTCCACGACACGAAGCCCGGTCTCGAGGAACTCGAGGCCGACGTGACGGTCGCCGACATCGGCATCCCCGACGCGGCGGAGCGGTTCGTCGGCCCCGGCGACGTCGACCTCGCGCGTCCCGACGGCCGCGAGGGGCGGCCCAACGTCATCGGCGGCGGGCCCTACACCGGCGCGCCCGCGCTGGCCGCTCAGGCCGCGCTCCGGGCCGGAGCCGAACTTTCCTTCGTCGCCGCACCCGACACCGTCGCGGGCGAGATTCAGGGGTACAGCGAGGACCTCATCGTCCAGCCCTACGAGGAGGACGTTCTCACGCCCGAGCGGGCCGAGGCGCTCCTCGAGCGCGTCGAGGGCTACGATACGCCCGTCGTCCTCGGGCCCGGCCTCGGCACCGCCGACGAGACGCTCGCGGCCGTCCGGCGGTTCCTCGAGTCCTATACGGGAACCGCAGTAGTCGACGCGGACGCCCTGCAGGTCGTCCCCGAGGTCGAAACGGACGCGACGCTGGTCTGTACGCCCAACCGCGGCGAACTCGCGAGGATGGGTGGCCCCGACACCGACGACCTCGCCGCGGTCGCGGACGAGATCGAGGCCTTCGCGGCCGACCTCGGGCACGTCGTCCTCGCGAAGGGCGCGAACGACGTGATTACGGACGGCGAGCGAACCCGGATCAGCCGGTCGGGCACAGTCGGCATGAAAGTCGGCGGCACCGGCGACACGCTCGCCGGGATCGTCGCAGCCTTACTCGAGCACGCCGAGCCCCTCGACGCCGCTGCTGCAGCGGCCCACGTCAACGGGCTGGCCGGCGAGCGACTCGCCGAGTGCGACGAGCACGGGTTCCTCGCCTCCGAACTGCTCGCGGAAATTCCCACGGTTCTGTGGGACGGAGGTGAGGACGATGTCTGATGACCCGACGCCGGCCGAGGGTTCGAATCCGGATCCGCGGGCCGACGCGTCCGAGACCGACTCGAAGGACCTCACCCACACCACCGACGAGGGCGACGTCCAGATGGTCGACGTCGGGGACAAACCCGACAGCGAGCGCCGGGCCGTCGCCGCCGGCGAGATCCGCCTGCAGCCGTCGACCGTCGACGCCATCCGCGACGACGAGATCGGCAAGGGCGACGTGCTCGCGACCGCCCGCGTCGGCGCCGTCCAGGCCGTCAAACACACCTGGGAGACGATCCCGATGTGCCACCAGATCCCGATCACGAACGTCGAGACCGACTTCGAACTCGGCGACGACCGGGTCGAACTCGAGGTCGCCGTCGAGACGACCGGCAAGACGGGCTGCGAGATGGAGGCCCTCGAGGGCGTCACGACGGGCCTGAACGTCGTCTGGGACATGGTCAAGGCCGTCGAGAAGGACGCGGACGGGCAGTATCCCGAGACGGGCATCGAGAACGTGCGGGTGCTGCAGAAGGACAAGCGGACGCTCGAGTAGGGGACGGCGGTCGTTACCGTTGCCCTCGAGCGTTCAGGCCGCCTCGCGCTCGGCTTCGATCCGGTCGACGTACGCGGCCGCGACTTTCTCGACGATCCGTTCGCCGGCTTCGGCGGTCGCCTCGCGGGGGTCGCCGAGCACGCCGTTTTCGGTGATCGACTTGAACCCCTCGCTGAGCAACCGTGCGGGAGAGACGTCACCCTCGTGGCCAGGCTCGAGGGCGTCGGTTCGGACGAGCCCCTCGTCGATCGCCAACACGATCGACGTTTCGGCGGCTCCCGCGTGAATGACGTCCTGATCGTACTCGATCCCTGCCTCGGACAGCCCCTCGTTCAGGAGCCGCATGTGCTCGTCGAGGTCGGCCAGCGAGATCACGGTCGCGTCGATCTCCCGCCCGATATCCGGCGTGACGGTGTTAACGGGGGCGAAGTTCCCGCCGTGCGTGGGAACGAGCGCGACGTACTCGAAGCCGTGTTCGTCTAGCGAGCGACAGTACGAGCGAATCACGTCCATCAGCGTCTCCGGCGGGACCGTGATCGTTCCGGGAAACTCCATGTGGTGGCCCGAACAACCGGGGCGTATCGTCGGCGCCGCGAGCGCGTCGCCGAGCTCCCGCGCGATACGGCCGGCGAGTTCGTCGCCGTCGAGCGTGTCCATCCCTAACGGGAGGTGCGGACCGTGCTGTTCGATCGATCCGACGGCGACGATCGCCGTCCGCGTTCCGTTCTCGAGCGCCGTTTCGACTTCCGGCCACGTCAACTCCTCGAGGCGAAGCGACCGCTGAGAAGACATACGCACACTCGGTGAGACGCGGTTAAAAATATGATACTCGGTTGACTTTTATTAGCAGGATAGCGATGGCGACCCCAACGAATACGTGTTACTCGGCCAATGTGAACCGATAGGATTCTCCGATGACGCTTCGAACGCACCTCTGCGACGCCCTCGAGATCGAGTCCCCGATCGTGCAGGCGCCGATCGGCAGCGCGACGAACCCCGACCTCGCGGCGGCCGTCTCGAACGCCGGCGGTCTGGGCCACCTCGCGGTGACCTGGCGCGACCTCGAGGAAACGCGGGACGTAATCCACGACACCCGCGAGCGGACCGACGCGCCGTTCGCGGTCAACCTCGCGCTCGACGACGCGACGACGGTAGTTGACACTGAAGACCATCTCGAGGCCGTCCTCGAGGCGGGCGCGCCGATCGTCTCCTTCTCGTTCGGCGACGCCGCGCCGTACGTCGATCGGGTACACGACGCCGGCGCAGTCGCGATGCAAACGGTCGGCAGTGCGGCCGCTGCACGCGAGGCGGTCGACGCCGGGATCGACGTCGTCGTGACGCAGGGCCTCGAGGCGGGGGGCCACGTTCAGAGTGAAGTCGCGACGACGGCGCTCGTCCCGCGGGTCGCGGACGCCGTCGGCGACGCGGTTCCGATCGTCGCCGCGGGCGGCATCGCCGACGGCCGGGGAATCGCGGCGGCGTTCGCGCTGGGCGCCGACGGCGCGTGGCTCGGCACCCGGTTCGTCGCGACCGAGGAAGCGACCGTTCACGAGGAGTACCGCCGCCGACTAGCGGAGAGCAACGAGACCGGGACCGAGTACACGACGCTGTTCGACAAGGGCTGGCCGGGCACGCCCCACCGCGTGCTCGAGAACGAGACGCTCGAGCGCTGGGCGGACGCAGGCCGACCGCCAGCCGGGGAACGGCCCGGCGAAGACGACGTGGTCGCTCGAACCGGCGACGGCGAGCCGATCGAACGCTACGACGAGGCGCTCGCGACGCCCGACGTCGAGGGCGATATCGAAGCGATGGCGCTGTACGCCGGTCAGAGCGTCGGTGGAGTCGACGACGTTCGTCCGGCAGCAGCGGTGCTCGAGGATCTCGTCGCGGAAACGACCGCAGCGATCTCGAGTCTCCCCGGCTGTGACGGGTGATCGGCGTCCCTACCGGCGGCGAACGACGACCTTGCCGCTCGCGGAACCTACTTTTCGCTCCGACGCCTAGGGCGTGCTATGTCTTCGCAGGACGGGCGCGCGTCCTCGACTGAGACCCGCGACGACGGGACGGAGCCGGGGATATCGGACGCGACGGCCGATGAAAGCGGCGCGACCGGTGAGACTGAACAGGTGTCGCTCCCCAGCGACGCCTTCCAGGCGCTGGGCAACGACGTCCGAACGGGCATCCTCGAGACGCTCGCCGACCGGACCACGGGCGAGGGCGCCTCGAGCGCGTCGTTCTCCGAACTGTTCGAGGCGTCCGACGTCGACACCACCGCGGGATTTGCCTATCACCTCCGGCAACTCGAGGGGTCGTACGTGCGGAAGGTCGGGGATGGTAGCGAGGCCGGCGAAACCGAGGACGGCGAGGGCTACGAACTCACCTACGCCGGCCGTCGCATCGCGCAAGCGATCGCGGCCGGAACCTACACCCGTCGCGTCGACCACCCATCGGTCGCCCTCGAGGACCCCTGCCCGTTCTGCGACCGCGAGACGCTCGAGGCGCGCTCGCGGGACAACGTCGTGACGGTGTCCTGCGCCGGCTGCGACCGCACCGTGCTCGATCTGGGCTTCCCGCCGTCGGGCCTCGAGAGCCACGGCGACGAGTTTCCGGACGCGCTCGACCGGTACCACCGTCACCGACTCGGACGCATGCGGGGCGGACTCTGTCCGGACTGCGGCGGAACTGTCGCTGCACGACTCGTTGAACCCTCGGAGGACGTTCAGGACGAACTTCCAGCCGAACACGCCGACCACGTGCAGGCCGAACTCGAGTGCGAGTCCTGCGGTACGACGACGCGCTGTCCCGTCTCCCTCACGCTGCTGGATCACTCCGCGGTCGTCGCCTTCTACCGCGATCACGGTCGCGAGGTCGACGACCGTCCCATCTGGAACGTCGGCGCCGAGTGGGCCGAAGCGGTCCTCTCCGAGGACCCGTTCGCCGTCCGCATCGTCGTCGAATTCGAGGCTGACGTCCTCGCGCTGTACGTCGACGAGACGCTCTCCGTGGTCGACGTCCAGCGATCGACGACCGATCCGACCGACGAAGCGGCCTCGGATGCGGGTTCCGAGCCCGAGACAGAGACGCGAGCCGACGCGTCCGCCGAAACGGTGTCGCCGCAGCCGGAGCCTGACGTCGACGCCGGGCAGCCGGCCGACTCGACCGCCAGTACCGGCTCTTAGTCGAGTTCGAGTTCAGCGAGCAGCGACGCGAGGTCGTCGCCGGTCCGCTGCGTGATCGGGCTCGAGGCCGCTGTCTCCGATTCTCCGGCCTCGAGCGTCCAGACGTCGACCGTTTCCGGCGTTAGTTCTGGTTCGTCGGTCGTCGCCGCCAGCGCCTCGAGCGCGGTCGCAGTGCCCTGCTGCAGGTCGCCGGAAGCGGACTCGCCGTCACCGAGCCGGTCCTCGAGGAACTGCCGCACGTCCCGGCCGCCGTTGCCGACGGCGACGGCTCGCCAGCCGTACGGCGTGCCGCTGGGATCGACCTCGTAGAGTTGCGTCCCCTCCGTGCCGTCCGGATCGACGCCGGCGACCAACAGTGCGACCCCGTACGGTCGCGAGCCGCCGGTCTGGGTGTGCTCCTGGATGTGGTCGGCGAGACGCTTCGCGAGCAGTTCAGCGTCGATCGGCTCGCCGTAGCGCAGCCGGTGTCGCTGTGCCTCGCGGCGCGCGACGTCGACTAGTTGGCGGGCGTCGGCGGCGTGGCCCGCCGAGGCGATCGCCAGGTGGTCGTCGATCCGGTGGATCTTCTCGACCGTTCCAGCCTCGAGTAGCGGCGACCGGACCCGTTTTCGGGCCGCCAGGACGACGCCGTCGTCGGCGACGACGCCGACGCTCGGCGAGCCGCGTTCGACGGCTTCCCGCGCGTACTCGACCTGGTAGAGCCGGCCGTCGGGCGAGAAGATGGTGTGGCCGCGGTCGTAGGCCTGCTGGTTGGCGCTCGAGTCCATCTTAGATCGCCCCCTCGCTCTCGTTCTCGTCGCTGTCGACCGCCGAAACCGCGCGCTCGAGATCGTCGTACCGCTCGATCGCGAGGTCGTCGTCGGTGATCGTCGCGATCGTCATTCCGTCGCCGCTGGCGGTGTCCCGCTCGGCGGCGCTCCGGACCGCACGGGCCGCGATCGGTCGCAGTTCCGCGACCGATCGATCGGGCTGGTAGGCGGCCTCGAGCGCCCCGTAGGCGAGTTGCATCCCGCTGCCGCTGGCCGCGTAGGGCGCTTCCATGACGCCGCCACCGCCGCCGATCTGGTAGACCGCCGGTTCGTCGTCGACGCCGGCTAAGACCAGATCGAGGATGCGGTAGGGGCCGCGGCGGACGAGGTCCCCGGCGACGGTCGCCGCCGTCTCGACGGACGCGGGACCGTCGCGCTCGAGGTCGTACTGGCTGAGTTCGGCCCGCAGGTGGCGCACGAACGACTGCGCGTCGCTGACGCTGCCCGAAAAGGCGACGGCCGTCCGATCAGCGACGGGCTCGATCTTCCGGGCCGTTTTGTTGGTCACGAACTGGCCGCCGAGGCTCGCTCGCGCGTCGGCCGCGAGAACGGCCCCGTCCGCGCCGGCGAGGCCGACCGTCGTCGTGCCCGTCTTGATGATGGCGTCGCTCGGCGTCGAATCGGCTCCGCCGTCGCCTGCGGACGGCCGTGCGTCGCGAGTCGGTGCACCGATCGCTCCGATGCGGTCGTCGGGTTCGAATCGCGTTGGTGGTCTCGAGTGCATCACCGAAACCGAGGGGCCTCGAGCGAATATATGTTAGCTAAAATATATTTTAGCGGCGGGTGCGTACGAACGTCAGCTGGGTGCGGACCGTGAACTCACCGTCGCCGAATCGTGCAACTCCGGGCGAAGTTTCATGGTATCACACACGAAAACTGCGTAATCAATGGCGATGGGTCTGTTAGCGATTCTGGCGATAACGGTCCTCGGGACGTTCCTCATCGCCGGGCTCTGTCTCTCCTACGCGATCGCGGCGGACGCGAACGCACGCGGCGCAAACGGCAGCATCTGGGGCCTTTTCGCCTTCGTATTCTCGCCGATCGCCGTTCCCGTGTATCTGCTCCACCGGCGGGAGTTGCCGCGGCGGACCGACTCGCCAGGTCGCCTCGAGCGGATCGCCGGCTCGATCGGCGTCGGCGTCGCCACCGCGGTTATCGTCGGCGGGATCGTCTCGCCGCCGGATCCGTACAGCCTGATTCTCTACGCCGGGCCGTTGATCGTCCTCTTCGTTCCCCTGGCGTTCGTCTGCTGTTACGAGCCGGGGTGGCGCGCGCTGGTCGCGTGAGCCGTGGGCGGTTCCGCTCAGAGGTCCATCCCGCCGTTGATATCGATCACTTCGCCGGTGATATAGGACGATTCCTCGCTCGCCAGGAACCGGACGAGGGCGGCGATGTCCTCGACTTCCGCGAGGCGCTCGAGCGGAATCCCCGCGATGATCCGATCGAGCACCTCGTCGGGGACGCTCTCGACCATATCGGTGCGCGTGAAGCCGGGCGCGACGCAGTTGGCCGTCGAACCGCCCTGGGCGAGTTCGAGGGCGATCGTCCGCGTGAAGCCGAACATCCCGCTTTTGGCGGCGGCGTAGTTCGCCTGGCCGAAGTTCCCCTGTTTGCCGACGACGCTCGAGATGTTGATCAGTCGCCCTTCCTCGGCTTCCCAGATGTCGTCGTAGAACTCCTGGGTACAGTTGAACATCCCGCCGAGATTGACGTCCATAACGCGGTCCCAGTCCTCGCGGGTCATCTCCGTGAACTGCTTGTCGGCGGTGATGCCGGCGTTGTTGACCAGCACGTCGGCCGGGCCGAACGCCTCGTGGCAGACCTCGCGCATGTGTGCGACCTGATCGCGGTGGGTGACATCCGCCTGGGCCGCGACGGCCGAACCGCCGGCGGTTTCGATCACGTCGACGGCTTCCTTCGCCGCTCCCTCCGAGGAACGGTAGTTGATGACGACGTTCGCGCCTTCCTCTCCAAGGTACTCGGCGATCCCCCGGCCGATGCCGCGCGCCGACCCGGTGATGACGCAGGTTCGTCCGTCCATGGACATGGCTGCTCGCACGTTCGACCTCCGGTGGTAAATAATAGCATGCAAGGTGATACGTTCCGCGCGACGCGACTGTTCACGCAGACTCGAAAACGAACGTGACGGTCCGAGATCGGGACCGACTCGAGCGAGCCGGTCTCGGGGGCCGCCGCGACGGGTTAGCGGCCGTTACCGCTCGGCGGCCTGTTCGATCCAGTCCTCGACGCGACTCGGCGAGAGGCCGGTCTCCGCGGCGAGTTCGGCGGCGTCAGCGTCGGCGAGCTGGTCGAACGTCTCGATGCCGGCCGCGGCGAGTTGGTCGGCGTAGGCCTGCCCGACGCCGCTCAGTTCGGTCAGGTCGTCGGTCTCGTCCTCGATAGCGGACTCGGAGTCCAACTCCTCGTCGGTGATGTCCTCGGCGACGTCTTCGTCGACGGTCATCTCGCCCGGCGCCGCGGGTTCGTCCTGCACGTCGTCTTCGCTGCGCGCGGCGATTTCCTCGTCCGACCGATCCTCGCCGTGGAACTCGCTCGTCTCGTCGTCGATGTCGATCTCGGTAGCGTCCGCGTCGGTACCTGACTCGACGTCCACGCCGCCGTCAGAGAGGTCGTCGGGACCGCTCTCGTCGCCTTCGACGTCCTCGGCGAGCGCGGCGTCTTTCTCCTCGGGTTCGGGCGTCTCGGGCTCGGATTCGACCTCGGTACCGTTCGAGCGCTCCTCGAACCACTCGCAGACGTCCGGCCAGAGTTCGTCGTGGCTCCGCGAGGAGACCGACATCCCGATGTGGCCCGTCGCGAACTCCATGATCTCGGTGTCTTCGGCCGGGATCGCCTCGTTGAACGGCTTGGACGCCCCCGGCGGGATGAGGTGGTCGTACTCCGCGACGATCTGCAGCACCGGCATGTCGATGTTCGCGAGGTCGACGCGCTCGCCGCCGAGCTCGAGCTCGTTCGCGTAGAGCTTGTTCTCCTGGTAGATGTCGCGGATGAACTCCTCGTAGGCCTTGCCGGCGACGTCGATACCCTCGTCGAGCCACCGCTCCATGCGGGCGAAGTTCTCGACGAAGTCCTCGTCCTCCACGTTGTCGTAGAAGCGGACGTACTTCGTCACGTTGTTCGCGACGGGGTCCATCAGCGCGAAGCCGGTATCGAGGAAGTCCGCGGGGACGTTGTCGAACGTCTCGGTAACCGTCTCGGGATCGTAGTAGTCCTCGGCGCCCCACAGCTCGAGGACGCCGCCCTCGCCGGCGAAACAGAGGCCGGCAGCCATCAGTCCGAGGTTGCGGACCTTCTCGGGGTAGAGCGCGGCGTACATGGCCGACATCGTGCCGCCCATGCAGTAGCCGAGCACGTTGATCGCGTCCTGGCCGGAGCGGTCGCGGACGACGTCGACGCAGTTGTCGATGTACCGGTTGACGTAGTCGTCCAGTCCCAGCGAGCGGTCCAGCTTGGAGGGCTCGCCCCAGTCGATCAGGTAGACGTCGAAGCCGGCCTCGAGCAGCCGGCGGACGACCGAGCGGTTCGGCTGCAAGTCGAGGATGTAGGGCTTGTTGATCAGCGCGTAGACGATGAGGATCGGGACGTCGTGTTGCTCCTCCGTCTGCGATTCGTAGTGGAGCAGCTCGAGCTTGTTCTCCTCGTAGACGACCTCGCTGGGCGTCTGGCCGACCTCGATGTTCTCGATGGTTTCGGTTCGATCGGGCGCGACTCGGCTCTTCTCGGCCAGATCGGCCGTCGCCTCCCAGGCCTGGCGCTGGATGTCCAGGACGGTTGCGTAGGGATTTTTCATGGTTTCACTCCTGGTCCTCGTCCTCGAGGTGCTCGAGGATCCGGTCGAGCTTCCGCTCGACGTCGTGCTGGCGGCGCTCGAGTTCGACGAGGCGGTCGCCGACTTCGACGACGTCCTCCTCGGTCGCGAAGCCGAGCGTTCGCAGCGTCTCCTGGGCGGCCTCGTCGGCCTGCTGCTGGAGTTCGAGGACGTCGCCGACGGTTTCGCCGGTCATCCGGGCGAAGGCCGTCGTCGACATGACGTCCTTGAACGCCTCGTTGGCCGTGTTGAGCCAGATGTCGCGGAACTCCTCGATGTCGACGTCCTCGCCCTCGAGCTGGTCGTTGACGCGCTCGACCATCTGCTGGGAGGCGTTCATCCAGGTTTCGTAGGCCTTCGCGTAGCCTTCGACGCCCTCGGACATCTCGTTGTCTTCGGTCGCCTGACCGACGGTTTCGGACCAGCTCTCGACGAACTGCGCCTGCGCTTCGACGTTCTCCTCGAGCGCCTCGAGGAACTGCTCGTTCCACTGTTCGACGAACGCGTTCCAGTTCTGGGCCTGCGGGGGTTGCTGTGAGTCTGCCATAGTGTAGTGTGGGGGAAGGTAACGTAGTGGTGGTTCGGGACCGTGCGTGAAAAAATCGGGGCTGGACGGCGTTACGCCGAAGCGTCGAACTCGTCGGCGGCCTGCTCGACGTTCTCGGCGACTGCGGTGACGTTCTCCTCGACCTGCTCGTGAGCTTCGAGGGCGGCGTCGAACGACGTGTCGACGGCCTCGGCGTAGTTCGCGACGAACTCGTCGTAGGCTTCCTCGGATTCCTCGAGGGCGTCGACGGCGGCCTCGAGCGACTGGAGCTGGGCCTCGGTCGCGGAGTCGACGCCGTCGTCGACGAGGTCGCGCAGTTCAGCGAAGTCGGCGCTGCCCTCGGGCATCGACGCCTCGAGCGCGTCGAAGTAGGCGTGGACGGCGCCTTTCGTCAGTTCGGCATTGGACTCCACGAGACTGCTGGAGTTTTCCATAGCGTCGGCGAACGCGCCGATCGAGGCCTGCTGTGCCTCGAGGGCGTCGTGGGTGAGCGTCTGGGACTGTTTGACGGCGGTACGCTGGGCGTCGAAGAACGCGGTGATGGGGTTCTGAGTCATGGTGGATTCGGTGTGGGTGTGAGTGTGGTTTGATCCGGGTTCGGTTTCGGGTTCGAGCCTGGTCTGCGGGGACGACTACTCGTCGCGATCGCGTTTGACGGGGACGACGATGGTCTGGACGATATCGCCCTCTTCGATGTCGAGGGCCTCCCGTTCGGGTTCGGGAATGCTGATCCGACCGCCGCTCTGGACCCGGGCTTTGAACGTCGCCGTGCCCATGTTCATCGGCCCGAAGGCCGACATGTTCTCGAGCGGGTTGGCCGAATTCGCCTGGAACAACTGTTTCATCATCTCCTGCTGGGATTGCGCGACTTGCTCGCCCGCCTCCTGCATCTCGTCGAACATCGCCGGCGGGAACCAGAGCGATCGGTCGGAGTCGTCCGTCATCAACTAAACCAACGAGCGCCGCGCTAATAAGCGTTACCACTAGATGCCATCTAATGACATCAGATGGGCCGAGTAGGTTCGGAAGGGGTCGGGTCACTCGAGGGACGGGCCGCTTGTCGCTCGAGTCAGCAGCGGCGGCAACGGCGACCGCGCCGACCGCGCCGACCGCGCCGCCGGTGAAGGTCGTCCGTCGCGGTCCGTGGCGGAGGATACTGGCCTACTTGTTCAGCCAAAGAATCATTACCACGCCATCCCAAACAACGATAGATATAGATGTCACAGAATTCCGGGCGGAATAACCTCGCTGCCATGACGAACGCGTGGACAGCGATGACTCAGAGTTTCCTCCGCAGTGCCACTGCCGCCAACCGGGCAGCCCTCTCCGCGATGGTCCCCGACGGTCACGACGCGACGGCCGATGACGGGATCGTTCCCGCATCGATTCCCTCCGTCGATCACTCGAATCTCGACTGGACGTTCGAGCGTACCGTCGACAGCCGCGAGGCCATCGGCGTCGGCGACGCCGTCACGTTCGAAAAGACCCTCTCCGACGAGGACGTTCGCGCGTTCGCCCAGATCAGCGGCGACACGAACCGCCTCCACCTGGACGACGAGTTCGCCGCCCAGACGCGGTTCGGCGAGCGGATCGTCCACGGCACGCTCGTCGCCGGGCTCATCAGCGCCGCGCTGGCGCGCCTGCCCGGCTTGACGATCTACCTCTCGCAGGATCTGGAGTTCCGCGGCCCCGTCAAAATCGGCGACCGCGTCTCGGCCCGCGTCGAGGTCGTCGAGGACCTCGGCAACGACCAGTTCCGCCTCGAGACCCAGATCCGCGACGAGTCCGACGACGAGACGGTCATCGACGGCGAGGCCGTCGTATTGGTCGACGAACTACCCGACGAGTAGACGACACGGCGCCACCGCAGCGTCGTCACGTCCTCGTACCGCTTCTCCACAGTATAAGTAGTTCCTCGCGGAACGGCCGTACATGACACTGTTCGGGACCGCCGGGATTCGCGGTCCGGTAACCGACGTGACGCCGGCGCTGGCCCTCGAGGTCGGTCGGGCCGCCGGCGAACCAGGCGCAACGTTCGTCGTCGGGCGCGACGGCCGGGAAACGGGGCCGGCGCTCGCCGCAGCGATGGAAGCCGGCCTCGAGAGCGCGGGCGCGGACGTCTACCGGCTCGGGCAGGTGCCGACGCCGGCGCTGGCGTACGCCTCGCAGGGCCGACGCGGCGTGATGATCACCGCGAGTCACAACCCGCCGACGGACAACGGCATCAAACTCTTCGCCGACGGCGTCGAGTACGACCGCGACGCCGAACGCGCGATCGAGGACGCCGTCGCCGCCGCCGACGACGGCCTCGCGGCGTGGGACCAGTGGGGCGAGTCGGCCGGTCTCGAGATTCTCGAACAGTACCGCGATGCAGTCGGGGACTACGTCCGCGAGCAGTTCGCCTCGAGCGACGACACGGACGCCGAAACGCCGACCGCCCGTCCCCTCGCCGGCCTCTCGATCGCGGTCGACTGCGGCAACGGTATGGGGTCGGTTGCGACGCCGCACGTCCTCGAGCGCCTCGGCGCCGAAGTTACCGCGGTGAACGCGAACGTCGACGGCCACTTCTCCGCGCGCGAGAGCAAGCCGACGCCGGAGACGCTGACCGACTTCATCGAGTTCATGGCGACCGACTCGAGCGGCGCCGGCGCGAGCGGCGGACAGTTCGACCTCGGCCTCGCTCACGACGGCGATGCCGACCGACTCGTCGTCCTCGGCCCCGACGGCGACGTGATCCACGAGGACACCGTCCTCGCGGTCGTCGCGGAACACTACGTCGCCGCGAGCGACGCCGCCGACCCCGTCGTCGTGACGACGCCGAACGCCTCCGCCCGGATCGACGAGCGGGTCCGCGAGGCCGGCGGGCGCGTCGAACGCGTTCGCCTCGGCGCGTTACACGAGGGCATCGCGCGCGAGCGACGGCAGGGCGACGCGGACACCGCGGTCGTCTTCGCCGCCGAACCCTGGAAGCACATCCACACCGCCTTCGGCGGCTGGATCGACGGCGTCGCGAGCGCCGCCGTCGTCGCTGCACTCGTCGCCGACGCCGGTAGCACCGACGCGCTTCGCGAGCCGGTCACCGAACGCCCCTACCGGAAGGTCAGCGTCGACTGCCCCGACGACGCTAAACCCGCGGTCATGACGGCCCTCGAGACCGAGCTTCCGGACGCCTTCCCCGACGCGGCCGTCGACACCGACTACGGCGTGCGCCTCGAGTTCGACGACGCCTCCTGGGTGCTCGTGCGCCCGAGCGGGACCGAGCCCTACGTGCGGATCTACGCCGAGAGCGAGACGGTCGACGACCTGATCGCGGACGCGCGGACGGTCGTCGAGTCGGCGGTCGACGACGCGAACTGACCGCCCGCGTCGATTTTCCCGATGAATCATCGGATGAAACACAAGTGAACTGTTCGGGTTGGTGGTGGTTCTCACCCGCGTACGAGTGATTCCCATGCACTCGTTTATTCCGTGCCGCAGATTCCGACGAGTATAAACCAATTGTTTGCGCTAGTCGCTCCTATGCCACGTAACAGACGAGCTGTTCTGAAGGGGATGGGTGTTGCTGGACTCACGGCGATGGCGGGCTGCGTCGGCGGGTTCGGCGAGGAATCGGGCGACGCGAGCGCGCAGGTCGGGATGGTCTACGCGACCGGCGGCCTCGGCGACGACTCGTTCAACGACATGGCCAAGCAGGGTGTCGAAGACGCGCGCGAGGAGTTCGACATCACGTACGACGAGACGGAGCCCGGTTCGGAGGGTGAATTCGAGGGCGCACAGCGCGACTTCGCCGAGAGCGGCGACTACGATCTGGTCAACTGCATCGGCTACGCCCAGAAGGACGCGCTCTCGGAGAACGCGCCGGAGTACCCGGACCAGAACTTCATCATCGTCGACGACGTCGTCGAGGAGGACAACGTCCGGAGCTACGTCTTCGGCGAACCCCAGGGGTCGTTCCAGGTCGGCCAGCTGGCCGGGCTGTTGACCCAGGAGGAGTTCTCGGCCGGTGCCGGCGAGACGAACCCCGACGCCGACGTCGTCGGCTTCGTCGGCGGCACGGAATCGCCGCTGATCGAGTCGTTCCACGCCGGCTTCCAGGCCGGCGTCGAGCACGCCAACGAAAACGCCGAGGTCGTCTCGACGTACGTCGGCGGATTCAACGACACCGCCGGCGGCCAGCAGGCCGCCCGAACGATGTACCAGGACCAGGACGCGGACATCATCTTCCACGCGGCCGGCCGCACCGGGATCGGCGTCTTCCAGGCCGCTCAGGACGAGGGCCGGTTCGCGATCGGCGTCGACAGCGACCAGTCGCTGTCCAACGCGGACTTCGCCGACGTCATCATCGCGAGCATGGTCAAGCGCGTCGACACCGCGGTCTACACCGCGATCGAGTCCGTCGTCAACGACGAGTTCGCCGGCGGCGAGACCGAGACGCTCGGCCTCGAGCAGGAGGGCGTCGGCGCCGTCTACGGCGACCAGATCGGCGACGAGATCCCCCAGGAGATCAAGGATCAGGTCGACGAGTCCAGACAGCAGATCATCGACGGCGAGATCGACGTTCCAAGCGAACTGTAACCGATGACCGAGTCGGGAACGGGAACGACTGACGGGGCAGCACCGACCGATTCGGGGTCGGACGCGCGGGGCGGCCGCCGTTCCGCCGACCTGGATCGAGACCGGGAGAGCACCGGCAGCGACCTCGCCGTCCACTTGGACGGCATCACGAAGCGGTTCCCCGGCGTCGTCGCCAACGACGACGTCGACCTGCAGGTCGAGCGCGGGACCGTCCACGCCCTGCTCGGCGAGAACGGGGCCGGGAAGACGACGCTGATGAACGTCCTTTACGGACTCTACGAGCCCGAAGAGGGGCGCGTCGTCGTCGACGGCCGGGAACGAGCGTTCGACTCCCCGCGAGACGCCATCGACGCCGGCGTCGGGATGATCCACCAGCACTTCATGCTGGTCGACACGATGACCGTCGCCGAGAACATCGCGCTGGGCAACGAGCCGACGAAGTGGTTCGGGATGGCCGTCGACCGCGAGCAGGTCGAGCGCGAAGTACGGGACCTCTGCGATCGCTACGGCTTCGACGTCGATCCGCAGGCGACGGTCGAAGACTTGAGCGTCGGCGTCCAGCAGCGCGTCGAGATCCTCAAGGCGCTGTTCCGCGGCGCCGACGTGCTCATTCTCGACGAGCCGACCGCCGTCCTCACGCCACAGGAGGTCGAGGGCCTCTACGACGTCCTGGACGAACTCACCGCACAGGGGAAGACGATCATTTTCATCACGCACAAACTCGAGGAGGCGACCCACGCCGCCGACGCGATCACCGTCCTCCGGGACGGGGAGTCCGTCGGCACGGTCGACCCCGAGCGCACGACCCGGGAGGACCTGGCCGAGCGCATGGTCGGCCGCGAGGTCCTGCTCGAGGCCGAATCTGAACCGGTCGAGACGGGCGATGTCGTCCTCTCGACGGGGGACGTCGCCGTCGAGGACGAGCGCGGCGTCGACGTCGTCTCGGGAATCGATCTGGACGTCCGCGCCGGCGAAATCGTCGGTATTGCAGGCGTCGACGGCAACGGGCAGGCCGAACTGATCGAAGCGATCACCGGGCTGCGGACGCCCGACGAGGGGACGATCACCTACGAAGGGACCGACATCACCGACTGGTCCCGCCGCGAGCGAATCGAGGCCGGGATGGCCTACATTCCGGAGGACCGCCACGAGCGCGGGCTCGTCATGCCCTTCGACCTCGTGGAGAACGGCGTGCTCGGCAGCCAGCGGTCGCCGGCGTTCGCCAACGGCGGCCGCATCGACTGGGCCGAAGTCCGCGACCACGCCGAGGAAATCATCGAGACCTACGACGTTCGCCCGCCGAACGCCGACGCGGACGCCCGCTCGTTCTCCGGCGGAAACCAGCAGAAGTTCATCGTCGGCCGCGAGTTCGAGCGCGATCCGTCGCTGGTCATCGCGACGCATCCGACTCGCGGGGTCGACATCGGCTCGACGGAGTTCATCCACGACCGCCTGCTCGACCTCCGCCGCGAGGGGGTGGCAATCTTGCTCGTCTCCTCGAAACTCGACGAGGTTCGCTCGCTCTCGGATCGGCTGGCGGTCATCTACGAGGGCGAGTTCATCGACGTCACCGATCCGGACGCCGTCACCGAAGAGGAACTCGGCCTGCTGATGGCCGGACAGGAACTCGAGGCCGACGGCGGCCGTGCCGGTACCAGCGCCAACGGTGCCGACGGCGCCGCCGGCACCGGGGGTGACCCCCGATGAGCGCCTCGAAGGAGCGCCTCGAGCGCCTCCTCGAACGATTGGTTCAGGCGTCGGTGCTCGAGCGGGTCGTCATCAGCGTCGCCGCGCTGCTGGCCGCCGTCCTCGTCGGCGGCGTGCTGGTGTTCGTCTCCGGGGGCATCGCCTCCTGTCGGACCGGCCTCGAGCTGGCCGGCACGACGTTCTGTTACAACCCGATGCAGGTCTACTACGAGCTGTTCCTCGGGGCCATCGGCCACCCGCTCGAGGGCGGCTGGAGCCCCACGAACTACAGCCTCGCGCGGACGCTCCAGCAGACGACGCTGCTGGTCTTTGCGGGACTGTCAGTTGCGGTCGCGTTCCGCGCCGGCCTGCTCAACATCGGGACGCAAGGTCAACTCGTCTTCGGCGGCCTCGCGACGGCCGTGACGGTCGTCTACGCGGCGACGATCGTTCCCGGTGGCTTCATCGGGACGATCGTCCTGATTCCGCTGGGCGTGCTCGCCGGCGCGGTCGTCGGCGGCCTCTACGGGGCGCTGCCCGGCGTCCTCAAAGCCTACGCGGACGCCAACGAGGTCATCACGACGATCATGCTCAACTTCGTCGCGACCGGGGTCACGTCGACGATGCTCTCGCAGTGGTTCCAGGACCCCAACAGCACGAACCCGCGGACCGAGCGAATCCCCGAGTACGCCGAGATTCCGACCGTTCCGTACGTCGGGTTCGGCGGGTCGGCGAACTTCTCGCTGCTCGCGCTCGGCTTTGCCGTCGCGCTCATGGTCGGCATCGCCTGGCTGTTCGCCCGCACCTCGTTCGGCTACGAACTGCGGACGAGCGGCACCCAGCCCGCGGCGGCCGCCTACGGCGGCGTCGACGAGAAGCGCATGACCGTCGCCAGCATGACCCTCTCGGGCGCGCTGGGCGGCGTCGCCGGCGCGTTCTGGGTGCTGATGGTTCACGGTAGCTGGCTCGAGAACGTGCCGTCGATCGGCTTCGACGGGATCGCAGTGTCGGTGCTGGCCGGCAACAACCCGATCGGCGTCGGCGCCGCGGCGTTCCTGTTCGGGGTGTTAGACAGCGGCGGAAACTCGATCGGGACGTCGACGGACGTCCCGCCGGAACTGGTCGGCATCCTCACCGGCCTGATCATCCTGTTCGTCGCGATGCCGGAGTTCTTCCGGATGTTCGGGCGACGGTTCGTCGACCTCGAGACGACGCGGCCGGCCCGTGCGGACGGCGGCGACGCCGATGCCGCTGCTGAGACTGGAGGTGACACCGATGAGTAAGCCCACCGGAACCCCGACCGACACGAACGACGCGGACGCTGACGAACCGACACTGCCGTTCTCGCGGCGAACCACCATCGGACTGCTCGGCGCCGGCGCCGTGCTGGCCGTCTGGATCGTCGTCGGCCTGCTCGCCCCCGACTCGTGGGCCGGCGTGTTGCTCTCGATCGCAGCCAGTCCGAGCACGCACACGGCGATGCTCCGGCTGGCCGTGCCGATCGCGCTGGCGGCGATCGGCGGCATCTTCGCCGAGAAAAGCGGCGTCATCAACATCGGCATCGAGGGGCTGCTCATCGTCTCGGCGTTTAGCTCGATCGTCGCCGTCCACTGGCTCGGCGTCGGCGAGGCGACGGCCGGCCTGTCGAATCACTGGTGGGGCCTGCTCGTCGGAACGATCATCAGCGTGCTGTTCGCGCTGCTGTTCGCGGTCGTCTGTATCGAGTTCAAGGCCGACCAGATCATCGCGGGACTCGCCGTCTGGCTCATCTCGCTCGGGCTGGCGCCGTTCGCGTCCCAGATCGTCTTCGGGAGCCCGAACACCGCCAGCGTCGGCCGCTTCTCGAGCGTGACGATCCCGGTCCTGTCGGACCTGCCGCTCGTCGGCTACCTGCTGTTCGACACCGAACCGCAGGTCTACATCATGCTCGCGGGCGCAGCCATCGGCTGGTACCTGCTCGCCCGGACGAACTTCGGGCGCTGGGTCGTCGCCAGCGGGGAGAACCCCAAGGCGCTCGACACGGCCGGCGTCGACGTCCGCAAGGTCCGGTACGCCGCCGTCCTCCTCTCGGGCGTGTTCGCCGGCCTCGGCGGTGCCGGCTTCGCGCTGGGCGACCTCGGAACGTTCGCCGGCGGCGGCGACACGGCGATCAACGGCCGCGGATTCATCGCGATCGCGACCTACCTGCTCGCGAACTACCACCCGATCGGCGCCCTGCTGGGCTCGTTCCTCTTCGCCGGGCTCAACGCGGTGCAAAACGGGATGCAGGCGGCGGGGTACGCCATTCCGACGGAGCTCATCCGCGTCATCCCGCACATGACGGTCATCGTCGTCCTCGTGCTCGTCGGCCGCACGCGGCTGCCCGACGCCGCCGGCGATCACTACGAGTCCGGCGAGGACTGAGCACCGGGTCGCGTCTCGCCGTCGATTTTCACCCGACGAATCGCCGACAGCAGTGCCTTCTTGTCTCCGCCCCGCACAGTAGGGTGCATGGCTGATTCCGACGACTCCGACGACTTGCTCGAGCGCGCACGCGAAATCCAGTCCCGGGCCCACGTTCCCTACTCCGAATACCGCGTCGGCGCCGCCCTCGAGACGGCCGACGGCGCGGTCTTCGTCGGCTGTAACCTCGAGAACGCGAACTTCAGTAACAGCCTCCACGCGGAGGAGGTGGCGGTCGCCGAGGCGGTCAAGCGAGGCCACGACGACTTCGCGCGGATCGCCGTCAGTTCCGGCCGCCGGGACGGCGTCACTCCCTGCGGGATGTGTCGCCAGACGCTCGCGGAGTTTTGCGACGACGATCTCGTCGTCATCTGCGACGAAGGCGAAGGCGAGGCGCCGACCGAGTACACGCTCGGCGACCTGCTGCCGAATACGATCTCTCAGGAGACGCTCGAGGACGACTAGGACTCCGATTCGGGGCGTCCGGCGAGCCGCCGCTCGAGGCGCTCCCGCAGAACCGTCCGGTGACACCGCTTCTTCTCAGTGTTCTCGAAACAGACGAGGGCGATCGACTCGCCCGACTCGAGTCGGTCTACGAGTTCCTCGAGCGCCGCCTGCGCGTCCGTTGACGTCTCGAGGTGGTCGCAATAGGCCTCCTCGAACCCGACCTGATCCCAGGCCGCGTTGTGGGCGCCTTCCTCGCACAGCCCCTGCATCTTCATGTCCTCCTCGATCTCGCGCATCGACTCGAGCAGGTCGGCGGGGGGCCCGAGTTCGGGGTGGTTCTCGTCGACGGCCGCGTGAAACCACGGGGCCGGCTGTCGGACGACGCCGACGTAGGTTACGTCCTCGGGGACATCCGCTAAGTCGTGCTGAATGGCGGCGACGTAGGTATCCGCGAGTTCCCACTCGCTCTCCCCTTGCGTCTCGGTACCACGAGACTCGATTGCCATATTCGGTCTACGCGGGCCCCGCATTTATATACGGCGCCGGCCCGAATCGCTCCCCGTTCAACAGCGATGCCAGGGGACAGCGAAGACCCGAACGCGGACGTACAGTACCACCTCGAGGTCAGCCCGGACGACGTCGCCGACACCGTACTCTTGCCGGGCAACCCCGAGCGCCTCGAGAAGATCGTCGCCTTCTGGGACGACCACGAGATGCGCGCCCACCACCGGGAGTACCGGACGGCGACGGGGAGCTACGAGGGGACGCCGATCTCGGTCACGTCGACGGGGATCGGCAGCCCCTCGGCCGCGATCGCCGTCGAGGAACTCGCCCGGGTCGGCGTCGAGACGTTCATTCGCGTCGGTTCCTGCGGTGCGATCCAGCCCGAGATGGACGTCGGCGATCTGGTGATCACCACCGGCGGCGTGCGCCAGGAGGGGACCAGCGCCGAGTACGTCCGGGAGGATTACCCCGCTGCTGCGGATTACGAGGTCGTCAGCGCGCTCGTCGCCGCGGCCGAACGGCTGGGCTACGACTACCACACCGGGGTCACGATGAGCGCGGACTCCTTCTACGCGGGCCAGGGCCGGCCCGGCTTCGAGGGGTTCGAGGCGGCCGGCGCCGACGACCTGGTCGCGCAACTCAAAGAAGCGAACGTCAAGAACATCGAGATGGAGGCCAGCGCGATCATGACGCTGGCGAACATCTACGGGCTGCGCGCCGGCGCCGTCTGTACCGTCTACGCCAACCGCGAGACCGGCGAGTTCCGCACGGAGGGCGAATCTCGCGCCGCCGAAACCGCCACCCTCGCGACGCACCTGCTCGCGAAGATGGACGCAGCCAAGCGCGAGGCCGGCGCGGACCGCTGGCATCCGGGCCTCTCGCTCGATCTCGAGGAGTGAGGACTGAGGGCTGCGGACGGCGTAGGACTGAGAGCAGCGGCCTGCAGACCGCCGACGGCACGCGGTGAATCGCTAGTCGCGAACGCGGACGATTTCTTCCTCGAACACCTTGCGGTTCGGCACGATGTACTCCTCCGAGTCGTCCTCGATCTTCGTCACGAACAGATCGACCTCCTGGACGATTCCGGCCTGGTCGCCGATCCGGATCTCGTCGCCGATACCGTAGGGCTGGTTCAACAGCAGGTAGATCCCCGCCGCACTCGAGACGAGGAAGTCCTTGAAGGTGACCGCACCGACGACGACGATCCCGGCCGCGTAGACGGCGAGCAGGATCAACAGCGGGTAGATGTAGACGCCGATCTGGCCCAGCGCGATGAGAAAGGCCACGTAGAGGACGGAGTACTTGACCAGCCGCGGGATGATCGAGACCTCCGGCAGTTTGACGCTCCGGAGGTACTCGCTGACGACGAGTTCCGCCTTGTCCGCGACGATGAACCCGAGGATCAGGACGAGCACCGCGATGAAGACCTGTGGGATGTACTGCGTGACCTGAAACCAGAAGGCCTCCGTGTCCAGCAGCTGGGCGATGTGGATCGCCGTCAGGACCGCGATCCCGTAGATGAACCACGAACTGAGGCGGGCGACGATCTCGACCGTCGACGTGCCCAGCGACTGGGCCGTCCGCTCGAAGGGCGTCCCCTCGACGGCATCGGGCACGCCCGACGCCGCCAACAGTTCCTTGTTGAGCCGCCCGACGAGGTAGCCGACGACGAATCCGAGCGCCAACACCGCGGCTGCGATCACCGCCGGCTCGTCGAGAAACGTCTGCCAGTTCATATCAGTACGCCTCCGGATCGACCTCCAGAATAAGCTCGCCGGCCTTGAACGCCCGGACGAGCCCGTCGCTCTCGGAGAGCACGATCGAGACCGCGTTCGTATCCCGCGTAATCGCCGCGCCGGACATGTGCCGCGCGCCCAGACCCTTCGGAATGTCGATCCCCTCGGCGGACGGCTCGAGGTAGCGGTAGGCCGAGACGATCTTGCCGGCGTCGGAGATGACGAACGCGCCGTCCAGCCGCGAGAACTCTTTGAGCATCACGTTCACGATCGGGTCGCCGACGTGGACGTGGGACTTCTCGAAGGGGTTGTAAGAAAGGGGCCGGGACTTGTTCATCACCTTGCCGGCGTCGCCGACGACGAACAAGGCGCCGACGGGTTTGCCCTTCTGGCCCTTCTGTCCGAGTTCGATCGCCACCTCGAGGACGGACTTGATGACCTCGGGTTCGGCCCGAGACTGGGCGAACAGATCGTAGATGCCGGTGTGGGAGTCGGCGTCCGCACGCACGCGGGAGACGGTATCGATCTCGTCGTCGAAGACCCCCGTCGCGCAGATGAGTTCGTCGCCGTCGTCGACGACGTTCTCTTCTAACGCGCCCTCGAGGGCGAACCGGATCCGTTCGGAGACGTTCTCGAACTCGAGGGGGAGTTCGACGAACGTATCGGCGTTGACATCGTTCTCCGTGCCGACAACGACGACGTCGAGGTCGTCGATCTCCCGAAACCGTTCGTAGAACGATCCGCTCGGTGCGAACAGCAAAATCGCGTCGGCACCGGAGAAGAGCTCCCCGAACACGTCGTCTAACCCGGCCATTGCTCATACAAGTCGTGTCCGCGCGAATAAGCGTTGTGGAGGCGTCTGACGCGTGTCTGTCGATTTCCGCCGGATTCAACCGAATTCAATTAGTTCAACCGGTCGTGTGATTCAATCGTCACGACGTGCGGGTATTTCCCATCGACCGAGGAGACACCGGACTTTGACCGGAGAGCCGTCGCTGTGCGTCCTCGAATTCGGTGTCCCGAGAGGCACGAAGAATGAATCTCAGTTGAATCGAACTGAACGCCGAACGACCGCGTTACTCGATCGACCTTACTCGAGGTCGGCCGTCCCCGAAATTCGACGGAAATCGCCGTCGCCGCAGGTGCAGTCCGCGGAAACGCCGATCGGTCGGATCGTCCCGTCGGGTTTGACTTCGGAGACGAAGACCGACTCGCAGGACTGACACACGACGACGGTCTTCGTACTCGATTTTGATTGACTCACAAGAACAGAATACACGTCACTCCCCTATCACCATTCCTCCAACGTACTTTGGGTAAATCCGACTAAACGGTCGAAATGCGACGTGTTCGACCGTTCAGGGCCCGTTGAGTGATCGCACTCTCCCTCGAGTCAACGGGCGGCCAGCCCGTCGGCGAGGCCGTGCAGAAAGTCCTCGCTCACCGCGTTGAACGCAGTCGGCCGGTCCTGATTGACGAGGTGCCCGGCCTTCTCGAGCGTCACCTGACGGCCGTCGGCGACGGCCGACGCGATCTGTGCACCCTGGCGCTTGACCTGCGGGGCTTCCTGCTCGCCGTGGACGACGAGCGTCGGGACGTCGACGCCGGTCAGTTCCGGCGGATCGTACCGCACGAGCGCGTCGAAGACCTTCCGGAACTCCGCGCGGGAGACCTCGCCGACGGCGTCCATCGCCGCCGCGCGGACCTCGGGATCGACCGACAGCCACTGCTGGCCGGTCGTCGCGCGGATCGACTGGAGCAGCGATCGGAACGTCGTCTTCGGCCCCGTCAGCGATAGCGCGGTCCCGAGCGCTGGTCCGGGCGAGACGAACGGTTTAACTCCCGACGGGAGGTCGACGGGCGGCATCGAGCGAACCGCCCCGCCGAGGATCGCACCCGCCGGAGCGGTGCCGTTCGACGTAGCGTCGGCGCCGGAACTCGAATCCGGGACCGTCCCCGCGCCTGCGTGACGGTGGAGATACTCCTGGACGACCATCGAACCGAGCGAAAGGCCACAGAGGACTGGACGCTCGATCTCGAGGTGGGACAGCAGCGCCTCGAGATCGTCCGTGAACAACTCGATCGAATACCGGTCGGCGTCGGTCGCGCCCGTTTGGCCGTGGCCGCGGACGTCCAGCGTCACGATGCGGTAGTCGTCTGCGAAGTGCTCGACCTGCGGGTTCCAAGCGGTGCCGTTCAGCCAGCCGCCGTGCACGAAGACGAGGGGTTGTCCGCGGGTCCGGCTCGGGTCGTGCGTTTCGTACCAGAGCCGTCCGTCCTCGAGCGTAAGTTCCGCCATCGGTCCGATGTCCGCGTCGCGGACGTATATACTATCGGCCGCTTCGGGGAACGGGCCGCTCAGTCGCTTCGCCCGGAGTCGACGCTCGAGGCACTGCCGGTGCCGAGCCAGCGGTCCCAGAAGGAGTCGAACTCGGATTCGTCTTCGGTGATCCGGTCCCAGTGTGCGAGGCCGCGTTCCTCGCGCGAGCCGGCGATCGTGTTGTCGAGAATCAGTGCGGCGAGCCCGCCGACGGCCATCCCGGTCGAGCCGATGATGTAGACGGTGTCGACGGCCACCTGAACGACCGCCTCGGCCCAGATCGGCAGCGAGGCGAGCGTGGCCTCGAGGCCGATGGCCTCGCGGAACGCGATCGTGCTCTCGAAGTTGCCCATGTAGGCGGGGATCGCCAGCCCGACGAACAGGGCGAAGCCGACGATGAACGTGTTCCGCGAGGACTCGAGGTCGACGTGGCGCAGGTTGGAGACGCCGACGGCGACGATCTGGCCGAACATGGCGATGAAGAGGCCGCCGACGATGGGGTCGGGAATCGTCGCGATCAGTTGCCCGAAGTAGCCGATGAACCCGACGAACAGCATGACGAGCGCGCCCAACTGGACGACGTAGCGGGAGGCGACGCCGGTGAGCCCGATCGCGCCGATGTTCTCGGAGTAGGAGGTCGAGCCGGCGGTGCCCATGATGCCCGCGAAGACGTTCATTAGCCCCTCCATGCCGATGCCGTGGTTGATCCGCCGTTCGCTCGGCGCGCCGGACCCGGTCAGGTTCGCGACCGCGTAGTAGTCGCCGATGCTCTCGACGATCGAGGCGAGGACGCCGGCGAACATCCCGACGATGAACGCGGTCGTAAACTGCGGTGCGCCCCACTGGAACGGGTAGATCGGCAGGAACCGCTGCGTGTCGGTGACGTCACCGAGCGGGACGTAGGCCGGGTGCCCGTCGACGATCACGCCGGTCGCCGACAGCGCCGCGGCGACGGCCCAGGCGATCACGAGCGCCAGGATAACCGGATACAGTTTGAACGCCCGGTGTTTGACGTCGAGGTACTGCGAGAACAGCAGGATCAGCCCGAGCGTCAGTGCCAGAAGCCACCAACTCTGTTCCTGTGCGGTGATCTGTGGCGCGCTAAACAGCGAGAGACCGATGAGCATGATCGTCGGGGCGATGACGACCGGCGAGAGGAACCGCCGGAGTTTGCCGACGAGGCCGAGATACCCCATCAGTACTTCGACCGTCGCGGCGACGATGATCGCGCCCTGCAACTGGACTAAGGCGGTCTGCCAGTCCCCGCCGCCGACGCCGCCCACGGTCACGACGGTGATGATCGCCAGCGCCGGCGCGAGCATCGAGAACGGCGCGCCCTGCACGATCGGGTAGCGGTTCCCGAACGTCGTCTGGGCCAGCGTCGCGATCCCCGAAACGACGAAGAAGGTGCCGATAAACTGCGCGGTGACGTCGTCCGGCATCCCCATCGCCGCCGCCAGAATCAGCGGGACGGCGATGTTCGCCCCGACCATCGTCAGGTAGTGTTGCACGCCGAGGACGAACGATTCGCCCAGCGGCGGCCGGTCGTCGATCCCGTACTCGATATCGTCCCTGGCGGCCCCATCGCCGGCCGCGTCGTCCCCCGTCATGGATAGGTGCTCGTCGGATCACGGAGCGGCAAGTCAAAAGGCGTATTGATCCGCGACGGCCGTCACAACCGGACAGTGCACCGTCCTGAGATATCTGTAGACGACGGTTACTCTCTCGACGATCCTGAACCAAAAGCCGCTGCTGGTCGGTTCGAGCGTCTCGAGGTCGACGTTCGATACGCCACGGGTCGCTGCGCGTCAGAATACGACGTTCCAGACGTATCCACAGCGGTCGCACTCGAACGTCTTCTCGAGACCGTACTCGAGTGCGGTTCGATCCGTTTCGGTTCCCGAGTCAGTGAGGCAACTCGGACAGTCGATCGTACTCACTGTCCTCGCAATCGGGACGCGGCAGGGTAAACCAAACTCCAACACACTTTGGGAGTGCGTCGCTGCCGCCGCTACTCGGATGCAGCACGATCGGCCGCCGTTCGCACCGCTTCCGGCGACAGCGCTTCGAGGTCGATCAGGTCGCCGTCGGTTTCGTCGGCGACCAGCCCCGAGAGGCCGGCTCGCGCGTCGTCGCCGGCGTCGACCACGAGGACGTGTGCGCCTTGACGTGCGAGTTGCCGCGCGGCGCGACGAGTCGACTCGGTTGGACCCCCTTCGGCGACGTTCGCGCGACCGTCAGTCACGAGCACGACCACCGATGCGTCGGTGTCGGCTCGCTCGAGGGTCTCCGCGGTCGTCTCGAGGCCCGCGGGCAGCGGCGTTCGGTCGCCGGAGGGAAGCTCCTTGAGGTGGCGCGCGGCCAGCGAGACGCTGTCGGTCGGCGGCAACAGAACGTCGGCGTCCTCGCCGGCGAAGGCGACGAACGCGACCTCGTCGCGGTGCTCGTAGCTGTCGCGCAGCAACTCGAGGACGACGCCCTTCGCGGTCCGCATCGCCGGCCGCATCGAGGCGCTGGCGTCGACGGCGAAGACGATGGTTACCGACGTATCGCCCGTACGGACGGATTGCCGGAGGTCGCGCTTTTCGACCCGCGACTCGCCGCGCGCTGCCGCCGATCGCACGGACGCGGCGGCGTCGATCGGCCCGTCTCCGTCGGCGGGTTCGGTCCGAACGCGGGCGCCGCGGTTGTCGACGCTCGGCGCGGTAGCGGCCCGCGAGCCGCCGGTCGCGGTCTCGTCACCGCGCTCGGCGTCGGGCGTCTCGAGGTCCGGTGCCGAGGCATCGCCGATATCGGCCCGCTGCTGTCCGGGCACGAGCGGTTGCGCGGTTTCGTCCGCGTCCTCGTCGCTATCGTTTGAACTCGAGTTCGAGTCGTCCGCGTTCGAATCTGAGTCGTCGTCGCTATCGCTCGAGTCGTCCGGACTTGCGCCACCGGTATCTGCGGCCGACTGCTCCGCGGCGGGTTCGTCGCCGCTTTCCGGCCGCTCTCCCCGGTCGGGTCCCGAACTCGAGTCGTTATCGCCCGACTCGGCGTCAGGGCCACCGGGCTCGTCCCTGTCGGAGTCTGATTCGCTAGAATCGTCCTGGCTTTCGGCGCCCCGCTCGTCGTCGCCGCGCTCGTCACGCTCGCTCTCGTCGGATCCGTCGTCTTCGCCGTCCCCCTCATCAGTCCCGTCGTCGAACCGGTCCTCGAGCAAATCGTCCAGCTCCGGTTCGTCCTCGAAGGGCGTGCTCCGGAGGCGGTGGGGCAGCGCGTAGCTCGCGGCCTCGTGGACGTCCGGTTCGATCACCGTCGTTCGGCCCTCGAGCGCGGCGATCGTCATCGCGGTGCGGGCGATCGCCACGTCGCCGCGGTGGCCGTCGACGCCGGCCTCGAGGCAGAGATCGGCGATCTCTTCTTTGAACTCGCGCGGGAGGTCGACGTCCGGAATCCGGTCTCGGGTCTCGAGCAGCGTCTCTCGGAGGGCCGCAACGTCGTCGGCGTACCGCTCCTCAGGGGTCGGAGTGCCGTCGCCGCTCTCGTCCTCGAGCACGCGGTCCATGATCTCGACGCGCTCGTCGACATCTTGGGCGCCCTCGACGGTGGCCTGCAGGGCGAACCGGTCGCGCAGTTGGGGGCGCAGATCGCCCTCCTCGGGGTTCATCGTCCCGATCAGCGTGAACTCGGCGGGGTGGGAGACGCTGATCCCGTCGCGCTCGACGCGGTTCACGCCGCTGGCTGCGGCGTCCAAGAGGACGTCCACGAGGTGGTCGTCCAGCAGGTTCACCTCGTCGACGTAGAGGATGCCGCGGTGGGCGCGAGCTAGCAGGCCGGGATCGAAGTCGGCCGCGCCCGCCAGCGCGTCCTCGACCGAGAGGGTGCCGAGGACGCGGTCGCGGGTCGCGCCGAGCGGCAGGGTTACGAGCGGGACGGGACGAGTTTCGACGGGCATCTCCGCCGGATCGCGCTCGCGGCACTCCTCGCACTGCAGTGCGGGGTCGTCGGGCGCGCAGCCGTACGGACAGTCCGCGACGGCTCGCTGCTCGGGAAGCAGATCGACCAATCCGCGCACCGCCGTCGACTTTGCAGTCCCCTTCTCGCCGGCGATCAAGGCGCCGTCTATGTCGTCGTTGGCCGCGACGCACAACAGGACGCGCTTCAGGTCCGCCTGTCCAACGATCGCCGGAAAGGGAAGCGACGAAGATTTTTTACCCCCGGCGTTTACAACCATGCTTGCGCTAATACAATAGAGGTTTAAAAAATCGATGACACGGATCGGGATCTACACCGCGACGGAGAACGAACTCGGCTCGATCGGGCAGGCCGCACAGCGCCTCGAGGACGTCGAACTGGTCGTGCGCTCGGAGAGCGACCTCGAGGACGAGGCCGACGTCGAGTCGTTCGTCGAGGAACTGCGCGACGCCGCGGCGGCGATCTTCTGGCTGCACGGCGCCGAGGACAGCATGCCCGGCTACGACTACGCGACGAGCGAGCTCGAGGCGGCGGGCGTCCCGCTGATCGTCAAGGCGACCGGCGACGCCTTCGCCTTCGAGGACACGACGGTGAGCGAGGCCCACCGCGATCGCGTCTACGACTATCTCGAGAAGGGCGGCACGATCAACGTCGAGAACCTGTGTCGGTTCCTCGTCTCGGAGTACGAGGGTCGAGATCTCGAGTACGACGACCCCGCCGAACTCCCCACCGAGGGCGTCTACCACCCAGACTATCCGGGAATCGGGTACGAAGAACTGCTCGAGACCCACGACCCCGACAGACCCACCGTGGCGGTCTGGTTCTACGAATCCCACTGGACCCACGAGAACACCCGCTACGTCGACGCGCAGGTCCGCGCGCTCGAGGAGCAGGGGGCGAACGCCCTGCCGATTTTCTGTAACCCCGCCACGGACACCGACGAGCAGGAGGACGCGGAGTGGGTAACGGACAACTGGCTGCTGGACGCCGACGGCGAGCCGATCGTCGACGCCGTCCTCTCCTCCTTCATGTTCTCGCTCTCGATGGACGAGCGCGGTCGGTCGGCCAGCGACGAGGGCGAGTCGGCCGAGGACGTCTTCCTCGATCGGCTCGGCGTGCCGGTCCTCCAGACGATCACCACGATGCGCTCCCGGTCGCGCTACGAGTCCAGCGACACGGGCGTGATGGGCTTCGAACTCGCCCTCTCCGTGGCGCTGCCGGAGTTCGACGGCAACGTCATCACCCACCCCATCTCGGGGAAGGAGCGCACCGACGACGAGGCCGGCATCGGCTCGGCGCCGAAACACCACTTCCCGATCGAGGACCGCATCGACCACGCCACGCGGCTGGCGGTCAACTGGGCCGAACTGCGCCACACTCCGAACGAGGAGAAGAACGTCGCCGTCGTCCTCCACAACTACCCGCCGAGCGACGACGGGATCGGCACCGCGTTCGGCCTCGACTCGCCCGAATCGACGGTGAACCTGCTCGAGGAACTCGAGGCCCGCGGCTACGACTTGAACGGCGAGACGCCCGACGACGGGCAGACGCTGGTCGAGACGCTGACCTCGCAGTTGACCCTCGAGGACCGCTGGGTCGCCCCCGAAGACGTCCGCGATCTCTCGGTCGACGTGGTCTCGCCCGATACCTACGAAGACTGGTTCAGCGAGGCCGACGAGCGATTCCGGGAGAACGTCGTCGAGGAGTGGGGCGAGGCTCCGGATCGGCCGTTCGCCATCCCGGGCGTCGAGTTCGGCAACGTGCTCGTCACCGTCCAGCCCCCGCGCGGGTTCGGGATGGACCCCTCGAAGGTCTACCACGACTCGGACCTGCAGCCGCCCCACGACTACTACGCCTTCTACGGCTGGCTGCGCAACTCGTTCGAGGCCGACGCCGTGGTTCACCTGGGCACGCACGGCAGCCTCGAGTGGCTCCCCGGCAAGACGGTCGGGCTGAACGGCGAGAGCGCGCCCGATCAACTGATCGACGACATCCCGAACGTCTACCCGTACATCGTCAACAACCCCGGCGAAGGGACCCAGGCCAAGCGCCGGTCCTACGCCGCGATCGTCGACTACCTGACGCCCGTGATGCGGTCGGCCGGAACGTACGACGAACTCTCCGAACTCGAGGAACTCGCGAACCAGTACCGCGAGGCCGGGATGGAAGACGCCCGCGCGGACGACGGCGAGCACCTCGAAACGCTCATCCGTGAAAAGGTCGAGGAACTGGATCTCGCCGTCGAACTCGGCATCGCGGGTACGATCGACGAGAAGGCCGACGTCCGCGGTCCGGACGAGGCCGGCTCGAGCCTGGCTGAAGGTGAGGTCGAGGGCGACGAGGTCGACGTCGACGAACTCGTCGAGCGGGTCCACGAGTACCTCACCGACGTCAAGACCACCCAGATCCGGCTGGGGCTGCACACCATGTCCGAGCCGCCGGCCGACGAGCGCCTCGTGGAGTACCTCGTCGCGCTCACCCGCCTCGAGAACCCCGGCGCGCCGAGCCTGCGCGAGAGCGTCGCCGGCGCGCTCGGCGTCGACTACGAGAAGATGCTGAACGCGCCCGGAGAGTACGACGAGGATCTCGGGATGACCTACGCCGAGGCCGCAGACGTGGTTCACGAGACGAGCCTCGAGTTGGTCGAGACGCTCGCCGAGCACGATTTCGACGTGCCCGAGTCGGAGCGGGAAGCCGGTCCTGACGACGAGGTCAACATGAATCTCCTCGTCGTCGACCTCGAGACGATCGGCGACGCGCGGGCGCAGTCGGGCGCCCACGACGACCTGCGCGAGGTGTTGGCTTACATCTGCGAGGAGGCTCAGCCTCGCGTGCAGGGCGCCGAGGACGAAATCCCGAGAACGGCGGACGCTTTATCGGGCGAGTACGTCCCGCCGGGCGGCTCCGGCGCGCCGACCCGCGGGGGCGTCGATCTGCTGCCGACGGCGCGGAACTTCTACACGCTCGATCCGCGGAAGGTCCCGGCCAAGCCCGCCTGGCAGGTCGGGAAGGAAGTTGCTGAAGGTGTGCTCGAGCGCCATCACTCTGAAGAGGGGGAGTATCCCGAGGAGATCGGTGTCGTCGCCTGGGGTACCCCGACGGTCCGCACCCGCGGTGAGACCATCGCCCAGGTGCTCGCCATGATGGGTGTCGAGCCGCAGTGGACCGACGCCGGCCGGATCGACGACGTCGAGCCGATTCCGCTCGAGGAACTCGACCGGCCCCGTATCGACGTGACGACGCGCGTCTCGGGCCTGTTCCGCGACGCGTTCCCGGCCGCGGCGGGGGTCATCCACGACGCGGTGGACGCGGTCGTCGACCTCGACGAGCCGCACGACATGAACTACGTGAAGAAACACGTCGAGGAGGAGGCCGAAGAACTGCAGGAGGCCGAGGACCTCGACGAATCCGACGCCCGAAAGGCCGCCAAACACCGCGTCTTCACGACCAAACCCGGCGGCTACGGCGCCGGAACGAACAAGGCCGTCGACGAGGGCAACTGGAACGACCGCTCGGACCTCGCGAACGTCTACGTCCAGTGGGGCGGCTACGCCATGGGCTCGAGAGGCCGCGTCTCGGACGCCCACGACGCCTTCGAGCGACGCCTCTCGAGCGTCGACGCCACCGTGAAGCTCGAGGACACGATGGAGCAAGACGAGTTCGACTCCTCGGACTGGTACGCCTTCCACGGCGGCTTCATTTCGGCGGTCTCGGAAATTGCGGGCGAGGAACCCGCCTCCTACGTCGGCGACTCCTCGGACCCCGACAACGTCTCAGTCTACACGAACGAGGAGAAGGTCCGCAAGGCGATGCGCTCGCGCGTGCTCAATCCCGACTGGCTCGAGTCCATGGAGGAGCACGGCTACAAGGGCGCGGGCGACCTCTCGACGACGGTCGACGTGACCCTCGGCTGGGACGCGACGACCGGCGTCGTCTCCGATACGCTCTGGGAGGAAGTCGCGGAGAAGTACGCCTTCGACGAGGACCGCCAGGACTGGCTGCGCGACGTCAATCCGTGGGCCCTCGAGTCGATCACGGACACGCTGCTCGAGGCGATCGAGCGCGACCTGTGGGACGCCGACGACGAAACGGTCGACCGCCTGCGCGACCTCAATCTCGAGGTCGAAGGCGATCTCGAGGCGCGGACGACGAACGAGGCCGTCGGCGCCGACGCGGAGGTGTCGACGGATGACTGACGGCAGCCAGGAGTTCGAGGAGGAGTACGCCGACCTCGGCGCGACCACGCAGAACGCGATGGACATCGCCGAGACGAGCATGGACATCGTCCGGCAGTTCGTCCCCGACGAGACGCTCGCGGATCGAGTCCGCCAGAAGTCCGTCCACTCGATGGGCGACATCGAGTTCCAGCACCTGATCGAATTCACGGGCGCGGACGACCTCGGTGACGACGAAGACGCGCCCGTCCGCGCCGGCGCTCGAGCGGTCCTCGAGGAGGCCGACATCGTGACCGACATCACGATGCCCAAGGCCGGTATCACCTCTCGCGGGCACAACTGCGAGAAGCGCAAGGCGATCGGCAACGGCGCCGAACTCGCGAAGGAGACCGGGATGACCCGGACCGCAGCCTCGGTACTCGAGTTGGACAAGCAGGGCGCCTACGACGGCGCGATCGCGACGGTCGGCAACGCGCCGACGGCCGCCTTCGCCCTGGCCGACTGCATCGAGAACGGTACCCGTCCCGCCGTCGTCGTCGCGACGCCGGTCGGTTTCGTCAAGGCCGAGGAGAGCCGCCAGCGGATCCGCGAGGTCAGCGAAGAGTACGGCGTCCCCGCGATCACGAACGTCGGCCGCCGCGGCGGGAGCGGGCTGGCCGCCGCGCTGACGAACGAATTGATCCACGTCGCGAAGGACGTGCGGACAGACGAACTCGAGCTCGAACTGACGGCCGACGAACGAGCGGCACGAGTCGCCGAAACGAGCGAGGATCCATCCGACGAATGAGTGACTACGACCTCGAGGCGGGGCCGGATCCGGCGACGTTCGCGGCCGCTGCACCGGAGGGCGACATCAACGAAGCGGGCGACGAGCCCGTCTACGCCGTCGGCATCGGCCCCGGCAACCTCGAGTACCTCACGCCGCGCGGCGAGCGAGCGATCCGCGAGGCGGACGTGATCGTCGGCTTCACGACGGTCGTCGAGTTCGTCGAAGACGTAGCGGACGACGCCGACCTGCTGACCTGCGGTTACAAGGACGAAGCCGATGCGCTCGAGGAGTTCGGCGAGCGCGTCGCGGCCGGCGAGTCGGGAACGGCCGTCGCGATGGGCGATCCGAACCACTCGGGGTACCAGTTCGTCGGGAAAGTCCAGGACGCCGTCGAGCGGGAGGGCCCTGACGTCTCGGTCCGAATCGTTCCCGGAATCTCGTCGCTCCAGGTGGCCGCCAGCCGCGCCCGCACGCCGATGGAGGACACCGAGTTCGTCACGCTGCACAAGAGCGGCGATCTCGAGGCCGACATGCAGCGGCTCGCCGCCGCAGTCGTGGACGACGAGCGACATCTGCTCGCACTCCCTCGACCCTACGACCGGATGCCCGGCGACATCGCCCAGTTTCTGCTCGAGCGGGGCACCGGTCCCGACCTTGAGACGCTCGTGCTCGAGAAGTTGACCCACGAGGACGAGCAGATCCATCGGTTCACGCTCGCTGAACTGGCCGAACACGCCGGCGGAACCGGTCGGGATGACACGCCGTTCTCGGATCTGGTGGTGCTCGCGGTTCGGCAGGCAGTACCTTAATCGAACGGTCGGTGCGGGTGCCACGGCGGCGCTCACTGGTGATCGCCACTCGGGCGTGGACTTAGCCTGCGTGGCGTGGCTCACTCCGGAACGTCGCCGGCGACGACGTACTGCTCGTACTCCGGTTCGTCGCCCCAGAGCACCGACTCCATCAGCGGCTCGTACTCGACCCGCTCGAGGCCGTGTTCCTCGAGTACCGTTACCAGTTCTTCGGGCGGACGGCCATCGTACAGCGGTAATTCGTCGTGAATCTCCTGATAGCCGTCGAACGCCTCGTCGAAGTCCCAGTGGCCTTCGATCAGGACGATTCGGCCGCCCGGACGGACGACTCGTTGCCACTCCCGAAGCGCCGCCGTCGGGTTCGGCAGCGTCCAGATGAGGTGTCGGGCCGTCACCAGGTCGTACGCGTTCTCCGGATCCGCGATCGATTCCGCGTCCTCCGCTCGGAACGCGACCGATAGGTCGCGCTCGCCGGCTTTCGCTCGCGCGCGCTCGAGCATGTCCGTCGAGAGGTCGACGCCGGTGACGTCGTGGCCGATTTCAGCGAGTAGCAGCGAGATGACGCCCGTTCCGCAGCCGACGTCGAGCACTCGCCGCGGCGGCGTCTCGGTCCCGTCGCCGGTCCACTCCTGGAGGACCGAGAGCCACGCGTCGCGTTGGGCCTCGTCCTGAACGGCGTGGTGACTATCGCCGTCGTACGACTCCGCGCGGTCGTTCCAGTACTGCTGGACGCGCGCTTTGACGGTCTCGGCGTCCGGATCGCCCACTACCGTTCACCCCCGATCTCCGGGTTCGGTTCGACCTGCGATCGGTTTGGCTCGAGGACGGCGCTCGCGAATATCATCGGTGTATCTGTACCTCAGTTGAATAGAACAAGTCGGTTCGCGAATCGGTAATATCTACGCGCACCGTCGAGGGACCGTGTCGATCGGTGCTCCGCTCTCGGTTCGCGATCGGGTGCCCTCGCGAGACGACCCGCCGATCGTCGTCGCCTCACTCGTCCTGTTCGTACTCCCGCAGCACCGTCGAAACGGTGCTCTCGACCTCCTCGAGCGCGACGGCGTTCGTCTTCCTGAGGTCCTCGTCGTCTCGCGCCTCGCTCAGGTGCTGCAGCGCTCGGCGGAGGTGCTGGTCGGTCTCGAGTCCGTCGTCCCCGCGCTCTTGGTTCCCAGTCATAATTCGATCCGACGGTCGTAGCCGACTCGAGCGGTTAAGTTCGTCGGTGGTCTGGGTGGCACAATCTCGAGACGCTCGCTCGAGGGCGTTCCGGGCCGCCGCTCGCCGTTCGGCACCCGTCGCGTCGTTGCCTTCCGGTCGACCTCGACATCGGCTTCCCGGTCGATCCGGGTGTGACAGTTCCGGCGTTCCGCGTTCCTCGGTGGGCCGCGGGGAACGGTCGTTGCTAGCGCGGTTTCCGCGACGTTACGAGGCGACCGTCTCGGTTAAACTCTCACCAGCGAAGAGCTTGTAGAGTCCTAACAGACCGACGACGAGGAAGAAGGCCCCGAGCCCGTAGAAGATCGTTCCCTCTTCGAGCAGCAGGTTGTAGAGACCGGCGACGAGAAGGAGTACCGACGCGACTGCGTTCGCACGTCGTGATCCTCGAAATGCGCGCGCCCTCTCGATCGCTGCGGACATGGAAGATGAATCACCGCTGGCTGCCAAAAATCTTGTCGTTGTTTCTTCCTGACGAATCGGGCCGGTCGTATCGACACCGGCCGTCTATTTCGGACGGGAGGCTACCCACGGAAACCGACGGGATATACGGGAGCACCCGGCTGCGCGCGACGGTCAGCGGGGAGTCCGACCACGCCGGGTCGACGTCGATGCACGCCGGCGCGACGCGGAATACGTCAGCGATGTCGCGCCGACGGTGATGCTCTTCGTGCCATCGGACGACGGCCGAATCCACAGCGAGGCGAGGCACACCGCGTCGGAGCACTGCGTCGCCGGTGCAACCGTCTCCGCCACCGCGATGCGCTCGCTCGCCGACGAGTGGTCCGTCCTCGGTCTCACCGACGGATTCAAGTTCACTTGTTCTAACCCAACTACAATGGCTACGTCCCGCACGATCGACGGTGCCGGTCGGACAGATGGACTCGGTCGGTGCTCGGTGGACGACCGATGAACGGATTCGTCCTCGGCGGCGTCAGTTCCGGCGTCGGGAAGACGGTTGCGACGCTGGCGATCGTGCAGGCGCTCGAGGACGCCGGCTACGACGTTCAGCCCGCGAAGGCGGGGCCGGACTTCATCGATCCGAGCCACCACAAGGCCGTCGCGGGCCGACCCTCGCGAACCCTCGACTTGTGGCTCGAGGGCGAGGGCGGGCTCCGCCGAAACTACCGCCGCGGCGAGGGCGACATTTGCGTCGTCGAGGGCGTGATGGGACTGTACGACGGCGACGGCTCGAGCACGGCGATGGTCGCCGAAGCCCTCGAGTTGCCGGTCGTCCTCGTCGTCGACGCCAAAGCGGGGATGGAGAGCGTCGCGGCGACGGCGCTGGGATTCCGCGAGTACGCCGACACGATCGGGCGCGATATCGAGGTCGCCGGCGTCGTCGCCCAGCGCGCCCACGGCGGCCGCCACGAGCAGGGTATCCGGGACGCGCTGCCCGACGATCTCGAGTACTTCGGCCGGATCCCGCCGAACGGCGACCTCGAGATTCCGGACCGGCACCTGGGCCTCGAGATGGGCGACGAGGCGGCGCCGCCGACCGAGGCGCTTCGGGAGGCCGCCGAATCGCTCGAGGCTGAACGGCTGGCCGCGGTTGCGAGGGAACCGCCGGCGCCCGAGGAACCCGGCCAGCCCGCAGACTCGGTCGAGGCCACCGTCGCCGTCGCCAGCGACGCCGCCTTCTGCTTCCGCTATCCGGCCACGCTCGAGCGGTTCCGCGAGCGCGCCGACGTGGTGACGTTCTCGCCGCTGGCAGGCGATCCCGTCCCGGACTGCGACGGCGTCTACCTCCCCGGCGGCTACCCCGAACTCCACGCCGCGGAACTCGAGTCGACCGACACGCTCTCGCAACTGGGGGAACTGGCGAGCGAGGGACTGCCCGTCCTCGGGGAGTGTGGCGGACTGATGGCGATGAGTCGATCGCTGACGACGGCCGACGGGGATCGCCACGAGATGGCCGGCATCCTCCCCGCCGACGTCGCGATGCACGACCGCTACCAGGCGCTCGATCACGTCGAACTCGAGGCCCTCGACGGGACGCTGACCGCCGACGCCGGCGAGTCGATCCGCGGCCACGAGTTCCACTACTCGAGCGCCGACGTCGATGCCGACGCGCGCTTCGCGTTCGAGACGGTCCGCGGCGACGGTATCGACGGCGAACACGACGGGCTCACCGAGTACGAGTCGCTGGGAACGTACGTCCACGTCCACCCCGAGAGCGGCGCGTTCGATCGGTTCCTCGAGCGCATCGCGTCGGGGAGCAGATAACGAACGGCGCGCGTCGGCTACGGCTCGGGCCACCGTCGAGTAAGCAACCGTAGTTGCGCTACACCAAACAAAATTGTTTTAGGCCCGGCCGCTGATTCCACGCGTGATGCCACCCATCGCGCTGCCATACGATGCGAAGGCCGGACCGACGAAATCGGAGGTCCGAGCCGTCGTCCGCTCGAAACTCGCCCTCGAGCCGGACGACCACTTCGCCGAGGTCGGCTCCTGCACGGGGGCCGTCACGATCGAAGCCGCACAGCGGGCCGGGCGGGTGACCGCCCTCGAGCGGAAGGCCGAACGCCTCGAGACCACCGAAAAGAACCTCGCCGCGAACGAGGACTCGATCCGCGCAGACGTCGAGCTTCGAAACGCGGAAGCCCCCGAGGGACTGCCCGACGACGCCGACGCGCTCTTTCTGGGCGGGAGCCGCAACTTCGAGGCCGTCCTCGATCACGCCGTCGCGACCGAGGTCGACCGCATCGTGATGAACGTCTCGCGGCTCGAGGTCGCCGGGAAGGCGACCGAGGCCTTCCGCGAGCGCGATATTCTCGAGGAGGTCGTCCAGTTCCAGGTGAGCCACGGCTACGAACTCGCCGGGGCGACGAGTTTCGACTCGGATAACCCGGTCTACATGCTGGTCGGGAGCGCGACGCCCGATTCGGATTCGGACGGCGAGGTGAGCCGATGACCCTCTACGGCGTCGGCCTCGGCCCCGGTGAAGCCGATCTCGTCACCGTCCGCGGGAAGGACGTGCTCGAGAGCGCAGACGTGGTCTACTCACCGGGCCGCCTCTCTCGGAGCGTCGCGCTCGAGCACGTCGATGAAGGCAAGATCGGCGACCTGGATTTCCCGATGACGAAAGACGAGGAGAAGCTCCGGCGAGCCTGGAAGGAGGCCGCCGCGGAGGTCGCCCCGAAGGCTCGCGAGGGCGACGTCGCCTTCGTTACGCTGGGCGATCCGAACGTCTACTCGACCTTCGGCCACCTGCGCCGGACGATCGACGCCTTCCACCCCGACATGGACCTCGAGATCGTCCCCGGCGTCAGCGCCGTCACCGCGTTCGCGACCGCGATGGGGATCGAGATCGAGGCCGGCGCGGGCCTCGCGCTGCGGGAAGCCGCAAGCGGCGCGAGCCCGACGGGACCGGATCGGATGATCCTGTTCAAGGTTACCGACGCGCCCGCGACCCACGAAGGGCTCCTCGAGGCCGGCTACGACGTGACCTACGGCCGCCGGCTGTTCATGGAGCAGGGCGAGACGATCGTCACCGACGACCCTGAAGAGATCGACGAGCGCGACTACTACACGCTCGCCTACGCCGAAAAGAGCGATCTCGAGGTGGAACCGGCGACGGCGGCGTTCGAGACGGGTGAGGAGTCGGACGACGCGACGACCGATAGCGAGCCGGTCGCGGACGGCGGACGCGAACTAACTAGCGAAGAACTCGTCGCGCTCGAGCGCGCGGAGGGATACGAAAGCGGCGACTACGGACCCGTCGAGGACCGCGAGCGACGCCGGCGCGGAGGCGACCGATGAGCGACGACACCTCGGACGCGAACGACCCGCAGACGGCGATCGACTCCCAGTCCGACCGCCGGCGCGAGCAACTCGACGACCGCGTCTTCGAGCACAGCGCCGGCGACGAGCAGGAGGGCATCCCGTTCGTCGGCGCCGGGCCCGGCAACCCGCGCCTGCTGACCGTCGCCGGGAAGGAACTGCTCGAGGACGCGGACCTCGTGGTCCACGCGGGCTCGCTGGTCAACAGCGAACTGCTCGACGAATACTGCGGGCACGCCGAACTCGTGAACTCGGTCGGCAAGGACCTCGAGGAGCTCATCCCGCTGATGCGGGACGCCTACGAGGAGGGGCGCAACGTCGTCCGACTCCACAGCGGTGATCCGGCAATTTACGGGGCCGCTCTCGAGCAGATGGACGCGCTGGAACACGAGGGCGTGCCGACGTACTTCGTCCCCGGCGTCACCTCCGCCTTCGCCGCGAGCGCGACGCTGCGGACACAACTGACGCTCAACGAGGTGTCGAACCACGTCGCATTCACCCGCCCGCAGGGCAAGACGCTCGAGCCCGAGGAGGACCACATTGCCGAATTCGTGGAGATGGGTGACGTGACGACCTGTATCTACCTCGGGACCCACGCCGTCCGGGACACGATGGATCGCCTGCTCGAAGACGGCGCGGACCCCGAGACGCCGGTCGCGGTGATCTACCACGCCTCCTGGCCGGACGAGGACGTGCTCGTCGGTTCGATCGCCGACATCGCCGACAAGGTCGAGGAGGCCGGCTACCGCGCCTCCGCGCTGGTCGTCATCGGCGACGCCGTGACCGGCGCGGGCTACGAACGGTCGTACCTCTACGGCGACTGGGCGAATCGGGGGTCGAGTTCGGGCGCGGACTCGAGCGAGTCCGAGTCCGAGTCCGGGACTGCGTCCGACGAGTCGGCCGACGGGAGCGAGGCGTCGTCGGACTGAGCAGCCCGTCGTTCTATTTTTCCGGCCGACCCGCGCAAGCGGGAGTTCATAAGGGATGGCGCGGCCAGAGCGGGTATGATCGCCATCGCTGGCTCGAAAGGCGGCTGTGGCAAATCCACGGTCACGATGGGTCTCGCGACCGCGTTCGCCAGGGCAGATCCTCCAACCCCGGCGATCGCGATCGACGCCGACCGACAGCTACCGAACCTGCACGTCGTGACCGATCGGGACCGGGAGCCGACGCTCGCCGCCCTCAAGCGGGACTCGACGCTGAAAGAGATCGCACAGGAACATCCACGCGAATCGGCCGTCGGGATCGTTCCTGCACCGAAACCGGCGGACGCCTTCGAGTTCGACGCCCTCGCCGATCGGGGCGACCTCCAGGGCACGCAGGTACTGCTCGACTGCCCCGCCGGCGCCGGCCCCGACCTCGTCGAACCGCTTCGGAGCGCCGACGGCGTGATCGTCGTCGCCGGCGATTCCGAGCGGAGCCTCGAGGCCGCGGAGACGACGATCGACGTGGCGCGGCGACTCGGCGTCCCGATCTACGGCGCCGTCATGAACCGTCGATCCGAGGTGCCCGACCGCGCGGCCGAGTGGCGCGGCGTGCCGATACTGGGCTGCGTCCCCGACCGCCCCTCGCCGCTGGCGAACGAGGAGGTCGCGGCGGCGTTCGACGAGATCGTCGAGCGGTTGCGCGCACAGTCCCCGCGCGAACGGGCGCCGCCGACGACCGACGGCGATCGGCTCCCCATCGGCGCGGACGCCCTCGATCGGCACCTCGACGACGGGCTCCCCGCGGGCTCTATCGTCGCGCTCGTCGCCGATCCCGCGAGTCAGGCCGAGCGGCTCCTCTACCGAGCGACCGAACTCCGCGGGACACTCTATCTCTCGACAGAACAGTCGCGGGACACGGTTCGGCGTGCCATCGAGACGGCTACGGTCGCCGCCGGCGAACCGACGATCAGACGCGTCGCCGGCGCCGACGCCCTCGAGGAGGCGACGACGCTCGTCGAGAACCTCCCGGACGCGGCCACGTTAATCGTCGATCCGGTCGACGAACTCGAGCGACGGGATCGCTCGGCGTACGTCTCGTTCCTCGATACGCTGTCCGAGCGGGTGACCGAAACCGGCGGCCTCGCGATCCTCCACTGCCTCGATGACCCCGCCAATCGGTCGGCGACGCTTCGAGTGGCCGACGCCGTGTTCGAACTCGAGACCGTCGGTTCCGGCCTCGAGGCGGGTGTCGGCCACGCCGTTTCGGTGACTAAGTACCGACCGGACGCCGGCGCGATCGGCACGGTTCCGATCGATTTCGACGCCGTGAATGCGGGTACGGACCCGATCGAGTCGCCATCGAACGCCGACCGCGGTGACCAGAGGTGAGCCGATGACCGATCTACCGTACGAGTCGCTGCTCGGCATCGCGTACGGGTTACTGCTCGGCTTCGGACCGGCGCTGCTCGCCGGTCTCGGTGTACTCGCTGTCGGGATCGGCGCCGATCGAACCCTCCCTCTTGCCGCCGGGCTTGCCACAGTTCCGGTCGCGATCGGTGCGGGCATCGTCGTCGGGATTTTCGACCCGAGTGCCGGCCTCGAGCACGGTCCTCGAGTCGTGCTGGCGGCGACTGTCGCTGGGACGTTTGGAATCATCGCGGTCGCGCAGGGGAACCGGATTGCGACCGAACTCCCGCGGGATCGGGCGGTGCCGCTCGTGCGCGGTACGGCCCTGTCCGCGGACGCGATCGATGCTGTCGACGCAATAGGGCAGGTGACGGTCCGCTCGGCCGGTTCGATCCGCGAGTTCGACGGCTATCCGGGGCTGTCACCGGACCTGCGGACGGCCCTCGCAGATGGTTCCTGGCGGTTCCCTGCGGACTTGCAACTCTCGGAACTGGAGCGACGACTCGAGCAACGGCTCCGGTCGACGCACGACCTGTCGAAGGTAGCCGTCGCGATCGACGGCCGGGGCCGCGCGACGATCACCGCCGCACCGCCGACGAGAGCTATCGCGACGTCGCTCGCCGGCGGCACGCGAGCCGTCACGGTCACCGGGTTGCTTCCGACGGGGATCGAACCGGGCGACCGCGTCGCGATCGGGGTCGCTGGTGACAGCGACGGTGACGAGTCCGCCGTCACCGCAACCCTCGAGGCCGACGTCCTCGCGGTTTGTAGTGCGGCTTCGTCAGAGGAAGGCGAGTCGGACGCCCGTTCTCCGTCCCGGCCGATCGGCTTCCGCGCTGCGGATGCCGGGTTCGAGGGCGGTCCGGGACGGCTCACAGTGCGTGTCGCAGCGAGCGACGCCGGCCGATTACTCGGTGCCGATCGCTGTCGGATCGCCGTTCTCCCGAGCGGCGACGCGCCCGCGTTCGAGGCCGCGGCGCTTCTCGAGGCGGCCGGGCGACCGATCACCGCACTCGAGGGCCGTGAGGTACTCGAGGACGGCGATATCGGTCTCACTGCGGACGAGGTACTGGGCGTTCACAGCGGGGACGAGTGGGCGTTTGTCGATGGGAACGGGAGCGAGAACCGGGACGGGACCGTCGACACCGTCGATACCAGCGGAGCGACCGACACCGATACTGATCGCATTGCGCCGACGACGGCGACGCCGACCCGCGCGTTCGTCGCCACACCGCCTTCTCGAGAACGCGAGGTGACCGACGGATGATCGACGCCGCGGTCTACGCCGAGTTGCTGCGACAGGCGTCGGTCGGAATCGTAGGACTCGGGCTGCTGTCGGCCGTCGTTGCCGGCCTTCTCGCGGCAGGTTACCGGCGGGTGACGACTCGAGGAGCGCCCGCCGGCGTCGCGGTCGGCCTGGGGCTATCGTCGGTCGCCGGCTACCTCTCGTACGCTGTCTTCGCTACGGGCACGGTGTTCGAGGGTCTCCCTCTCGAGCACCCCGCGAGCGCGGGGTATCTGCTCGCGACGTTTGCGGTCGCCGGTGTCGTTGGCACCGCCGGCGGGCGATTCGGCGACCGGATCGCTCGACAGGTGCTGGATATCGATCGAATCGACGCGAACGGCGAGCCCGCGTCGGTCGTTCGGGCCGCTCGGCTCGCCGTCGCCCTCGAGTTGCCCGAGACGATCGACGACGCGGACGGCTACCGAGCGGTCGACCCCGCCGTTCGACAGGAACTCGCCGGGACAGCCGTTCGGGTGCCCCACGACTCGTCGATCTCCGAGCGGCGGGATCGGCTCGAGCGCCACCTCGAGCGCGACTACGACCTCGATTACGCGGCCGTAACGATGGCGTCCGACGGCAGCATCGAACGGGTTCGCGTCGGGCAACGCCAGCCCGGACTCGGATCGTTGCTGCCGCCGTCGACCGTCGCCGTTGCGATTCGGACGGACCCACTGCCGGACGCGAGCGTCGGCGATCCGGTCGAAATCTGGACCTCGAAACCGCAAGAACACGGGCGAACGGCGGCTGACGAACGCGAGCGAGAAGGCCAGTGGGACCGGCATCGAGAGCGACTCGTCGCTACAGGGACGCTCCGAGCGTCGACCGGGTCCGTCGCCACCGTTCTCGTCGATGCCGATCGCGCTCGCGACCTCGCGGCCGACGAACGGTACCGACTCGTGGCCCATCCCGACGAGACGACCGACGGCTACGAGTTCGCCGCCGCGGTTCGGACGGCCGACCAGACGGTCACGACGATAACCGTCGAACCCGACGACCCGCTCGTCGGCGAGTTCGTCGGCTGGCTCCCCGGTCGGGTGCTCGTCCTCGAGCGCGACGGCGATCGGCAGCCGCTACCCCCGGATCGACGGACGCTCGAGGCAGGGGACGAATGCTGGCTGCTCGCGTCGCCGGCCGGGTTGGCCGCGCTCGAGGCCGAGACAGGCGATACTGCAACGAGCGTGGAATCGGAAACGGGTGAGAGAGCGTGGTAACGATCGACGCGAGCAGCGAGCGGAGCGATGGGATCACGCGCGTCCAAATCGTCGTCGCGAACACGCGTGAGACACCCCAGCGCGTTCGGCTCCGCTGCCGGCTCGAGGGTCCTCTCTGGCTCCCGCAGCGTAACGGCGTCCCCGATCCGCGCTGGGACGGGGACTGTTGGAGCGGGACGATCCGACCGAACCGTCGCCGCGGGATCGGTGTTGCGAGTCCGGCGCCGCCGACGGAGCCGCTCGTCGAGGTCGTCTCGAGCGAGCGCTGTGAAGCCGACGCGGTGGGGCCCTCGGCGGACATCACGCTCGCCGAACTCGAGGACTGGCGGCCGACGAGCGCGGTGCTGGGTCTCGAGCGCGAGCGTGAACGGGCGTACGACGGCGACGAACGGACACCATGATCGTCGCCGTCGCCGGCGGGAAGGGCGGCGTCGGCAAGTCGACGACGGCGTGGAACCTCGGCCGCGAACTCGACGCCGTCGTCGTCGACGGCGACCTCGCGGTCCCGGATCTTCCGTCCGGAGCCGATGCGGGCCCGGATCTCCACGACGTGCTCGCCGGCCACGCGGATCCGCTCGAGGCGGTCGCGGACGCCGGCTCCGTCTCGGTTCTCCCCTGTGGCCGAACGCTCTCGGGGGCCCGCGCGTCGACGCTCGAGTCACTCCCGTCGGTACTCGACCGGCTCGAACGACGGCGGGGGCACGTCGTCGTCGACTGTCCCGCGGGGCTCGCGCGCGACGTCGGTATCGAACTGCGGTGTGCCGACCTCGCGGTGCTCGTGACGACGCCCTCGCGAGCGGCGCTGGTCGATGCAGTCCGGACCAGCGACCTCGTGGCTTCGCTGGAGACACCGCTCGGGGCGGCGGTTCTCAACAAAGCGGACCGCGGTACCCACGCCGACCTCGCCGACCGGCTCGGCCGGCGGCTCGGCGTCGACGTGACGCTCGTCGCTGCGCAGACTGCGGTCGCCGACGCACAGGCACGATGGCGACCCGTTCGCGACCACCGACCGGACGCGCAGGCGGTCGACGCCTACCGGGCAGTCGCCGATCGACTCGAGCGCGCGAGCGAGACGTCGTGACTACGTTCTCGATCCGGAGGAGAGACGAGAGACGGGGGCGGCGCGAGCCGGGATCGCGTCGTCGATTCGTGCGTGTCGTGAATCGCCCCCTCTTTTTTCGCCGGCCCGCGTACGCCCGTGCATGGAGTACACGACCCTCGGCGACACCGGCATGGAAGTCAGCAGGATCTGCCTGGGCTGCATGAGTTTCGGCGATCCCGACTGGCGCGAGTGGGTCTTAGACGACGAGGAGAGCACGGAGATCATCGACCGGGCGATCGACCTCGGGATCAACTTCTTCGACACCGCGAACATGTACTCGACGGGCGAGTCCGAGCGGATCCTCGGCGAGGCCCTCGAGGGCTACCGCGAGGAGTCCGTCGTCGCGACGAAGGGGTACTTCCAGATGCGCGAGGACGACCCGAACTCGGGCGGACTCTCGCGGAAGGCCATCGAACAGGAACTCGAGGCGAGCCTCGATCGACTGGGGATGGACACCGTCGACCTCTACCAGATCCACCGCTGGGACGACGACACGCCGATCGAGACGACGCTGCAGGCGTTGGACGACGCCGTCCGCCGCGGGCAGGTGCGCTACGTCGGCGCCTCGTCGATGTGGGCACACCAGTTCGCCGAGTCGCTGCACGCGAGCGACCGGCTCGGCCTCGAGCGGTTCGCGACGATGCAGAACCACTACAACCTCGTCTATCGCGAGGAGGAACGGGAGATGCTCCCGCTGTGCGAGAAGGAAAACGTCGGCGTCATGCCGTGGTCGCCGCTGGCGCGGGGGTATCTCACGCGGCCCCACGAGGAGATCGACGCGACGACGCGCGGCGAGACGGAAGAGCACCTGTACGACCACCCCTACCGCGAGGGCGGCGGCCAAGAGATCAACGAGCGCGTGGCGGAACTGGCCGCCGAGAAGGGCGTCACGATGGCCCAGATCGCCCTCTCGTGGTTGCTCCACAAGGACTGGGTCGACGCGCCGATCGTCGGCACCACGAGCGTCGAGCACTTAGAGCAGGCCGTCGAGGCGCTCGAGATCTCGCTGTCGGCGTCGGATATCGCCTACCTCGAGGAGCCGTACGAACCGGTGCCGGTGTCGGGTCACGACTAGCGGCCGTTCGGTTCGACGGCGACCGATCGCAGCGGGTTAGACGTCGATCGCCGTCGCCGTCTCCCACCCTTCCTGCGTGTAGGCCATCTCCCAGAACTGGTGCTCGAGTTTGGCGCTCGTGCGGAACGCCTCGCGCATGGCGTCGTGCTCGCCGGGGTAGCGCTCGCCGCAGCGGTCGACGAACGTCCGCATCCAGTCGACGGCCTCGCGGAACTCGTCGCTGGTGTACTTCTCGATGAACGGCTGGTAGGGATTCTCTCCGTCGGTCGCGATCTCGGCCATGTGTTCGGCGATGTCGAGATAGCCCTGGCCGCAGGGGTAGATCGCCGCCGCGATCTCAGCGAGCGATCCCTCGTGAGCCGTTCGGACGAGGAAGTTCGTGTAAGCGACGCAGGTGGGCGCCTTCTCGACGGCCTCGAGATCGGCGAGGTCGATACCGTAGTCGGCGGCGAACTCGCGGTGGAGGTCCATCTCGAAGTCGAGGATCTCGTGGGCGACGCCCAGCAGGTGGGTCATCGTCTCCTCGTCGCGAGCCTTCGTCCCGGCGATCGCGAACACGCGAGCGTAGTCCAGCAAGTAGCGATAGTCCTGGCGCACCCAGTGGAGGAACGCGTCCTCCTCGAGCGTGCCCGCCGCGAGTTCCCGCACGAACGGGTGGTCCTTCTGAGCCGCCCAGAGCTGTTCGCCCTCCTCGAGTAGTCGGTCGCTGAATGCCATCGGTGAGGAATACTACCGGATAATACAAATGGCTTATCTCTACGGATCACCGCCGCTCTCGACAACGGGTCATCAAATCAAAATCGACTATCCAGGGCGCCTGTACGGCACTACCACGGAAATCCATTATACCACCGTCCGGCGGTGAGTCACACATGCGAATCGTTCTCAACGAATCGACGAAGACGGCTCACAAGCCTGCGCGCAGCACGCGAAACCAACCGGCCGACTGCGGCGCGTTGCGCCACGTGCCGACGGAGCGCATTCGGGAAACCTCGGAAGCAGAAATCGAGCAAGCGGTCGAAGCCGAACTCGAGCGCTGCGGGCGGTGTTTCGAGGATTCGGGCGGCTACTGATTGTTCGGGTCCGATCGAGTCGGCGGTTGATCAGGGACTGGACGCCAGCGACTGGGCTTCGATCGCCTCGGTGACGTTGTTGAGTTGCTCGCCGAGCGTCGTCACGAGAGTATCGGTCATCTCGACTTCCTCGAGGCCGGTATCCGGTCCGCTGTTACCACGTCTGGGCAACCGAATCCGCCGACGGACAGCGCCAGTGAAATCGACTAGGAAGCGGATTCGAGGTGGAGCTTTCGACTGAACCCAAGCCGACGCACACGGGCATCCTCCGATCGATCAGTCGTCGGCCTGCCGTCCGCCGACGTCTTCGGGGTCGCCACCCTGGCCCTCGAGTTGGCCCGGCGTCGGCGAAACCACGTTGGCCGCCTCCTCGGGCGGAACGTCCAGCGGCGTGACGCGGACGCTCGTCACCTTGTACTGCGGGATGAACGATGTCGGGTCGAGTTCGTGCTCGGTGAGTTCGTTGATCGCGCCCTGCGGGAAGTGCATCGGGATGAAGACGACGCCGGGATCGGACGTCCCCTCGACGTTCGCCTTCACGACGATCTCCCCCTGGCGGGACTGGACGCGGACGTACTCCTGATCCTCGATACCCAACGGCTCGGCCATCTCGGGGTGGATCGTCACGAAGCTCTCGGGGACGTGGTTCATCAGCGTCCCGACGCGGCGGGTCATCGTGCCCGTGTGCCAGTGGTAGAGCACGCGACCCGAAGAGAGGGTGAGCGGGTACTCCTCGTCGGGCATCTCCGGCGGATTCGCGTAGTCTGCGGGGACGAACCGCGCCTTCCCGTCCTCGAAATTGAACTCGTCCTCGTAGAGGTACGGCGTGCCGGGATCGTCCGCGTCGAAGCAGGGCCACTGGATCCCCTTCGTTTGCTCTTCGAGGCGCTCGTAGGTGACGCCGCCGTAGATCGGCACTAGCTGGTTGATCTCCTCCATCACGTCGGCCGGGCCGTCGTAGTCCCAGTCGTAACCGAACCGGCGGGCGAGTTGCTCGAGGATCTTTCGGTCGGCCTTCGCCTCGCCCGGCGGCTCGACCGCGGGCCGGACCCGCTGGATGCGCCGCTCCGTGTTGGTGAAGGTTCCCGACTTCTCGGCGGCGGAGGCGGCCGGCAGGACGACGTCGGCGTACTCGGCCGACTCGGTCAGGAAGATGTCCTGAACCGCGAGAAACTCGAGTTCCTCGAGCGCCCGCCGGGCGTTGTCGATGTCGGGCTCCGAGAGGACGGGGTTCTCGCCCATGATGAAGGTGCCGCGAAGGTCGCCGTCGGTGATGGCGTGGAACTGTTCGGGGAGCCGGAGCCCGACGTCGTTCGGCGGGCGCTCGCCCCACTCCGCTTTGAATTTGTCGAGCACGTCCTCGTCGCCCAGATCCTGGTAGCCCGGCAGGTTGTGCGGCGCCGGACCCATGTCGCCCCCGCCGCCCTGGACGTTGTTCTGGCCGCGGAACGGCGAGAGACCGGCGCGGGGTTTGCCGAGGTTGCCGGTCACCAGCGCGAGATCGGCGATGGCCAGCACGTTGCGCGTCCCTGTGGTGTGCTGGGTCAGCCCCATCGCCCAGCCGAAGATGCAGGTGTCCGCGGTGGCGATCGTCTCGGCGGCTTTCGTCAGTTCCTCGGCGGGAACGGCCGTCAGCTCCTCGACCTGCTCGGGCGTGAACGGCTCGACTTTCTCTTTTAAGTTGTCGAAATGTTTCGTTCGCTTCTCGACGAATTCCTCGTCGTGGAGGTCGTTCTCGACGATGTACCGAATCATTCCGTTGATCCAGGCGACGTCCTCGCCGGGCGTCGTCCGGACGTACTGGTCGGCGTGCTCGGCCAGGCCGATCTCGCGCGGGTCGAAGACGATCAGGTCCGCGCCGTCGCGGACGTTCTGCTTGATGCGGGTCGCGAGGACGGGATGGGATTCGGTCGTATTGGAGCCGGTGACGAGGTAGCAGTCGGTCTTCCCGACGTCCTCGTTGATTCGGTTGGTCATCGCGCCGTAGCCGACGGTCTGTTTCAGCGCGGCCACCGTCGAAGAGTGACAGAGCCGCGCGCAGTTGTCGACGTGGGGCGTGCCCAGCACCTGCCGGGCGAACTTCTGGTTGAGGAAGTTCTCCTCGTTGGTCGTCTTCGAGGAGGAGATGACCGAGAGGGATTCGGGGCCGTGTTCGTCCTTGATTGCGGAGAGCCCCTCGTAGACCCGCTCGAGCGCTTCTTCCCACGACGCTTCGCGGAACCCGTCGCGACCAACCGGGCCGTCCGGTGCGTCGTCCTTGCGGATCAGGGGCGTCTCGAGGCGGTCGTCGGCGTCGACGTAGTCGTAGCCGAACTTGCCTTTGACGCAGGTCGAGAAGTCGTTCGCCGGCGCCGAATCTGGCTCGACGGGCCGGACACCGACGACCTCGCCGTCCTTCCCGTAGAGTTCGAACCGACAGCCGACGGCGCAGTAGTTGCAGGTCGTCTCGGCCTTCGTGACCCGCGAGAGACGGACATCGCCGATCGTCGTCGCGACGTCGAACAGGCGACCGACCGGCATCGCCTCGCTGGCGATTTCCTCGGAGACGTGTTCGAACTCCTCGAGCGCGCGGTCGCCGGCCCGCCGAACGGTGTCGCTCGCGTGGCGCTTGGCGTTTCCGGCTCGAGCCCTCGCGACGGACATGTAGCGGGCGACGCCGGACAGGTCCTCGTCTTCGGTCGCGGCCGTGGCACCCGTTCTTCCGCCCGTGTCGTACGGCAGGTCGCGGTTCGGCGCTTCCGTCACGTCGGCCGTCTCGGCTTTCGGGCTCTCGAGTACCTTCCCGATCGAATTTTCTTGGGTGAAGCCGGGGAGCGGGATCGTCGCGATGTCGGTCAGCCCCTGCTCGACGAGGGCGCCGGTCGGACAGACGGTCGCACAGTGGCCGCAGGAGACGCAGGTGGACTCGTCGAAGGTTTCCTCGCCGTTCTGGAAGGCGATGCGAGTGTCCTGGCCGTTGCCCTCCATGCGGAGGACGCCCTCGACCTGCACGTCGTTGCAGGCCTCGACGCAGCGGTTACAGAGGATGCACTTGTTGCGGTCGATCTGGATGGCCGGCGAGGTATCGTCCAGCGGTTCGTACTCGTCGCGGTCCTCGAAGACGCCCCAGCGGGGCTCCTCGACGCCCTGCTCGATCGAGGTGTCCTGCAGTTCGCAGCGGCCGTTCTGCCCGCAGGTCGTACAGCGGAGGTTGTGGTCGGATAGCTGGAGGTCCAGATTGACCTCCCGCGCTTCGGCCGCATCGTCCTGATCGGTCCGGACCGTGAGCCCGTCCTCGGCCGGGAACGAGCAGGCCGGCACGAGCCCGTGTCCCTCGGTGTGGACGGTACAGGTCCGGCACTCGCCGCGGGGCCCGATCGCGTCGGCCTGCTCGGTATCCCGATCGTAGTAGCAGAGTGCGGCGATTTCGTCGGCCGGCTCCGCTGCTTCGATGGCGTCGATAATCGTCGATCCAGGCGGGACCGTGACCGGCGTCCCGTCGATCTCGAGCGTCGTCGAGTCCCCGTCGTCGGACGCGTCGGCCGCGTCCAGCGCAGTGGGATCGGTACCGGCCGATCTCACGTCGGGATCGTTCGCCGTCCCGGTCTCGAACTGCTCGGTCAGCGGCGTGCTCGGCCGCGGATCGGTTACCTCGGGCACCGACGGCAGTCGCTCGACCGGTGTCGATCGCCGCTCGGTTTCGACGTCGTCGACGTGACTCGCCGGATCCTCGCTACTCATCGCGCTCGTCCCCCGTCCGTACTGACGCCGGTGTCGGTACTCGAGCCGCTTCCGGAGCCGGAGCCGGAGCCGCCGTTCCCGGGCGCACACTCCCCGCTCGGACAGCGCCCCTCGGCGTGGGCGGCGACCTCGCGCTCGAACTCGCGCATCGCCGTGACCGCCGGCCGGATCGCCGTTCGGCCGAACTGGCAGATGCTCGTCTCACCCATCACGCGAGTCAGTTCACGGATCTTCGCGTCCCGGTACTCGCCGGCGTAGACGTCCCGGAGCATCCCCGTGAGTTGCTGCGATCCCTCGCGGCAGGTGACACACCGGCCGCAGTTTTCCTCCACCGCGAAATTCGACCGGCGCCCGGCCGCCGCGAGGACGCAGGTGTCCTCGTTCAGCAGTTCGACGACGCCCGCCGTTCCGAGACCGGCGCCCTCGAGCGCCGGCGCCGACGGCGAGTGAGAAAGCGACCGCGCGAAGCCGCCGAACTGCCCGCCCACGCAGGCCATCTTGAACCGGCCCTCGAGGTCGACCGCCTCGCGGACGGCCTCGAGCGTCCCGCCGGTCGGCAGTTCCACGGTCGCCGTCGCGTCCACGTCGCCGGTGACGGTCACGAGTCGCGTCCCGGGATCGGCGTCGTCGGCGTCGAACGCGTCCGGCTCGAGCATCGCCTGACGAACCTGCGCCACCGTCCGCGGCGTGTGGACGACGGTCGGCCGGCCGTAGAGGCCGTGTTCCGCGGGCGAGGGTGGGCGCAGACGCGCCTCGAGCCGGTCGTTTCCTTCCATCGCCTCGAGGGCCATCGTCGGCTCGGTGGCGATGTAGCGGTCGGGGCCGACGACGACTTCGGGGCCCTCGTCCCGGCCGAGTCGGTCGGTGAGCGCCTCCGCCGCGTTCCGGGCGGCGTCGCGGACGCGCTCGCGAGCCGCGTCGTCGTTCTCGTTGCAGTAGACGACGACGTCCGCGGCACCGACGAGTTCGGCGACCGCGAGCGCGCCGTCGAGCACCTCGCCCGCCGCGCCCTCGAGCAGGGTCCGGTCGGTCTCGTTGCGGTCGTCGCTCTCGTTGGCGTTGACGACGACAACGGGTTCGCGGTCCTCGCCGCCCTCTGCAGCCGCCTCGCGGGCCACCTCCCACTCCTCGTGGACCGGTTCGTCGGCGCACCAGTCGCCGCGGCCGCGACCCAGCAGGCCGACCTCGCGGACGCGCGAGAGGGCCGTCTCGGGCTCGTCGCTGGCCAGTTCGGCCGCCGACGCGTCGGCGTCGGGCTTCGGAACCGACGCGGACTCGATCCAGCCGCAGCGGCCGAGAACGCGGCGTCGACCCACCGAGAGCGCTCCCTCGTCCGGCGCCGGCAGCGACGACGGCTCAGACTCGTGGTCGACGACGGCGATCGCGTCGTCGGTCGGGAGGCCGCCCCGCTCGAGCGTTTCGACCAGCGACTCGAGGCGACCGGTCACCGGCGCCGAGTGAAACGCCGTCCGACCGTCGCGGGTGAGAAGAATCAGGGGTTCGTCGCGTCGGAGTCCGGTCGGTCCCGTCTCGAGGACCGTCGTATCGCCGTCCGCGGCCGCCGACCGAATCTCCTCGAGCGCGCGGTGCGTCCGTCGCCGGCTTCTGGAACCGCCGGCGACGCGGATCACGGGCGCGTCGTCGCCGGTCGGCTCGCTCCGTTCGTCCATCGGCTCGGACTCCGACACCCCCGTCCGAAAAGGCACGGCTTGAAAACTGAGTCGGGAGGTACTCGGCGCGTCGGGGACGCGTTCGTCGCCGCATTTCGCTCCGCGTCGCGGGCGATCGAATCGGTTGTCAGAACGGTGGCTCGAGGCCCGGCTCCTCCCGTCGGCGGACACCGAGGACGATTCCGACGAGGAGCAGCGCAAGGACAAGCGCCCCCGCGAGGAGCGCCGATCTCGAGCTGTCGTCGCGGCCGGGAGCAGGAGCGGCCTCGGACGTCGACCGGACGGTTTCGGCCGGCGGGCGATCGTCGAACATACGGAGCCGTTTACCGGCGTTCGGGATAGGCGTCAGCCGTTCGTGTGCCGGCCGCCGCTGTCGATCGAAACGAGAGGTCGAGTTACTGAGCAGTTACTGCGTCGCGGGTTACTGCGTCGCGGCGACGTCGTCGGCGAACTTCTCGCGAACCTTCTCGACCTTCGGCGCCGCGTGCATCGTACAGTACGCGTCGTTGGGGTTCTTCTCGAAGTAGTCCTGGTGGTACTCCTCGGCCTCGTAGAACGTCTCGAGCGGTTCGATCTCGGTCACGATCCCCTCGTAGAGCCCTTCGTTCTCGAGTTCCGCGGCGAACCGCTCGGCCGTCTCGAGTTGCTCCTCGTCGTGGGCGTAGATCGCCGACCGGTACTGCGAGCCGACGTCGGGGCCCTCGCGGTCCTTCGTCGTCGGGTCGTGGATCGTGAAGAAGACCTCGAGCAGGTCCTCGTAGGCGATCGCGTCGGGGTCGTACTCGATCTGGACGACCTCGGCGTGGCCGGTTTCGCCCGAACAGACCGCCTCGTAGGTGGGGTTCTCCGTATGGCCGCCCGCGTAGCCGGAGGTCACCGATTCGACGCCGTCCAGTTCCTTGAAGGCCGCTTCGACGCACCAGAAACAGCCGCCGCCGAACGTTGCTCGTTCCATACCGCCTCGTAGGCGTTGCGCGAGGAAAGATGTGACGGGGCGCGGTCGCCGGCCTCGGGCTACTGGCCGCCGGCCAGCCACGTCAACAGGACGCCGTCGTCGAGCCGCTCGACGCTCTCGAGTTCGAGCGTCGGGAAGTCCGCGACGAAGCCCTCGCCGTCGGCCAGCGTGGGGGCGTCGCGGCCGCCGATCACCTTCGGTCCGACGAATACCCGCAACTCGTCGACCAAGCCGGCCTCGAACAGCGAGAAGATGAGTTCGCCGCCGCCCTCGACCATGATGCGCTCGAGGCCGGCTTCCTGCAGCGTCGCGAACGCGCGCAGGAGGTCGACGCGGTCGTCGCCCGCGGTGACGAGTTCGGCGCCGCGGTTCGCCAGATCCATCCGCCGGTCGACGGGCGCGGCTTCGCTGACACAGACGTAGGTTTCGGCGTCGTCCTCGAGGAGTTCGGCATCCGCCGGCGTTCGCGCCTTCGAGTCGACGACGACGCGGGCCGGATTCGCGGGTTCGCCGTCTTCGACTCGCTGCGCGCGCAGGTCGTCGTCCTTGACGGTGAGGCGCGGATCGTCCGCGAGGACGGTGCCGACGCCGACGACGACGGCGTCGCTGTCGGCCCGGAGTCGGTCGACGCGCTCGAAATCGGCCTCGCCGCTGATCGCGATCTGTTCCCGGCGTCTCGAGGAGAGCTTCCCGTCCGCGCTCATGGCGGCGTTGACGACGACGTGCATACCCGTGCTGGGCGGGCCGGCGCAAAGAAATCACCGTCCGCTGTCGAGGGACGGGTCGACGGCCGCCCGGATCGATTTCCCGTCCTGTGCAGGCTGAGAACCTTCCCGCCGACGCGGCTAGACTCCGGGTATGACGACCTTTACGGACGACGACATCGGCAAGCGCGTCGAAAGCGCGACCGGCGAGCGGGTCGGGACCGTCGCGAACGTCGACCGGGAGACCGCCTACGTCGATCCGACGGGCGACGCCGTCGACTCGATCAAAGCCGTCCTCGACTGGGACGGGGGCGCCGATACCGTTCCGCTCGCGGACGACGCCGTGAGCGAGATTACGGCGGAGGCGGTTCGACTCGAGGCGGAGCTACCGGCTGAAAGCATCGAATCGAACGTCGATGCGGATGCAGCCGACGCCGACGCTGCTGCGAACGCGGACTCCAGCGAATCGGACGACAGCTACTCCCCCGGCACGTCGGTGGAGTCGTCCGTCACTGAACCGGGAACCGACCAGAGCGATCCCACGCTCGGAACGGAGCGCCGAACCGAATCGACTCCCGAGACGGGTGCGGAACCGGCACCCGACGAGCCGGCCGTGGAGACGGACGCGGAAACGCGAACTCGAACGGAACCCGAGGCTGACGCGGAACACCACTCGCCCGAGCAGGCGGAGCCGACCGACGAAGTCGATCCGATGGGGGAGATGGAAGACGGCGACGCGGTCGATCCCGAAACTCGGGATCCCATCGACGAAACCGGCGGCAGCGGCGAGCACGTCGACGCCGACGACCTCGAGTCCGTCGAGGAGGAGGCGGGACGGAACCTCGAGGTCGATCCGACCGAACTCACCGACGGCGAACCGGAAGCCGAGATCCGATCGCGCGAGGACGTCGGCGATCGGACGGATGCCGACGAGGAGCAATAGGTACTCCTATGCTGTCGATACAAACCGCCGCGCCGCCGGCGCTCCGCAGTGATACCGGCACGCTCCCCGACGACCACCCCTACGCCAGCGTCGGGGACGGCTCGAGAGCGCTCGTCGTCCTGCCGGGCGTCGGCGATTCGATGTTTCCCGGCACCTATCCGCCGTTTACTGGGTGGGCGATCGCGCCGTACTTTGCCCGCTATCTCCGGGAGCACACGGTCTACGTTCTCAGCCGTCCGCGCGGACTCCCGGCGGGCTACGACGCGGCCGACGCCGTCGAATCGCACGCCCGTGCTCTCGAGGCGATCGCCGACTCGCACGTCGGCATCGACGTGCTCGGCGTGTCGATGGGCGGCCAGATCGGGCAGGCGCTGGCCGCCCAACAGCCGGAACTGGTCGACCGGCTCGTTCTCGCGAACAGCGCCCACCGGATCGGCGACGGCGCGCGGGAGACGGTCCGGGAGTTCCAGGTCGCGGCCCGCAACCGCGACTGGGCGTCGATCCGATCCGGGCTCGCGACGGCGATGTTCACCGACGGCCGGGCGGTCGCGTACCCCCTGTTCCTCAGGACGGTCGGGCGTCCCCTCCAGCCGCGACCCGCCGATCCGTCCGACGTCCGCCGCTCGCTGCAGTTCGTCCTCGAGTTCGACGGCCGGGATCTCTTGTCGACGGTCGAACCGCCGGTGCTCCTCGTCGGCGGCGACCGCGACCCGGTCTTCCCGCCCGAACGAACTCGAGCGACGGTCGAACGGCTCCCGAACGGCGACCTCGAGTTGATTCCGGGCGCCAAACACGGCGCCTTCCACGAGCGGAAGGCCACCTTCGACTCGCGCGTGCAGGAGTTTCTCGAGGCGACGGACCCGTCGTAACCGCGATCCAGAGCGCGGCGACGGTCCGGTCAGTCAGTCGGCGACTCCGTCTTGGGTCCGTCCCGCTCCCGCTCCCGTTCGATCGTCGTGACGTAGATCCCTGCGAGGACGACGAGGCCACCGACGACCGTGATCCCGTCAGGAATCTCAGCCAGCAGGAGGGCCGCCAGCAGCGCCGACCCGAGTGGCTCGCCCAGCCAGGCGACGCTGACGACGACCGACTCGAGGTGCTTCAGCGTCCAGTTGACGACCGTGTGGCCGAAGACGCCGGGGCCGACGGCCATCCCGAGGAAGAGCAGCCACTCGCGAGCGGGGTAAGCGACGTAGTCGTGGCCCTGCGCGCCGACGACGAGGAACAGGGTTGCCGCACAGGCGGTGTAGACGACGGTCACGTAGGGAAACAGCGAGACGCGCTGGCGGATCGACCGGCCGGCGAGGACGTAGCCCGCGACGGTGACCGCGCCGAGCAGCGCCAGCGCGTTGCCGAGCGCCGTCGCGTCGGCCAGCGGCGCCTGCCCGGCGTCGCCGAACGACATCGCGGCGGCGCCGACGACGGCGACGGCGATCCCCAGCACCGTCTCGCGGCTGATCCGTTCGCCGAGAACGAGTCCGGCGCCGAGCGCGACGAAGATCGGCTGGGTCTGGACGAGAGTCACGCTGGCGGCGACGCTCGTGTAGTTGAGGCTCTCGAACCAGGCCGCGAAGTGAACGGCCAGTGCCACGCCGGCGACGACGGCCCCGGCGAGATCGGATCGCGAAAGTCGTGCGAACTCCCCGCGGTGTCGCAGGAGGGCGACCGGCGCGACGATCGCCGTCGTAAACAGCACCCGGTAGAACGCCGCGACCGAACTCGGCGCCTCGCTCCACCGGACGAGGATCGCGCTCGTACTCGCGGCGAACACGGCGACGGCGAGCGCGGCGTAGGGCGCCACCTCGCGGTCGATTCCGGACACGGCTCGAGAATGCGATCGGAACGGGAAACGAGTTCCGTTCCGGGTTCCGGACGGCCGGGACGGAAAACGAAGAGCCTACGGCAGCCGGTTTCCGCGGTAGATTTCGGCGTGCTCCTGACCGACGTCGGAAAGGGAGATCACGTCGTCCTCGGTCAACTCCTCCGCGTCCCAGTCCTCGAGGTAGGCGACGGCGTCCTCGCGGTCGGCGAACGGGCGCGGGTTGGGGCCCATCGGTTCGTCGGCGGTCGCTCGCTTGTCGGTGACGAGCACGTAGTGGGCCTCGGTGGCGTCGATCAGGTCGCCCGCTTCGATGCCCATCACCCAGCCGGCGGTGACGGGTGCCTCGACCGGTTGGTAGGCGTAGTACGCGAACAGACAGCCCGGCGTGTCGAAGACGGCGCCCTCGCCGTTTTCGTGGGCGAGTTGGCAGTGCCAGCCCCCATACGAGGCGGGCGTCATGCGACAGACCGGACACTGCTGGCCGTCGACGAACGCGATCGGCTCGTCGCCGGGGTGGTCGACGAGGCTCTCCCCGTAGCGGTTTTCGCCCCCGTCGGCCGCCGCGTCGTCGCTGTGTCCCTCGACTCCCGAGTCTTCTTCGGTTCCGCCGCCGAGACAACCCGCAACGAGCGCCGTTCCGGCGCCCGCTGCGCCGAGGAGTCGTCGCCGCGTAATGGGGCCGTCCTCGCTTTCACCCGCTCCCTCGAGTCGAGTCATACGCACAGTAGCGGCTTGGACGGCAAAACGAGCGTGGTTCGGTTCCCGAAACCGCGCCTCGATCGCTCGGGACGGTAGCTGGCGGCTACTCGAGCAGGGCTCGCGTCCGCCGGTGGCGATCCCGAAACATCGCTTCGAAGCCGAGCGACGAGAACGGCGTCGCGGCCGCGCCGAGCGGACCGAGCGGGCCCAGCGGGAGTTCGTACTCGACGCGGTCCCGGACGATCGTCGCCTCGCCGTCGGCGTAGAACGCGTGCGTATGGGTCCACTCCTCGAACGGCCCGTCGACCATCTCGTCGCGGAAGTAGGCCGTCCCGTCGTCCCGTTCGCGCTCCGTGATGACCGAGATCCACCGTTGGCGCGGTCCCATCCCGCACGGCCGAACCGAGAGCGTCACTTCCGAGCCGGCCTCGAGCACGTCGGGGTCGGGGCTGCCGTCGGGGCCGACGACGGATTCGACGCGAAGTCGCATCCAGTCCGGCGTCAGTGCCTCGAGGCCGGAGACCTGCGAGTGGAAATCCCAGACGTCCTCGAGCGGCGCGTCGACTCGAGTTCGTCGTTCGTAGGTGGGCATAGCAGTCGATACGGCCGCGATCGTGAAAAGCGGCCGCGTCGGTCAGGTGATGGGCGGGACACGGGACGGTCCGGAGAACGGTGCGTTGGTGGAGACCAAGACGGGCTACGGTGCGTCGGTGGTGCGCAGGACGGGATACCGTTGGCGATGGAGACGAGGACAGGATACGGAGCCGTCGTAGGAGACGGGTTCGAGGACGATGCGACGAGTCCGGCTGACTCGAGTTAGGGCCGCGGCGCGGCCTTCTGCAGCGCCGTCTCGGCGACGTTCCCGCCGTAGTCGGCGCTCCGGGACAGCGAGTCGAGGATCAAGCCGAGCGACTGGGCTAACACCGGATCGAGATCGCGGAGGATATCGTCGATTCGGCGGGTGTGTTCGTCGATCTCCGGCACGGCCTCGAGGGCGTCGTGGCTCTGTGCGGTCGCCTCGTCGCCGTCTTCGGCGAACAGCGCGTCCATCGACGTCTCGAGGATGTTCTCGACGTCAGCGTGCAGTTCCAGGAGCGGATCGGCGACGTCTTCGGGGATCTCCTCGAGTTTGAGCGCGAGGTTGCTAATCTTGACGGCGTGGTCCGCGACGCGCTCGAGTTGGCGGGCGCTCGAGTGGTAGTCGAAGCAGTCCTCGCGGGGGAGCCCGAGTTCCTCGGCGGCTCGCGGTGAGCGCAGCGTCGCCCGGAAGATCCGCGAGACGACGAGGAAGAGCCGGTCGACGTCGTCGTCGCGGTCGATAACGTCGTGAGCGATGTCGTCGTCGTTTTCGACTAAGGCGGTGACGGCGTCGGCGAGCATCGAGGTCGCGATCAGTCGCATGCGCGTGACGGCGTTGACGATCGACAGCTCCGACGAATCGAGGAGGTCCTGCACGACGACGCAGTCGGTCTGTTCCTCGACGACCTCGACGCCGATGAGTCCCTGAATCGCACTGCGGATCGCCCGTCGTTGTTCGGTCGTAATCCGGTTCGCCTCGAGGCGGATGACGTCGAAACCGCTGACGTACATCGTGAGGACGGCGCGAACGAGTTGTTCGTTCGCGAGCGTGGAGACGTCGAGCGTACCCTCCTGATGGTTCGTGTCGCTTTTCGGCGTGACGAGGAGCGTGTCGTCCTCGGAAAAGATCTCGACGATGGTACCGCTGCTGATGTCGTTGTCGGTCGCCCAGTCCTTCGGCAACGAGACGGTGTACGTCGACCCACCGGTCACCTGGACCTTGCGTGTCTCCATGTACCGCGGTTGATACGGATGGAACATAAATCTACCTGGATCTATAGAGTGATCCGATTTCTACGATCTTGTCGTGGTCTATCCGCTATATCCGGCACAATACTGCTCGTAGTAAAACGTAGCTATATACTGTACAACGTAGAAGTACATAGGAATAAATATGGCTCTATTTTCCCCCGCATCCCTCGCAAGCCCCGGATTCAATAGCCGGTGACGCCTACAATTCGACCGAAACGTCGGATTCGGTCGTCGTGACTCGACTCAAACGGCAGTTAAGTCCCCTGACGAACTGGCGAGGGAATCTAAATTCGGCCGCGTGACGGCCGCTGTAGACGGGACAGTATCCAGATATATAGATATGTACGAGTATATATTAGTCATAGCATCGCTTTTTTATGGGCTGTTTCTCTCTCTACGTGATGACGGACAATCAGGCTGGACGTCCGGTTGATGCAGTATCGCGGCGCAAGTTCATCGCAGCGGCCGGCGGTGCCGGCGCCGTTGCGCTTGCTGGCTGTACTGAGGAAACGGGTGAGGGGAACGGCAACGGGGATGGCAACGGGAGCGGCAACGGCAACGGCCAGAGTAGCCTCTCGGGCGACATTCAGATCGCGGGCTCGAGCACCGTGTTCCCGCTGATGTCCGCGGTTGCCGAGGACTTCCAGCGCGACCACTCCGAGGTCAATATCGATATCAGTTCGACCGGTTCCGGTGGCGGCTTCGAGAACCACTTCTGTCCCGGCAACACCGACTTCAACAACGCGAGCCGCGCGATCAAGGAAGAAGAGGAACAGATGTGTGCGGACAGCGGCGTCGAGTGGATCGAACTTATCGCCGCAACGGACGCGCTCACGGTCGTCATCAACAACGACAACGACTGGGCGACCGAGATGACCGTCGAGGAAATCGCACAGATCTGGGAGTCCGACGCCGCCGAGACCTGGAGCGACGTCAACAGCGACTGGCCCGACGAGGAGATCGAACGCTACGGGGCCGACGACACCTCCGGTACCTACGACTACTTCATCGAGAACATCATGGGCGAGGACCGCGGCCACACCGACGACTACCAGGCGACCGAACAGGACAACACCATCGCCCAGGGTGTCCAGGGGAGCGAGTACGCCATCGGCTACTTCGGGTTCGCCTACTACTACCAGAACTCCGATCAGTTGACGGCAGTCGCGATCGACGACGGCAACGGTCCCGTCGAACCGAGCCTCGAGACCGCCTCGGCCGGCGAGTACACCCCGCTGTCCCGCTCGCTGTACACGTACCCCTCGGTCTCCTCGCTCGGCGAGGAGCACGTCGCCGAGTTCGCGCGATACTTCGTCGAGCAGACGACCAACCGGGAACTCGTCGCCGACGACGTCGGCTACGTCCCGCTCACCGACGAGCAGCAGTCGGAGCAGATGTCGAAACTCGAGGACGCGATCGAAGAGGCACAGGGGTAACCGAGACGATGGGCGGTTGTCTCGTACAGTCCGAGGCGGCAGCGTCACCGCGACGAGGGCGCCGCCTCGAGACGACCCCGCTCCGGCACGCTGTTGGAGGTGCCGGTCGGGAACCGATTTGCGACTATTCAACTGGGGATTACAACTGATGCTTTCGATATCGACGCCGATGGCTCTGTCAACCAAGGATCGGGGAGGACGACGGGAGGTGATCGCTCGTGAGTGACGCGTCGGCTCAGCCGGACCTACAGCGGTCGGGCGGGCTCGAGAAACTGACGGAACGGTCGTTCGGGACCTTTTTCGTCGCCTGTGCAGCGGTGACGCTGCTGACGACGGTCGCGATTTTCGTGACGCTCCTCTCGGACGCGCTGACGTTTTTCAGCGAGTATCCGATCGTCGAGTTCCTGACCGGGACCCACTGGAGTCCGAACCCGTCCGGCGGCGGTTCGGCCTTCGGGATCCTGCCGTTGCTGGCCGGGACGATCGTCGTCACGCTGACGGCTGCGTTCGTCGCGCTCCCGATCGGGACGCTTACGGCGATCTTTCTCAGCGAGTACGCGACGCCGCGAACGCGGTCGATCATCAAACCGCTGCTCGAGATCCTGTCGGGGATTCCGACGGTCGTCTACGGGTACTTCGCGCTCGTGTACGTGACGCCGGCGCTGAAGGCGACGCTGTTCCCCTCGATGAGCACGTTCAACGCGCTGTCGGCGTCCCTGATGGTCGGGATCATGATCATCCCGATGGTGTCCTCGATCAGCGAAGACGCCATGAGCGCCGTCCCGGACGAACTCCGGCAGGCCGGCTACGGGCTCGGCGCGACGAAGTACGAGGTTTCGACCGACGTCGTCGTCCCCGCGGCGATCTCCGGGATCGTTTCCTCGTACATTCTGGCGATCTCGCGCGCCATCGGCGAGACGATGATCGTCGTCGTCGCGATGGGTGCACAGGCGAGCATGCCGAGCGTCCGTAACGGACTGCTCGGGATCCCCTACGTGCATCCGGGCGACGTGCTCCTCGATCCGGGACAGACGATCACCGTCGCGATGGTCCAGATCGCCAACGGGGACCTGACCGGCGGCTCGCTGCCGTACGACGCGATGTTCGCACTCGGACTGACCCTGTTCATCGTCACGCTCACCATGAACGTCATCAGTGACCAGATCGCTCAGCGGTATCGGGAGGAGTACTAACATGGCGGCCGAACAACCACAACCCCCGGCGGAGCACGGTGCCGGTGCGGACCACGGGTTCGGACAGGTCAGCCGGCTCAAGGGAGTCGTCTTCGAGGCGCTTTCGTTCGGCGCCTCACTGACCGGGATCGCCGCGCTCGCGGTGTTGCTGATCTACGTCGCCATCGACGCCTTCGACCTCGCCAACGCGAGCCCCGAGTGGCTGTTGACCTACTTCGCGACGCTGGTGCTCCCGCTGATCGGATTCTGCCTCTACAGCGCGAACGACGCCGACCTGACGCGCAGGATCGTCCTCGCGCTCGGCGGCGGACTGGTCGGTACGGCCGTCGTCTTTCAGGCGTTCGAAGCGCTCGTCCGACCGATTCCGCGGCTCACCTGGCAGCTCGCGTACCTGTTCGTCGTCGTTACGCCGGTGACGGCCTACGTCGTCTTCGCCGGAAGTCGCGAGCCGGTGGGCAGAGTCGGCTTCGGACTGGTCGGCCGATTCCTGATCGGGACGGCTCTTGGGCTGGCGCTGATCCTCCTCTTTATCGCCGTCGATCAGCGGCTCTGGTTCCTGGTCTACACCGCCGGATTCCTGCCGGCAGCGGTCCTGTTCGCCTACGGGCAGGTCACCGAGACGCGACCCCTGACGATACTCGCAGCCCCGGTCGCACTCGTCGGCAGCGGTGCGGCGATCGTGGCCGACGGAACGATCACGGTGTATCCGACGACGTGGTTGATCTACAGTTGGACGTTCGTCGTCCCCGTTGCTGCCGGTATCGCCGGGCTGGAGTATCGCCGGACCAGCGAGGCCAATCGGGCGCTGCTCGTCGGCGCGCTCACGTTCGCGCTGCCGGTCGGCGGGAGCTTCGTCGCGGGCACGGTCGGACTCTCGCAGGCGAACGCGGTGCTGGTCCTGTTGATGATCGTCGTGCCCGTCGGCGCGTACATCCGACAAGCGCTCGAGAGTGAGGGACAGCTCGGACTGGTATTGCCGGTCCTGCTCGCTGCGGGCGTGCTCCTCGGTGCGTTCATCGTCGAGACCGTCGGCATCCCGGCGCCCGATCCGTGGCTCGACGTCTCCTACGTGACCAGTCCGGCCTCGAGAGATCCCTCGCGGGCCGGCCTCTATCCGGCGATCGTCGGCTCGGTCTTCCTCCTCGCGCTCGTCGCGGTCTTCTCGTTCGTTTTCGGCGTCGGCACCGCCGTCTTCCTCGAGGAGTACGCGCCGAACGAGGGGGTGCTCGGGACGATCACCCGGATCATCCAGATCAACATCGCGAATCTCGCGGCCGTCCCGTCGGTGGTCTACGGGATGCTCGGGCTCGGGTTGTTCGCCCAACTGCTCGGGCTCGGGTTCGGCACCGTCATCACCGGCGCGGCGACGCTGTCGCTGTTGATCCTCCCCGTGACGATCATTTCGGCACAGGAGGCGATTCGATCGGTCCCGAGTACGGTCCGGCAGGGGTCCTACGCGATGGGCGCGACGCGGTGGCAGACGACGAAAAACGTCGTGCTCCCCGAGTCGCTATCCGGGATCCTGACGGGAACTATCCTCTCGCTCGGACGCGCCATCGGCGAAACGGCCCCGCTGATCATGATCGGTGCCCCGACGATCACGTTCAGTCCCCCGCAGGGCATCTGGGGCAGCGCCGCCGCGATGCCGATGCAGATCTTCGCCTGGTCGAGCTTCCCACAGGAGGAGTTCCGGTACGGCGTCGTCGCGGCCGGCGTCGTCACGCTGCTGATCGTCCTGATCGGGATGAACGCGACGGCGATCATCATGCGGAACCGCTCCGAACGCGCCTGACGCAACGAGTCTAGCGTCACCGCCACCTTCGACCCCCATCCATGTCACGAAACGAATACCAACGGCAACTCGAGCAACTTCGCACGGACGTCCGGTCGATGAGCGACCTCGTCTGCGACCGCCTCGAGGCGGCACTGACGGCCCTCGAGGACACGGACGAGACCCTCGCCGACCGCGTCATCGAGGGCGACCACGAGATCAACGAACTGTACCTCGATATCGAGGGCGACTGCATCGAACTGCTCGCCCTCCAGCAGCCGGTGGCCGGCGATCTGCGCTTTATCGCCGCGTCGTTCAAGATCATCACCGACCTCGAGCGAATCGCCGACCTCGCGGTGAATCTGGCCGAGTACGCCAAGCAGGCTGCGCGCGACCGCTACCCGCACATCGATATCACCGCCATCGGCGAGCGGACCCTCGAGATGGTGTCGGTAGCCATGGACGCCTACGCCGCGGACGACGCGTCGACGACGCGCGAGATCGCAGCGATGGACGACGAGATCGACGACCGCTGCGAGCACGCCAGCGAGATCGTCGTCCAGGACCTCCTCGAGACGGAAATCGCCGACGACGCGCTGTTCGACGACGTCTCGCGAATGCTGCTGACGATCCGCGACCTGGAACGGATCGGCGACCACGCCGTGAACATCGCGGCACGAGTACTGCATATGGTCGACAACGACGCCGAGTTGATCTACTGATATGGCCGAGAACCGATCGCCGCCGGACGGCTGGGATCCCGTCGAACGGACGGTACAGCTGGCGGGCAACTCGACGTTCGTCGTCTCGCTCCCCAAGGAGTGGGCGACCGACCAGGGGCTCGAGGCCGGCATGTCGATGTACCTCTACCCCCACGAGGACCGGCTGATCGCCGCCCCGAACAGCGTCGCCGACGGGAATCGATCCGTCACGATCGACGCGGCTGCGATCGACGACGAGACGGTACTGCGCCGAACCCGCGCCGCCTACTTGGCCGGCGTCGACCGCCTGTCGGTCGCCAACGTCGACGCCCTCGAGAACCGCACGCGCCGCGACCTCGAGCGGCTAATCGGCCGCCTCATCGGGATCGAGATCGCCGACGCGACGGCCGAGCGGCTGACCGCGACGAACCTGCTCGACGTCAGTGACGTCTCGCTTCCGCAGACGATCGCCCAGGCCCGACAACTCGCCCTCGAGATGCACGCGGACGCGATTACGGCCGTTATCGAGGGCGACGCGGACCTCGCCGAACAGGTGATCGATCGCGACGACGACGTCGACCGGCTGTTCGCGTTCGTCGCTCGCGGCTTCCACCGCGGCCTCGAGGACGTCCACGAGATCAATCGCCTCGGAACGGACCGGACCGCCGCGTTTCGCAACTACCGGATCGCCCGCCAACTCGAGCGGATCGCGGACCACGCCGAAGGGATCGCGACGGTCGCTACGCGCCAGTCCGGCCCGCCGGACGCGGCGTTCGGGGACCGGCTCGAGACGGTCGGCACCGACGCGCGAACCGTCGTCGAGCGTGCGCTGTCCGGCGAGACGGACCGTGCGCTCGAGACGAGTGCCGCCGTCTCCGAGACCGTCGCCGAACTCGATCGGCAACTGTACGATCGCGGCGATCCGAACGCGTACCTCTACGGACGGTTCCTCCAGCATATCCGCCGGACTGCGGCGATCGGCGTTAATATCGCCCACGCGACGACCGAATCGCAGATCGCCGACTGAGCGGAAGACGGTGCGAACAGGACTGCTTTTGCACGGCGAGTGGCTCGCCGCGCCGAAAACAGGGTGGCACGTCTGAAGTGGCGCGTTTCTGGCTGTGATCGGCGTCGCGGACTCGCCCTTCGCCGACGTCAGTCGGCCAGCGCGGCGTCGTCCAACTGCGTCGGCTCGTAGAGCAGCGGCAGGTCCGTCAGCGTGTTCTCGGTGATCCCGAGGACCGCCCGCCAGAACGGCGGTCCGTCTGCGGCCAGGTCGTACGCCTCCGCCCGGCCGGTCTCCGTCGCGTGCGAGACCAACCAAACGTTCGTCCCCGTCTCGTCGATCTCGAGAAGGCAGTACGCCTGCGGGAACGACGCGATCGCCGGCGCGATGAGCTGTCGCAGCCCGTTGCGTTTGACCAGCGACGGCAGGTGGTGGTGGCCGGTGACGACGAGCGAGACGCCGTGGCGCTCGAGGATCGATCGAGTGCGACTCCGCTCGCGCATCGTGAACGCGCGCCAGGGGTTCGTCCGACAGAGGGGGTCTGTCACGACCGGGAGCGGATTGTGGTGGCAGGTGACGATCGGCACCGACGCGTCCGCGAGTCGGTCGTCGAGCCACTCGAGTTGGGCCGAGGAGATGCGCCCGCGGTGGGTTTCGGCGTACGGGCCGTCCGGGCCGGCGGCGCTGTTGAGCACGAAGAGGTCGATCCCGCCGACCTCGCGGTGGAACGGGAACGACTCGCAGTCGTACCGGTTCGCGAACGCCGTCGCCGACGGACAGCGGTGGTCGTCGTCGCACTTCTGGAGGTCGTGGTTCCCCGGCGTCGCGAGGAACGGCCGCTCGAGTTCCTCGAGCAGGGCGTCGACGCGGTCGTAGTTCCAGGGTTCGCCGTCCTTCGTGAGGTCGCCGGGGAAGAGCACGAGGTCGACCGCGCGCTCGTTGACGTCGTCGATGACGGCCCGGAGCCGCTGTTCGGTCCGGTGGAAGACGCGGTAGGTCCCCTGCGACCGGGTCGCGATATGAGGGTCGCCGACGACTGCGAGCGCCGCTTCCTGCTCGGTCCGCGGTTCCTCGAGCCGGCCGAGGAGCACCCGGTCCCCGACGTCGGCGAGGCCGTACTCGTCGCCCGTCATCGTCCCGCGCCCCGATCGGTCGACGGTCGATCGGCAACGGAGGCAGAACCGCGCCGTCGTCGGTTCGGGCACCGAAACGCACTGGGGGATCGTCGATACATACCGCGGTTCACGACCGCGTTTAAAAATAAAATTTATATGAGGTGTACGTGGCGGGCCGTACTCGAGTACGGGCGTCGCGCCGACTACGAACCGGGACGGAGCGCCACGGAGTTCGATTGAGGGATACGTATCGGTACGAGCGGGACTTGGCGACTCGTAGCGCTCCTAGCAACTGACTTGTGGTGAGTCGTCGTGGCTCCACTCGAATGGCTCCCGACTCCATCTCCGCGCCGGTCCACAGTTCCGAGACGACCGCTGACCGAGAGGACGCACCCGACGAGGGCCCGCGTGACGCCCGGTCCGCCCCCGTCGCACAGCGCGAGTCGTTCGAGGGGACCCACGCCTGTCCGCTGTGTGGCTACACCGACGACACCAGAGACAGCGTGTTCACGCACCTCCAACTCAGCCACCGAAAACGAGCGATCAGCAGCGCCCTTCTCGAGGCGCACGCGAGCGCCGGCGCCGGTGCTGGTGCTGGTGCTGGTGCTCCCGGCCACGAGTAACGATTGCGACTGTATTCCCCGCTGACGCGACGGTAGCCCGCGCGTCTGCCGACTGCGTCCCCACCAGACTCGACCCGCTACGATTCTGCCCGACCGAACGGATGTGCCTTCGATTCGCGCTCGAGCAACTGCTCGAGCGACCGATCGACGGCAGCGGCCCCGCGTTCGATGCTCGTTCCGAGATCGGCGACCGCGGCCAGAATCGGATACGTGTGCTCGCAGTCACCGTAGAAGTAGTCCTCGAGCGTCCCCGCATTGCCGATCACGAACTCCTGACGCCGCCGTTGCAACACGGTCTGGCGCTCAGTTGCGAGGACGTCACATCGCTCGCGAAGGGTTTCCAGGCGATTCCGCGTCAGCCGGAGCGCGTTGAACTCCAGTTGCGCCAGCGGCTGCGCGAGCAGCGACTGTAACTCGTCGCGAATGTCGCACAGTTCCTGATCGGCAGCAGCGACGGCCTCGCGTTCGGTTTCGACGTGCTCGAGGAGTTGCGTCCGATTGGTGACGGCCTGTTCCGCCGCGGTCACGAGCGACTGCTGCAACTGCGGGTGTAGCTGCGTGTGCTGTTCGAGGGCCGCCGCCTGCTCCTCGCTGAACTCCTCGGCGATGCTCTCGAGCCAGGTGTCGTCGTACAGGTCGTCGTAGTGGGGGACGCTCATCACCGTCTCGACGTACGCCGCCCGGACCTGCGAGAGTCCCTCGGACGGGCGACCGTGCATCGCAGTGCTCGTCGTTCCGGTTCCGACGCCGCCGGCACCGGCGGTTCCGGTGCCGATTCCGGACCCGACCCCTGCACCGGCGACGGTCGCTTGCGGCGCTACCGGATCGAGGGCTGCCACGCGCCGCTGGAACCGCTCGAACGCGCGTTGTTCGACGGTCAGCTGTCGGTCTTCTCGCTCGAGGACCTCGCGCGCCGTCGTGAGCGGCTCGCGTACTTCGGGGACCGCCGGTGCCTCGAGCGTCCCGGGCGACTCGGTCGCTCCGCGACCACGGTCGCGATCGGAATCGGGATCGGGAGCGCGGTCGCAGTCGGTAGTCGGTGTCGGGGACACGGTATGCGGTGCTCGCGGGCTAACCACCGTAAAGCCATCTAGTAGGATTCGTGTCGTCTACGTTCGGGACCGTAGCCGACTATAGATTCACGAACGCGAACTGCGTCCGCCGGCCGTCGGGACTGGATCGACCGCGGCCCTCCCAAATCCGGCGACGAGAGGCGCGTGTAGGGCGCGTGTCGACTCACAGCCCGTACGGACGCGACGGCAGTGAGCAGTAGCTCTCAATACTACAATTAGCAGCGGCTTTGTAGGCTTCTGGTGTGGGTCGATGTACGGCGTCTTCGACGTCGACGTTTCGAAAGCCATGACGGACTCAACGAGCACATACGAATCCGACAGCGTCCGACAGCGACTGCAGACGGCGGCTCGGTACCCGCCTCGATCGCAGTCGATCGACCTCGAGTCCATCGTCGTCCGGTACGAGGACCGCACCGATCGGTGTACGATCACGCCCCGGGAGTGTCCCGATTCGGAACGGCTCACGACCTGGCTCTCGGCGGACATCGACGCGTTCGTCGAACTCGAGCAGCGACGCTAGTCGAATCCGACGCTCGTCGCGATAGAAAGCGGCCGTCCGAGCGGGCCCGATTGGATCGGCGCCGCGCAGTTGCCCGGCAGTGACGCGTCGCGATCGAGGAGCATCCGGGCGGTTGTACGTCGCTCCGAATTGCGAGGCGAACGCGAGCGGTCGACGTCGAAACCGCGATCGCTTACTTCAGTCGTTCCTGCAAAAACGACGGATGTGCGGCGGTGACGCCCTCGATCTCCATTAGGTCCTCGGAGATGATCTCGCCCAGCGAGTCGCCGTCTTCGGCGCGCACCTCGGCCATCAGCATGTGGTCGCCGCTGGAACTGTACAGCGCTTCGATCTGGTCTAGGTCCTTCAACGCCTTCGTCGCCTCGACGTAGCGTTCGCTCGAGACGTCGATCCCGACCATCGCGATGGTCTTGCTCGAGAGCTTCTTCGGATCGATGTCGGCGGAGTAGCCGACGATGACGCCCTCCTCTTCGAGTTGGTTGATGTACTTGCGGACCGTCGGCTTCGACACCCCCGCCCGATCGGCGATTTCGGCGTACGAGGCCTGTGCATCCTCTTCGAGGACCTCGAGGATGCGATCTTCCGTAGCCTGGGTACTCATGGTAGTCTCTTTTGCTCCGGCGGAAAAATATCTTTTGTATACGAAAACGTCGGCTCTCCGAACGGAAGTCGACTCGAGATCGGCGATAAAGGGCCTCGATACGACGGCTGGCCGCGTAATCGCCGGACTTATTCGCCCGCTGCTCGCAGGTCGGCACGTTCCGAATGGTCGATCCGAGTTACGTCAGTGGCGCCGTCTGGTTCGTCTGCGGGGTCGCGATCCTCTATCTCGGCTACCTGATCGGGGTCCGCGGCCGAGCCGAGTTGCACGCGGACTACGACGAGTCCAGCGGCGTCGATCCGGCCTACGTCTCGCGATGGGTCGGCGCAACGGCGCTGCTGATGGGGACGCTGGTCGTCCTGTACGCGATCCGTGAGGTCATCTACGGCTTTCAGCCCGTCGCGCTCGGTGGGCTCCTCGTTGCACTACTCGTGTTGAGCTACGTCACGAAACTGATCGCGCGCGGCGTCGGCTCTCGCGAGTCCTAGTGCAGAGCCCGAGCGCTTCTCGGTCCGCCGCGTCGCTCGAGACGACGGCCTCCAGCGTCGGTTTCCCGGCACGTGTTCGCTCGAGTCCGGTTTCACTCGCGATCATCGGTCATCATATCCGCAGCCGCATCTGTCGCCGTCTCCGTATTTGCGCCCGCATCCTCGTCGATCGCCGCGCCACCGGAATCGTCGCTCTCGAGGTCCGATGTGACGTCCGACCCGGATGTGAGGCGGGAATCGGAGCCGGGTCCGAAGAGATCCGTTCTGGCACACTCGCTGCAGTAATAATTGTGCTCCATCGCGTGGGTCCGGACGGGAAATCCCGCGACGACCGTCTCGTCCCGGCGACGGCGAACGAGACCGCCGTCGAACGGCTCGTTGCAGACGACGCAGCGTTCGGCGTCGGCTTCGCTGGCTTCGTCGGGCCCGACGACTCGGTGATCCACGGTTCGTTTCCGTCCGAAATCGGTGCTCCCGTGGCGGCGTTTGAACCGTCGTCTGAACGCCGGGGCAACGTAGAGGCCGACGGCGGCGAATGCGAGCCCGATCAGCCCGGGGACGATCGCACCGTTGAGAAGCGCCACGAGCGACAACACGGCGCCGACGAACAGGAACATCGCCGCCGTCACGTACGCCGACCCCGTCGATAGCCGCTCGGAGGCAGCCGCCGGCGAATCGCGTCCCCGACCCGGACCGTTCACGGGCGGCGCGTGCTGGTCGTCGATGGAGAGGTGGCGCTGCTCGGCACGCTCCGAGTAGTGATACCAGCCGTACAGGAGATTCCCGACGCCGCCCGTGGTAAGCAGTAGGACGACGTGGACGGGGATCGACCCGATATCGCGATCGACGAGGACGACACGGTCTCCGTAATCGTGCTGGAGCTCCCACCCCGCGTCGAGGTGCCGCTGAATGCGTCGCTCGAACGCTCGGCGTGCCCGTCGCTGCCGGCTCGAGTCCGAGTGTGGTCTCGACTGCCGGGATGAACGTGTCGCGTCACTTTCGACGCCGTTCCGCGGCGTCCCGCAGTTCGAGCAGAACTCGTCGTCGCGATCGAAGGCGTCCCCACACGACGAACAGTACGCCGGCTCCACCTTCCTCAGTTCCGCCCCGCAGTGGAGACAGAAGTTCGCGTCGACCGGCACAGTCGCTTCGCAGTCGGGACACGGGCGCCGACCCGATGCCGACGAGTTTCCAGGGGGCACGCCGAAACGTTCACTCCGCTATCATTTAGTAGTATCCGGTTCGCGGAGTGGTCTGACTCGAGCAGTGCCGGGGAGAGACGTGGTCGTCCGTGCCGGCTCGTGTAGTTACGGCGAGAAAAACGTCACGCAGCGGCCTCGAGTCTCGGAAGAGACCGGCGCCGTTGCGGCGTTACTTGTGGCGGTCGAGCAGGTCGTAGCTACGCTCCCACTCGGCGTCGTCGTCGAAGTACCGCTCGGCCAGCGGCTCGTCGGGCATCTCGCCGACGGCCTGCTTCTCCTGGGTGTAGGACGGGCGATCCTCGTCGACGTAGTAGCGACCGGTCAGGACGGTCCCCTCGTTGAGGACGTCCTCGGTCTCGCGCATCATCTCGGCGGCTTCCTGCCGGTCGTGGATGTCGTGCTCGTAGTCGTCCGACTCCTGGATGTCGATGTAGGGGACGTACTGTCGGGCGTCCTTGTTCCAGGTCGGACACTGGGTCAGGAAGTCGACGTGGGCGAAGCCGTCGTGCTCGATGGCTTCCTTGATGATCTCCTTGGCCTGGTTCGGGTTGACCGCGGCGGTGCGGGCGATGTAGCTCGCACCGGCGGTCAGCGACTGCGAGAGCGGCCGGATCGGCGTCTTCGCGCTGCCCGAGGGCTGGGTCTTGGACTTGTGGCCCTTCGGACTCGTCGGCGACGTCTGGCCCTTCGTCAGCCCGAAGATCTCGTTGTTGAACACGATATAGGTCATATCGTGGTTCTCGCGGGCCGTGTGGATGAAGTGGTTGCCACCGATCCCGTAGCCGTCACCGTCACCGCCGGCGGCGATGACCTCGAGGTCGGGGTTGGCCAGCTTCGCGGCGCGAGCCACGGGCAGCGAACGGCCGTGGATCGTGTGGAACCCGTAGGTGTCTAGGTAGCTGTTTAGCTTGCCCGAACAGCCGATCCCGGTGACGGTCAGGACCTCCTCGGGGGTCTTGCCGGCCTCGGGGAGGGCCTGCTTCAGCGACTTCAGCACGCCGAAGTCGCCACAGCCCGGACACCAGGTCGGCTGCGGTTCGACACCGGGGGTGAACTCGTCCCGGTCGATCTCTCGCTCCTCACCGATTGCGTTGAATGCACTCATTGTTAGTCACCTGCAGCAGGTTCGATTCGTACCTGTGCGGTCGGTTCGCGGTCCTCCTCGGCGATGTTGACCTCGTAGCCCTCGACGATCTCGGCGGGCTCGAAGGGGTTGCCGTTGTACTTGAGCAGGCTGGTGAGCTTCTCGCCGAAGCGACCGAGCTCCTTCTGGAGGAGCCCGCGGAACTGCGCGGTCGCGTTCATCTCGACGACCATCGCCTCGTCGACGCTCTCGAGGAATTCGGTTACTTCCTGCTCCGGGAACGGCATCATGTCGGAGACGCTCAGGCCCTTGACGGAGTAGCCGCTGTTGTTCAGGCGTTCGACGGCTTCCTCGACGGCACCCTGGGAGGAACCCCAGGTGATGATGCCGTACTCGGCGTCCTCGTCGCCGAAGTAGGTTTGGGTGGACTCGCGTTCCTCGTTGAGTTCCTCGCGGATCGCCTCGAGCTTCTCGAGGCGGCGGTCCATCTGGTAGACGCGGTTGTCCGGGTCCTCGCTGATGTGACCGACGGGGCTGTGTTCGTTACCCGTGGCGAGGTAACGGCCGCCCTTCTGGCCGGGCAGGGAGCGCGGCGCGACGCCGTCCTCGGCGTTCTCGTAGTCGAAGCGCTTGAACTTCCCGGAGTTGTCGTGTGCGGCCTCCTTCAGTTCTTCCTCGGTCAGCGTCGAACCCAGATCCGGCGAGGGTTCGCGGTCGAAGAACTCGACGTCGACGTTGGTGTTCTCGCCGGAGAGCTTCTGGTCGTAGATGAGCATGACCGGAATCTGGTAGTCCCACGCGATGTCGAACGCCAGCCGGGTCTGCTCGTAGGCTTCCTCGATGTTGCCCGGCGCGAAGACGACGCGCTGGGAGTCGCCCTGGCTCGTGTACAGGACGTGTTCCAGGTCGCCCTGCTCGGGCTTGGTCGGCATCCCGGTCGAGGGACCGGCGCGCATCGCTTCGACCAGCACCAGCGGCGTCTCGGTCATCTCGGCGAGACCGAGCGGTTCGCTCATCAGGGCGAACCCGCCGCCGGAGGAGCCGGACATGGCCTTGACGCCGGCGTGGCTCGCACCCACGGCGAGCGCCGCCGCGGCGATCTCGTCCTCGACCTGTTCGGAGATCCCGCCCATGTCGGGGAAGTTCTGGCTGAGGATGGTGAACACGTCCGTCCACGGCGTCATCGGGTAGCCGGCGATGAACCGACAGCCGGCGTCGATGGCACCGTAGGCGATCGCGTTCGATCCCGAGAGCAGCGCCTGCTCGCTCTCGTGTTCGCCCTCGGGGATGCGCAGGTCGTGCTCGAACTCGAGGTCCTGCCCCATCTCGTAGGCTTCGTGGAGGATCTCGAGGTTGGACTCGAGGATGTCGCCGCCCATGGCGTCCTCCATCAGGTCCTCGATGTGCTCGAGATCCATCTCGAGCAAGGCGGCGGTGATCCCGACGCCAGCCGTGTTCCGCATGACCTCGCGGCCGTGCTCCTTGGCGAGTCCGCGGAGGTCGATCGGGTAGACGTGCCAGCCGTTCTCCTCGGCACGCTCCTCGAGGTTGAGTTCCTCGACGTCCTCGTCGCTGATGAGGCCCTCGTCGTAGACGATGACGCCACCCTCGCGGAGGTCGTCCAGGTTCTCCGAGAGCGGCTTGAGCTCCTCGTTGCCGTAGAAGGCCTCTTCCTGCGGGTTCCGGGCGAACGAGTCACCCAGTGCGAGCAGGAAGTTGTAGCCGTCCCCTCGTGACTGTACCTCTCGGTCTGCGGCCCGGATTTCGACGTAGGTGTGGCCGCCACGGATCCGCGACGGATAGTGACGGTGCGTAAATACGTCGAGCCCCGAGCGCATCAGCGCCTTCGCGAAGTTCTGGCTCGTCGAGTCGATCCCGTCGCCGGAACCGCCTGCGATTCGCCAGATGAGTTCGTCGTCGCTCATAGGTAAATCAGTGGCCGGTGGGCCAACCGTACCCAGATTTTGCCGTACCGAACCTAAAGCCTTTGCTATAGATTACCAAGGATCTTTCGTGAAGGATTGACAGTAGTGTAAAATAACGCCATGATAAATAATTTTGATAGTGTTCAAACAGGTCTATGGGTCAACATGAGTTCGCTTCCCTACGATCGGAACCCATCGAACATACTCGCGTGCGGCGGTTACGAACGAGATCGGCGACGATAGCTTTTACACGCGGGTTGTGATACCCTGTCCCATGGGATACATCGTCAGGATGCCGAAGCTCGGGCTCGAGATGGAGTCGGGAGAGCTACTCGAGTGGCACGTCGACGAGGGAGCATCGGTCTCGGAGGGCGACCTCGTCGCCGAAGTCGAGTCCGAAAAGAGCATCGGCGAGGTCGACGCCCGCGAAGACGGCGTCCTCAGACGGACCTACCTCTCGGCGGGGGAGAGCGTTCCGCCGGGGACGCCCATCGGCATCGTCGCCCCGTCAGAGGCCGACATCGGCGACCTCGAGGCCGAGGCGAAAGCCGATCTCGAGGGTGACGCCGCCGAGGCCGACGCCGCCGAGGCCGACGCGGGAGGCGGCGCCGAGCCCGAAGCAACGGCGAACGGCGCCGGGGCTGGGGCGAGTACCGGACACGCTACCGGCGGACGCAGCGGTACCGAGGCGGGCAACGAAATCAAGGCGTCGCCGCGGGCACGCGAGCGCGCCGAGGAACTCGGCGTGGACCTCGCAACCGTCGACGGAACCGGGTATCAGGGGTCGATCACCGAAAACGACGTCGAGCGGGCCGCCGAGACGGCCGACGGCGAAACCGCCGGGGGAGCGACATCGGCCGCCGACGTCGACGCCTCGCCCCGCGCCCGTCGCCGGGCCGAGGAACTCGGCGTGGACCTCGCGACGGTCGAGGGAACGGGCTATCAGGGCGCCGTCACCGAGGCCGACGTCGAGGCCGCCGCTGCCGCGGCGGACGAAGCTGGTGGCGGCGCGTCGCGCACCCTCGCTGAAGAGCGTCCCTTCGACGGCATGCGCCGAACCATCGCCTCGCGGCTCGGCGAGAGCTACCGCGAGGCCGTCCACGTCACCGTCCACCGGGAGGCCGACGCCGAGGCGCTGCTGTCCGCCGCCGCGGCCGCCGACGATTCCCTCGAGACGGACGTCTCCGTGCAAGACGTGCTCCTCCGGGCCGTCTCGGCGACGCTCGAGGAACACCCGGCGTTCAACGCGACGTTCGAGGACGACGTCCACGAGCTGTGGGAGGAGCACAACGTCGGCATCGCCGTCGACGTCGAGCAGGGGCTCATCGCGCCGGTGCTGTCGGACGTCGGCTCGAAGTCGCTGGCCGAGATCGCCGACGACCGCCGGACGCTGGTCGAGCGCGCGACGGGCGGCGACTACACGATGGACGACCTGCGGGGCGGGACGTTCACGGTGACGAACCTCGGCGTCCTCGGCGTCGAGTCGTTCGATCCGATCATCAACCCGCCCCAGGTCGCGATCCTCGGCGTCGACGCGATCGAGGAGCAGCCGGTTCGCGCCGGCGGCAGCAGCGACGACGGCGACGCCCCCGACCTCGAGTGGCGCCGCTACCTCCCGTTCGACCTCTCGTTCGACCACCGCGTCGTCGACGGCGCCGACGCCGCGCGCTTCCTCGAGACGCTCGTCGAGCACGTCGAAGACCCGTGGCCGCTGCTGCCGGACGAGGTTCGGGACGCGGCCGACCGCGGGGCGGCGACCCGGACGGGAGCGGGGACCGCAAGCGATCCGACCGACGCTCCCGCCGACACGGAGATGCCCGGACGGACCGTCACGGCGACGAATCCCGACGAACTGCGGGGCCGCATCGAGGCGGGGTCGTTCGAGTGGAGCTACGACGAACCCGCCGCGGAAGGCGGCACCGAAACCGGACCGACGCCGGTCGACGTCTTCCTCGGCGGCCTGGCCTCGTGTCTCTCCCTGAGTACTCGGTTTCAGGCCGAAAAGCGCGACGTGTCGGTCGGCGAGATCTCGGTCACGACGGACGCGACCCCCGAGACCGGCTCGGTCGAGCGCATCGAGGCGACGATTCACATAGCGTCCGACGCGGACGACGACACCGTCGAGCGTATCGTCACCCTCGCCGAGCGGGGCTGTCACGTCTCGCAACTGCTCCGCGAGGACCTGGAACTGGACCTGTCCTGGGATCGGATCTGAGCCGACCGCTCGGACGCGGTCGACTCACTTCTTTTTCGCGGCGCTCGAGTCGACCCTGCCATCCCCGGCGAAGGCCCCGACTCGCGTTCCGGCCTCGAGCGCCGCGCGCACGTCGACGAGCCGTGGCCCCGCCGCCGCAGCCGTCGGGCGCAGGTCGACCGTCGCGTCCGTCACCTCGAGTTCGCGCTCGCCGTCCGCGCCGACGACGCCGTCGGAAACGTCGAACCGAACCGGTTCGCCGGGCTCGAGCCGCTCGACCGATTCGACGCCGACGGTCGTCGTGACGCCGGGCGCCAGCACCGCGCGGACGGTTCGGGGCGCAGTTTCGGGATCGGCGAGTCGGACGGCGACGCCGCCCGGCTCGTCCGGTGCGACGGGCTCGAGCGCGCCCGCGACGGCCGGCAGCCCGATGTCGCCGGGGTGGGCCCGCGAGACGACGCCGCCCCGGAGGTCGGCGGGATCGACGAGCGCGCGCGTGCCGACGAACGACTGGGCCGACACCTCCGCGGCGGCCAGTCCCGTCAGCCGGCGCTCGCCGATCGGCGTCTCGGCCCGCGCTTCGACGATGCCGTGGCGCGTCGTCACCTCGTCTCCCGGAATCGCGCCGGTCGCGACCAGCGCCGCCGCGGCGCCGGCGATCGTCCCGTCCACGGCCGACGGGACGACGTTGTTCGTTCCGGTCGACACCGCCACGAGCGGCACGTCCCCGAGTTCGGCGGCGGCGTCCCGCGTCGTCCCGTCGCCGCCGAGGACGACCGCCGCGTCGACCGCGTCGCGAAACCGGGCCGCCGCGCGGCGGGTGTCGGCCGCCGTCCCCTCGATCGGCATCTCGAGCGTTCGCGCCTCGAGGCCCTCCGCGTCCGCCGCGTCCTCGATCGCGCGGTCCGCGATCCCCGCGCGGTCGGGCATGACGCGCACCTCGAGGGTGCGGTCTCGGTCCCGGTCGTCGTCGTGCGCGACCGCGGTCAGCCCGTCGAGGACGCACGCGGCGACCCGCCGCTTCGCGTGGTTGTCCACGACGCTCGCGCCGCCGGTGAGGCGGCGGACGTCGCGGCCGGCGGCCGGGTTGACGATCAGGCCGACGCTCGGTACGGCCGACCCCATTCGATCACGCCACCCGCTCGATGGCCTCGCGGACGTCGTCGCCCGAGGGCAGGACTTCCTGCTCGAGGGGCGGGCTGAACGGGATGTGCGTGTCCGGCGTGCCGATCCGCTGGATCGGCGCGTCGAGGCTGAAGAACGCCTCCTCCTGGACGCGGGCGACGATTTCGGCGTGAGTGCCGTACGAGAGCGGGCTCTCGTCGGCGACGATGAGGCGGCCGGTCTTCCGGACGCTCTCGGCGATCGTCTCGACGTCGAGCGGGTACAGCGAGCGGGCGTCGATCACCTCGACGCTCACGTCGCCGGCCAGGCTCTCGGCGGTCTGGAGCGACTCGCCGACGAGCCGCTGGGTCGCGACGACGGTGACGTCCTCGCCCTCGCGCTCGACGGCGGCTTCGCCGATCGGCACGGTAAACTCGTCGTCGACCGGCACTTCGCCCTCCTGCTCGTAGATCATCTTGTTCTCGAAGACGAAGACCGGGTCGTTCGAGCGGATCGCGGCCTTCGTCAGCCCCTTGGCGCTCGCGGCGGTACCGGGGGCGACCGCCTTCAGCCCCGGGAAGTGCGCAATCCAGGAGTGGATCGTCCCCGAGTGCTGGCTGGCGGCGCCCATCCCGCCGCCCTCGGTCGTTCGGACGGTGACCGGCATCTCGGCTTTCCCGCCGAACATGTAGCGCATCTTCGCCATCTGGTTCATGATCTGTTCCATCGCGACGCCCGCGAAGTCCGAGAACATGAGTTCAACCACGGGGCGGGTCCCGGTCGCCGCCGCGCCCGTCGCGGCGCCCATGAAGCCCGCCTCGCTGATCGGCGTGTCGCGGACCCGTTCGTCGCCGAACTCCTCCCACAGGCCGCCGGTTACCTCGAGCACGCCGCCGAACCGGCCGACGTCCTCGCCCATGAGGTAGACGTCCTCGTCGCGCTCGAGCTCTTCGCGGAGGCCCTGGCGGATGGCCTCCCGGACGGTCATCGTCTCGGTCTCGAGATCGAGTTCGCGCTCGGGTTCCGCGTGTGCGGTCATGGCTGCTCACCTCCCTGGCGGTCGCGACCGCCGTCGGCTCTGGTCCTGGCTGCCTCCGCAAATCGTTCGATCTCCGGCGGCGTTTCGGCGAACATGTCTTCGTAAGCGTCCGCCGGCTGCGGCTGGTCGGCATTCTGGGCGTACTCGACGGCCTCCTCGATGGTTTCCTCGGCGTCGGCCCGCATCTCGTCGAACTCGTCGGCGGTCAGTTCGCCGCGCTCGATCAGCCGTTCCTTGAACGAGTCGATCGGATCTCGGTCCTTCCAGCGCTCGATCTCCTCGTCGTCGCGGTACGGCTCCTCGTCGCCCTCGTAGTGGCCGCGGTAGCGGTACGTCTTCGCCTCCACGATCGCCGGCCCCTCGCCGGCCCGCGCCCTCGAGCGCGCTTCGGCGACGGCTTCCGCGACCGCGGTGACGTCCATCCCGTCGACGGTCAGTCCGGGGATGTCGTAGGCCTGGGCCGTGTCGCTCAGATTGTCGACGTTGTGCTGGTTCTCGACCGGCGTCCCCTCGCCGTACTGGTTGTTCTCGACGACGAAGATCGCCGGCAGGTCCCACGTGGCGGCCAGGTTGATCGCCTCGTGGGTCTGGCCCTGCGCGACGGCGCCGTCGCCGAGGAAGCCGACCGCGACCTGATCGCGGTCGTCGTAGTCGATCGACAGCGCCGCGCCGGTCGCCAGCGGCGGCCCCGCGCCGACGATCCCGTTCGCGCCGAGCATCCCGGCGTCGACGTCCGCGATGTGCATCGAGCCGCCCTTGCCGTTGCAGTAGCCCTCGGCCTTGCCGTAGAGTTCGGCCATCATGTACTTCGGATCGAGCCCCTTCGAAATGCAGTGGCCGTGGCCCCGATGGGTGCTCGCGATGTAGTCGTCCGGATCCAGCGCCGCGCAGGTGCCGACGCCGACCGCCTCCTCGCCGATATAGAGGTGGACGAACCCCGGTATCTCGCCGTCTGCGAATCGATCCCCCGCCTCCTCGTCGAACGCCCGGATGGTCAGCATCCGGCGCAACGCCTCTCGTCGTCCCGTCTCGGTCTCGAGGTCGTACTCTGCCATGCGACAAGTTGGCGTACAACATCATCCGATAAATGTGCTAGCACCCATCATGTCGTGGTACCAGCCGAGTATCTCTCGCTCCGAACGGAACCGTCACGAAACCAAATGTGCCGGTGACCCCCGCTACTCAAGCGCGGGCGGCGTCGCCGGTTCGAGTCCCTCACGCGCGAAGAAGTTCTCGAGGAACTCGGCGCGGTCGCCGACCTCGTCAGGTGCGTGGGAGTCGGTGCCGATCGTGACGGCGACGTCGTGCTCGCGCAGGATCTCGAGGAACTCCTCGTCGGGGTGGACGATTTCTTCGTCGGTCAGCGCGCGGCCGGCGTTGATCTCCGGGATCGTCCGCGAGTCGGCGAGCGCGCGGGCGACGCGGCGGTAGTGGTCGGTCGTCGCCCGTCCGCGCAGCGGCCGCGTGCGCTCGATGAGATCGATGTGGGCGGCGACGTCGAACAGCTCTGACTCGATCAGTGAGACGAGCCGATCGAAGTACTCGTCGACGACGGCGTCGCACGCTTCGTCCGAGAGATCGGTGAAGTGCGACGAGACCTGGACGTTCTTTCCGTCGACCTCGTGGACGCTCCCGATCGCGTAGTCGAAGCCCGCTTCCGCGAGGAACACGTCGATCGCGTCCTCGTCGCGGGGATCGTAGTCCATCTCGACCGCGTCGTAGATCTCGATCGAACGCCGCTCGCGCAGCCCCTCGATCGCCTCCCGCCGTCGCTCGTAGGTCAGATCGAGATTGAACCCGTAGAGCCCGCGCATCCGCTCTACGTGGTCCCGCGGCGCGACGTTGCAGTGGTCCGCGAAGCCGACGCCCTCGAGGCCGGCGGCTTCGGCGGCGCGAACCATCCCGCCGAGGAAGTCCCCGTCGGAGTAGTTCGAGTGGATATGAAAATCCCGCATACCGAAGCAACGGCGGCGGACGGGTTAGTAGTTCGGCCCGCCGTCGCGGTCGCCGAGACCGGGATTGCGATCTCGAGTTCGAACCGGCGCCGGCGGCTACTCGGCGCGATCTTTCCGCCACTCGAACTCGTCGATATCGACGGACCACTCCCGGTCGTCCCCTTCGTGCACCTCCTGAACGTCGAACCGATCGTCGCGCAGTACGACGTCGGCCCGGTCGCCGAACTGGACGCGGTTGAAATCCGCTCGAGCGGTCCCCGTGTTCCGGCAGCCGTACTCGCCGTCGCGATCGAAGTCGTCTCCGCAGAGGCCGAGGACGTACCGGACGGTCTCGAACTCGGCCTCGAGCCGTTCGTGGTGGTCGTCCGAAACGGTAACTGCGGGGAGGGAATCGATAGCACCGGCGTACTCCGCGGCGACGCGGCCGGTTATTCTGTTTCCCTCTCGATGGCGCAGGTCGAGAATCTGGTCGCTGTAGGTAGTCCCACCGTAACGCCACCGAACGCTGATCGCTTTCAACTGCAGTAACTCGGCCGACTTCACGTCTCCTCTCGAGAGGCAACCCGCGATTCCGCTCGCGACGGCACTGCCCGTCGCGGCGAGAAGCGTCCGTCTGGAGGGCATTACTCAGAACGTGACTGCCGACCAATATATAGGTATTCGAACGAGTTGCCGTCGTTCGACGCCTCGAGCAGCCGTCGGAACTGTCCCGCGGTTTCGCTACTCGTTTCGCGGGTTACTCGGGTGGTAGTCCGTATCGTACTCGCCGGGCTGGTCGTCGACGCGGTCGGGGTTGATCCGGCCCGACAGCAGCATGAAGTCCACGAGCGTCAGGGCGAGCATCGCCTCGACGACCGGCACGCCGCGGGGCGGCAGCACCGGGTCGTGGCGGCCGATGACCTGCTCCTCCTTGAGTTCGCCGGTCTCCCAGTCGGCCGTCTGCTGGGGCTTGGGGATCGAGGTCGGCGCGTGCAGCGTCACCTCGCCGTAGATCGGCTCGCCGCTCGAGATGCCGCCCTGGATGCCGCCGTGGTCGTTCTCGACGGGCGTCGGGTTGCCCTCGTCGTCGAACTCCCAGTCGTCGTTGCGCTCCTTGCCGGTCCACTCGCGGGCCTCGCGGCCGAGGCCGAACTCGAAGGCCGTGGTAGCCGGAACGGCCATCATCGCCTGCCCGAGTCGCGCCGACAGCGAGTCGAACCGCGGCGCGCCGAGGCCGACGGGGACGCCACGGGCCTCGAAGTAGATCGAGCCGCCGATGGAGTCGCCCTCCTCCTGATACTCCTCGATTCGCTCCTGCATCTTCTCGGCGGTTTCGGGGTGAGCGCAGCGGACGTCGTTCTCCTCGCTGTGCTCTTTGATCTGCTCGAAGCTCACCTCGGGCGCCTCGATGTCGCCGATCTGGTTGACGTGAGCCTTGAGTTCGATCCCCTCGCGCTCGAGCAGTTTCTTCGCGATCGCGCCGGCCGCGACCCAGTTGACGGTCTCGCGGGCCGACGAGCGGCCGCCGCCGCCCCAGTTGCGCGTGCCGAACTTCGCCGAGTAGGTGAAGTCGCCGTGGCTCGGTCGGGGCGCGGTGATGAAGGGCTCGTACTTCTCCGAGCGGGCGTCCTTGTTCTGGATGACCAGCCCGATCGGCGTGCCCGTGGTGTAGCCGTCCTGGATCCCCGACTTGATCGAGACGTCGTCGGGTTCCCCCCGAGAGGTCGTGATCATCGACTGGCCCGGCTTCCGGCGATCGAGATCTGCCTGAATGTCCTCCTCGGAGAGCTCGAGGCCGGCGGGGCAGCCCGAGACGGTACAGCCCATCGCCTCCCCGTGGCTCTCGCCGAACGTGGTCACCTGAAAGAGGCGACCGAACGAGTTGCCGTTCATTACCCTTCCGTGGGAGGGCCTGGCATTTAGGTTTTGCAATCTCTCGGCCCGGGCGCAGTTCGCGCTCGAGGTTTCGTCCGACGGGATCAGCGACGCGCCGACCGTGACGGGTACTGCCGATCGATCAACCGCGGTCCTGGCGGACTGAACGGGCGAGTGGCGCTCGCCGAACCCCGGCGAAGCAAGCACTGGAGGCCGCGACTCCGGCCGAAGCGCGCAGCGAGCCGCGGGAGTCGAACGCCGCGAGGGCTTTCGGAACCGTGGTGGCTCCGCGGACGGCGTCGCCGTACACGACCGAGACAAGCGGCGGAATCGTTAACTCCCCTCGCTGCGGGCACCGCGTATGGACGAGGAGTGTCCGTTCTGTCGAGTTATCGAGGGCGAGAAGGACGCCCACGTCGTCTACGAGGACGCGCGGACGATCGCGTTTTTCGACGAGAACCCGGCCTGCGTCGGCCATACGCTCGTCGTGCCGACGGCCCACCGGCCCGACCTGCTCATCGCCGACGCCGAAACCAACGCCGCCGTCTTCGAGACCGTCCGCAAGGTCTCGACCGCGATGGAGGCGACGCTCGAGCCCGACGGGTTCAGCGTCTTCTACTCCACGGGGCCGATCGTCGGCCGCGTCGAGCACGCGCACGTCCACCTCCTGCCCCGGTACGAGGACGACGACATCTCGCTCAGTCTGCGCCGAACCGCCCTCGAGGACGAGACGGCTCGGGAACTGACGGATCGGATCCGCGAGGAACTGTAGGCTCCTCACGCCGAGGACCGCAACGCCGACAGCCGACACGCCGCCAGCGGCACGAGCATCTCATCGGGGTTGAGCCCCCCGTGCATCCCGACCAACTCGAGTTCGTCGGGTTCGTAGTCGCCGCCGTACCAGACGCCCAACTCGCGGTGGGAAACGACGAGGTCGCCCAGCCGCCGCTCGAACGTCGCGGACGGCTCGCAGTCGCCGAACAGCCCCTCCTCGAGGACGGTCTCGCGCCGGAAGATACGGGCGTCGAGCCGAGAACTCAGTTCTTCACGCACGCGCTCGACGGTTCCCTCCCGTAGATGGAGGTGAACGTTGCGCGGACTCCCCGCGTAGCGGATCGGCTCGCCGTCCGGGCCGCGCTCGAGGCTCTCCTCGAGGACGTCGAACGCGGTCAGATCGACGTTCCGGTCGAGGTCGGTGTCGACGTGGCCGTGGTCGGCCGTGACGAGCACCAGCGTCTCCTCGGCCGTCTCGAGGTCGACGGCTGCCAGCGCGTCCTCGAGTTGCGCACACGCTTGCGCGAGCGTTTCGCGGTACTGCTCGGACGTCGTCCCGTGCTGGTGGGCGGCGACGTCGACGTGGGGAACGTACGCGAACGTGTACGACGGCGACGCGGCGGCCGCGAGGGCGTCCTCGAGCGTCTCGCCGAGATTCTCGAGCGCGTCGTACTCGTGGTTCGTCGCGTGCGCCTCGTGTTCCGGGTAGCCCGTGACGTAGCGGACGTCGACCTCGCTCTCGAGGGCCGCGACCCACGGGTCGGCGTCGGCGACATCGTCGGGCTCGAGGCCGGCGGGCGGATTACCCGCCTTGTCGACGAACGGGAGCGCCAGGAACGAGGTGCCGACGGTCGGCTCGTGGACGTTCCAGCCGATCACGCCGTGGTCGGCGGGCAGTGCGCCGGTGTGGTAGGTCGTCATCGCCGCCGCGGTCTCGGAGGGGTAGACCGAGGTCAGCGGCGTGACGGTGCCGCGTTCCGTGAGGCGCTCGAGCAGCGGCACGTCGGTCCGCTCGCTCCGCCAGCGGTTGAGTCCGAGGCCGTCGAGCAGGACGACGAGGACGTTCTCGACGTCCGTCTCGACGCCCCGAAGCGCTTCGTCGGGGAGCGTCCGTCCTGTCTCCGCGCCCAGAATCGACGCGACGGTGTGGGGGACGTTCGCGAAGCAAAACGAGTCGTACCCCGGATAGAGGTAGCCGTCGCGCTCGTACCGGTCGCGGAGCTGGTCCTCGAGGTCGGCCCGGAGCATGAGCGACGGTTCGACGCCGCCGGTCCTAAAAGGTCGGCGAGTATGTCACTGCGTAACGCGGCGGTTTGCCGTTCGAGCGCGATCCTACTCGCTGTGCTCGAGGTCCGCACCCAGCTCGTCGAGCATGTCGAAGAAGCCGGGGAAAGAGACGTCGACGTGGTCGGCACCTTGCACCGTCGTTTCACCGTCGGCGACGAGTCCCGCGAGCGCCAGCGCCATGATGATCCGGTGGTCGCCCCGTCCCTCGACGGTCGCGCCCTCGAGCGTCGACTCGCTGCCGTGGACGGTCAGCGAATCCTGCTCCTCGGTGGTCTCGACGCCCATCTTTCCGAGTTCCTCGGCCATCGCGCTCACGCGATCGGTCTCCTTGTAGCGGACGTGCTCGGCGTTCGTGATGTGCGTGTCGCCGTCCGCCGCGGCACCCAGCGTCGCGATCGTCGGCAGGAGGTCCGGCGTGTCCTCGACGGAGACCTCGATCCCCTCGAGCGAGCCCGCCGCGACGTCGATCGTGCCCGCATTGCGGTCCCAGTCAACGTCGGCGCCCATCCGATCGACGATCTCGACGATGGCGGTGTCGCCCTGCGCGCTCGGGTTGGCGCCCTCGATGCGGACGCCCTCATCGCTGGCGATCGCGCCCGCGGCCAGCGGGTAGGAGATCGACGAGAAGTCGCCGGGGACGGCGTACTCGCCGTCCACAGGGCGGTAGGACTGCCCGCCCTCGACCGCGAACCCCTGTTCGGTCTGCTCGGCGTCGACGCCGTAGGCCTCGAGCAACTCGAGCGTGATGTCGACGTACGGCGCGGACTTGAGTTCGGTCTCGAGGTTGACTTCGATACCCTCCTCGGTGACGGCGCCGGCCATCAGCAGGGCGGTGATGTACTGCGAGGAGACGTCGCCGGGGATCGACACTTCGCCGCCCGAAATCGGGCCGGTGACGACCAGCGGCGCCTGCCCGTTGCCGCGGGTGCTCTCGGCCTCGCCGCCGAGGTCTGCAATGGCCTCGAGCAGCGGCCCTTGGGGCCGCGAGCGCAGCGACTCGTCGCCGGTCAGTACCGACGTGCCGTCGGCGAGCGCTGCCGCGGCGGTCACGAGCCGCATCGTCGTTCCGCTGTTCCCGCAGTCGATGACGTCCGCCGGCACGCCGGGGCGCCCGTCGAACCCCTCGATCTCGAGGGTGCCGTCCTCTCGCCGGTCGACGTCGCCGCCGAACAGTCCGACTGTGCGGGCGGTCGCTCGCGTATCCGCGCTCCAGAGGGCGTCCCGGACGGTCGCCCCGTCGGCGTAGCCCGCGGCGAGGATCGCTCGGTGCGTGTAGCTCTTCGACGGCGGTGCCCGTGCGGTCCCTCGGAGGCTCGAGGGCGTGATAGTGACGTTCATGGTGGGGGTGTCGAGCGGATATCCTATACCGATACCGATCCGAGCGGAGCGATCGGACGGGTCCCCCTGTCGTCTCCGGACCCAGGTTTATCCGCGGCATCGTGGACGTGCGCCCATGCGGCTCGTGGAAATCCTCGTTCCCGAAGAAAAGCGGGACGCCATCGAGGAGACGCTCGAGGACGAGGGGCTCGACTTCACCCTCGTCGCGGAGGAAAGTCGCGAGGAGCCCTCGGTCGTCATCACGTTCCCGTTGCCGGCGCCCGCGGTCGAATCCGTCCTCGATAGGCTCCGGGAGACGGGCATCGAAGAGGACTCCTACACCGTGGTCGTCGAGGCGGAAACCGTCGTCTCCGAGGGGTACGACGAACTCGAGAAGCGGTACGCCCAGAACACCGCGCGTATCTCCCGCGAGGAGATGCAGTCGCACGCGAAGGATCTCACGCCCCAGTTCAACACGTATCTCGTCATGACGATCATGAGCGTGGTCGTCGCGACCGCCGGCCTGTTGCTCGATTCGCCGGCGGTCGTCGTGGGATCGATGGTGATCGCCCCGTTGATCGGCCCGGCGCTCGGCGCGAGCGTCGGCACGGTGATCAACGACCGCGCGCTGTTTCGACGCGGGATCAAGCTCCAGGCGATCGGGCTCGGAGCCGGCGTCGCCACCGCTGCCCTCTTCGCGTTCACTGTCCGGACGACCGGGCTCATTTCGCCGATGCTCAACATCTACGAGATTTCGGAGATCGAGGGCCGGTTAACCCCCGATTTGCTCTCGCTCGCCATCGCGATCGGCGCCGGCGTCGCGGGCGCGTGGACGCTCACCGCGGGCACGTCGACCGCGCTCGTCGGCGTGATGATCGCCGCCGCGCTCGTGCCGCCGCTGGGCGTCGTCGGCATCGGCATCGCGTGGGGCTTGCCGTCGGTCGCCGTCGCCGCGGGCATCCTCGTCCTCGTGAACATACTCACGATCAACATCACCAGTCTCGCTGTCCTCTGGTACAAGGGCTATCGGCCGGATACCTGGTTCCAGCAGGACGAAGCGCGCGTCACTACCCAAAAGCGCGCCGTCGTCTTCGCCGTCACGATCCTCGTCCTCTCGGCGTTTCTCGGCGTCGTCACGTACGACACCTACCGAACCGGGGTGTACGAGGAGGAGGTCAACGAGGACGTGGTCGCCGTTCTCGAGTCGCCCGAGTACGACGACCTCGCGCTCATCGACGTCGCGGTCGACTACGACGACCCGGTTCCGATCCGCCAGCCGGAACGGGTCGTCGTTCGGGTCTCGCATCCGATCGGCACCGATCCGCCGCGGATCAGCGACGGCATTCGATCCCGCGAGAGCGTCGTCGCCGAGTCGGCGATTCAGTTACCGACGGGGCCGCTCATCGAGTCGCACCGCGCCGAGGTGGTCGTCTACTACGTCGAGCGCGGCTAGCCGCGTCGACTCGGCTGGCCGTCCGCGGCGTCCGCGGAGATGCGACCCGCAGTGAGCGTTCGAACGACGTTACGAACAGCCGATCGAGGACGCGATCTCGAGCAGCGGTTCCCGCTCGTCGATCGCGGGACTGGCGACCCGATAACTCAGCCCCGACGTTCCGTTCCCGTCCTCGCACGTCCAGAAGATCGTCTCGAGCCGCCCGTCCTGATGATAGGCCGGGACCGCCATCCCGTCGGCCTCGATCTCCTCGAGCGCGCTCGAATCAGGATTGAATCGCTGGACCTCGCGGACGGCAACGAACAGTTCGCGGCCGTTCACGCCGGGATCGGTGTACCACAGGGTTGCGGTCGTGCCGAACTTTTCGGACCGCTCGACGACGGTGACCCGATCGAGGACGAAGGAGTCGGGGACCGCCGGGTCGGGCAGGTCGTAGGGGACGGCGTCCGCGGCCGCCTCGAGCGAGTCGAAGACGCCGTCGGGCTCGGTTCCCTCCCGTTCGATCTCGGCGTCGGCCGGCGGGTCGTACGTGAACGTTCCCGCGGGCACCCCCTCGTCGATCGCCAGGTCCGCGTAGGTGACCGCCGTCCGGTGGAGGAGTTCGTCGTCGCCGTCGCGAACCACGTTTCGCTCGCCGACCGGGTAGCGGTGCTCGTCGTCGATCAGCACGGTCCGGCTGATCGACAGTTCCTCGAGGTCGGTCGAGGGATCCAGCGGAATCGCGTACACCGAGTCGCCGACGACGAGTTCGATCGCCGGGCCCGTCTCCTCGAGCGGCGACCGCGCCTCGATTGCGTGGGCCTCGCGGTCGTCGACGGTCTCGGTACCGGCGTACTCGAGCCGGTACGACTCGCGCAGTTTCTCGAGGATGAGCCGCGTCCGATCGGTATCGGTCTTGTTGGGGTGGAACTGCTTCTCGACGACGTTCCGCTCGGGGTCGTACTCCCAGGTGACCGTCCGATTGGTGACCGCGACCGAGTCCGCCGGCTCCTGCGGGTCGGTCGAGTCGACGACCTCGATGCGCTTCGCGGCCGGCGGGCGCGAGAACACGCGCTCGGTCCGACCGGCGGACGTCGTCGGCGTCTCGAGTTGCACCCGGCGTGTCGCCGCGAGGTCGGTCAGCCCGGCGCGGGTTTCGATGGCCTCCCGCAGGAGCGCGTCGCTCGAGGGGTCGTCAGCGTCGGCATCGGCGTCGCTCCCGGGAACGCTAACGCATCCCGCAAGCGCGGCCGCGCCCGCCGTCAGGAGCCGTCGACGTCGCATACACGACCGATTGGATCGTAAATTGATAAGTCTGTATGTCCGTTTAGCAGCGTGTAACAGCTCGAACAGGTTACGTCGATCCCGGCTTCCGCGATCCGCGAAATTATGTGCCCGCCGGCCGCACGGACGCGTATGAACGTCGATCCCGATCTGTCCCCGCTCCGCGAGGCCGTCGCGTCGGCCGGTGCGGACGGCTACCTCATCGACGACGACGCGACGGACTCCGACCAGCGGTACGTCTCCGGCTTCACGGCGCCGGACCCCTACCAGACGCTCGTCACCGACGACGGCGTCCACCTGCTCGTCTCCGGCCTCGAGTACGGTCGGGCGACCGCCGAAAGCGGCGCAGACACGGTTACGCGCCGCGCCGCCTACGACTACCAACAACTCGTCGCGGAACACGGCCCGCACGACGGGAAGATCCGGATGCTCGAGGCCTTCCTCGAAGACCAGGGCGTCGAGACGGTCGCCGTCCCGCGGAACTTCCCGACGGGAACCGCGGACGGACTGCGCGACCGGGGCGTCGACGTCACGGTCGAATCCGAGGGCGTCGTCGAGGAGATCCGCGCGACCAAGACCGACTGGGAAGTCGACCAGATTCACCAGACCCAGCGGGCCAACGAAGCCGCGATGGCTCGCGCCGAGGAACTGATCGCGACCGCCGATATCGCGGAGGACGGCACGCTCGTCCACGACGGCGAGCCGCTCACCAGCGAGTTCGTCGCCGAGGAGATCGAAGTCACGCTCCTGCGTCACGGCTGCAGCCTCGACGAGACGATCGTCGCCTGCGGCGCCGACGCCGCTGATCCCCACGATCGGGGCAGCGGCCCGCTCGAGGCGGACGAACTGATCGTGATCGACATCTTCCCGAAGGACAAGGAGACGGGATATTTCGGCGACATGACCCGGACCTTCGCTCGCGGCGACCCGAGCGACGAGGCCCGACGGCGGTACGACGTAACGCGGGAAGCCTTCGAGGCCGCCCTCGAGGCGATCGAACCCGGCGCGACGGGCGCGGACGTCCACGGCGCGGCCTGCGACGTGATCGAAGAGGCCGGCTACGAGACGCTGCGCAGCGACCCGAGCACCGAGACGGGCTTTATCCACAGCACCGGCCACGGCGTCGGGCTGGATATCCACGAACAGCCGAGCGTCTCCCCGTCGGGCGGCGATCTCGAGCCGGGCCACGTCGTCACGATCGAGCCGGGGATCTACGACCCCGACGTCGGCGGCGTCCGTATCGAGGATCTGGTCGTCGTCACCGAGGACGGCTACGAGAACCTGACCGACTACCGCGTGGGTCTCGAGCCGGTCGCCGAGTCCGACTAACGGCACATCGTCCGTTCCCTCTACGCGATGGTGGCTCCGTAGTGAGTTCCTCTCATGACCGAACACGAACGCATCGCAGCAACGCTCAAGCCGTACGCCGACGAGCCGACCGTCGTCCGCGAGTTACACGACGTCCCGCCCTACCGCGTCTACGAGGTTCGGCTCGATGGTCGTCGAGCCGTCCTGAAACGCGACGCCCATCCGCGAGGGCACGCCGCCGACGAAGGACGGGTCCACGAGTACGTCGCTCAACGCACTGAAGCACCGGTTCCCGACGTCATTGCCGTCGGCGACGACCACTACGTCACGGCATGGTCCGACACGATCGCACAGACGCCCGAGACGCTCGACGTGAACTGGGCTCGAGCAGCCGGTGCCTGGCTCGGAGCCCTACACGACGACACAGTCGGCGCGTTCGACGGTTACGGACGGCCTCGAGACAGCGGCTCGGGGCTCGAACTCGAGGGCCACAGTGACTGGGTCGACGCCCTGATGGCGAAGATCGACTACCATCGCGCGTACCTCGAGGAGTTCGGCTACGCAGATACCGCGGACGCTGTCCTGCAGTTTCTGCGGACGCATCCGCACGCGCTCGACGGCGCCGGCGAGCCCGTGCTCTGTCACGGTGACGTCCATCCCGAGCACGTCGCATCGGTGGGGGAGACGACCGCGGCCATCGACTTCGAACACGCGCTCGTCGCCCCGGCCGAGTACGACTACTGGCGAACGGCGATTCCGTACCTCGAGATGCGCGACGACGTCGACGACGCAGTACGACGCGCGTTTCGCGACGGCTACGAATTCGTCCGCTCGCTCCCTGCTGACCTCGAGTCTCAGCACCCGATCTATCGCGCGATCACCGGCGTCGCGTTCCTCGAGTCGGTCTTCCTCCAGCGAAACGTCGCCCCGGAGCGACGCCCGGCTGTCGCTGATCGATTGCGCGAGGCCGTCTCCGATGCGCTCGTAGACTGCCGCGACGCGAGTTCCTGAACCCGGCCCCGGTCGTATTGGCTCTCGCTGGCCACCGCGTCGACTCGAGACTCGACTACCGACCGCCGGTTCGGCGACCGAACGTATCGATATCCCGGAATCTATTTTTACGCGTTGTCCCGAGGTCCATTCGTATGCGCCAGCTCCTGTGGTGGCTCATCGGCGGTTCCCGGGGCGGGCACAACCGCCTTCGAATCGTCCGGACGCTACAGGAGCGGCCGATGAACACGAACCAGTTGGCCGAGGACCTCGATCTGAACTACAAGACGGTCCAGCACCACCTCGAGGTGCTCGAGGAGAACGACATCGTCACGACGCAGGGCGACAACTACGGTCAGCTGTACTTCTTGTCGGATCGCATGGAACAGAACCTCGACATCCTGGAGGAGATCGTCGAGCAAGCGGATATCGACCCTGATCCCACCGACCAATGATACGCGAACTCAGTGCACCGGCGAAAACGGCGCTCGTCACCGGAATCGCAACGGTGTTCGGGCTGTTGAGCACCGTCATCCTACCGAACGTTCCGCTCCCGGCCCGGGCGCCGACGCTCGAGGTCGTCCACCTGTTGATCCGGATGGAGCTGTTCATCACGACGTTCAACCTCGTGTTGCTGGTCGCGCTGACGTGGTCGTACGTCTCGCTCTACCGGGACCTGCCGAACAAGTACAGCATGAGCCTCGTGGTTCTGAGTCTCGCGCTCGTCCTGTACGCGATCAGTTCGAATCCGCTCGTCCAGTTGCTGTTCGGCTTTCCGCCGGTGAGCGACCTCGGGCCCTTCGGGTTCATTCCGGACGTGTTCGTCGGCTTCGCGATCATCGTGCTGTTCTACCAGAGCCAGACCTAGCCCGGGTCGTCCGTCGCGTATCGGCGGTCATCTCCCTGCTCTGGCTCGATTGCTGGAAGTCTATTCCGCTATCGCTCGAGCGATCGACGTGCAAAACAGTGCCGTCCCGAGGACGGGCAGCCACCGATCGCTATCGACGTGCGGTCACCGGCCCCCGACACGCGGCCCCTGCTGGCGGACCGTCACTCGGGTCGGCGTCGCCCGCACGGCACAGCCCGCGTAGTCGAACGTGACCATCACCTCGTCGGCGGCAGCGAGGAGCCGGTCGAGCGCATCCGCATCGAAGTGCTCCCCCAGCGGCGGCAACTCGAGCGGATCGACACCTCTGACGTCCGCCACGGCGCGAACGATCGTCCAAACCGACCGTCCGTCGTCAATTCGTCGCTCCATCGTTAGACCCGCGGCCGCGGTCGCGTGCCGAGGGTCAGTTCCACCGATTGCTCCTGTCCATCGCGGATGACCGTCACCGAAATCGTCTCGTCCGGACTCGTCTCGAGCGCCAGGTAGCTCGAGAGTTCTTCCAGCGAAGCGATCTCAGTTCCGTCCAGCGCGACGATGATATCGCCGCCCGTCGGCACCCGCGTTCCGTCGACGACTGCGGTTCCGGTGCTCGGTTGCAGCACGCCGTCGGACGGCCCGCCGGACCGGACGCGCTCGACGATCACGCCGCGGGGATTCTCGAGGTCGTTGGGCTCGGCGATAGCCGGCGTCACGGTCGCGAGCGAGACGCCCATGTACGCGTGGTCGTACTCGCCGTTCTCGATGAGCGAGGGGACGACCCGCTGTGCGAGCGCCGCGGAGATGCCGAAGGCGATGTTGTCGCCGCCGCCGGAGTTGATGACGGCGATCACCTTCCCGTCCAGCGAGACGATCGGACCGCCGCTGTTGCCGGGGTTCGCCGCGGCGTCGGTCTGGACCGCGTCGGGGATGTCGTAGCCTAGCGAACTCGGGAGCGACCGGTTGACGCCGCTGACAACGCCTGTCGTGAGCGTGCCGTCGAGCCCGTAGGGATTGCCGATGACCAGCACTTCCTCGCCGACGACCGGGTCGCCGTCGATGAACGGCAGGGGCGTCGCGTACTCCGGCCGCTCGTCGACCCGGACCGCGGCGAGGTCGCTGTAGACGTCGGTGCCGACGACCGTCCCCGACCGCCACTCGCCGTTCCGGAACCGGACGTCGAGTTCGGTCGCGTCCCCGACGACGTGGGCGTTCGTCACGAGGTGCGATTCGTCGTAGACGAACCCCGTCCCCTGCCCGGACGACGTTTCCATCTGGGTGACCGAGTCGACGGCCGATTCGTACACCGACGCGTAGTCCCCGTTCGACGGCGGATCCCGGTTCGCATCTGATTGATTGGCCGTCGACTGCGATGTCTCGGCGCTCGTCCCGCTGTCGTCCGTGTTTGCGCCTGGCATCGTACAACCCGCGAGCGCAGTCGTTGCCGTCACCCCGAGACCTTGAAGGAGTCGCCGTCGCGATACTGGTTCGCGAGACATTTACGAGCGAATATCCACTGCCAATACCTGTTTCTTTCCCGAGTTTGGTTCCAACTTCCGGGAAAATTAGACCCAAATCGAAGCGGTCGACGGCTGCCGGTCGGTAGATGTTGTGTGGGGTGTCCGTCAGCGAGAACAGTACCCAGTCGAAGCCAACTGGAACCCGCCGATCCGGGATCATCCGTCCGACAGACGAGAATTTGGGTCTGAATTGCAATATCTCTCCCCTTAATTCAGGAAATGAAATAAGTCACTGCAGTAATGAGACGCGAACGTGACAGTGAAAAAACTATTTCAGGACGGTTTACGGATGTGGTGGGAAGCGAAGACGTCCGCGTGCGGTACGAGTTCGCCGCGCGCTTATCGTACGTGCGCGACGGGGGTGAAGTCGCAGTGAGACGTTTTAGAACGGTGCTTCTCGCTGCTATTCTCGTTGCTACGTCGGCGACGGCTGCCGCGCCAGCCAGCGGCTCCCAACCAGATATCGCCGTCGAATCAGTCTCCGTGTCGGCCGACCAACTGGTCGCAGGGGACAGCGAAACGGTCACTGTCACCGTTGCAAACCGGCAGACCAGCGAGAAAGCGGTCTCCCTCGAGGAAGTCTTCATCCGAGAACGTGGCAGCTATAGCAACGAGGACGTGTACGGTCGAACGTCCACGTCAATCGGTTCGATCTCGCCGGGCAACAGTCAGGACGTGCCGGTCGAACTCTCCATCGACAAGCCGGGTGAGTACGATCTGACCGTGTACGCGACGGTCGAAGACGACGACGGTATCGAACACCGTGTCAGTTACCCGCTGGACGTAACGGTCACGAAGGCGGTGATCGACTGGGACATCTCGACGACGGTCCAGTCGTCCGCGTCCGGGACTGAAGGCGATGGCGAGGGCGAGGGCGACGGCAATAGCAACGACAACAGCGAAGACGTACTCGCCGTCGACGTCAACAACTTCGGAACGGCGCCCCTCGAGGATGCCGCGCTGAACGTCACTCAGGGCGGCGAAGTTATCGAACGAGCGCTCGTGGGAGACATCGCCGCTCACTCGAGTGCGACCGTTGAGTTCGATCCCGATAAGTTCGAGCCGCGGCCCGCGCGGTTCACGCTCGAGTACGAGTCGGTAGGCGGATCGTACACGGACTCAATGTTGCGTGATCTTTCGGACACGCTCAGCGACGACATTCCGGGCGAGATTCGGTTGACCGGAACCGAAACGTCACAGGGCGTCGACGGCCTAACGATTCAGGGTGAAGCCGCGAATATTGGCGGTACGGACGTCGAGTCGGTGCTCGTGAGTGTCCAGAACACGGAACGCGTCTCGCCGACGGCTCCGTCCGGCGAGTACTTCGTCGGCTCGGTCGACGCTAGCGAGTTCGCCACCTTCGAGCTGACGGCGGACGCACAAAGCGAGATGTCGTCGGTCCCCATCAAGATCGAGTACATCGTCGAGGACGAACGGGTGACGACGACCCAGCAAGTGGATATCGACGCTGCGGGCGCGTCGGCAGTCGGAACGAACGTGCAAGCGGCCGCCGCGAACGCCGAACGGGGACCGCCCGGTGGAACGAGCGGTGACGGCGGACTGCCGCTGACCACGATCGGGCTCGCGATCGCCGTACTCGTCATCGCTGGGGGCGGCTTCACGATCTATCGCTGGCGCAACCCATGAGCGTCATCGAACTCGAGCGGGTCGTCAAGCGGTATCGGAGCGGCGAGCAGACCGTCGAAGCGCTGAAGGGGATCGACTTCAGTGCCGCCCGTGGGGAGATGGTCACCATCATCGGGCCCTCGGGTTCGGGGAAGAGCACGTTACTCAACATGATCGGCCTGCTCGATACGCCGACGGAGGGCACAGTCCGGCTGAACGACCGCGTGGTGACCGACTTCACGATTGACGAACTCACGGAAGAGCGCCGTTCGGGGATTGGCTTCGTCTTCCAGGATTTCCACCTGCTCCCGATGCTCACCGCGCTCGAGAACGTCGAGCTCCCCTCGATGTGGAACACGTCGGTCGACCGCTGCGACCGGGCCCGGGACCTTCTCGAGCGAGTCGGACTCGGCGACCGGCTCGAGCACACGCCCGAACAGCTCTCGGGCGGCCAGCGCCAGCGGGTCGCCATCGCTCGCGCGCTGATCAACGAGCCCGAGATCCTCCTCGCGGACGAACCGACGGGAAATTTAGATCAGGACACCGGCCGGACGATCCTCGAGGAGATGACGCGGCTGAAGGAGGAGGAAGACATCGCGATCGTGTCGGTGACCCACGATGAGCAGATGGTTGACTACGCGGATCGAGCCGTTCGACTCGTCGACGGAGTGATCAAGTAATGGGGATCGCGGATCTGCTATGGCGGTTTCCGAGCGCCCAGATGGCGTGGCGCAACCTCGGCCGTAACCGCGTCCGGACGGCGCTGGCGGCGCTGGGAATCGTCATCGGCGTCGTTGCCATTGCGTCGCTGGGTATCACCGGTGTGGCTCTCCAGCAACAGGCCTCGTCGAATCTTGACGACCTCACGAACGAGGTGACGGTGTCATCCGGTGAAGATAGCGATACAGCCGGCGTCACCGCCGATCGGGTGAGACGCATCCGCGGGATCGCCGACGACGCCACCGTGGTACCGGAGTACTCCAATCGGACGACGCTCACATCACGAAGTGGGCAGGAAGAGATAGTCTCCGTCACCGGGGTGACCCAGGCCAGCGCGCAGTACAACGTGTCGGCGGGCGAGGAACCGGACCGGCTCCAGTCGGGCGCCCTGCTCACAGAGAGCACGGCTACCAAACTGGGGCTCGATCTCGGCGATCCCGTCACGTACGACGGACAACTCTACCGCATCCGCGGCCTCATCGAGTCCGATCAAGGGTTCGGACTCACGGGAGGCGGCGAACTCGTCCTGCCGGAGGCGGCGCTGGCCGACCAGGGAAACTATAACTCGGTCACAATCGTGGCCGAGGACGGTGACGCGGCGACCGAGATCGCCGCCACCCTCAACGAGCGCTTCAACACCGAGGAGAACGAAGAGTTGAGGGTCTCAAGCTACGGGTACGCCCAGGAAAACATCGGGTCGTTCATGAACACCCTCAACCTCGCGCTGCTCGGCATCGGCTCGATCTCGCTGATCGTCGCGAGCGTGGCCATCCTCAACGTAATGCTGATGAGCACGATCGAACGGCGCGGCGAGATCGGCGTGCTCCGGGCGGTCGGCATTCGCCGCGGCGAGGTGCTCCGCATGATCCTGGCCGAAGCCGGTTTCCTCGGCGCGATCGGCGGCCTGATCGGTGCACTCGTGTCGTTGGCCATCGGATTCGTTATCTTCCGAACGATCGTGGGGGACGCGATGCTCGTCTTCGACTGGCTGAGCCTGCGATATCTGATTTACGGCTTCGGCTTCGCCGTCGTTGCGAGCGTCCTGAGTGGCCTCTATCCGGCTTGGAAGGCAGCGAACGACCGACCGGTCGAGGCGCTGCGCGGATAGCTTCTCCGTCCCCCCTGTTGCGATTACACTTCGCGCTACCGCTCGAGCGCGATCCGCTCGCCGACCTCGAGGCCGGATCGAAGCGCGGCATGGAGCCGTCCCTCGCCGGCGACCCAGTCGCCGAGACAGTACAGTCCCTCGGCCTCCGCGCTCCGGAGCGGGCCGGTCGGGACGCCGTCCTCGGGCAGCGCGTAGCGCCAGCCCTGGTGGTCGGTCCAGTCGGGATCGGTCAGCCGCTCGTCGTCGAGTACGTCCGCGGCGATCCGGGCGAGTGCCGCGCAGTTGTCCTCGGGCGGGTCGTCGTAGTGCTGGACCGACCACTCGTGGTTGGCCTGGACGATCAGTAGCGACTCGCCGTCGGGGACGTGGCCCGGCTTGCACTCTTCGCGGGCGATCCAGCCGACCTCGTGCTCTTTGTCCGTGTTGACCAGCGCGTAGTAGGGGTGCTCGAGTTCGAACGGGTAGTGGAGGACGGCGGTCCAGATCGTCCGGTAGGGAACCCCCGAGATGGCGTCGACGAGCGTCTCGCGGAGTTCGTCGGCGTCCCACTCGGCCGACCGCAGGAGATCGGCGGTCTGGGGGGCCGGCGGGTTCAGGAGGAGCGTATCGAAGGGGCCCCACTCCTCGCCGTCGGCGTCCTCGAGGCGCCAGCCGGCCGCTTCGTCACTGTTTTCATCGCCGCCGGCATCGCGGATCAACCGTTCGACCCGCGTCCTGCGGTGGACGTCGGCGTCCGTGCGAGCGAACAGTCGCTTGGCGATCTGGGTCAGTCCCGCCCGATACGTCCACTTGTGCTCGTCGGCGTCGCGCCCTTCCGAGACGTCGCCGTCGCGATCGAAGGTCCAGACGGGATCGGTGATATCGACCAATCCGTCGGTCCCGAGGGTTGTCGTCAGCAGATCGGTGACGCGCTCGTCGTCGTCTTTGACGTAGTTCGCGCCGTAATCGTAGACGATGTCGTCGCGGCGTCTCGTCGCCGCGCGGCCGCAGACGCCGCCGGACTTCTCGAGCACCGTCACCGTCGCGTCGGGCAGGGTCTCCTCGAGCACGTATGTTGCGGCCGCGGCGGCCGCGCCGGCGCCGACGATACCGATTTTGGTCATGTGGGATACTCGGACCCGGTGCGGGAAGTATCTCAGCACAGGTTGGGAGCGTTGCCGCCACTTCGGACGTGCGGGTGTGGTCTCGGCCAGCCACAGCCCGGCTACCTGCAGTCACCCCTCGAGGTCGTCGTCGAGACACTGATCGAGACAGCACTCGACGAGCGACGGCGGATCGCGAAAGACGAGTTGTTCGGACCGGTCGTCGTACTCGAGGATATCCGCCTCCTCCAGCATCGGCAGATGGATGTGATACAACTGAATCTCGATGTCTTCGAGGGTCTCGTCTCGGACGGCGGTCGGCGAGCGATCGCTGTCCCACGCCGCCACCTGACGGGCCGTCTCGGTGAGCGATGCCCGCCGCTCGTCCCGCAGATAGTAGAGCACGTACCGCCGACGGGCGTCGGCGAGCGCGGTAAGGAGCTCGTCGATTCGCGCCGCACGATCGTCATCCGGCACCGGACTGCAATCGGGGCCGTCGCGGTCGCCAGTCATTCGTTCCCCGCTGACTCGAAGCACAGTTCCGAAGCCGCCCGGTGTGTCAGGGCGCCCGTCGCCGATGTCGTGCGCGTCGTAGCGGTTTTCTCGAGCGATCGTACCAAGGGCTCATCGGGGTACATCCAGCGAATCCGGCGCAGCCGGCGGCGACACCCCACCTGTGCTCGCGACAGTCGAGTAGCGATCCGGACTTGGCGACTGGCGGACCGACGGTACCGCCGGCTGTAGACTGCAACTGAATCGGCCGATCGGTCGTCGCGACTGCCGATGCGATGACGGATCGTCCGCGAATGAGGAGACGACATATCGTACGGTACTCCGATACCGGGTATAGGTGTTGTCTTACAGCGAATAGACAGATTGCGAATTGCGGAACTAATGCCGACCCAACTGCGGAAATCAAAACGGTACGCGGATAACGTCCGAAAATAACTGAACGGAGCCGTCTAGTATAACGACGGTCGACGGTGCTCAGTTGTCCCCATCGCGACGAACCGACTCGAGCGCAGTTTCGAAGATCGACGGGGACCCCGTTCGCCGCTGTTTCGCGATTTCGGTCCGCTCGATCTCGACGTCTAACTCGTGGATCGACTGCGTGATTTCCGAGAGGTGGCAGTTGTCCCGCGCGAGGACCTTGACGTGGATGTTCTCCCGGCCGCCGAGCAACTCCTGGACCTCGAGGACCCCCTCGACCTCGAGCAGCGCCTCGACGGCCTCGTGTCGCTGCGTCGGGGCCGCTGTCACGACGAACGTAGTCAACAGCGGAATATCGAGTCGGGTGTAGTCGATCTGCGGGTGGTAGCCGGTGAGGACGCCGGTCTCCTCGAGCCGTTCGATTCGGTTTCGGACGGTGCTGGGCGAGACGTCGAGTCGTTCGGCCATCTCGATCGCGGTCGTGTTTCTGGCATCGTCCTGCAGGAGAAAGAGGATCCCCCGGTCGACGTCGTCGAGGTCGCTCGACATACGTATCAGTACACGGTATATGTATATGTAGCTCCGGAAACCGTATCATAATCGGAGACGGAGTCCAGATCTTATTGTTGTCGACCGCATACAGGAAACAGTATTTTGGGACGGAATCCGACCGACGAGTAATCGAGCCGCGAGCGAGTGGCGGCGTTCAGCACCGCTTACAGCGACGACTGGCGGAACCGGCTACAGCTCGCGCGCCATCATCACCTCGTCGACCAGTTCGTCGTCGATCGCGTAGTGGTTCCGACGGATCGCCTCGGTGTCCCAGCCGTGGTCGGTCAGGAACTCGAGCGCGCGGTCGTTGGTGACCGGAACGCTGTTGTAGACCTTCCGGTAGCCGTTGGCGTCGGCCCACTCGACGCCGCGCTCGAGCAGTTTGCTGCCGATGCCGTGCCCGCGGAAGGCCTCGCGAACCCCGACGGTCTGCTGGGCGGTCCCCCGCAGGCGCTCGACCTGCGGAAGCTCGAGGTGGGTCCAGCCGACGACGTCGCCCTCGACCGTCGCGACGAAAAACACCCGCGAGCGGACCGCGTTGTGCCTGGTGACGGCGTTCTCGTAGAGCAGTTCTTCGGCGACCGTCTCCGCGACGACGTAGGTCTCCGTGTCGGTCACGTCTCGGATGGTCTCGATGAGGCCGTCGAAATCGTCGTGGCGCCCCGGCCGAATCGCGAACGCGAGGTCGTCGGTTTCGTACTCCGCGACCGCCCCGAACTCGAACCCGATCCGAAGCGTCCCGCCGTCCTCCTCGAGATAGCCGTCCGCCTTCAGCTCCTCGAGCCGCGATGCGAACTCGTCGGCCGACACTGAGACGTACTCCCGAAGCTTGTGGCGCTCGACGGTGCCGTGGCGTTCGACGTACTCGTAGAGCCGTCGGTTGGCGTCGGACGAAAACGTCGGTCGTTCGGTCGATCCCATACCCCCAGTACGCGGACGGTCGGCTTATGGTTTGGTGCGTGCCAACATCCAACATGTTCGGGGTCGGATTCGAACCGGACGGTAACTCGCGTGACGGGCGAGGAAATGAGGAAATCGATCGAACGCCTTTTGCGACCCCGGGCGGTAGCACCGGGCGATGGACGTACTGATCGTCGGCGCGGGATCGATGGGCGCCTGGTTCGGACGCGCGGTCGACGCCGCCGTCGCGTTCGCCGACGTCGATCCCGACGCCGCAGCGGCGGCCGCCGACGCCGTCGAGGGCGCCGAGGTCGCCCCGCTCGCGCCCGACGGGGCGGACGCGAGCGACGACTACGACGTCGTCTGTCTCGCCGTCCCGATGGCCCACGTCACCGACGCGATCGCGACCCACGCGAGCCGCGCCGAGCGGGCCGTCGTCGACGTCTCGGGCGTGATGGAACCCGCACTCGAGGCGATGGCCGAACACGCGCCCGACCTCGAGCGCGCCAGCCTGCACCCGCTGTTCGCACCCGAACGCGCGCCGGGTTCGATCGCCGTCGTCCGCGACGCCGGCGGACCGACGGTCGATGAGGTGCTCGCCGGACTCGAGGAGCGCGGAAACGAACTCATCGAGACGACGGCGAGCGAGCACGACGAGGCCATGGAGACGGTGCAGGCGGCGACCCACGCCGCGGTGCTTTCGTTCGCGCTCGCGGCCGAGCCGGTCCCCGAGGGATTCGAGACGCCGATCTACGAGGGGCTGGCGACGCTGACCGAGCAGATGACCGAGGGGACGCCGCGGGTCTACGCCGACATCCAGACCGCCTTCGACGGCGCCGATGCAGTTGCCGAGGCCGCCGCCTCGATCGCCGCGGCCGATCCCGACGAGTTCGAATCGCTGTACCGGGAGGCGGCGGCGACCTGGCAGACACAGGATCGAGCGCAGAACGGCGACGCCGACGCACGGACGACGGCGACCAGCGACAACGGCGGTGATTCTACATGAGCGAGCAACGGGAGGCGATCCGATCGAACGCGAAGTACCTGCGCAACGTCCGGCCGATCGACCCCGACGAGATCTGCGAGTACGTCGCGGGGAACCCCCATCCGGCCGTCGTCCGCCAGCATCTCCGGGAGGACGCCGTCGACCTCGGTCTGGTCGAGCGCGACGACGGCACCTTCGTCCCCGTCGAGGACGAGCCCGTTCCCCCCAGCCGGGGGCCGGTGCGGGCGTTCCCCGCCGACTACGAGACGGCGCTCGAGGACCTGCTCGTCGAGCGCTACGGCGTCAACTGGCACCAGGACGGGGCCGGCGACCTGCTGCGATCGACGATTCGGCGGTTCAAGTCCCGCTACCTCGAGGGCCGCCGCGTCGAGTACGACGACGACGTCGCGGCGGGCTACGCGATCTACCACCTGCCGGCCTACTACGCGGCCGTCCAGTACGCGCTGACGGAGCTGGCCGAGCGCGGCCTGCTCGGGCGCGACCTGCGCGTGCTCGACATCGGCGCCGGCGTCGGCGGCCCCGCGCTGGGACTCTGCGACTACCTACCCGACGACGCGCTGGTCGAATACCACGCGATCGAGCCCAGCGCGGCCGCGGACGTGCTCGAGGAGTTGCTGGGAGAGACGGGTCGGAACGTGCACACGACGATTCATCGAACGACGGCCGAGGCGTTCGATCCGGCGGCGGTGTCGGGGGACGGCGACGGCGGGGATGACACCTTCGACCCCACCGCACCCGACGACGGCTTCGACCTCGTGCTCGCCTGCAACGTCCTGAGCGAACTGCAGGACCCCGAAGCCGTGCTGCGGGACGCCCTCGAGTGGCTCGCCCCCGACGGCACCGCGCTCGCGATGGCCCCCGCGGACAAGAACACGAGCGTCCAACTGCGCGAGGTAGAACGAGCCCTCGAGGACGAACGGCTGCTGGATCGAGACGTGTTCGAGGCGCTCGAGGATAGCGACGGCGGGGACGGTGGCGACGGCGAGCGCGGAGATGGCGAAACCGCCGACCGCGCTCGCAACCGCCGCGGCACCGTCACCGTCTACAGCCCCGCCGTCCGCCTCTGGCCCGACGAGCGCCCCGCCGACCGCGGCTGGTCGTTCGACGTCCGGCCCGACCTCGAGGTGCCGTCCTTCCAGCGCAAACTCGACGAGGCGACGCCCGAGGGCGACGCCGAGCACGCCCCCGGCGAGTTCGTCAACGTCGACGTCCAGTTCTCCTACTCGCTGCTGCGGCTGGACGGCCAACGCCGGATCGACATCGCGCTCGAGACCAGCGACTGGGCGAAGATGGCCGACATGGAGCGCCACGTCACCAACCGAATCGACCTCGTCGCGGCCAAACTCAGCCGCTCGCTGAGCGACAATGACGGCGACGGCCGCCACAGCGGCCGCTCGAACCCCCTGTTCAAGATCAGCGACGGCAGCGAGCAGGTCGACCACTACGCGGTCCTCACGAAGGAAACCGCGCTCAACCGGCCGCTGCTCGAGGCCGACTACGGCGACGTGTTGTCGTTCGAATCGATCCTCGCGCTCTGGAACGACGACGAGGCGGCCTACAATCTGGTCGTCGACGAGGAGACCGTCGTCGATCGAATTACCTGAGGTCCATCTCGAGCGCTGCTCCGGATCGATCGAACTGTTTCTGCTACTATCTCCGTATCTCCGGGTTGAACGGCAGATTCGAATACTACGAAAGCCCCTGCCGCCATCCGGTCGAGGGCCTGGCGAGACGCGAAGCGTCTCGCTGCCCTTCGCTCACTTCGTTCGCGAAGACCTCGCTGCGCGCGCTCGCTACGCTCGCGTGCTTACGTCGTCCGTCTTCCCGGATGGCGGCAGCCCCTTTCATTCCCACCCAGCGGTGGCTTGCCGGTCAGGCGACACGGGCGGGAATGAAAGGGGCTGTCGCTCTCGGTCGGCGAGACGATGCAAGGACCGCAGTGTAACGAGGACCGAAGCGAGTCGCAGCCACCGAGAGCGACAGGGGCTTTCGTAGTGATCCCATCACTTCTGATCCGAAGCAATGAACGACGGGCGCGACACGTACCGTCGTACCGCTATGATAAAATGCCGCAAAACGGTGGGCTTTTCGCGCCGGCCTCCGACCCACACGGTATGAGCGACGCCCTCGAGATCCTGCTGACCAACGACGACGGGATCGACAGTACCGGGCTGTACGCGTTATACGACGCGCTCTCGGAATACGCGAACGTCACGGTCGTCGCCCCCGCCGACGACCAGAGCGCCTGCGGGCGGTCGATCTCCCACGAGGTCGACGTCAGCGAGCACGAACTCGGCTACGCGGTCCACGGGACGCCCGCCGACTGCGTCGTCGCCGGCCTCGCGGAACTCGGGCCGTTCCCCGACCTCGTCGTCGCGGGCTGTAACAAGGGCGCGAACTTAGGCGAGTACGTCCTCGGCCGCTCGGGGACGATCAGCGCCGCCGTCGAGGCCGCCTTCTTCGACGTGCCCGCGATCGCGACCTCGATGTACGTCCCCGTCGACGGCGCCTCGCTCGAGGCGGTCGACCTTTCGGTGGACGACTACGCCGAGGCGACCCGAATTACCTCGTTCCTCGCCGAACACACCCTCGAGACCGACGTCTTCGAGCACGCGGCGTATCTCAACGTCAACGTCCCGGTTGCGGATCCCGACGGCGAGCCGGCGCCGGTCGAGATCACCCGCCCCTCCCAGCGCTACGAGATGGACGCCGAGCGCGACGGCGAGCGCGTCCACCTCCACGATCGAGTCTGGGAGTCGATGGACCCCGACGAAATCCCCGATCCTGAGGGCACCGACCGCCGCGCCGTCGCCGAGGGCCGGATCAGCGTCTCGCCGCTGACCGCGCCCCACTCGACGAACCACCACGAGACGCTCGAGGACCTCGCGGATCGCTACGCCGAGTCGGTCGGCGTCCCGGAGTTCGTCCAGTAAGCGCCGCTCGCGGCCCGCGACGCTACGTCGTTCGCTGCAACCCCGAGGGATATGTACGCCGACGGTGAACAGTCGCGCATGCCGACGGTCGAGATCGAATACTGCGTTCCGTGTGGATTCTTGTCACGAGCGGAAGACGTCCAGCACGCCCTGCTGTCGACGTTCGGCGAGCAACTCGATGCGGTCACGCTCGCGACGGGTGCCGACGGCGTCTTCGTCGTCCGCGTCGACGATACTGTCATCTTCGATAAGAGTGAAGACGAGTACGACGTCGACGAAATCGTCAGACGGGTCCGGGATCAGCTGTAACCGTCGGCGTTGCTGCCGGTATCTATCGGGCAATCGAGGAGATAGCGACCTTGCAGGTTGCAAGGTAATCGACCTTCGCAACGGGGCCTGACAACTCGAGATGCGGACGGCCTGTCACCACCTGCCGGCAGCAGAAATATAACCGATAAGACAGAAGATCAATGTAACTGCGTGTTCAGGCTCCTGTACGGACAATCGAGGGTAGACACATGGTACTGAGTGCACTCCGGGCTCGCCTCTCGTCGCTCTGGTCGACCGAATCGACCGACGAGACACCGAACGAGTCCACAACGACGGACGAGGCATCGACCGACGAATCACCCGAGGACGAAACGCTGAGTTACGCCGAAGAAATCGAGTACGGCGTCGACGAGCACGACCTCCAGGACGAGGACAAGATCCTCCGATTGCTCGTCAAACGCGGCGGGCGCGTCGATCAATCGACCGTGCGCGAGGAAACCGGCTGGTCCGAGGACCGACTCGCCGACGTCATCGACCGCATGGAGGACGACAACCAGATCAGCGCGATCACGGTCGGGCGAAAGCGCGTCATCTGTCGGCGAGGCTTCGAACCGAAGGGCTACCGGTCGCATCTCAACGAGTAGGCTGCTTTCCGACTCGAACCCAACTCGAACTCGAGTCCAAACCGGGACCCAAACCCAGACCAAACTCGGACCGGCACGATCCGGATCCGAAAACCGGAACCTCGAAACTGGAACCGGAACCGGTACCGATCGCGGGCGACGCGTTCGATCGGGCACCCATCGCTCGCGTGCGTCTCCCTTTTCACGTTCGTTTCTACGTCGACTCCTCGAGCAGCGGCGCGCATTGGCAACTCCCAGTAACACCTCGCTCGAGTCAATCTGCGGCGGCACGCGCTGTCGGCTCGCCGATCGGCGACTCGAGTCCGTCTCGAGTATCGAGAGCCGATCAGGGACCCTCGATCGCTGGCGAGACCTCGCTGCCGTGTCGATCCCCGTCTCCGTCCTGCGAACGACAGTCGCTGCCGTCGAGAGGTCATCCGGCCTGAACTCGATACAGCCGCTGCACGCAGCTACGGCGGCATGTTCAGGCCGAATCGGTTTCAGTTCTCCACTCGATTAAACGGATATGTTAGAACTTGCACTCATGTTCTTCGTAATCGCGATCATCGCCGGCGCACTCGGTGCGGGCAACGTCGCCGGACTCTCGATGGCCGTCGGGAAGTGGCTCGTGTTGGTCTTCCTCGTGCTTGCCGTCGTCTCGCTGCTGCTCTGAGCGCACGGCCCTGCCGTCGCGCCTCGAGCCCCTCGCAAGCACAGGGGCTATCCCCGACACTCGAGTGTCACTACCACATGACCGACGAGCCACTCGAGACGGACCGCTCGCCGCTGGGTCGTCGCCGGACGCTCCGGCTGTTCGGGCTGGCCACAGCCGGCTCGATGACTGCGCTCGCGGGCTGTTCCCAGGACGATGAGAACGAGCCCGAAAACACCGACGTCGAGGAAACCCCGGAGGAGCCCGCCCAACCGGAAGGCGAGGATCCGGAAGACGATCCGACGACGGAGAACGAGTCCGGCGAGAACGACTCCGAGAGCGAAGCGTCGACGGAGAGAAACGCTACGGAGGACGAAAACGAAAGCAGCATCGTGGAAAACGGCACGGACGCAGCGACGGACAACGAAACGAGCGCCCAAGAAAACGAGACGGAGGAGAACGAGAGTTGACGCACTCGCGCCGTCCGACGGCGGTCGCTCTCCTACGTGCGGCGTGCGGACATCGAGCGGGAAAGGGGTATTGCGCGCGGCCCGCGCCCCCAGTGGACGGATCGCTCAGCGGTGACTGCGCTTCGACCTGCCCTCGACAGGGTCGGGAACGAACCGAAGGCAGGTCATCCGTACCTGTGCCGTCGATCCGCGTAGCCCTTTGCCTGATCTGTTCAGGGGTTCTTTGTGGGGGCTCGAGTCAGTTCATTGACAGCGACTATCACTCGCGATATCGGCCGCGTAATCGGTTGAACGGTTCACTGAGGCGAAACGCGCTCGAGTAGACTACAGGAAATTAGCTGGCAGAAACGCGGCCCGAGTTACGCTACTCTTTCCGATGTAGATCCCTGAGCACAACGAAGAAACGGTAGTGGACTCGCCGGGATTTGAACCCGGGGCCTCTCCCATGCCAAGGGAGTGATCTACCTCTGATCTACGAGCCCTCGTTCGCATTCCATAGTATTCCGGACGGATAGATAAACCCCTCGAAATTCTCGAGGTCGTGGAGTCAATCACTGGCACGGTCCGCTGCGCGTGCTGACCTAGAAACGCTTTAGTTCGTCCCGGCGAAAGCGACGGTGGGAAGCGCACGGCCGCAAATCTGACTGCGTCGCCCGCTATTCGGGGCGACTTGGGATTGCGGAAGTGCACCGACAGTCGTCGAGCCGTATCCGCGACTGTCGCGTCATCGTGCGGTCAGTGCGGTTCCTATCCTCGAACAATGGCACGAATGCACACCCGCCGTCGCGGCTCGTCCGGTTCGGACAAGCCGGCGGCAGACGAACCTCCGGAGTGGAGCGACGTCGACGCGGAGGACATCGAAGACCGCGTCGTCGAACTAGCAGAGCAGGGCTACGACCCGAGTCAGATCGGGATGAAGCTGCGTGACGAAGGCGTCACCGGCACGCCCATCCCGGACGTCAAGCTGGCGACCGGGAAGAAGGTCACCGAGATCCTCGAGGAGAACGACGCTACGTCGGACATCCCCGAGGACCTGTACAACCTGATGGAGCGCGCCGTGCGCCTGCGCGAGCACGTCCAGCAGAACCCGCAGGACTACCAGAACAAGCGCGCCCTGCAGAACACGGAGTCGAAGGTCCGCCGTCTCGTCGACTACTACCGCGGTGACGAGCTCGAGCCGGACTTTACGTACTCCTACGACGTTGCGAAGGACCTCATCGACGAGGAGTAATCGATAGTCATAGTCAATTCAATGTCCGCAGACGGTCGGTCCGCAGACGCAGACGCCCGCGCCGCCCTCGAGAGCGCGAGCTTCGTTCGGCTCGTCGCCCGAGCCGACGGCGACGCGCTCGCGGCGAGCGGTCTCGTCGCGCAGGCGTTGGCCGACCGCGGAACGCCGTTCCAGCTCACCGTCGGCCGGACGATCGCGGACCGAACCGCGCGCGCCGAAGTGGCGGCCGGCGACGAGCGAGATCTGACGCTCGTTATCGGTGCCGCCGATATCGACGCCAAGGCCGACGCGACCGCCACGGTGACCCGACTCGACGCGGACGATCGACCCGCGACGCTCGCGGCCGTCGATCACGTCCGCGATCTCGGTGCGACGCCCGACCTCGTACTCGCGCTGGCCGGCCTCGCGGCCGCCGGCCTCGAGCCGGGAGCGGGCGAAAGCGAGTGGGTCCTCGAGACGGCCCAGGAGCGCGGCCTGGTCGACCGTCGACCGGGGCTTGCGGTGCCGACGGCGGATCCGGTTGACGGCGTCGCCCACTCGACGCGGCTCCGCGGGCCGTGGTCCGGCGACGCCGATGCGGCCCGCGACGCGCTCGCGGACGCGGTCGATCTCGACGCGTCGCTCGAGAACGACGACCACCGCACGATTGCCTCACTGGTCGCTCTCGAGGCGGTCAGCGCCGACGCGGCCGCAGAGGTCGCCGCGGAGTCGATCCAGCGCGCGCTCCGGCCGTACGCGACCCCCGGGGCCGACGCGCCGTTCGAGACGATCGGCGGCTACGCCGACGTGCTCGAGGCGACCGCCCGCACGGAGCCGGGCACCGGCGCTGCGCTCGCGATGGGCCACGACGTCCACGAGTCGGCCCTGTCCGCTTGGCGCGAGTACGGCCGACGCGCACATCGCGCGCTCGAGGGCGCCTCGACCGGCCGCTACGACGGGCTCTTCGTCGTCGGTATCGACGACGGCCCCGTCGACGGCGTCGCACAAATCGCCGCGGCCTATCGGTCGCCGGAGCCGACCGTCCTCGTCGTCGGCGACGGCGAGGCGGCGCTGGCAACCCGCGACGACGAGTCGCTGGGTCCGGCGGTCGAGGGCGTCGCTCGAGAGCTCGCGTGCGAGACCGCGTACGACGTCGGGCGGCGGCGCGGCTACCTGCGGTACGACGCGGACGCGGACGAGGACGCAAATGCGGACATCGACGAGTCGACGATCATCGCGCCAGTGAGGGAGCTACTATGAGTCGGCGAGCGACGATCCGGACGACCCACGACGACCCCGAACTCGTCGCGCGGGCGCTGCGTCCGGACAACACCGACGAGATGACGACGACGGTCGACGACGAGTCCGGCGCGGTCGTCACGCGGATCGAACGCGAGACGACCGGCGGACTCCATTCGACGGTCGACGACTACGTGGTCAACCTCGAGGTTGCGACCGAGATCGTCGACGGCGCACGACGGACAGCACGCACAACCGACGGACGCGGGACAGCGTCCGACCAAGAACACAACCACACAGATACCAATGAGTGAACGCTCAGTTTCACGCGCGAAACAGGAGAAGCGGTGGTACACCGTGCTCGCGCCGGAGCAGTTCGACCGGCAGGAGCTCGGCGAAACCCCCGCTGACGAACCGGAAAAGGTCTACGACCGAACCATCGAAACGACGCTCGGCGAACTCAACAACAACGCCAGCGAGAACAACACCAAGCTGACCTTCAAGATCACGGACGTCGGCAGCGACTCGGCCTACACCGAGTTCCAGGAGCACTCCCTGACCCGGGACTACCTGCGCTCGCTCGTCCGCCGCGGTGCCTCGAAGATCGAGGCCTACGTCACCGTCCTCACGACGGACGACTACCGCGTGCAGGTCCAGCCCGTCGCCTTCACGACCAAGAAGGCCGACGCGAGCCAGGAAAAGGCCATCCGCGAGCAGATGGTCGAGATGGTCGAGGAGGCCGCCGCCGAGCGGACCTTCGAGGAGCTCATCAGCAGCATCGTCGAGGGACGGCTCTCCTCGGGCATCTACGGCGAGGCCAAGACGATCTACCCACTGCGCCGCGTCGAGATCCAGAAGACGACCCTCGAGGCACACCCCGAGGAAGTCGCCGAAGAGGAAGCGACCGCAGTCGACGTCGACGAGGAAGACGTCGCTACGGGCGACTAATCGCGATACCGAACGCGACGACAATTTCGTTTTTTACGGGACACGGAGTCGACCAGTGCCAACGCTAACGCTGCGTTCCACGTCCGCGCTCGTTCACTGCTGACCGTTACGCTCGAGTACTACAGCGACCGTCGCAGACAGGTTGCGGTCGCCGGACAGAGGTCGGCGAACTGGTCGGTCCGGCGGATCGCCGGCGGCGCGTCAGATCGGTCGATCCGTTCGTAGCCACGATCCGCGAAGAACTCGGCCGCGGTCGTCGTCAGCAAGTACAGCCGCTCGATGCCGTCGGCTCGAGCGGCCTCCTCAAGTGCGTCGCAGATCGCCGTTCCGTAGCCGTTCGACCGCGCTCCCGATTCGACGACGAGCGACCGAAGGAGTCCGTCGCCGCCGTATTGCTCGAGGCCGCCGATTCCGACCCGCTCGTCGCCGTCGGAAGCGATGTAGAACGCCTCCGGCTTCTCGCGGACATCATCGTTCGGGAGGTTAGTGGCCTCGAGCAGGGATTCGACGTACGCGAGGTCAGGGTCGCGGGCACCTCCTCGCTCGCCGATCGGACGGAGCGTGATCGACGCGCTGTCCATGCGGGATAGCAACGACGACGCGCTACTAGTCGCTACCGGTCGTTCACCCGAGATCGATGGGGTCGACCTTCAGGTACTCCCGCGCCACGACCGTCGCGTAGGACCCTTTCGGCAGCGCAAACGACAGCGAGAGCGGGTCGGTTCCGACCTCGAGATCCGTCTGCACCAGCATCGCCCGCCGCGTCCCGCTCGAGTAGAACTCGTCGGGGAGGTCGAAGTCGTCGGGATCGAGGTCGAGATCGTCGAGCACCTCGCGCTCGATTTCGCCCTGCTCGCCGTCGGCCAGGTCCGTCTCCGTGCCGACAAGCGGCGCGGTGACGAACGCGCGGCCGCGCTCGCAGTGACGCGTCACCGAGTCGACCCGCCGCTCGTCGACCCGCTGGAGTCGATCCGTGTCCGGGAGGACGAGCCCCTCGGGTGCGTCGGTGTCGGCGAAACAGACCACGTCGCCCGCGACGGGCCGGTCGAACGGCAGCCCGCGCTCGAGGCGTTTCGAGAGCATTCGGTTGAACGCGTAGGACTGCGCGGCGTGGACGAACAGCCGCTGGAGGTTGGAGGGGAGGCGCTCGAGCGCGGCCCTGAACTCATCGGGTCCGGGTTCGCCGTCACACTCCGCGAGTTCGTGGAGCATCGAGCGCTCGTAGCGCAGGCGGTTGGGGAACCGCTCGAGGGCGGCCTGCCAGTCGCGAGTCTCCTCGACGAACGTTCTTGCCTTCTGAGTCCCCTCGGGTTCGGCCTCGGTCGGTCGGCCGAGGTAGGCCATGACTGCACCCTCCCAGTCCCCGCGGACGATCTCGAGGCCGACCTCGTGGGTGATCGGACGGCGGCTGCCGAAGCGCTGCTGACCGAAGAAGTTGGGGACGCCGACGGAGACGGCGTCCACGTCTCCATCCTCGGTCTCCGCCCCCGAGCGCCTCGAGCCGCCTCGAGCGTTCGACTCGTCGAACCCGCCGAATTCGTGCAGTTCGTCCGTAATCTGCGCTGCGTTGTCGGGCCGCTCGGGATCGGTCACGACGAGTTCGAACTCGTTGCCCGCGAGATCGCCGAACTCGAGCGAGCGGCCCGCCCGCCCGAGCACCTCGATCTCGGCGCCGTTGACCTCGGGCAGGTCCGCGGGGTCGGCGCCGTAGACCGAGAACAACTGCGTCGTCACGGCGTACTTGTCCTTCGTGCCGGCCCAGTTGACTCGCTCGCGGGAGACCCCGAGCGCATCGGAGAGCCGGGTCGCGAAGTCGTTCGTGTCCCAGCCCCGCAGCGTCGCGCGGACGACGAGGTGGGGATAGGCGTCCGTATTCGCGTCCGCGGGCTCGGTGTCGAACCGCTCGAGTTCGCGGACCCGAAACTGGTCGTCGTCGTCGCGCAGGTGGCCGCCGACGCCGTCGGCGTCGCTGACGTAGTATGCCATGCCGACGGCCTGCTCTGTGGGGTGGGCTGGACGCATCGCTTGGCGGCGATTCGGTCGCCGGCGGTAAATCGGTTCGTTCTTCGCCCGGCGAATGGCGGAACTCGAGCGGTGGCGGCGGGTCCGGCACCGCGACCTGCGCTTGCACGCCCGTCGCTCAAATTCATCGCCGCGAACGCACATACATGAGCGATGCCCCATCCCGTTCGCTGGACGACGATTCGCCACCGGGTATCGAAGATCCGGAACAGTTGTGCGACGCGATCGTCGAACTCGTCGACGCGCTCGAGGCTGGCGATCTCCTCGACGAAGAACAGGCGGACGAACTCCGGTCGGACGTCTACAGTTCGGTCGAACTGGTCGAACTCCCCGAAGAGGAGGAGTAAGAGGACGAGTAGCGACGCCCGGCGACTCAGAACAGCGAGAGCTCGCCCGTCACGCGGTCGATCCGATCGTCCGCGGCGGGGCCGACGGCAAGCGCCGTGACCGTGCCGGGCTCGAGTTGCGTGTGGCCGGCGTCGCGCACGAGTGCGTTGGGAATCCCTTCGCTGTTGGCGATTTCGGCGAGTTCGTGGAGCTGCCGTTCGCTCTCGCCCTTGAGGACGACCTTCTTCTGCCCGCCGTCTTTCCACTGCCGTCGGAGCTGGCTGTCGGCCTTCTCGTAGGCCGACAGCGACGCGTGGGCGACCTGTGCGGCGAGTTTGCCCTGGCCCATGCCGATGTCGGTGCGAGCGACGATGGCCTGTTTCATAGCCGATCCGACGACGGGAGCGCCTTTATCACTGGCTATCCGTTCCTGCTGCGCTCTCCGTTCTACTGCGCGCCGATCAGTGAACGAGCCCGTCCTCGAGCCGAAGCTCCCGTTCGGTCCGTTCGGCCTCCGGCCCCGCCTCGACCAGCGCCGGCTTCTCGATCGAGTTCGAGAATCGATCGGGGTCGGGCTCGACGCGCTCGGTCATCGTCGTGAAGACGGAGCCGCGTCGGCCGCCCGCCATGACGATCCCGCCGTACTTGCGCTCCGCGAAGGACGTTTCGTCCGGGTCGGGGAACTCCTCGCGGATCAGGGCCGCGCCGTCTCGGACGCGCTCGGCCGCTCGGCGCTGTGAGTACTGGCTCTCCTCGTAGTAGGTCTCGGCGTACTCGTCGGCCAGTTCCTCGGCGGCGTGTTCCGGCGACTCGTAGTGGATCGATTTCGGCGTGGTGTAGTCGTCGGCGAACCGGACGTTCACCACGAAGCTATCGGGGTACCGCAGGATCAGCGGGACGTACAGCAGTTCCGTCACGGTTGCGGACTGCTGGATCCGCCAGAGCCCCTCGACGAAGTACGCGGTGATCTCGGCCACCCGGTCGTCGCGCTCGTCGCGGTAGTAGGCCATCGCGACGTCCTCGTAGTCCTCGCCGGCGATGTCCTGGAGTTGCCGTTCGATGATTTGGGCTGCGTGTTCGAAACTCGTCTCGAAGGCGACGGAGAGCGGCACGTCGGGGTCGGCCAGCAGGGACGCCCGTCGCTCCTCGGCCTCCGCGAGCGTCACTGCGTTCTCGTGAAAGGCCCGCTCGGCGTCCGCGTCCGGAAGGGGTATGCGGACGGCACGCTGGTGCAGCACCTGCGCATCACCGCAGAAGCGGTCCCGTCCCCCGGTCATGCGGCGACGTACGGCCCGGGGACTAATAATCGATTAGGCCGATCCCCGATTCGGAAACCCGAACACTGCCGCCGAACGCGAACGTGCAACTCCCGTGACGCGTTCGCTCGAGTCGGATCGGGTCATTTAGGGGCCCGTGGCTCGCTCCTACTCGATATGATCCTCTCCGATGCGGACATCCTCGAGCGCCTCGAGGCCGGCGACCTCGTCGTCGACCCCCTCGACGAGCCCGAGTTACAGATCCAACCCGCGAGCGTCGACCTTCGACTCGGTCGCGAGTTCCTCGAGTTCCAGCGGACGAACATCCCCTGCATCCACCCCAACTCCGAACAGGAAGTCGACGAGTACGTCACCGAGACGGTCGTCGACGAAGGCGACGATTTCATTCTGCACCCGGGGGACTTCGTCCTCGGCACGACCCACGAGCGCGTCGAGATTCCGGCGGACCTGATCGCCCACGTCGAGGGGCGCTCCTCGCTGGGCCGGCTCGCCGTCGTCGTCCACGCCACCGCGGGGCTCTGCGACCCCGGCTACCGCGGGCAGATCACGCTCGAACTCTCGAACCTCGGCACGGCACCCGTTGCGCTTACGCCCGGCATGCGGATCTCACAGCTCACCTTCACCGAACTCAAGACGGAGGCCGAGCGGCCCTACGGCAGCGAACGCGGTTCCAAGTATCAGGATCAGGACGGCCCGCAGGCCTCGCGCATCCAGAGCGACCACGAGTTCGGCGGCGACCAACTCGAGCGAGAGGCTGAGGGCGAGTAAGCGCCACCTTCAGCAGCCTCGCCCACGACCGGTCGCAGCGATTCACCGTTCTCGAGACTCGAGCCGATTACGACGATCCGCTTACGACGGCGTGGCCGCCGAGCGGGCGGTGTAGCGCCAGACGCCGACAGCCACAAGAACGCCGAGGAGGAGGCCGACGCCCAGCGAACTCACCGTCCCGATAGGCTCGAGGGCGGCGCCGCCGACGATCCCGGCGACGAAGCCGACCCCGAATCCGATCGCGGTGCCGCCGATTCGCTGTCGGCCATCGGGGACGTCGTCGACGAACCCGACCGAGACCGCGATCGTCACGACGGCACCCGCGATGGTCCCGGTGAGCAGGCCGAGAAAGACCGAGAACTCGATCCAGTGAGCGGTAATCGCGGTCACGCCGATGCCGACGCCGAAGAAGGCCGCGATCCCCGCGACGAGCGCGAACACGCCAGTTTTGAGGGACATTACTGATAGCTTCCGTCCCCAGGGACAAGTATATGCAGTGTCTCGAGTCGCCGCAGGCGTCGGCATGCGTCCTCGAGCGGCCCAGTACGAGAGTTGTGACAGTCGGCCGCGGTCGCCACTGGCGGACCGCCGGGACAAATGAGTTATCCGGCGCGCGCCCGTAGGCCCGCGCAAATGCAATTCGTCGAAGAAATCGTCGTGGACGAGTTCCTGCCGACCGTCCGGTCTCTGCTGGCCGGCGAACTCCGCGAGCAGGGGCTCACCCAGAGCGAAGTCGCGGAGGTGCTCGGGATCAGCCAGAGCGCCGTCTCGAAGTACGCCCACGGCGACGTGACGACCAACGATCGCATCGCCGCGGACGAGCGCGTCCAGACCCTCGTCACGGATCTCGCCGAGGGACTTGCGGCCGGGGACGTCACCCCAGTCCAGGCGCTCATCGAGATCGAGGTGCTGATCCGCGAACTCGAGTCCGGCGGCGACCTGCTCGCACAACTCCACGAGGACGCCGTCCCCGAACTCGCCGAGCACGGCACCGGGTTCCGCGTTCACGACCCCGAGAGCGACCTCCGGACCAGCGAGCGCGTGCTCTCCTCGCTGCGACGGGGCCTGCGCATCCTCGAGAACGCGAGCGGATTTTCGACGCTGATCCCCGCGGTCGGCTCGAATCTGGTCGCCTGCACGCCCGACGCGAACGACGTCGACGACGTGGCCGGCGTTCCCGGCCGGATCTTCGACGTGAAGGGTCGGACGACCGTCCCGGCGGAACCCGAGTTCGGCGTCTCCGAACACGTTGCGACGGTGCTGCTGGCGGCGCGACGACACGGTTCGGACGCCGCGGCGGCGATCAACATCCAGTACGACGAGGACCTGCTGGGCGACCTCCGGGAAGCCGGCCGCGTCACCGCGGAGTTCGACGAATCCGACGACATCCCCTCGAGCATCGGCGCGGCGATCGAGGACGAACCCGAGGCGTCGGTGCTCTACCAGACCGGCGGCATGGGGATCGAGCCGCTGATTTACGTCCTGGGACCGGACGCGGAGTCGGTCGCGGATACGGTCCGGTCGCTGCTCTGATCGGAACGGAATTGACATGCAAGAGCCGACGCGCGGCACCTCGGACGTGGACTCGAACTCGAGTACGGGCTCGGAAACCGCCCAGGAGTTCTACGGCCGCTGGGCGCGCCTCTACGATCTGATCGCGCGCCGGACGCCCGGCATCCCGGCGCTGCGCCGCCGAGCGGCCGCCGCCTGCCGCCTCGAGCCCGGCGACACCGTCGTCGAGATGGGCTGTGGCACGGGTGCGAACCTCCCCTACCTGCGCGAGCGGGTCGGCCCCGAGGGGACCGTCGTCGGCCTCGATTTCACGGGCCCCGTTCTCGAGCGCGCCCGCGAGTTGACGGCCGAGTACGACAACGTCCACGTGGTTCAGGGTGACGCGACGCGGCCGCCATTTGCTGGCGACGCGCTCGAGAACGTCGGCGTCGACGGCAGCGAGATCGACGCCCTGCTCGCGACCTTCGTCGTCGGGATGCTCGAGGACCCCGCGGGTGCGGTCGACGACTGGTGCGACCTCGTCGGTCCCGGCGGCCACGTCGTCCTCGCGAACGCCGCCCGCAGCGACGCGTGGTACGCGCCGCCGGTCAACGCCGTTTTCCGGGCGATCGTCGTCCTCTCGACCCCGCCGACGACGAAGCTTCGCTACGAGAACGACCCGCACCTGCGCCTCGACGAGAAGATCGACGCCGCCCACGCGCGACTCCGCGAGCGATCGGCTGCTATCGCCGACGAGACGCACGTCTTCGGGGTCGTACGGCTCACCGGCGGTCGAATCGCTAGCAACTAGCAACTCGAGACGCCGGCTCTTCCCCGGCTCCGCCGGCGATTACGACCGTCTGTTCGGCCAAGGAACAGTGACTTGAGAGTGCCGTCCGTACCGGCGTCACAACCAATGGCGTCGAAACTCGAGACGGCGGCACTCACCCGAGTCGTCGACGGCGAGCGGATCGTTGACTCGGTCTCCGTCGACGTCCCGGCCGCCGAAGTCGCGGCCGTTATCGGACCGTCCGGGGCCGGCAAGTCGTCGTTCCTCCGGTTGCTCAACCGCCTCGACGAACCGACCTCGGGGACGGTCTCTCTCGACGGGCGCGATTACCGCGACATCGATCCGCTCGAACTCCGCCGTCGGGTCGGGTTCGTCCCGCAGGATTCCGCGTTACAGTCCGGGACCGTCGGGGAGAACACCGCGCTCGGCGACCGACTGCGCGACCGGCCGGTCGACGACGAGCGCGTCGACCGATTGCTCGAGCGCGTCGGGCTGGCGGGGTACCGCGATCGATCCGTCGAGGAGTTGTCGGGCGGCGAGAAACAGCGGATCGCGATCACCCGCACGCTGTACGTCGACCCCGAAGTACTGTTGCTCGACGAACCGACTGCCCACCTCGACTCCGAAACTGAACTGCAGATCGAACACCTGCTCGAGGAACTGGTCCGCGAGGACGACCTGACCTGCGTGCTCGTGACCCACGATACCGAGCAGGCGCGCCGGCTTGGCGATCGCATCCTCGAGTTCGAGGGCGGCCGCGTGACCCGCTCCGGGGAGCCCCGGGAGGTGTTTCCGTGACGCCGAGTAGTGCCGTAACCGCAAGCGCGATCGCGAGCGGACTCACGCTCGCGACTGCAAGCGCCGGTGAGGATGCCCTCGCGACGCTCTTCGAGCACGCGACCGATTCGGCGGTCGTCACCGGCTTCGTCCAGATCGGGATCGCGATCGTCCTCGCAGTGCTCGTCCTGCTGGTCACCTACGTCCGGGATATGGGGTTCGGTCGCGAACTCGCCACGACCGCTGGACGCGGATTCGTCCAGATACTTGCGGCTGGCGCGGTGATCGGCACGCTGCTCGCGGCACACCTCGCGTGGGCGAGCGTCGTCCTGACGTTCATGATCGTCGCCGCAGCGTGGATCTCCCACAAGCGCGGCGCGGCGATTCCAGGGGCGTTCCGTGCGTCGCTGCTCGCGATTGCCGTCAGCTCCGGGCTCGTAATCGGCTCGATGGCGTTGGTCGCCGTGATCGAGCAAACGATGCGGGACCTGATCGTCATCGGGAGCATGGTCATCGCGATGGCGATGAAGACCAACTCGCTGACTCTCGAGCGGTTCACTGGCGAGATATCAGCGAACCGAGCGGAGATCGAGGCGGCCCTGAGTGTCGGCGCACCGCCTGATTGCGTCGTCGGGGAGTACGTCTCGACGAGCGTCTACGCGGCGCTGGTGCCGGTCCTGGACAAAATCAAGAGCCTCGGTATCGTCTCGATCCCCGGGCTGATGTCGGGGATGATCGTCGCGGGCGCGAACCCGATCTACGCCGCCCAGTACCAATTCGCCATCATGCTCCTGCTCTTCGCGGCCGGTGCGCTGACGAGCATGTCGAGCACCCTGTTGGTCAGCCGGTACGTCTTCACCGACGCAAAGCAACTCGACGACGGCGTGCTCGAGGCGATTGACGCGTAGTGCAGGGGTTCCCCGCTTTGCTGTCCCCGACTGCTATTCCAACAACGACACTACTCCTCGGGTTCCGATCCCTCGTGCGCGACGATCCGCTCGCGAATAGCGGACGGAATCGGCCCCGGCCGCTTGGTTTCGGGGTCGACGAATACGACCGTCGATTCGCCGGTCGCGACCGAGTCGCCGTCGACCCGGAGGTCGTAGGCCATCGTCGCGCTCGAGTCGCCGAGGTCGGTGACTTCGGCGGTGACGATCGGATCGTCCTCGATCGTCAGCGGCCGTCCGAAGTCGATCTCGAGGTGCGCGATGACGAAGTTCAGGTTCTCGAGGTCGACGTCGAAGACCTCCTCGACGTAGGCGACGCGAGCCTCCTCGAAGTAGCTCGCGTAGACCGCGTTGTTGACGTGATTCATCGTGTCGAGGTCGCGGTACCGCACGTCGACGTCGACGGTGATCGGATCGCTCATATGTAGCTCATCGAACGGGACTCCGATAGAAGTGGGCTGGGTTTCCGGCAGGGACGGCGCGACGTCGCGACGGGAGCGGCGGCGCGTTCCCGTTCGAGAAAACCCGAACGGCTAGGAGCCGTTCGGTCAGCCGGCGAAATCGGCCAGTTCATCGTTGATCTTCTCGGTTTCGTCGGTGACGAGGCCGTGGCCGCTGTTCTCGAACCGGACCAGTTCGGCGTTCTCGATTCCGTCCTCGAGCACCTCGCCGGTGATCTCGATCGGGGTGACCTCGTCGTGGGTGCCGTGGTAGACCTTCGTCGGGACGGTGATATCGTCCATGTCCGGCCGGAGGTCGGCGTCGCGCCACGTCTCGGCGGAGGCGACCGTCGCGTGGCCGGCCGCTTCCATCCCGAGGCTCCAGATCCAGTGCAGCAGCTCGTCGCTCTGGTCGGTGTGAAACAGCATCGCGGCGAAGTCGGCGTTCATCTTCGCGCGGTCGGTCCGCGCGCCCTCGATCAGCGGGTTCACCTCTGACGCTGCGAGCCCCTCCGGGAAGTCCGGTTTCTCGGTGATGACCGGGCTCGCGGGGGCCAGCAACGCCAGCTTGTCGACGCGGGCCTCGTCGTGTCGGCTCATGTAATGCGTCGCCGTCCCGCCACCCATCGAGAACCCCGCTAACGTGACGCCGTCGACGGCCAGTTCGTCGAGCACCGCACGGACGTCGTCGGCGAACCGGTCGTAACTGTAGTCGCCGTACGGTTTCGCCGATTTACCATAGCCGCGGAGGTCGATCCCGATGCAGCGAAAGCCCGCCTCGAGGAGGTGAGTGAACTGGTACTCGAACATCCGGTGGTTAAGCGGCCAGCCGTGGAGGAAAACGATGGGGTCGCCCTCCCCGAGGTCCCGGACAAATACGTCGGCGCCATCTTCAGCCGTGATGTAAGGCATACATCAACTGACACCTTAGCTACTGGTATCAAGGGGCGCCTTTCATAGTCCGAGTCGCTGGCCGCCAGCGGGCCGGAGACGATTCCACAGTGTCGCTCGTTAGTCCCCGCCCCCGTACAGTCGGGCGTGTTCCGCACAGAACGCCGGTTCGCGAAGTTGGGCGTCGATCAACTCCTCGTGATAGTGGGCGTTGTAGAGTCGACACCCCTCCCGATCGCAGAACTCCTCGCCGGTCTCGAGGACGTGGTACGCCTGCAGGACGTATCCCTTCAACGCCTCGGTCGTCCGCGGATCGTTCTCGATCAGAAAGTCGCCCTCGACCTGGTTCTCGAGGACCTCCCGCGGCGGCGTATCGCCCGACAGCAGAGCGTGGCGCTGCTTTTCCTTGTAGTACGCCTCGGGCTTCGCGGGCGCCTCGTAGAGCCCCGGCACCGACACCAGCGCCGGCTGGCCGAGGACGGTTACCCGCTTGTGCCAGCGGCCGTCGTGGTCGCCCCAGGTGCCGATCGCCCGGTCGAGGACGGCGACGTGGAGCGTCTCGAGGTCGCGTTCGTCGTCCGGCAGCGCCGCGTTCAGCGCCCGCTGGACCTGCACGCCGTCGTAGAGCACGCCGCCCTCGCGTTCGGGGTGCTCGAGCGCCCGCTCCTCGTAGCGGATCGTTCCGAGCATCGTGTTGCCGGTCTCGCGCTCGTGGGCCGATTTGACGCGCGCCTCGGCGAACCGCTCGGCGAGATCCGCCGTTCGGTGCACGTCGAGGAATCGATCGCGGACCGTCACCGTCGCGTCGATGCGCGACTCGAGCCAGTCGGCGATTTCGTCGACGTCGGCGACGGGTTCGGTGTTGTCTCCCTCCTCGGTGTCGCCACCTCGAGACGCCTCGCCGACAACGGGCGTCGGTGCGCGGTAGCAGATGACGCGGTCGACCATGTATAAGATGGTGGTACCATTCGGTGAAATACTTGCGGTCGACCCGCGGCGTCGGCGTTACTCGACGACGATCGTTCCCGTCATCCCGGCCGCTTCGTGGGGGATACAGACGTACTCGTGCTCGCCGACGGTCTCGAAGGTTCGGACGTAGGACTGGCCGTCTACGACCGCTCCGACGCCGTCGTCCCACCCCTCGCGGGCGGCGTCCTCGCTCTCGAAGTCGCCGGACGCCCAGTACTCGGCGTCCTCGGGGATGTCGTCCTCGTAGGCCGTGACGGAGTGGGGTTCGCCCTCGACGAACTCCCAGGCGACGGTGTCGCCCGCAGAGATCGTGATCTCCGCCGGCTCGAAGGACACGGCGTGCATCTCGACGACGTGATCGGCGTCCTCGGGCACCCCGTCGACGACGTTCGGGCCGCCCTCGAGGTCCTCCTGATGGCCGTGGCCGTCCTCATGTTCGTGTCCGTGCTCGCCGCCCTTGCCCGGCGCCTCCTCGAGCGCGCCGGCGACGGCGAACTGCGCCCGCTGTGCGGCCGCGGCGAAGTTGCTGGCCGCCTCGTCGACGCCTTCGCCGGCCGCGAGCGCTTCGATGTAGGCCTCGAGTTCGCTCTCGAAGGCTTCGTAGGTGGCGTGGTCGGCTTCCTCGAGCGCCTCGTGCGAGCGAGCGCTCTCGAACCGCCCGAAGGTATCGCGCATCACGTCTGCGGCCGCTTCGGCGTCGACGCCCTCGAGATCGTTGAGGACGGCGGCGTCCCAGGCGCGGGCCTGCATGGTCGCCAGTTGGGCCGCGTGGGCGGCGGCGTCGTCGGCCGCGAGTTCGTACGCCGCGTCGACGGCAGCCGTGAGCGCGGCGTCCGCCGCGGACGCGACGTCATCGCCGTTCTCGTCGCTCGCTGCCTCCGCCAACGTCGGCAGTTCGCCCTCGAAGGCCGCGTACAGGTCGCCGTTCGTTCCGCTGAGTTCGTCGTGGACGGTCGCGGACTCCCAGCGCTCGTCCGTCTCCTCGGCGAGCGTCTCGGCAGCCCCGAAGTGGCCGGCGGTCGCGAGCACGTCGATATCCGCGACGCGAGCGCCGAACAGCGCCATCTCGAGCGCGAGCGCGTTCGCCTCCTCGAGGCGGGCGCGCTGGGCCGCCTGCAGCTGTTCGTCGGCGAGCCCGACCTCCGTTCGGACCCGTTCGAGGTCGCCCTCGTCGAGCCCCTCGAGGCGAAGTTCCTCGACGGCCTCCTCGAATTCCTCGTAGAACTCGTGATCCGTCTCCTCGAGTTGCTCGTGGGCGCCCCATTCAGCGGTCGCGGCTTCGAATCGAGCGAGCGTGTCGCCTACTACCGACCCGCCGACCTCGAACTCCTCGGCGATGCCGAGCGCGAGCGCGTCGGCAGTTCGGGCGCGGATGGCGTTCCACTCGGCCGCGACCCCGAGTTCCGGACCGGCGGCCATTTCGTCCTCTTCGCTGCCGCTCGAATCGCTGCTGTTCGAGTCGTCGTCGCCCGAATCGGAGTCGTTCGTTCCCGTCTCGTCCGAGCCGCCCGTACAGCCGGCGACGGCCGTTCCTGCGACTGCTGCGCTCAACGCCAGTAGCTTCCGTCTCGTTGCCATATCTTTTAGGCTGGCCTAAAAATTGAAATACCTTTCGGGAATTCCAACCGAACGCAAGTTCCGACGATATCCGCATCCAAATACGTCCAAGTTCCGACGTTCGGTACTGTAAGTACTACAGTCGAATAGCTTTCATCCCGTCATACTGGGGAGGGTTATCCACGCCAGACTGAAAAGAGGTGCTCGGCGTCTCGTCAGCGGTACCAACTATCGGTTCGGTCGGCCGTCGCGGTGACACCTGCCGGTTCGCCGGCCCGCTCGAGACTGGGCGTCGTCTCCGCGACTGCGTCCAGAAGGTGGCGCTCGCGGACCTGATCGCCGTCGTGCATCGCCCGTCGCGCCGCGTTGTCCGCAAGCAGGGCGAGGTCGCTGGCAGCGTACCCGCTGGTGCGCTCGACGATCGTCTCCCAGTCGCAGTCGTCGGCGACGGGCCGATCCGCGAGGTGGACCTGAAGAATCGCCTTCCGGGCGGCCGCGTCCGGCGGCGCCACCTCGATTCGCTCGTCGAACCGACCGGACCGCAACACGGCATCGTCGACGTCCCCCGGGCGGTTCGTCGCGGCGACCACGACGACGTCTTCGTCGGCGTCGCCGAGGGACTCGAGTTCGGTCAGCAGTTGGTTGACCATCTGGCGCTGGCTCGCGCCCCCGCTCCCGTGTCCACCGCGCGCGCCGGCGATGGCGTCGATCTCGTCGAGGAAGACCAGACACGGGGCGTTCTGCCGGGCGATCTCGAAGAGATCCGCGACGTTCTGTGCTGGCTTTCCCATCCACTTGCTGGTCAACTCCGCCGGCGACACCTCGAGGAATGCAACGTCGAGTTCGCCCGCGAGCGCGCCGGTGACGTGGGTCTTCCCGCAGCCGGGCGGCCCGTACAGCAGGATGCCGCCGGCCGTGCCGAGCCCGTACTTGGCATACTGGTCGGCGTTCTCGAACGGATCGATCACGGTCTCGTGCAGGCGGTCTTTGAGCGCGTCCATGCCGCCGACGTCGTCGAAGTCGCGATCGACGCTTGGCGTCACCAACGATCGGGCGCTCAACTCGACGCCATCGGGCTGGGTGATCGTCTTCCCGTCGCCCAGCGCCGAGCCCGCCCAATCGGGAACGCTCGAGTCGACCTCGTCGGCTGCCGCGAGCAGGTGCTCGGTCCCGATTCGGTCGTCTTCCCTGAGTGCCCGCCGCGCCGCGTCCGTCGCGATGTACTCGAGGTCGCTGGCGGCGTACCCCGCGGTGCGGGCGACGACGGGATCGAACTCGAGGCCGTCGGCCAGCGGCCGCTCCTCGAGGTGGATCCGCAGGATTTCCCGCCGCGCCGGCTCGTCCGGCGGCGGCACCTCGATCTGCTCGTCGAATCGGCCCGTGCGAACGATGGCGTCGTCGACGTCGTCGAGCAGGTTCGTCGCCGCGAGCACGAGCACGTCGTCGCCGACGTCCTCGAGTTCGGTCAGCAGTTGGTTGACCATTCCGCGTTCGCTCGTACTCGACTGCTCCTCGCGGGCGCTCGCGATGGCGTCGATCTCGTCCAAAAAGAGGACGCAGGGCGCGTTCGCCTCGGCGATGGCGAAGACGTCCTGGACGTTCTCGGCGGGTTTGCCCATGTACTTGCTCGAGAGGTCCGCCGGCGTCACCTCGAGGAACGCGTAGTCGAGTTCGCCCGCGAGCGCGCCGGCGACGTGAGTCTTCCCGCAGCCCGGCGGGCCGTGTAACAGCACCCCCGAGACGGGATCGAGCCCGTACTCGCGGAACTCGTCGGGCCGCCGGACCGGCCCGATCACGGACCGGCGCAGCGTTCGCTCCAGTTCGACCATCCCGCCGACGTCGCCGAAACAGCGGTCCGGGCTCGGGTCGACGAGCGTCTTGGCCTCGAGTTCGGCGTCCTCGGGTTGTACCGGTTCGTCTCGGTCCGTTCGTCGGCCGCCGGCGTTCCGTTCGTCCGCACCGCCGTCACCAGTCGCGTCTCCGTCATCGCTCCGCTTCCCGTCGCCGCGGGCAGTCGCGTCGTCCGGCTGCTGTTCGTCGCTCGAGCGCTCGTTCCCGGTCTCACCGGCTCCCCCGGCGGTTCCGTCGCCGTCGGCGTCGCGGTCGGCCGACCCGGACTGGTCGATCGCCTCGCGGATCGACGTGTGCGCGTACCGCGCGAGTCGACTCTTGTCCTCGCGGAGAAACGCCGACAGCCAGCCGTGGCTCGCGTCGTCGGTACGTGCATCCTCGAGGCCGCGGACGACGCCGATGAGGTCGCGTTCGTCCGGACGGTACACCTCGCAGACCCAGAACGGGAGGTAGAGGCGGGTCACGTCGGCGACGCCCTCGAACGACTCGAGATCGAGGTCGTCGGGCAGGCCGAACGTCTCGCGCAGTTGGTCGGCGAACGAGGCGGTGATCGACTCCGGATCGCCGAACGCTCGCGACTCGGCGACGTCCTCGACCCGCTCTGGGAGCAACTGGCGCGCTCGCTGGGTCGGCACCTGGAAGTCCAACAGCACGGTTCTTCCCAGTCCCGGCTCGTCGCGTCCGAAATCGTAGTAGTCGAGCGAGACGGTCTCGAGCGAATCGGTACCCGACCGGTACTGCTGGAGGGCGGCGTGGTTGTCCGTCCAGAGCCCGTCGAGCAGCGTTACGCCGTGGTCGGTCTGGTCGCCCCAGGGAAGCGTGCTCGAGTCGGAATAGCGGTACTCGACCCGGAACACCGGGTAGAAGACGCGGTGGAGTCTGGTCAGTTGTGCGTCCGGTCCCACCGACGCGACGGCGTTGGCCTCAAGCGCGTGGCCGATCGCCCCCGCCGCGGACAGCGGCCGATCGACGTCGATTCCGCTCGGAATCATTCGCGCCAGATCACCCGCTGCGTTCGTCGCGGTCGCGGCCGCCATCCCGGCGTCGCGTCTCGGTTCGGCATTACGCCGCCCCTTTCGTATCGACGAAAATTACTTTATCGGTTGAAACGAGCTCGACGAGCGGTCGCGGTCCAAAAACGGATAGCGACGGCTGCGTCGGTCTCGCGTCGGCCGATGCCGGCTCAGTCGTCGGCCGGCGTCGCCGCGCGCGAGGTGATGTCGACGGGTTCGGCGTCGACCTCGAGTTCGTCCAGCGCAACCTGCGCGGCGCGCTTGCCGGAGACGAGCATGGCGCCGAAGGTCGGACCCATGCGCGGGAGGCCGTAGGTCGTCGCCGTGGCCATGCCGGTCGCGATCAGGCCGTCGTGGACGAGGCCGGTGTGCTCGACGACGGCGTCCTCGCTCTTGCCGACCCACATCGAGTCGTGGCCGGGCGAGTCGTGGCCGGGTGCACCGTAGCTGTCGTCACCGGTCTGGTCCATGCCGGCGTTCTCCTTCGCGTCCTCGATGCCGGGTGCGTCGAGCACGCCGCGCTCGTCGAGTTTCTTGACCGCCATCGCGTCGTGGCCCGTCGCGTCGATGACCAGGTCGGCCTCGACCGCGATCGGGTCGACGCACGTAATTTCGCGAGGCAGCGCGTGGACCGGCGTCCAGTTCATCACGATACCGGACACCTTGTGGTCCTCGCGGATGACGATGTCCGTAAACTCGGTCATGTTCTGCATCTTCGCGCCCGCGTCGCAGGCGGCCTTGATGAGCCCGGAACAGGCTTCGGGGCCGTTGGCGATGTAAAGGCCCTCGCTGTCCTCGGACTGTTTGTAGGACACGTCGAGTTCCTCGAGGATCTGCTGGGCCGGATCTCGCACCGTCACCTTGTTCATCAGGAAGCCGCCGAGCCAGAACCCGCCGCCGAGGTAGTTGTTCTTCTCGACGACCATCGTCTTGACGCCCCGTTCGGAGAGTTCCTTCGCCGCGGTCAGCCCCGAGGGGCCGCCGCCGACGATGATGACGTCCGAGTCCGAGAAGTCCATAAACTCCTCGGTCCACTCCTGGCCGATCGCTCGGGTCACATCTGCTTCGCCCACCTGACTGAACTGATCAAATTCGCTCATACAACTAGGTGGTAGCAACCAGTGGTGAAAAATCTGTCGCGATGTAATCCGTTTGATATCCGTTCGCGATTCGCCGCTAGTGACGCCTCTCGAGTGCGAAATTCGCAGTATCTCGTCTCGAGATCGACGGGCCAAGACGGCGGTCGGCACCGAGAGTGATCGAGAAGCGGGGATCGGCGGAGAATACGGGCGGTGGGCTGGTCGCGATGCTCGTACTCGAGGCCGGACCGGCCGCTCAGTTACTCGGTGACGACGATCGTCCCGGCCATTCCCGCCCGAATGTGGGGTTCGCAGAAGTAGGTGTAGGTGCCGGGGACCTCGAAGGTGTGCTCGAACGTCTCTCGAGGGCCGAGCCGGCCGCCGCGGTGGTCGTGCCAGGCGTCGACGGCCGTTTGTTCGTCCTCGAAGCCGCCGGTGGCGAAGTACTCGGCGCCCTCGGGCAGGCTCCCTTCGCGGGCCGTGATCGTGTGGTCGGCGCCGCTCGTGTTCTTCCAGACGACGGTTTCGCCGACGGTCGCCTCGTACTCCTCGGGGACGAAGGAGTTGCGGGTCATGCCGATAGTGCAGTCCTCGCCCGCGCAGAGTTCGTCGTCGCTGAAGGCGCTCATGACGGTCGAGCAGCCGGCTAGGCTGACCGACACGGCGGTTCCGACGGCGGCGAGGTAGGCGCGCCGGTGCATACCGACCGTTGGGCACACCGCGACATAACCGCCGTGGTTCGCGGCTCGAACCGGACAGCTATCGCGGTCATCCCAGCGCCGAAACGCGATCGAAAGTCAGTTCCAGCGACACCGTGGCGAAACGAAAACACGTAAGGGATCGGCCCGCCGAATCCGCGAGTATGCTTCCGCGGTTCGTCGGCCGGTTGGGCGTCGCCGACGCGGTGACGATCGCGAACGCCGCCCTGGGATTCGTCGCCGTCGTCGTTGCCTTCGTCGACATCGATCTCGCCGCTCGCCTCATCCTGTTCGCGGCCGTCGCCGACGGCCTCGACGGGATCCTCGCCCGCCGCTACGGCGGCACCGAAGCCGGTCCCTACCTCGACTCGCTCGCCGACGTCGCCTCCTTCGGCGTCGCTCCCGCAGTCCTCGCGTTCGTCGTCGTCTCCCGCGGCCTCGAGATCTCCCTCGAGACGGTCACGCCGGAACTGCTGCTCGTGGCGGTCGTCTGCGCGCTGTTCGTCGCGACGGCCGTCACCCGCCTCGGGATGTACACCGCCTACGACGTCGCGGCCAACTACACGGAGGGGATCCAGACGACGCTCGCGGCGACGATTCTCGGAGCGGCGATCCTCGCCGGCGTCGCGGATCCGTGGCTCGTGCTCGCGGTCACCGCCGCGTTCTGTTACCTGATGGTCTCGCGGATCCGGTACCCGGACCTCCTCGCTCGCGACGCGGGCATCATGGGCGTCGTCCACGTCCTCGCGATTCTGATCCCCACGTTCGCGGGTCGGACCTTCCCGTACGCACTCCTGACGCTCGGAATCGCGTACATGACGCTCAGCCCCTGGTTCTACTGGCGGGAGGACCCCCAGCCCGCGGAGACCGACGTGCATGGAAACGCTTAGGGCGATCCTGCCACGACCGTCACGTATGGACAGTGTCACGCGTCGGCGTCGTCTCGCACGGGTGGTACCATGAGTGAGGAATCGAACGGCGACGAGACCGAGCCCGAAGCCGAGGACGAGGCGGACCAAGAACAATCCGCCGACCTCGAGGCCATTCGGACCCGGCTCGAGGCGCTGAACGACGACCTCGAGGGGCTCCAAAGTGACCTCGAGGCGGCCGAGACCGAGGACGACTTAGACGTCGTCGAGGCCGACATCGAGGAGTTCCGCGCGGACCTCGAGGAAATCGAGATTCCGGAACCGCCGGAGGAAGAAGACGAGGACGAAGACGACGAAGAGTCCGAACCCGCACCCGAAGAACAACTCCAGGAGACCTACGACGAGATCGAAAGCGACGTCTCCGACCTCGAGGACGACCTCGAGGACAAGCGCGGCCCCTACGCTGAAGACGTCATCGGCGAGATCGACGGCGTCAGCGGCACGATCACGGGCACGCGCTGGGCCGAGGAGGGCGACGAGGAACTGATCGACGCGACCGAAGCCTTCCTCGCGGACTTAAACGACCTGCTCGGAACCTCAGTAACGCTTCCCAGCAATCTCGAGCCCGCAAGCGGGGCCGAACTCGGCGAAAACGGCGAGGAGGAGAAGACCGTCCCCGACGAGCTCGCGCTCCTCGAGTTTGCCGATCATCTCGTTGACGCTCGCCGGGCTCACCTCGAGGAGATCCGCGAGCGTCCCCGTCGACGCCGGTCCGTCTTCCATCCGTTGTGCGAGGTAAATCGCCTTGAGATACTGATCTGCGGTGTTCATCGCGTCCCTCCGTTGCCGTTGGTGTTGTCGGTCGTCGGTGCTCGGGTCGAAACCGATGTCGATGCCGCACCCGCGGCGGCGATCTCGGTCGCCCCGATCATGCTCTGTGCTCCATGATTTCCGCGACCTCTTCGACGCCTTCCTTCTCCTCCTCGCGGATGTCGTACAGCGTCTCGAGCAGCCGATCGCGATCGATCGCAAACTCGCCGTCGGCGGCTTCGATCGCGTCGATCAGGTCGTCGTAGAACTTGTAGGCGGTCTCCTCGTTGGCCAGTTGGTCGTAGAGGACGCCGTCGGTGTCCTCCGGCGGCCCGTACTGGGCGTCGACCAGGGCATTGATTTCCTCGTACGCCACCGTCTCGGCGTCGAGATCGTCGATCAGCGCCTCGAGTCGCTCGCGGTGCTCGGCCGACTCCTCGCTGGCCTCTACGAGCAACTCCTCCACCGCCTCATCGACCTCCGCCCGTTCGTCCGCCGGCAGAGACTCGAGGTGGTGGGCGGCGCGAGACTCGACGACCTCCTCTAACACGACCCCGATCTGCAGGAGTCGCGCAAGCTGGTGGTCGTTCGAGACGCGCTGTCCCAGACTCATATCTCGATAAGTGGGCCGCTGTTACTTAGTCGTCTCGGAGCACCATCGGGTGAGGAGTACATTTTGCTCGCACCCGCGGCTGGGAGCCGACGGTTTCGGCACCAGGAGAACAGAACGCGACGAGAACGGAAAGAGACTGGAGAGAACGCGTTAGTCGCGCTGGCGGAGTCGGGTCGCGATCAGTTCCTCGAGGTCGTCGCGCAGTTCGTCGACCGCGATCTCCTCGAGGACCGGCACGAAGAAGCCCTGGACGAGCATGTTCGTCGCGGATCGCTCGTCGATGCCGCGGGAGGTCATGTACAGCAGGTCCTCGCGGTCGATCTGGCCGACCGTCGCGGAGTGGCTGGCCTCGGTGTCGTGGTTGTTGATGATCAGCTTCGGCGAGGCGTCGGCCTCGCTTTCGTCGCTGAGCATCAGCGTGTTCTCGCGCTGGTAGGAGCTGGTGTCCCACGCATCTTGGCCGACGTCCTGAACGCCCTCGTAGACCGAGCGGGCGATGTCGTCGGTGACGCCGCGGGTGACCAGATCAGCGGTGGTGTGCTCGGCGCGGTGCCAGACCTTCGCGTCGAGGTCGAAGTGCTGGTCGTTGTGGCCGTAGAAGGCGCCGACGATCTGGGTCTCGGCGGAGTCGCCGTTGAGCTCCGTCGAAACGCCGGACTTCGTCAGCTGCGTGCCGAGGTTGACCTCGATCCAGTCGATCGTCGCGTACGTGTCGGCGTCGCCGCGCTTGAGCGCGAAGTTGTAGGCCTCCTCCGAGAGGTTCTGGAGGCTGCCGTACTGGACGTTGCTGTTCTCGCCGGCGACGACTTCGACGATGCCGCTGTAGTACTGCTCGTCCTGTTCGGCGCCCGTCGACTGGCGCTCGAGGATCGTCACGGAGGACGATTCCTCTGCGACGACGAGCGTGTAGTTGAACAGCGAGCGGGAGTTCTGCTCGGTCCGGATGGTGACGTCCTCGGCGTCGACGCCCTCGGGGACGTAGACGACGGTCCCGGTGCTAAACAGCGCCGTCGAGAGCGCCGTCAGGTAGTTTTCCTGCGGGTCGACGATCGAGCCGAAGTGCTCCTGGATGAGGTCCTCGTGCTCCTGTACGGCCTCGGCCCATGGGAGGACGTCGACCTCGTCGGGACCGACCTGATCCTTGTCCTCCGCGGCGTTCAGCGGGTCCACGAGCGACTCGAAGTCGAGTTCGTGGAGGTTCGTCCACTCGCGACCCGGCGTCTTGATAACGTCGGGCATGTCGAGGGCCTCGAGCGCCTCGAGGGCCTCGAGGCGGGTCTCGAGGAGCCAGTCGGGCTCGTCTAAGTTCCCGCTGATTTCGCGGACCTGTTCCTCCGTCAGATTGGCGTGTACCTGCGTGCTCATATTATCCGAGGCTACCTTCCATCTCGAGTTCGATGAGGCGGTTGAGTTCGACCGCGTACTCGATCGGCAGTTCCTCCGTGATCGGCTCGATGAAGCCGGCGACGATCATCTTCTTGGCGTCGTCGTCGTCCAGTCCGCGAGACTGGAGGTAGAAGATGTCCTCGTCGCCGATCTTGCCGACGGTCGCCTCGTGTGCGACGTCGACCTTCGACTCCTCGATCTCCATGTACGGCATGGTGTCCGACGTGGACTCGTTGTCGAACATCAGCGCGTCGCACTCGACGGCGGTGCTCGAGTTCTCGGCGCCGTCGGCGATGTGGACGAGACCGCGGTAGTTGGTGCGGCCGCCGTCCTTGGAGATCGACTTGGACTCGATGGTCGAGGACGTCTCGGGCGCGTTGTGGTAGACCTTCGCGCCGGTGTCGATGTCCTGGCCCTCGCCGGCGAAGGCGATGGTGATGTGGGTGTCGGTCGCGCCGCGACCCTTGAGGATCGAGCACGGGTAGAGCATGGTGGCCTTCGAGCCCATGCTACCGGAGACCCACTCCATCGTGCCGCCGGACTCGACGATGGCGCGCTTGGTGTTGAGGTTGTAGGTGTTCTTCGACCAGTTCTGGACGGTCGAGTACTGGACGTGAGCGTCCTCGCCGACGAAGACTTCCACGCCGCCGCTGTGGAGGTTGTGGGTCCCGTACTTGGGCGCGGAACAGCCCTCGATGTAGTGGACCTCGGAGCCTTCCTCGGCGATGATGAGCGTGTGCTCGAACTGGCCCATCCCTTCCGAGTTCATGCGGAAGTACGCCTGGACGGGCATCTCGACGGTGACGCCCTCGGGGACGTAGACGAACGAGCCGCCGGACCAGACGGCGCCGTGCAGCGCCGCGAACTTGTTGTCGCTCGGCGGCACGCAGGTCGTCATGAAGTGCTCCTTGACGAGCTCGGGGTGTTCCTGGACCGCGCGGTCCATATTCATGAAGATGACGCCCTTCTCCTCCCACTGCTCCTGCATGTTCTGGTAGACGACCTCCGACTCGTACTGGGCGCCGACGCCCGAGAGGGCGTTCTTCTCGGCTTCGGGGATGCCGAGCTTGTCGAAGGTGTCCTTGATCTCGTCGGGCAGCTCCGTCCAGTCGTCGACGCCTTCGCGCTTGTCGACGTCCGGGCGGATGTACGGGACGATCTCCTCGACGTCCAGTCCCGAGAGGTCGGGCATGCCGGGCCAATCCGTCGGCATCGGCATGTTCTGGTACTGCTCGAGCGCGCGCAGACGGCGCTCGAGCATCCAGTCGGGCTCGTCCTTGTCCTCGGAGATCATGCGGATGACCTCCTCGGTCAGGCCCTTGTCGGATTTCACCGCGGCGTTCTGTTCTTTCTTGAACTCGAACCGCGCTTCGGTGTCAGTGTCTTTGAGGTGGTCTTGTTCGGAACTCATAATTTGATTGTGTCTATGGTTACGGCCGTAGGGTTATGACGGTTGTTCTAGCCGGATCCGGTTACGCGGTGCCGTAGACGTCTTCGCGGACCCAGTCGTACCCCTTGTCCTCGAGCTTCTCGGCGAGCTCGGGACCGCCGCTCTTGGCGATCTGGCCGTCGAGCATCACGTGGACGTGGTCGGGCTCGACGTAGTCGAGGATGCGCTGGTAGTGGGTGATCTGGAGGATGCCGGTGCCCTGCTCGTCGCGCAGGGCGTTGATGCCCTCGGAGACGTCCTGCAGGCGGTCGATGTCGAGCCCGGAGTCGATCTCGTCGAGGACGGCGATCGAGGGCTCGAGGATGGCGGCCTGCAGCACTTCGTTTTGCTTCTTCTCGCCGCCGGAGAAGCCGGCGTTGAGGTAGCGCTGGGCGAACTTCTCGTCCATGTCCAGCTGCTCCATCTTCTCCTGGAGGATCTGCTGGAACTCGGCGACGCCGACTTCGCCCTCGTCGACGTCTCCCTCCATCGGCGAGGTTTCGAAGCCTTCGTCTTCCTCTTCTTCGTCGCCCTCCTCTTCCTCGAAGAGCTCCTCGCGCTCCTCGATCTTGGCGTTGAGCGCCGTCCGCAGGAAGTTCGTCATCGTGACGCCCTCGATCTCGGCGGGGTACTGGAAGCCGAGGAAGATGCCGAGCGCGGCGCGCTCGTTAGGTTCGAGGTCCAGCAGGTCCCAGGTGCGCTGGTCCTCGTCGATCTCGACCTCGTCGCCGAACTCGTTCTCCTCGAGGTGCAGCAGCACCTCGCCCTCGGTGATCTCGTAGGCGGGGTGGCCGGCGATGACCTTCGCGGTCGTCGACTTCCCGGAGCCGTTCGGTCCCATCAGGGCGTGAATCTCGCCCGACTGGACCTCGAGATCGACGCCCTCGAGAATCTTCTCGTCGCCGTCCGCTACTTCTGCGTGCAGGTTGTTTAGCTCGAGACGTGCCATAGTACTCTGTCATATGAACGGTGGGGCGTATCACTCATAACGGTTTCGTATCCAATTGGATACGATCCCACATTAGAAAAATAATTTTCCGAAAGGAAAACTCGAGTTGGGCTCGATCGGGCTGCCGGCTCGCGATTCCGATACGAACGGTCGGTAGTGTGTCAGATTTTGACGAGGGAAGCGAGCGGATCACGCCGGCCGAACGACTACATAAAGCTGTCTAGACCAGTCTGCTCCTGGCCCGACTTCACTTCCTCCCACGAGATGTCCAGCGCCTCGAGGATGCGCTCGATCGGTCCCTTCAGCGTTTTCTCGAGCATCGTGTCGTAATCGATCTCGAACTCCGCGGGGATCTGGTCCTCGTACTCGAAGCAGATGACGTCGGGATCGCGCTTGAACGCGCCGTAGAGGTGGTCGCGCTGCGGATCGAACCCTTCCTCGCTCTCCATCCGCCGGAAGAACGCGGGGTCGACCCGGTCGAGGTAGAGCCGCTTGGGCTTGCTCCCGCGCTGGAAGTTAGTCCCGAGCAGGAGGTTCGCGTACTTCGCGCCCCGAACTTGGGCCGTGTCCGTGTCGTAGTTGTCCAGGCGCTTGCCGATCCCGCCCGGAATGGCGATGTCCTCGAGGCTGGTCTCGCCGGCGAGCACGTCCTCGATGACCCCGTTGACGTACTCCTTGGCGCCCTCGATATCGCCCTCGCGGACGATCATCTCGATGACCCGGTGCTGGACCTCCTTGGTGATCGGCGCGATGTCCGAGCGCTGGTACTCGAAGCCGACGATGTCGATGTCGTCGACGTCCTTCCCTTCCTTCCAGGTGATGTGACCGGCGTAGCGTTTCTTCTTGCCGGCCTGGAAGAACCGCCGGTAGAGCTTTTCGAACTCGATCTGGAACCGGTGGGACTCGGCGTTCAGATCCTCGCGCGCGAAGTCGTCGTAGCGGCCGTTGATGTGCTCCTCGATCTCGAAGGACGTCTCGAGGGCCTCTTCCTTCGAAACGTCGGGCCCGAGCTCGAGCATCACGCTGTCGGTGTCGCCGTAGGTGACCTCGTAGCCGAGTTCGGTGGCGGCGGTCTCGGTGAACTCGATGACCTCGCGGCCGGTGGCGGTGATCGCGGAGGCGGCCTCCTTGTCGTAGAGCCGGAACTGCTCCCAGCCCGAGACGCCGTACAGGGAGTTCATGATGACCTTCACGGCGCCCTGCTGGCGGTCGTACTGCTCGTACTCCGGACTGCCGGGCTCGTACTCGTTGCGCAGTTCCTTCTTCTCCTCGCGCTCGGCCAGCAGTTCCGTGATCATCTCGCGCATGACGCCGTCGGGCTCCTTGCGGAAGTGAATCTCGTCGTCGCCGACCGGCGCGACGTAGGTCTCGCCGTCGTACTCGTCGGGGTCGACCTTCGTCTCCGGGCTGGCGTTGATCGTCGTCATGCACATCGGGTACAGCGACTTCAGGTCCAGCACGGTGACGTTCTCCTTGACGCCCGTGATCGGCTCGAAGACGGCGCCGCCCTCGTACTCCTCGCCGGCCTCCTGCTGGCCCTTCGAGGGCAGGGCAAATCGGCCGTAGGCCTCGTGGAGGACGTACATGTCGACCGCGTCGCCCGGCGTGGGGGCGTCCTCGAGTTTACAGCCGACGAAGGAGCGCACCTCGTCCCAGAAGGGGATGATCTCCTGCTGGCGGTCGAGTTCGACGCAGAGTTCGACGTCCCGCAGGTTGTACGCAAGCAGCTGGGTAGGATCGTCCTCCCAGAGGTCGCCGATGTCGCCGGCGTAGCGCTCCTTGCCGACGCCGAGTTCCTCCTCGCCGACGGCGTCCAGGCGGTAGGAGTCCAGTTCGGAGAAGACCATCCGCTGGTAGCCGTAGAGCAGGTCGAAGACGATTCGGCCCTTCACGTCCGGGCCGCCCCAGTTGCTCCGCCAGACCTCGTCGACCCGCGAGAGCCGATCGATATTCAGATCGTACTCGTGGTGGGGCCCCTGCAACTCCTCGAGCCGATCGAGGAAGTAGGGGGCGTCGAAGTCCTCGAAGTTCCAGCCCGTCAGCACGTCGGGGTCGGTGTCCTCGATGTACGCGAGGAAGTCGTCGAGCATCGCCTCCTCTTCCTCGTAGCTGCGGACCGCGTGATCGATCTCGCCCTCGATCGGGTCGTAGTCCTCGATTTCGGTCGGGATTTCGCCGTCGCCGATCGGGGCCTCGTAGAGCCACATGATGTACTCGTCGCGGTAGGAGTCGTGGCTGGTGAGACAGACGATCGGCTCCTCGCCGTCCTCGGGGAAGCCCGAGCGGTCGTCGACCTCGATGTCGAAGGTATTGATCCGCGGCGTCGCGTTCACGTCGACCGGTTCGACCTCGTCGTGGGGAACGACGAGCGAGTCGTCCTCGGCGCGCCGTTCGGGCACGCGGATCCCGCTGCGAACGTCCTTGTCGATCAGGAATCGGTTCGGGAACAGGATGTCGGCCTCGTAGTGCTCGAAGTCGTCGCGCACCTTCCCGACGTCCCGCGGCGTCTGGCCGAAGATCTTGGTGAGTTTCTCCCCGCGGATGCTCTCGTAGTGCTCGCCGTCCTCGTCGTACTCCTCGCTGCCCGTCAGCCGCTCGTACTGCTCCTCGGGCGGTCGCTCGAGCGTCTCCGTCGGCGCGTAGAAGTAGGGCCGGAAGCCGACGACCTGGACGTGCTCGAGTTCGTCGTCGGCCGTGCGGCCGAACACGTGCATGATCGGCCGCTCCTCGTCGCCGTAGCCCGCGATAGTGTAGTCGACCTGCATCACGGCGAGTTCGAGTTCTCCCTGGGGTTCGGGGAGGGTCTCCTCGAGAACGTCGATCACCTCGGCGGCGTTCGAGCCGCCGTTGCCGGCGACGTGGATCGCCTCCTCGTCCGGCCGATCGGCGGACTCCTCGTCCGCCTCGGAAAACTCCGCGAGTCCGGTTTGGCCCGCCTCAGTCATGATATCCTGCTTTGCAGTCGCCGGATAAAAACCCCCGCAATCCCGGTCTCGACCGGCCGGCTTCGCCCGCCGAAGCCCACGTCCTGTCCCCGATTCGTCACGCGGTGTGAACCGCTCCCACGACCTTGCGGGAGCAACAAGACATATAATGTGGTAACACATACCATAGCGATAGGTGATTGAGGTTGTCTACCCGAACCGACGACGCGATGGACGAACGCGAACCGAGTAGTGAACCCGCGGGTACCGAGACGATCGAAGCGTACGAGACCGACGACGGCGTCGTCTTCTATGACGCCGAGAACCCCCTCGCGTGGGTCGAGACATCGCAGACCCTGACGCTGGACGAGGTCGCCTGACCAGCGTAGCTCCTAGATCCAAACGCGAATCCTTTTCTTGCCGCCCTGCGACGCTGCCAACGTGGCCTCCGACCGACCCGACGAGGCAGATGAACCAGACCCGGACACCGACGCCGGAGACGGGGACGCAGACGAGACCGCACCGAGCGGAGAGTCCTCCCCCGATCGTAACCCGGATAACGATGCCATAACGATTCCGAGCGTCGGAACAGAGAACGCCGGGTCGGGCCTCTGGTCGGACCTGAAAGCCGACCTCGAGATCGACTCGATCGACATTCCCGAAGTCTCGAACGACGTCACCGACGCCGATAGCAATGCCGACGCTAACGCGTCCGCCGAGATGGCACCCGCACCGTCGGACGCGCCGCCGGAACTTGTCAAGACCTTCTGGGCGCTCGTACTCGTCATCAACGCCGCACTGTTGGCCGTCTCGCTCGGGGTCCTCTTTCTCGTCTTCGAGGGCGCGACGAGACGCGGCGCTGCGTTGCTGGCCGGAGGACTCATCCTCTTCGGGTTCGCAGTTCGTCGCTACAGGGGCTATCGGCGATCGGCCGACCGTGCCGATTCGGACGTCGAAGCGACGGCGGACGCCGACTCGGAAAGCGGGGCAGACGCCGACATCGACGACCCCGCGGCGTCGGCCGATTCCCCCGCGAGCGTTGACGAGTCAGCGAGCAGCGAAACATCTTCAAACGATGTGACCGAACAACGGTCACCGGACGACTCAGACCCATCATGAAAACCGTCCAGGACGACACCGGCAAACGGTATCTCTTGCTCAAGCGGTCCGAACAGGCGAGTCTCGTGCGCGATCCGGAGAGCGGTAACGAGTGCTACGTCCAGAACGATCGCCTCGAATCGACCGACGAACACCCCTTCGAAACGGCCGCACGCACCGTTCCGCGTTCCGTCCGGACGCTCCTCGAGGCCGTGCCGGACGAGAAGACCCTCGGCCTCCTCGTCGAACTCGAGCGCCGCGGTCCGCTCGGCATCCGAACGCTTCTCGATGTAAGCGACTTCTGCGAGAGCGACCTCCACGGCCGACTGACGGTGCTTTCCGCCGCCGGACTACTCGCCGAAACCGAGGTCGACGGCGCCCGCGGCTACCGGACCACCGAGGAATGTGCCGATGCGCTCGGCGTCATCCGGTCCGACGTGTCCGACGCCGCCGACGAGTCGGCGACGGGCGATGCGTTCGACGTCAACGAGCGGTCAACGCAAACGAACGAAACGGAAACGTAGAAATACCGATTCGGAGACCCGTTCTGCAGGCGTCAATCCGACGCGAGCAGCTCCATCTCCGGCGGCTCGCCGCGCTCGAGGCGCGAGCGGTTCGACGTGGCATCCTTCTCGACGCGGACCAGCGAGTCGGCCGCGCCGACGAGTTCCTCGTCGTGGCTGACGACGACGATCTGTTCGACGCCCAGTTCGCGCATCGACTCGACCAAGGAGACGAGTTGCGTGACGTGGCCGGAGTCGAGGAAGACCGTCGGCTCGTCGAGAATCAGCGGCGGCATCGGCGCGGTGCCCTCGACGCCCTCCGCCAGCAGGCGGTAGATCGCACACCGCAGGCTGAGGTTAAAGAGCGCCCGCTCGCCGCCCGACAGTTGTTCGGGCTCGAGCGCCTCGCCGTCCTTCTGGTAGACCGTCAGCCGATAGTCGCCGTCTAACTCGATCGAGGCGTAGGAGTCGTTCTGGTAGACCAGGTCGAACGTCTCGTTCAACAGCCGCTCTAAGGTCTCGACGTTGCGCTGGCGCAGCTCCGATCGGAGCTCGCCGTAGGTCGTCTGCAGCGTCTCGGCCTCGTCGTACAGCGACTCGAGGCGGTCGCACCGCTCCTCGAGGGTCTCGAGGCGCTCGCGCAGGCGCTCGAGTTCCTCGAGTTCGTTCTCGACGGCGCCGATCGCGTTTTGGATCTCGGTGCGCCGTTCCTCGAGGTCCTCGAGTTTCGCGTCGACCTTCTCGATGTACTGCTCGGCGTTTTGCTTGTCCTCTCGAGCCGTCGCGACGCGTTCCTCTTCGAACTCCGACTCGAGGTCGCGTTTGCGCTCGCGCTTGCTCGAGAGCGTCTCGCGGCGCTCGTCGTTGAGTTCCTGCCGGTTCCGCCGGCGCTCGCGGTAGTTCTCGATCTCGCTCGCGAGGTCGTCGCGCTCGTCGTCGATTTCGGCGATGCGACGCAGCGCCTCGAGGGTCTCCTTGATCGCGCCGCGCTCGCCGTTGATCTCGCCGAGTTCCGTGCGTTTTTCCGCGACTTCCTCCTCGAGCGCGTCGGCCTCCTCGCGCTTCCGTTCGGCCTCGCTTTCGTATTCGTCGGCGTCCTCGAGCAGTCCTTCGCGCTGCTCGCGTCGGTCTTCGAGGCTCTCGCGCTTCTCGGCGACTAACTGCTCGACGTTGTCGCGGTTCTCCTCGAGGCGGTCGACGCGGCGCTCGGCCTCGCGAAGTTCCTCACCTCGCTCGATTCGGTCGTCCAGATCGTCCCGTTCGGCCTCGAGTTCTTCGAGCCGATCTTCGAGGTCGGCGAGTTCCTCGCGCTTGTCGTCCAGAACGTCGACGTGGGGAGAGTCCTCGACGGGCTGGCCACACTCCGGGCACTTGCCCTCCTCGAGCAGTCGCTCGCCTTCCTCGATGGCGTTCTCGGCGGCTCTGATGTCGGCGGTGACGTCGCCGATTTCGTCGGTGAGGTCCTCGCGCTCGCTCTCGAGGTCCTCGAGGTGGTCGGCGGCGTTACCGAATTCGACCGGTGCGTCGTCGAACTGTTCGCGGGCGGTTTCGATATCGTCCTCAAGTTCTTCGAGTTTCGCCTCGCGGTCGGCGATGTCGTCCTCGTCGCGCTCGATGCGCTCGGCGAGGTCGTCGGCTTCCTCGCGGGCCTGTTCGGCCTGAGACTCGAGGTCGTCGGCCTCCTCGCGGAGCCGTTCGATCTCGCCGTTGGTCTCCGTGATCGCGACGCGGACCTCCTCGAGGTCGTCGCGCAGTTCCTCGTCGCGCCCCTCGAGATCCTCGATGCGCGCCTCGACGGCGTCGGTGTCGGCGTTTGCGGCCTCGAGGTCAGCGTCGGCCAGCAGGTCGGCTCGCTCCTCGGCTAACTCCTCGCGCTCGGCCTCGAGTTCGCGAATCCGCTCTTTCGCCTCCTCGCGCTGCTGCTCGGTCTCGGAAATCTTCGATCGGAGTTCCTCGATCGCCTCCTCGAGGTCCGAAATCTCTTCCTGCGTTTCGGCGTGGCGCTCGAGGACGTCTTCGGCGGTGTCGAGCGTATTCTGGGCCTGCTCGCGCTGAGTCTCGTAGTGGTCGATCTCCTCGGTGACCTCGCCGCGCTGGGATTCTAAGTTGTTCAGCCGCTCGTGCAGCCCCTTGTCCTCCTTGCGCTCGACCTGCTTGCGGACGTCCTCGAGGACCTCGCGCTGGCCGTCGAGCACCGACTTGACGCCGAGCCGGGCGTCGCTGGCCCGTTCACGGTAGTCCTCGAGCGCGCCCAGTTGCAGGAGGTCGTCGATCATGTCCTGCCGATCGCTCGGCGAGGCGTGGATCAGCTTGTTGACCTCGCCCTGGCGGACGTATGCACAGTTGACGAACGCCTCGGCGTCCATCCGCAGAAGTTCGGTCACCTCGCGGCGCACGTCGCGGGCGCCCTCGATCGTCTCCGTGGGCGTCTCGAGGACGCACTTGGTCGTCGTCGCTCGATCCCCGCGCAGTTTCAGGTGGCGTTCGACGTGGTAGTCGCGGCCATCGTGGGTGAACCACAGTTCGACCTCGGCCTCCTCCTCGCCGGTCGTGATGACGTCGTCGAGCGTGCGATCGTCTAAGGCCTTCGAGCCGTACAGCGCGAAGAAGACGCCCTCGAGCAGCGTCGACTTGCCGCTGCCGTTGACGCCGTGGACGACGGTGACGCCCCGGTCGAGGCCGAGGTCGGCGTCGCCGTAGCACTTGAAGTTTCGCAGGCGGATCCGATCGACCCTCATGCGAAATCACCCAGGGAGGCGGTGTCGGCGTCGGCGGGTTCTTCGTCGCCGGTCTCCTCCGCGTCATCAGCGCCAGACGCTCCGGTAACCCCTTCGTCGGCCGGTCCCGCGTCGGCGGCATCGTCGCTCGAGGGCTCATCATCGGCCGTTGCAGAACCATCGCTCGAGGCCGCAGCTTCGGCCGTCGCGTCCGAATCGGCCGGCTCGGCGTCAGCCCTGGAATCACCGTCGCCGCTCAACTGATCCGCGACCGTCGTCACGTCCGCATCACTCGGTTCCCGCTCCGGCGCGGGTTCGAACGCCGAATCGTCCTCCTCGAGTAAGTCCCGAACGCGGCGTTCGACCGTCTCGCGAACGTTCGCGTCCGCGAGGTCGCCGTTGCGAACGGTCTCGTCGATCTCGAGGGCGGCGTTGCTGAGTCCGAGGTCCCGAACGCGCTCGCGGACGGCGGCGTCCGGGTCCGCGAAGCTGACGGACACCTCCTCGTCCTCGTCGGGCAACTCGCGGCGGTCGTTGACGCGGGCGACTAAGGCGCCGCGGTCGATCGCCAGTTCCTCGACGGCCGCCGGGGTGATCGGTCGGCCCTCGCCCTCGATCGTGACGATGACGACCGCGTCCTCGAGGCCCGGATCGTGCTGGCGGACCCGCTCCTGCACGCGGTCGATCCCCTCGTCGGCCTCGAGTTCGACGTCGACGAAGACGAAGTCGCGGGTCTCGGCGATCGCGCGCCGACTGATGGCGACCTCGTCTTCGAATTCGACGAGGTTGTAGCCCCGATCCTCGCGCTCGCTGGCGCTCGCGCGCTCGGTCGAGCCGCAGTAGGTGACCCACGCGTCCTGCACCTCCGCCGTATCGGGCGCGTGGTTGTCCCCGAGCAGGACGGCGTCGAAGTCGACAGTCGACTCGGTGAGCAGCCGCTCGGTGTCCCAGTCGGCGTGGGCGAACGGCTCGAACAGGCCGTGACTCACCAGCGTCGCGTGGTCGGCGTCGTCGGGCACCGGGTCGAACTCGTACTCGAGGTCCTCGCGTCGCGAACGGGGCACGAAGTCAAGCCCGTAGAACGCGACGTCGTCGATCACTTCGGGGTCGGCGCCGAGTCGCGTCGCCAGCCCGAGATCCTCGAAGAGGTCGAGCCACTGGGCGTCGCGTTTCCCCTCGTGGTTACCGACGACGGCGAGAAAGGGGATGTCGGCGTCGGCGAGAGTTCGCAGAATATCGATCGTTCCCTGCAGGTCGATCAGTCCGGGGCGGCGGTCGTGGAAGAGGTCGCCGGCGTGGATCACGGCGTCGACGTCGTCGTCGACGGCGTCCTCGACGACCCCCCGGAAGGCCGCGAGAAAGTCCCGGCGTCGCTCGGGCGAGTTGTACTGCTGGTACCCGATGTGGGTATCGCCCGTGTGGATTACCCGCGTCATTGCTCTGTCGTTGGAGAGCGGCCCCTAAAGGGGTTCCGCGACCGCGGTGAAAGTAACCCGTGCCGACTGGTCGCCGTCGCGAACTGATCGGTGAGACGCAGTAAGGAGCGACAATCGACAAACCGGACGAACGGAGGCAGCGCAGCGACGCTCGAGCGTAGCGGTTACGAGTCGATATCGAGACTGTACAGTCGCTTGCGGGCGTCCGAGAAGGAGAACCGCGAGTCGATGACGTTCTCCTCGTCGAGTCGGTTCAGCGCGTAGCGGACCGTCCGGGACGGCAGCAGCGTCTCCTCGGCGATCTGCTGTTGGGTCATCGTCTCGTTGTACTCGAGGACTTTCGCGACGAGTTTGGCGCTGGGCGGCAGATCGCGGACGTCCTCCCAGCTCCCCCTGTCGTCGGCCTCCTGTCGGATCGACTCTGAAGCACTCATCACGTACCCCTTTCCAATACGGAGTGATAATATTTTCTGTTTCGTGTGATGCTTGTTGGTTATATTCTCGGGTGGGTATGCTGACCCGAAGCCTCTTATGAACCAACCCCCAAAGCAAGTGTGATGACCGATACTGTGGACGACGTCGACCTCCCCTACGACGAGGACGAGGCGTCCCAACAGGAGAAGATCCAGGCGCTCGAGGAACGGCTGGAGGTCCTCGAGTCGCAAAACGAGGAGATGCGTGACAAACTCCTCGACGCGAACGCCGAGAACAACAAGTACCAGCAGAAGCTCGAGCGACTGACCCACGAGAACAAGAAGCTAAAGCAGTCCCCGCTGTTCGTCGCCACGGTCCAGGAGATCACGGACGAAGGCGTCATCATCAAGCAACACGGGAACAACCAGGAGGCCCTGACGGAGGTCACCGACGAGATGCGGGAGGAACTCGAGCCCGACGCTCGCGTCGCCGTCAACAACTCGCTTTCTATCGTCAAGACGCTCTCGAGCGACACCGACGTGCGGGCTCGCGTGATGGAGGTCACCGAAAGCCCCGACGTCAGCTACGAGGACATCGGCGGCCTCGAGGAGCAGATGCAGGAAGTCCGCGAGACCGTCGAGATGCCGCTGGAGAACCCCGGCATGTTCGACGACGTCGGGATCGACCCGCCGAGCGGCGTCCTGCTGTACGGCCCGCCGGGCACCGGCAAGACGATGCTCGCGAAGGCCGTCGCGAACCAGACCGACGCTACCTTCATCAAGATGGCCGGCTCGGAACTCGTCCACAAGTTCATCGGCGAGGGCGCAAAGCTCGTCCGGGACCTGTTCAAGGTCGCCCGCGAGCACGAGCCCGCCGTCATCTTCATCGACGAGATCGACGCCATCGCCGCCAAGCGAACGGAGTCCAAGACCTCCGGCGACGCCGAGGTCCAGCGGACCATGATGCAACTGCTCTCCGAGATGGACGGCTTCGAGGATCGGGGCGACATCCGCATCATCGCCGCGACCAACCGCTTCGACATGCTCGACCGCGCCATTCTGCGCCCCGGTCGATTCGACCGCCTCATCGAGGTGCCCAAGCCGAACCAGGAGGGCCGCGAGATCATCTTCCAGATCCACACCCGCAACATGAACGTCTCCGACGACGTCGACTTCGCGGAACTGGCCGAAGAGGCAGAAGAAGCCTCCGGCGCCGACATCAAGGCCGTCTGTACGGAAGCCGGTATGTTCGCGATCCGCGACGACCGCACGGAGATCCAGATGGAAGACTTCCGCAACGCCTGGGACAAGGTGCAGGCCGAATCCGACGAGACCGAGGACGTCTCGAAGACGTTCGCCTGACGACCGTCAGAGGACCTCCACTGCGACCAGCGGCGCTCTCGATATAGCGGCTTTTGCTCCCGGTTTCTGCGGGCTCGCCGTTTTCGGTTCGCCGATCCGCCCTCGATACGGCGTGTATTTTCACTCCAGAGTTACGGCTCCGCGCGGCCGCTCTCGAGACGGGCCGCGCTACAGCGTCGCGAAAACGAGCCACGGCACGACGAACAGCGCGACCGTCAGGATCGCGAGAATGACGAGATAGCCTGCGATCGTACTCGCCGCGGTCAGCCACGAGGGATGCTCGAGGTCGATGCGAGTGAGTGCCATACGCGAACGTCACGCGGACGATGCATAAACGTGCCGACGAACGGCGGTTGCGCGTTCCGGACCGTTTTTACCGGCTGACTCGCTACGGACACCCAATGACGAAAATCGTCGTGGTGGACAACCACGGACAGTTCACCCACTTGGAGCGCCGGGCGCTTCGCGACCTCGGCGTCGAGACGGAACTGATCGACAACGACACGCCCCCCGAAGACGTCGACGCCGACGGTGTCGTCCTCTCCGGCGGGCCGGACATGGACCGGATCGGTAAGTCTCCCGAGTACCTCGAGGCCGACATGCCGGTGCTGGGGATCTGTCTCGGCATGCAACTGATCGCCGAGGAACTCGGCGGCCGCGTCGGCGGCGGCGACTACGGCGGCTACGCGGACGTCACCGTCGACATCGTCGACAGCGACGATCCGCTCACGGGATCGCTCCACCCCGACACGCGGGTCTGGGCGAGCCACGCCGACGAGGTCAAGGAACTCCCCGAGGGCTTCGAACTCACGGCCCGGAGCGACGTTTGCGACGTCGAGGCCATGAGCGACACCGAGCGCGACATCTACGGCGTCCAGTGGCACCCCGAGGTCGCCCACACCGAGGAGGGCGAGGAGATCTTCGAGAACTTCATCGAGATCTGCGAGTCGCAGTAGCGGTCCCGTCGTCGTTTTCTCTCGCGCTCTCGTCCCGATACAGCCGTCTCGCCGTCGAATACGGCGATCGCACTGAGGACCAGCGATGGCTCTCGAAAGCGTGTACCGACGGCGAAACGCCGCCGATGAAGAAGCGGAGTCGGTGTCGCTCTCAGGCCGCGTCCTCGAACAACTCGTCGACCGCCTGGCGCGCGGTGAGCGCCGCGTCGTCGGCGACCTGTTCCGGGTCGGGCCCGTCCACCTCGTCGGGCGCGTTCAGGTAGACGTCGACCTCGAGGATACCGTCCTCGAAGGTCACGGTGACGTCGAGATCGCGCACGTCCGATTGCTTGTACTGCGAGAAGACGTAGCCTTCCGCAGCGTCAGAGGCCGTCTGCACGACCTCGTCGTCAGTCGGTTCGCCGCTCGACATTTATGCGCCGCCGGCGCCCGGACCGCCCGGGCCAGCTGGGCCGCCCATGCCGCCGGCGCCGCCGAGCAGTTCCTCGAGCTCTTCCTGGAGGCTCTCGAACTGATCCTGGACGCGCTCTTCCTGCTTTTCGAGGGTCTCGAGACGGATCTCGAGGGAGTCGACCTTGTCCTCGAGGTCGTCTTGGGCCTCGTCGTAGTCGGTCTCGACGAGGAGTTCGCCGACGTTTCGGTACATCGTAGTGTCGTCGTCGATGTTCTCGAGTTCGTCGAGGGCGTTTTCGGCCTCGGTGAGGTTCGTCTCGGCTTCCTGCTTCTGGACGGCGACTTCCTGAGCCGTCTCCTGCAGGTCCTGGAGCTGTTCGATTTTCTCCTGTGCCTCCGGCGGCAGATTGCCTTGCATATCTCGACCGTCGCCCTCCGGACTGATAAAGCCAAGCTTTGTCGTCGACCCGGAGGGTCAGATTCGCAGCAACGTTCCAACGACCCCGTTTTCTCCTCTTCGGGCGCTACGTTGGCGGTTTCTGGAACGCAGCGTGAGCGCCGCTGAATCTGCGTCCGATCAGAAACATGGCAATCCTTTTCCGCGGCGCAACAGAACTCGAGGGTATGACGGACGAAAACGAATCCGAACCCGAAGCCGGGTCCAACGACGACGGCGGAGACGAGGAGAAGTCGTTCCGGGAACGAGTCGAGGAGATCCGCGAGAAGCGCGCCGAGGAAGGCGAAGAGGGCGAGGCACCCGAGAGTCCGTTCGGCGGCGGCGGTGGCGGCCCCGGCGGCATGGGCGGGGGCGGCAACCCCTTCGCACAGATGATGGGCGGCATGATGGGCGGTGGCCCCGGCGGCGGTCCGGGCGGCCGCGGCGGCAGCGACGAGAGCAACGAGGAACTGGTCCGCGAAGTCCGCCAGCTCCGCGACGAGATGCGCGATCAGACCCGCGCACTCAAGCGGATCGCCGACGCGATCGAAGACGACAACTGACGACGTAGCGTCGACATCGCTGCGACGCTTTGTTTCGGTTCGACGAGATTCTCTCGCAGCCGTCGCTGGATCCGTTAACGGGTTCGAACGGCTTGCTCGAGATTAGTCGCGGTCGGTACGCGTCGTCTCCGATTCGGGTTCGGTTTCGGCAGGGTCGGGACCGCCGCTCCGTCGAAGGTCGGGGAATCGATCCGCGGCCCACTGATAGATGGACCAGCGACCGACCAGCGCTCGCGCCAGCGCGACACTGACGTACGCCAGTCCGAGTCCGGCGACGACGTCGGTCGCCCAGTGAATTCCCAGGTACATCGTCGAGACTGCGACCGAAATCGCGAGGACGAGGGCGACGACGAGCCACTTCGGATAGATCGTCCGCGTGCGATACGCCAGTAACGTGACCGTACCGGCGAGCGATGCGTGCAGCGAGGGGAACACGTTGGTATTGCGGTTAACCTGCCGCGTGAGGTGCTGGTACTCCGGGTACGTGTCGTACAGCAGCGCCGTAACCTCGGGCATCATGTTCCGGGGGCCGTAGGCGATGACGAAGATGTAACACACCAGCCCGAGCGCGTAGTTCAGCGTGTAGGCTGCCAGCAGCTCCCGAAGGGGCCGCGTGTTCGAGAGCGCGAAGTAGGCGATAACGGGGAAGACCAGCAGGAAGACGTAGCCGTAGATGTAGATGAACGAGAAGTACGCCGTCGCCGCCGGCGTCTCGTAGGTCTGCAGCCAGAGGATGAACTGCCCCTCGAGGTCGAAGATCGTCCCGGTCAGGTTCCAGCCGATGATCCACGAGAGTTCGGGCCCGACCAGTCGGGCGTCGCTGCTGCCGAGCAAGACGAGCGCGAGTACGGCGGTGACCGGCGCGGCCGCGCGAACCCGCTCGCGCCACTCGGCGATCGTAGCGCGGAGCCGGTACCGGCCGACGAAGACGGCGATCCCGATCAGGATCATGAGCGTCACGACGGCGACCAGTTGCGTCAGGACTTGCGTGAGCATCAGCGTCTCACCCGTAGTCGGCCCTCGCTGTCGAAGCTGAACCCAGCAGCCTCGAACGCCTCCCGGGCCGCAGCGACGTCGATCTCGCCGTCGGTTCCGAGAAACGGCGTCTCCGGATCCTCGCCGCCCCAGCGGAGGCTGTCCGGCGTCCACTCCTCGGTGACCGGCGCGGCGATCGGCCGCGCGTGGCCGTCGAACACCGTCTCGACGAACCACTGCTTGTCGAGCACCTGCGCGACACACCGCCGGAAACGCGGGTTGCTGAACGGCGCCTTGCGCGTGTTGAATCCGAGGTGGTAGAACAGCCACGACTTCGACTCGAGGACGGTCACGTCCTCGGGTAGCTCGCCCGCCTCCGCGTCCGCGAGGAGGTCGTCGACGACGTAGCTCTCGAGGGCGGTGCTGGTGATATCTGCTTCGTTCGTCTCGACGCGTTCGATGGCGGACGCGCTTCGGGGATCGATCAGGAATCGAATCCGATCGGGAGTCGCCCCGGGAAGGGTGACGGCGTCGCGGGTCGTGAAGTGATCGTTGAACCGCTCGAGCGTGACGTGCTCGCGCTCGCTTCGAGTCGCGAACTGGTAGGGACCGCTGCCGACCGGCGGGACGTTGTTCGTGACCAGCGCTTCGCTGGTACCGAGCGCGACGCGGTAGCCGGGAACGTCAGCGGCCGCCGCCCGCGGCTTCCAGATGTGTTTCGGCAGAATCGGCACCGTCAGCGCGCGCTCGCCGACGGCGCGACTCGCGTCGACCGTTATCTCGAGGCGGTATTCGTCGAGTCGGTCGACGGATTCGACGGCGTCGACGCGGCCCTGATAGAGCGGCGACGGGGCGTCGACCTCGAGCTCCCCGAGGCCGGTATCGGCGAGGAACCGGTACGTGAATCGGATGTCGTCGGCGGTCAGCGGTTCGTCGTCGTGGAAGCGGCAGTTCTCCCGCAGTTCGACCGTCATCGTCTCGCCGGCTTCGTCCCACTCCCAGTCGGCGGCGAGCCACGGCTCGAGGTCGGTGGTCGGCGTCGCTTCGTCAGTGTCCGACGCAGCTCCATCGTCTTCCGTATCGGCGCTGGTTTCGTCATCGTCCTCGAGATCGGCGCCGTCGAAGTCGGTGCTCGAGACGGGAGTAACCGCGAGCGAATCGTACAGCAGATCGATGATCGTTCCGCGGTTCCGGTACTCCGCCGAGAGCGGGTTCAGGTTCTGCGACGGCCGGGCGTCGACGTGGGCCGCTCGTAACGCGGTGGGCTCGTCGCCGTCCGCGGCCGCGGCCTCGCCAGCAGCCCCGTCGGCCGACTCGAGCGCAGGGCCGCGTTCGAGCCCGAGGTAGCCGAGCTGCGACGCGGGGTGGCCGTCGCCCCAGCCGGTAAACCGGTCCGTTCGGACCAGCCGATACTCGTCTGGAACACACAGCGGCACGAACGGCTGCTCGACGGCCAGCGCCTCGAGGGTATCCTGAACCGCTGCCTGCCGGTCGTCTCCCTCGGCCGCGCGCTGGGCCTCGAGGAACTCGTCGAACGCCAGGTTCGCGTACCCGAAGGGGTTCTGCCAGCCGCGCTCGTCGGCGTAGCGGGAGTGCAGCGCCTCGTAGAGGTAGGACGGATCGGTGTCGCCGGGGTGGCGGCCGACGTAGACGTCGAACTCCTGGTTGATCAGGATCGCGCGCAGGAACTCCTCGTTGGAGCGCATCTCGATCGAGACGTCGATGCCGACGGTCTCGAGGGCGGCGGCGATCTCGCGGGCGAGTTGAATACTCTCGCGGTCGCCGTCGGCGGGGAGGGTGGTGATCGTCAGCGACAGCGGGTCGACGTCCTCCCGGTTGACGATACTTCTGACCCGGCGGATACAGCCGCTGGTCGACACCGCTGCGCCGGTTCCGGCCGCCGCCAGCATCGCTCGGCGGCTGACCCGGCTGCCGTCGCGTCCGCCGTCATCGTCGTCGGGTACCTCGGATCCGGTCATAGACGTGGGAATAGATTGCGACAAATGGAACGCTCCTGTTGGTGGTACTTGCGTCCCTTCGGTTTATCGGTGGAATATAACAGTATTGCGTTACCACGCGACGCGTCGTTGGGGCGTACTCGTCGCCGCCGATCGTCACCGCGACCGACGGTTGACCTCTCCATCCCCATCCCCATCCCCATCTCCGCCTCCGTCGCCGAGGATCTCCCACACGGGCCGGCGATCGGCTCGAGGGAACGCAACACCAATACGTCCACCGCGACAACGAGAACACGACTATGAGCATCGCCGCCGAGCGACTCGAGCGCCTGCACGACCTCGCCAGCGCGGCGGCAGCGGACGGCGACGACGACCGGGCCCGCTACTACGTGCAGCTCGCCCGCCGCGTCGCGGAGCGAAACCGCCTCTCGCTTCCGAAGCAGTTCCGCCGGTTCACCTGCGACGCCTGCGACCGCTACCTGCGGCCGGGCTCGAACGCCCGCAGCAGGCTGCAGGACGGCCACGTCGTCATCACCTGCGACTGCGGCGCCCACGCGAGATATCCCTACGAGGAGTAACTGAGCGCGGTCGCGAACTGCGACAGCGGGCGTGCCGAGTGCTGGCACGGCGGACGGCGAGCCGGTTCGCGAAGATTCAACTGCCTCGACTCCCTTACTCGAGGCTATGGATCAACAAGAACTCAAAAAGCGTGCACACGACCTCGACGTGACCGTCTGGGTCGGCAAGAGCGGTATCGAATCGGTCGTCGACGAACTCGACGACCAGCTCTCGAACACGGAGCTGGTGAAGGTGAAGTTCCTGCGGGCCGCTCGCGCCGGCAGCTCGACCGACGAGAAGGCCGCCGATCTCGCCGAGCGAGTCAATGCCGACCTCGTCGAGACCCGCGGACACACGGCCGTGCTGCATCGATGACTGGCGCCATCGGATCGATTTCCGCGTCACTTCTGCACGTTCGTCCGCTGCAGGCCGATCCCGCCGGCCCGGTCGAGCGCGCCCTCGAGCTGGTCGGGCTCGAGGATCCCGCGCTGACGAGCAGCATCGCGGGTGCGATTCGGTTCGTCCTCGCGTTCGTCGTCGTCTGGGCGGTCGGCCGCTTCGTCGTCCTGCCGCTCTTGCGGCGCGCCCTCGATCGGCGCGGCCTGGACGAACACGCGCGGAATCCGCTGTTGATGGTGACCCGATTCGGGCTGTTCTTCCTCGCGATCGCGGTCGCGTTCGGCTTCGGCGGGTTCGGTAACTTCCTCGTCTCGATGGCCGGCATCGCGGCGGCCGGCGCGCTGGCGATCGGGCTGGCGATGCAGAACGTGATCTCGAACTTCGTGGCGGGCATCTTCATCTACACGGACAAACCGTTCCGGATCGGCGACTGGATCGAGTGGGACAACGGCGACTACGCGGGCGTCGTCGAGGACATCAGCCTCCGCGTGACCCGCGTTCGCACCTTCGACAACGAACTGCTGACGGTGCCTAACTCGGTGCTGACCGACGACGTGATCAAGAACCCGGTCGAGGGCGACAAGCTGCGCCTGAAGTTCGTCTTCGGCATCGGATACGACGACGATATCGAACGGGCAACCGAGATCATCGTCGACGAGGCCGAACGCCACCCCGATATCGCGGACGATCCGGCGCCGAGCGTGCGGCTGACGGAACTCAACGACTCCGACGTCGGACTCCAGTCGCGGTTCTGGATCGAGGATCCCTCGCGGTCCGACTTCGTCCGCATCAAGGGCGAGTACATCACCGCCGTCAAGCGACGGTTCGACGAGGAAGGGATCGACATCCCCTACCCCGTCCGCACGCTCGATGGCGATCTGTCCCTGAACGGGGCCGATCAGAGCGTCGTGCAACCGGCCGAGTAACTCACCAGTCCTCGACGGTCGTATTCGCCGGCGGCTCGAACGCGAACCGCTCGTCCTCGAGGCCGGCGTTGAACGTCACCGTCTCGTACTCCATAAGCAGTTCGTGGCGCTCGCCGTTCGCGCCCTCGTAGACGAGTCGCTCCTTCAGCGGGTAGTCGTACTCCGAATCGATCCAGAGCGACCACTCGATCACGCCGAGGTCAGTTTCGACTTCGGCCGTCTCGAGCGGGACGACGAACTCGGTGTTCCCGACGAGCACCGAGACGTCGCGCTCGACCGTCTCGTTTTTCGGCTCGATCTCGAGGACGTGCGCTTCGCGGTCCGCGATCCGCTCGGTGCCCGCGTACTCGAGGTCGTACAACTCGCGTTGTTCGGCGGCCATGTCGGCCCGATCCGAACGGATCGCCGCGTCGTCGAACGGCTCCGCCGGTTCGAAGTAGTAGGCTGTCTCCGCGTCGGGATCGTAGTTCCAGGTCGCCGAGGCGTTGGAGACGTAGCGATCGCCGATCACGGACGGGTCCGATGCCTCGAGCACTTTGCTCCGCTCGTCGGTGTATGGACGTTTTTCGATGCGGACGCGCTCGGAGACCGTGTCGTTCCCGGCGGTCATCTCGACCGTTCGGATCCCTTCGAGGTCCTCGAGGTCGTCGGCGTGGACGTACGCGCTTTCGAAGAGCGCGTCCGGCTCGGGACCGGTGTCGGCGTCGGTCCCGGTGCTCCCGTCGCTCGTCGGTACGGAGACCGCACAGCCCCCGAGCGCGACGAGCAACGCGATCGCCCCGAGAAGCGCGGCGAAGCGACGAGGTGTCATCACACGTGTTGACCGAGAGAAGGGTTCTAAACTTTTTCATCACCGGAGCGAACGGCGGCTGCGATAGCGTCTCGCCGGGTCAGGACTGGCTTTCTCGTGATCGTGACCGTGAGCTACGACTCGGCCGTCGAGACGACGTAGACCCCCGCAGCCATCACGAGTCCGCCGAGCACGAACCGCGGCCCGAGGGACTCGCCCAGCAGCGTCGCGCCGAGGACGCCGCCGACGACCGGCTGTGCGAAGAAAAACGCCGAGATGACGCTAGCGTCGACGTACTCCATCCCCTTGTACCAGCAGTACCACGCCGCGGCGGTCCCGAGCAACCCGAGGTACAACACCGCGCCGACCAGTTCCGGCGTCGGGTCGATCGCCCGCAGCGACGCGTCAGTGAGTGCGACCTCGAGCGGCACCAGCGGGGCGGTCATCGGCACCGCGGCGGCGCAGGAGTAGGTCGCCGTCTCGAGGGCCGAGTAGCGGTCGATCAGCGGCTTCCCGCGGACGGTGTAGAGGGCCCACGTCGCGCTCGCGATCAGGAGCAGGCCGATGCCGATGGTCGGCGTCGCTCCGCCGGCGAGCGTCGAGAGGTCGTACTGGCCGGTCAGGACGAGCACCGTTCCGGCTAGCGCGACGACGATACCGATCACGAGGCGGCCGGTGAGGCGCTCGCCCAGCAGCGTCACGCCAAGCAGGATCGTAAAGATCGGCGTCAACACGGTGATGAGCGATCCCTGGCTCGCCGTCGTCAACGCGGTCCCGAGGAACTGGGTCGTCATCGAGGCCGTGATGACTGCCCCCAGAGCGATGAATCCGAGCAGGTCCCGGCGCGCGAACTGTCGGCGCGGATACTGCACGCGGACGACGAGCAGCAGCACCGCCGCGCCGACGACGATTCGGAGGAACGCCAGCGTCACCGGTGGAATCGATTCGAATCCCCACATGCTGACGACGTAGAGCCCGCCCCACAGCACCGCCGCGGCGAGCGGCGCCAGCGCGAACAGATACGTCGCACAGAACCGTCGCAGGCGAGCGACTCGAGCGTACGAACGACTCATCGGTCGCACGTAGCGGTAGGGACACCATGGGCTCTTCGAACGGCGAAGTGATTGTCGCAGTTGTTCCGTCCCACCGTTCGTCCGTCTGTGAGCCTATCTGACCAAGAGGAGACCGAAGGTGAGCAACGGGAGTCCGATTCCGACCAGCAGCACCGCGAAAAACACTCGCTCGAGCGAAAGCAGCGGGAGAAGCAGTATCGCAAGAATCCCGACCAGAAGCGCGGTAATGAGGTTCAATCGGAGGAGTATCGGGTCTTCGTCCATTGCGCGGTTGCTTTAAATCGCACACTAATAGATTTTGTGACACGAACGTAGCGTATCGAGTACCGGACTACTCGAGCAGCGACGACTGCTGTCGCTCTACGGGTCGGGACGAAATGAAGTATGAGTGCGGAAGCCGCGTTTGCCCGGCGTTCCGGCCGGGGGAATCCCGGTTGCCTTCTCCACCCCGCGACCCGTCGAGCGACAGGTGTCCGGCGGTCCACTGCTCGCTTCCGCGCCTGATGGGCTGTCGCCGGCTAACCGCGATGGGACGTCCCTGCGGACGGCCATCGCGGACCGCTGTCCCCGACGGACGAGGCTTCTATGTTGGCTCCCGGGGCCCCGGCCGGTCTGACCGGACGCCCGCGGTGTTCGGTCCCCGCTGATGACCGTAGCGCGGGTAGTGAGCAGGGCCAAACTGCCCGACCTATCCATCTCCCTGTAGGTGGTTACACCTTAAGGGCCTTTCGCCTCCGCAATCGCCCGACGGCGTGCAGGTCGTCGCGATGCCACCGCGGAAGCGCCTCGATTCCGCATCGACCACCGTCGAGAGCGACCCTACTGCTCGAGGTCGCCGTGGTCGGCGCTGCCGGATTCGCCGCGCTCCTTCGAGGTGAGCGGGACGGCGAGGACGAGCAGCGTGAGGTAGTAGAGTCCAACGGCGACGGCGATGACGGTGCCGTCGATGCCGGGGAGCGCGGCGCTTTCGGGAAACGGTTCGTCCGGGGTGAACGCCCAGAGGTGGAAAAGCCAGCCGATCAACATCGCGGTGATCAACGGGAGGTAGACGCGGCGAAGCCGGTGGCTGAACGCACCGCGGTAGCTGATCTTGGGCGAGGGGTTCCGGTAGTCGTCGCTCAGTTCCTTGCGCCACGCCGCCCGCTCGACGCCCGCGGAGGGATCGAGCGCGTTGGCGAAGAGGTTCTCCTGGAGCACGCGGACCCGCGAGCGCCAGATATCGTAGTCCTGGAAGCGGCGCGCCTCGATGAAGAGGAACGCGGTTCCCACGATGACGCCGGCGAGGATCACCGCGTGCGACACGTCGCCCGAGAAGGCGTACGCGACGATCGCCGACATGACCGTCACCGCCCAGTTGGTCGTGGTGTCGAGGCGGCCCCGCCAGTCGACGGCGCGGTGGACTTCGCCTCTGTAGAGGTGGGCCGCGACGGACCCGAGCCCGGTGCTCTGATCGACCATCTCGCGGCCGATCTCGCGCTCTTCCGCCGCTTCGGGATCGAACTCGGAGTCGCCCTCGCTCATACGCGGCCGTCCGGGACGCAGTGACAACACCCTTTCACCGGCAGCCGTCGGGTCCTGCCGGACAAGCGTTTTGGCCTACCTAAAATAGAAATCGTTTTAGATAATTAGGCAAGCCTAAAGACTATGTCAGAGACACCGAACACTGGACCGACGCGACGAAAGCTGCTTTCGATCGGCGCCGGCGCCGCCCTGACGACGGGGCTGGCGGGCTGTGCCAGTACCGAAACGACCGACGATGCGAGCGGCGAGCACACCGTGACGATGGAGCCGATGGGCGAGGTCACCTTCGACTCGGTCCCCGAGACGTGGATGGCCTACTTTAGTACCTACGGCGACATGGGGATCGCGCTCGGTCAACTCGAGGGACTTCAGGGACTGATCTACACCGAGAACTGGCCGCTCGAGTTCTACGAGACGCTGCCGGGTGTCGACGTCTCGTTCGACGACGTTCCGCAGCTCACCGGGAGCAACGGCATCGACAAGGAGATCTTCTACGAGATGGACTGCGACGTCCACCTGATGGACCCGAACTTCGTCGCTCGACTGGACGACAACTGGGACGACGACGATTTCGAGGAGATCGAGACCAACATCGGTCCGATCGTCGGCAACAGCATCCGCCGCCGCGACGAGGACTGGCACGACTACCGTTACTACGACCTCTACGAGGCATTCGAGATCATCGCGACGCTGTTCGACGAGCGCGAGCGGTACGAAGAACTCGAGGCCATCCACGACGAATTCCAGTCGACGCTCGAGGCCGACCTCCCGCCCGAAGACGAGCGCCCCGAGATCGGCCTCGTCTCGATCAACTCCGACTTCGAAACCGGCTCGTTCTACGTCTACCCGCTCGAGAAGGGGAACGGCCGCAAGCAGTACCAGGATCTGGGCGTCCACGACGCGATCGGGCCGCACCTTGACGCCTCCTACGGCGAGTGGGACTACGAACAGCTCCTCGAGGTCGATCCGGACGCGCTGGTGTTCTCCTACGGCTTCTCGCACGCGACGACCGAGCAGTTCGAGGAGCGGATGGACCAGATGCGCGACGACCCGACGGGATCGGAACTCGCCGCCGTCCGGAACGATCGCCTCTACCGCGGCGGCACCGCTTATCAGGGGCCGATCATCAACCTGCACCAGACCGAAATCGCCGCCAAGCAGTTCTATCCGGACGTCTTCGGCGCGTGGAACGGCCTCGAGACGCTCGAGAACGCCGACGAACAGTTGGTCGATCACCAGCGGATCGCCGACGTCGTGACCGGCGAGTTTTGAACGCTTCGACGGGGGACCCGCGACTGAGAGTACCCCTTCCTCGGGGTCGGGATTGGCACGGTCGTGTAACCGCGAATGAATTGTGCTACTGATCAACAACCCTTATGCGCGCCGAGTTAGTTCGCTGAGACAGCATGGTACGTGAAAGTTGGACGAGTCGGACCGGATTCATCCTGGCCGCGGTCGGAAGCGCCGTCGGCCTAGGGAATCTCTGGCGGTTCCCGTGGATGACCGCAGAGAACGGCGGCAGCGCCTTTCTACTATTGTATTTGCTCATCGTCCTCGGCGTTGGGGTGCCGGGGTTGCTGGCTGCGTTCGTGATCGGGCGACGGTCGAACCGGAACCCGGTCGGGGCGTTCAAATCGCTCGCCGGATCGCGCGTCTGGACGGCGCTGGGCGCGCTCTGTGTCCTCACCTCGGTCATCCTGATGTCGTTCTACAGCGTCGTCGGCGGGTGGATCCTTCGATACTTCCTCGAGAGTGCGACGGGTGCCTACTTCGCGGCTCCCGAAACCCACTTCGCGTCGATCAGCTACGGTGCCGAAGCGTTCGGGTACCAACTCGCCGTCCTCGCGGCCACATCCCTGATCGTCGCTGCCGGGATCAGACGCGGCATCGAGGCGACGACGAAGGTAATGATGCCCGGCATCGTCGTGTTGCTCATCGGGCTCGCGGTCTGGGCGGCTCGACAGCCCGGCGCCGCGCAGGGGTACGAGTTCTACCTCAGATTCGACGGGACCTACCTCGCGGAGAACTTCCTGTCGATACTCGGGTCGGCCGCCGGCCAGGCGCTGTTTACCCTCTCGATCGGCAGCGGGACGATGATCACGTACGCCTCGTACATCGACGACGACCGGTCGCTGCCCCTCGACGCTTCGGCCATCGCCGTGTTCAATCTCAGCATCGGCATCTTGGCCGGCCTCGTAGTGTTCCCGCTGCTGTTCTCGTTCGCGTCGGGACCGACCGAGGGCGGCCCCGGCGCCCTGTTCGTCGGCATCGCCGGCGCGTTCGCCAGCCTGCCCGGTGGCCGACTCCTCGGCGTCGTCTTCTTCCTCGTCGTTCTCCTCGCCGCCCTCACGAGTCTGATCAGCATGCTCGAGATTCCGGTTTCGTTCTTGGTCGACGAGTTCGACCTTGAGCGGTCGACGGCGACCTGGGGACTATTCGCGCTGGTCGCCGTTACCGGCGGCGTGAACGCGTTCAGCCCCGCGGTGTTTACGCTGTTCGCGGACCATCTCGTCGATCTACTGTTGGTGCTCGGCCTGACCGGGTTCATGGTGTACACGGCCTGGACACTCGGTCCGGCCGCGATCAAGGAGTACCTCAAAGGCGCGGGACCGGTCTCGCGCCCGCTGGTCGTCCCGTGGCGATACGCGATCGGGACCGTCTTTCCGGCGTTTCTCCTCTTTACGTTCTACGCCGACGTCGCGGCTATCGTCGGACTCGAAGCAGGAAGAGGGTTGTTGGTGGTCGCGGCGCTGCTAACGTTGCTGCTGCTCGTCGGTGTGGCCCGCCGCTCCGTCTCCGAAACCCGGCCGCAACTGAACGAGAGCGCGGACTAACTGTTATCCGTCGCTCGGCAGAAACCGATTTTTCGCTGTCGCTCGAGAGCGCAACTCGTTCGTGAACCGGCGAACCCGACGGCTTCGTGGACCTCGTAATGAACACGTCCCTCTGACCGTTCGGGATCGAGTCTCAGTGGTCGAGTTGAAAGGGACGACGGCTCGGCGTTAGCTATCGCCCTCGAGCGGGATTTCCTTGCCGCGGGTGGTCGCGTCCGCCGTTGGCAGGCGGACCTCGAGGACGCCGTTGGTGTACGCGGCGCTGATCGACTCGTCGTCGACGGTCTTGGGGAAGCGGAACCGACGGTGGTAGGTCTTCTTGCGGCCGCGGTCGTCGTCGACGTGCTCGGCGGCCACGTTCAGAACGCCGTCGTCCCACGCCAGTTCGATCTCGTCGGTCTCGAAGCCGGGCATGTCGATCGTGAGGACGAACTCGTCGTCCTCCTCGTACAGTTCGTAGTCGGTACCGCCGGCGTCGCCGAACAACCGGGACGGCATCTCGAGGCCTTGCATCCAGGTGCTGGGCGCGCTCGCTCGCACCATGGGTGATCACCTCGAATTCAGTTGATAATTGATAGCGGTTCGTAATAAGATTGTCGGATCATGTTGTTTGGTATCGTGTGTGAACAGGCGTCGCTCGAGAGTCGCCGGAGGAAAAGGCCCATTATCCGGCCGACACATCGCATAGGTATGGGACTCGGCAGCACTGCAAAGAAGATTCAGGGACTCTCGGAACGGGCCGAGGCGATGTACAAACAGGTACAGAAGCTCCAGGAGCGGATCATCAGCCTGGAGGAGGAGATGGACGACACCCACGACACGGTCAACCGGATCGACCACCAGTTGACCGAACAGCGCGAACTCCTGCTGGCGATCGCCGACGAGCAGGGGATCGACGGCGAGGAAATCCTCGCCCAGGCGGCGATCGACGAGGTTGACGTCGAGGACGCGGACGGCGAGTCCGGCGCGACCGACGGCGAGTCGGCGTCGGTCGACGGCGGCGAGACGACCGCGGAGTAAGTCGACGCGAACGCACAGTCGCCGGACGCCGATGGCGCCTCAAAAAGCGACCAGTTGTGAACGACCGCCGCTTTGGTCGCTGCGGTCGTCGATCCGGTAGACGTCGCTCCCGGCCGCAACCGCGTTCTCTCGTCATCAGGCCGGCCGACGTCCGCTTTCTGACGCCACCATCGTTGCGTGAGGCCATCGCACGCCTCAATCGGAACGACAAACCTAACAGTAGTGGCAACTTTTGCCATCACAATGACTACTCACGAGCAGCCGTTGGATTCGGTCCTCGAGACGATCGGCCGGACGCCGCTCGTACGAGTGCAGGACGGGCCGGACGACGTGCGCATCTACGCGAAACTCGAGACGTTCAATCCCGGCGCCAGCGTCAAGGATCGGATCGGCCGCTACATGGTCGAGCGAATGCTCGAGCGCGGCGACGTCTCCCCCGGCGGGACGATCATCGAACCCACTGCCGGAAACACGGGGATCGGGTTCGCGATCGCCGCCGAACAGCTCGGCCTGGATGCCATCTTCGTCGTTCCCGAACGGTTCAGCGTCGAGAAACAGCAGCTCATGGACGCGCTGGGTGCGGAGATCATTAACACGCCGACCGAGGACGGGATGGGACGCGCGATCGAGCGCGCACACGAATTGGCTGAGGAACTCGACGACGCCGTCGTCCCCCAGCAGTTCTCGAACCCGCTGAACGCCGAGGCCCACTACGAGACTACCGGACCGGAGATCTACGACGCGCTCGACGGCGAAGTCGGCGCGGTCGTCGCCGGCTGTGGCACCGCCGGCACGCTCATGGGGATCGCCGAGTACGCACTCGAGCAGGATTCCGGCACCCACGTCGCAGCCGTCGAGCCCGAAGGCTCGCTCTACGGCGAAGCCATCGGCGAGGACCGCGAGGAGGGCGAGTACAAGATCGAGGGGATCGGCACGCACGACCTCGAGACCAACGAACTCTTCGACCCCGAACTCGTCGACGACGTCTTCGCGGTCGCGGACGAAGCCGCCCACGCGGAACTCAAACGGCTCGCGCGCGAAGAAGGTCATCTGGTCGCCTCGAGCGCCGGCGCCGCCAGCGTTGCAGCGAAGCACGTCGCCCGACAGATCGCCGACGGCGAGATCGAGACGCCCCACGACACCGTCGTAACCGTCTTCCCCGACTCGAGCGAGCGCTACCTCTCGAAGGGGATCTACCGCTCGTTCGAGGAGTGGAGCTCCTGAGCCAAACGTATCGTTCGTCGCTGGTCCGAGGTGACCGGAACCGAAACTGAAATCCAGATTCCGTCCGCCAATCGCGTGATCGCCAACGCCGGGGCTTCGACCGCGCGGCGGTCCATCGAACCGCCGTCGACTGTCGCTGTCTCCCCGCCGGGACGGCTCAACTCGAGGTCGCCGTCCGGGAAAGCGTCGTCGCGTCGACGATATCTAACTCGTCGTCGCGCTCGGCTTCCCAGATCCGGAGGACGAGATGTGCCTTGCAGTGGTGCTCGACGAGTTCCATCCCCGTTTTCCGGTTCCTGAGTACGAGTTGGCAGGTCCCGTTGTTCGAACAGCTCCCGGACCGGTCACACATGGGTACTGGTAACGCGTACTCCTCTTGCGGATAAGTCTTTGTCGGTCAGTATCAACGATGAGAGGGAGCTATCGGCTCCATATCGAGTGTACTGACGGCTCATTCGACGTTCGAGACTCTACAAGTGCTCGCCGCGTTCGATCCAATCACCGTTCAGGCAACCAGTCGTCGGTGCTCGACCATCATACACCGATCCTGGACGACCTGTCGACCCGCCTCGAGTGCGCGCTCGGCCGCCTCGTCGTCCTGAATCCCTCGCTGCGTCCAGACGGCCTTCACGTCGTCGCGCTCGAGGGCCGCGTCGACGATCCCGCCGACTTCCTCGCTCGGTCGGAAGACGCAGACGACGTCGATTTCCGCCTCGACCTCGGCGAGGCTGTCCCGCGTCGGCCGGCCGAGAATCTCGTCCGCGAACGGGTTGACCGGGATCACCTCGTAGCCGCGCTCGTCTAGGTAGGCCGGGATGTCGTGTGCCGCCTTTCCCGGCGTGCTCGAGCAACCGACGACGGCGATCGTCTCGTACTCGAGAATCGAGCGGATATCTGCGTCGGACTCGACGGATTCGACAGCCATACGCGATAGTAGCGGGGCAGTGCCTATATACTCCGGGCTGGAGTGAATTGCGTCTGCCCTCCGCCACCGCCTTCGACTCTTGGCCGTCTGACCGTCCGACAGTTCGGCCGTCTCAGTGGCCCGCCCGTTACGTGAGGCCCGCGGTTCTAATTTCGGGATCGTCGCCCTCTTCGATCTCGACGATGCCGTCGAACAACTGCTTGAGCGTGTTCATCGTCTGATCGTCGTGGGCCGTCGAGTCGATGACGTAGACGCCCATCGCGTCGGCGCTCTGAATGCGGCCCGTGAAAACGTGGAGGAAGCGGAAAACGGTCTGCAGATCCGAGTACATCAGTAGCGTCGATACCGAGTCCAGCAGAACGCGGTTTTCCGTCACGCCCCGTTCCTCGTAGAACTCCTGTAGGAACTCCGAGAGCTTGATCCCGATCCCGGTCATGTCGACCGGCGACGACGCGTACTTGATGCGAGGGTCGTCCTCGACGGCGCCGATCCCGCGCTGTTTCGTTACGCAGTCAACGATCCCGATCGTCGCCTCGTCGAGCGCAAGGGCATCCACATCGTCGAATCGCTCGAGGACCTTGCCGGCGCTGTCCTTGGTGGTCACGACGATCGAGCCGTCGTTTCGAACGGCACCGTTCGTGAGAATCTCGTAGGCGAGTTGGCGTTTCCCGGTCAGCGGCGGGCCTGCGATAAGGACGTTCGTCCCTGGGTCGAGTTCGGCGTCCGGGAGGACATCTACGAGGTCATACATAATACTCATATTCGTCTCAGCCGTGGCAACAACCACTGCTGGCACCGCTGTCTCCGGCGTGCGTGATAGGAGAATACAGGAACCAGTTTATAATCCTTTTGATTAGTTGTCAATTAGCGATCGCCATTTCGGACGGCAATCGGTCGCGGCCTGTCAGTTCCTTATAGCCCGCTCACCACGGGTACCGTACGGCCGACGATGAACGCCAGTGACGCGAGAAACATCCCGTACTTGAGATGGGATTGCCCGGCGGTCGGATCGTCGAAACTCTCAGCGGCCGAGTAGAGCATGATCGCGTCGGCCGGCACCACCACGAGCAGGTACGCGACGCCGAAGTATCCGAACAGGTACGGGAGCGGGCTCGCGAGCACGGCGAGTGCGAGGAGCGCAACGCTGAGCCAAATGGCGCGTCCCTCGCCGACCGCGATCGGGAGCGTTCGCAGCCCCTCCGCGCGGTCACCCTCGATATCCTCGACGTCCTTGATGATCTCCCGCGTGAGCGTCGCGACCGCCGCCAGCAGCGCCAGCACCAGCGCCGGTTCGATGTCGCCGTACTCCCCGACCGCCGCGGCGCCAAAGAGGAACGTACTCCCCACGAGGTAGGCGACGACCGCGTTGCCGACTCCGGGGAGCCCCTTGAAGAACTCGGTGTAGGCCACCAGCGCGATGAGGTTGACGACCGCGATCCCGATCGCGAGCAGCGGCAGCGTGACCGCTAATCCGGTGGCGAGCGCAAAGAGAACGAGGCTGTACGCGAGCGCCCCACGAGCACTCACCGCCCCACGCGGAATCGCCCGCTCGGGCTGGTTGATCCGGTCGATCTCGCGGTCGAAGTAGTCGTTGATCGCGTTACCCGCGCCGACTGCCAACCCAGTCGCCGCGACCGCAGCCGCGACCGCGACCGGCGCCTCGGTCATTCCGCCGGCGACGAACGCCCCGATGAACGTCAGGACGCTCGCCGCGATCACGTTCACCGGTCGCAGCAACTCGAGCAACCCGCGCACCGTCTCTCCCGCAGTCATCTCGTTGCCGGGAGTGCTCAGGCAGGCCGGTTAAACGGTGCGATCCGGCCCGCGTTCGGGAGTGCGTCTCGTAGCGGGCGACATCGCAAAGATTGCGTTCGTCGGACGAAAACCGAGTTGCGGCTTCGCGATCGTTATCGCCACTCCTCGAGATCGCAGAGCGTGTCCGCTTCGACCGAAATCCACTTTCTCACTCGCTCGTCACCGCTGGCGTCGACGGGAACGGCCGTCCAGAGCCCCTCGTCGTCGGTCAGCAACTCGAGCGGTGCGGTGCCGTCGTACCCATCGTCCGCGACGGGGGATTCGTTCACCGTCATATGCGTTCCTATGGACGCTACATAAAGAGCCGCGCCGCTAATTTCCACCCGCTGGGAATGTGACACCAGGTGCCGGTGCTCGAGCAGCTGGCTGCGGTCGGGGTTTCAGCGGTGTGTCCACGTCTGTCGGAATGGGTGAAAATCGAGTCACTTATACGGACTCATCGGATACGATATGGCGAGGGCGCTTAGCTCAGTCTGGACAGAGTACTTGGCTTCGGACCAAGCTGTCGCGGGTTCAAATCCTGCAGCGCCCATCCCTTTTCGGGTTGTTCCGAATCCAATAATTTGGATCGGTAGCAGACGTTCCGTGGCGTACTGATTTCAGTTATCGTCTACGACGAGCACTGGGCGCGCTGCTTGTCGAACAACAGCATCAACCGTACTCCCGAGCAGTGCCCCTTTAAACGACGAGCGTCCTCGAGACCCGATGACGATTACGTCGGCATCCTGCTCGGCTGCGTAGGCCAGAATCTCCTCGTGTGGGACGCCGGTGCGGATCGTCGTCTCGAGGGCCAGCCCGTCGGCTGCAGCCTCGAGGTCCGCGAGCACCGATTCAGCGCGCTGTCGCCGTCGTCGGTCGGCTTCCTCGGGGTCGACGATCGCGTTGTCGTACTCGGTGCGACTCTCGAGCACGACGATCCCGTAGAGGGGGACGTCGAACTGGCTGGCGAGCGTGATCGCGTGGTCGACAGCGGCCGTGGCTGTGTCGCTGCCGTCGGTTGCGACGAGGACCGAATCGTACATGACTACTGGTCGACGCGCCAGCAAGAAAGCAGTACTCCCGGCGATGATACCGCCGCTGGCCCAGCCCGTGCTCGCAGTCGTCACGCAGTCTGGGTCGCCGCGAAACTCGACATCTATATGGGAGCGCTCCTAAGGGCCGGTATGGAAGAGGAAGTTCCAGTAACCCGTCGGGATCTCGGGTTGCTCGTCATCATTTCGCTCCTCGGCGGCGTCGGTATCGCCGCGGCGCTGTTACCGGTGGAACTGTCGCCGCAGTTTCTCAACGCCGTGATGGTCGGCGCGATGTTGGTTTCCTTCTTCATGTTCATCCCCGTCATGGGAATTCGTATGTTTCTCGAGGATCGGACGGACGACTAACCAGGCCGCTACGAACCCCGTCATCTACCGGTCGCGCGTCGACTCGCCCCGGACGTCAGTCCCGTATCTTGTCCGGAATCGTCGAGAATCGGGCTGTCCCGCGCATATCCGCGCGCTTCGAGGGTGGCGGTGCCATCGTCGAGTATCGCGTCCCGCTCCCCGATGTGCCGCGATTGCCCCCCGATCCGAGGTCCGTTCCGAACAGGCCGTCATCCGACTCGTCGCGTGCCTCATCCTCCGGGTCGGTGTCACGTTCGCCCTCGGCAGCCGCTGCTTCGTCGGGTTCGTCGGTCGCTTCGGATTCGTCGGCGTCCCCGCCACCGCCGAGCGACTCGAGCCGTTCCTGAAGTTGGCTCACGTCGTCGCTGAAGTCCGTAAGCGACGACGTCATCGCGGACCGCAGCCGCTCTTCGAGATCGCTGGTTGCGTCCGCAGCGTCGCTCGTCTTATCCGCCGCCGCGGAACTCGAGGCCTCGTCGGTCGACGACGCAGCGGACTCGTCGCCTGACTCGGATTCGGTCTCGGTGGGATCGCCCGAATCGGGATCACTGGACTCGCCGATACCTGCGCGAACGCTGCCGATGGCGTCCTCGAGGCCGTCGCCGCGATCGGCGAGTCGCGCGAGGTGGAGCAACCGCTGGAGGTCCTCGACCGCGTTCGGATCGCCCTTTGCGATCGCCTCCGGGATCGAGTTGGGTTCGGTTCCGTCGGGGAGCGTCTCCAGTCCGACCGCCGCGAGCAACTCGTTTGGGTCCGACGAGTCGAGGAGGTCGTTTGCCTCGGCAGCGAGGTCGCGGACGTCGTTCGCTGCTTCGGCGTCAGCGCTCGATTCTGCGTCGCCGTCCGCCGTGGACCCGGCCACTAGCGATCCGCTCTGGTCGTCGGCCCGGTTCAGTAGATCGGTAACGCGATCGTGCAGTTGTTCGCTCATGGATCGATCTTGTACTCCGCCGGTAGTGGTGGTACGCCCGCTTGAGTCGGTCGAACGCGAGTGGCGTCATCCCGCTTCCGACTCCGCTTTCGCGTCAGAGTCTGACTCCGACTCCTCCGATTCGGCGTCTGACTCGTCGCCATCCTCATCGTCCCCCGCTACGGCGTCGATGATCTCGTCGGTCATCTCCTCGCGGCTGAGGTTCGCCTTTACGCCGACGTCCTTGGCGATCGACTGGAGATCCTCGTACGACATCATCCCGAGGAAGTCCTCGAGCGTCTCACGCCTGAGATCCTCGAGGTCGCCCGCAGAGGGTTCGGAGTCGTCGTCGCTGTCCGTCTCTTCTTCCCCTTCGCCGCCTTCGGCCTCTGTTCCGGCGTCGTCAGTCTCGTCTTCGGTCGTCTCGTCTGCTGTTTCTCCGTCGTCGCTGTCGACTGTCGATTCGTCGTCGCCGTCATCCTCGGCTTCGTCCTCGTCGCTCTCGAGCAACTCGTCGAGTCCGCTGGCCTCGCTCGCCGATTCGGCGGCCGACTCGACCGCGTCTCGAGCGCTGGCCGCTTTGTCTTTCGCCCCGGATTCGGATTCGGATTCGGCCCCGCTCTCGGCGTCCGATTCCGAGTCCGAGGCCGACTCCGATTCGGATTCTGATTCAGACGCCGGTTCGTCCTCATCCTCATCACCGCTCTCGAGCAGCCCTTCGAGACTGCTCTCGTCGGTGATCCCCTGTGCCAGTGACCGGACCGATTCCGAGGCGTCGTTTTCGTCGACGCTCTCCCGGATTGCGTTACGGATCGCGGTCGCGAGGTCCGACCGGATCTCCTTGCGATCCTTTCCTTCCTCGAGGCCCTCAGCGATCGCTTCGTGGATGCCGCGACCGATCGCCGCACCCAGTTCGCGACCGATGCGTTCGCCGAACTCGCGTCCGACTGCAGCACCGACCTCGCCGCCGTCGATGTTGTCCTCGATGTTGCCGTCGCCGAGCAGGTCGGCCACGTCCAGTTGGTTGCTCACCTCCCGGCTCACCAGCTCTTTCAGCCCGCTCTGGCTTCCGCTCTCGCTTTCACTCATAGCGTTCACCTCGAGCCGGGACCGGCCGTGGGTCGTCGGGACGATTCCACGCCATGATTACTCCTCCGCTTCCGCTTCAGCCGTTTCTTCGTCCGCTTCTTCGGCTTCGGAATCGGAGTCATCGTCGTCGCTCGTTTCGGTCTCCTCGGTCTCGCCGCTATCGGCGTCATCGCTGTCGGACTCGGCGGACTCCGAGTCGTCGTCGGACGAGTCCTCGGCTTCCTCGCTTTCCTCTGCTTCTTCCGAGTCGGTGTCTTCGTCCGCTGATTCGTCGTCTTCGGATTCTTCGCCGGCGCTTTCTTCGTCCTCGTCTTCCTCACCTTCCTCACCTTCGGATTCGTCCGATTCCTCGTCCGTCTCGGATTCGTCCGCCTCCTCTTTGGTCCCGAGCAGTTCTTCGACGACCATATCGCCGATCGTTCGGCCGATGGATTCGCCGACTTTTCGGCCGACGAGCGCACCGATCTGGCCACCGAGTGCTTCTCCCAGGGGCTGGTCCTCGTCGATCTCGTCTTCCCACTGGGTTCCCTCGATCAGGTCGTCGACGTCGATATTGTCGGTGATCTTCTCGTAGTCGATACGCTGGGCCATTGACGTAGACTCGGTGTCGGATTCGGATTCTCCGCTCATTGTTAGGCTGCCTCCGCTGTCGCGTCCGCCTGGTCACCCGCCTCTTCCTGCTCTTCGCCCGGCTCTAGCTGCTCGATCAGTTGCTCGAGTATCTGACTGACGACCGCCGCAACGAGGTCCTCGACCGGTAAACTCGGTATGAGTCCGGCGAGTCCCTCTTTCGCCCGGTCGCTGACGGCGGAGATCGGGCCAGGGGAGTCGGTCGTCTCGTCCGCTTCATCCGTTTCCCCAGTCTCTTCGTCTTCTTCCACGTCCGCCTCGTCCGGCGTCCCTTCGCTCTCTTCGCCCTCGGCTTCGTCCGGTGCTTCTTCGTCCTCGGCCTCGGCTTCGGCCGCTTCTTCGGCTTCCGCTTCCGGCGTTTCCTCCTCACCGCCGCCGAAGAGTCCGCGGAGCCACTGCACTGGCTTGCCGAGGATCCCTTTCACCCAGCTGAGAGCCGAGGATATCCGACCGCCGGATTCCGCTTCCTCCCCTTCCCCTTCCGCTTCGCCTTCGGCCGCTTCCTCGCCCTCGGCTTCGTCCTCGCCGCCGAGTCCCAGCAGCCCCAGCAGCTTGTTGAACAGTTCCTTCGGCTTGCTCACCAGGTTGCTGAGGAACTCCTTGGGCTTCTCGAGCAGACCGCTGAACAACTCCTTGGCCTTCCCGGGAATCTCCTTCAGCTTCCCGGGAACCTTCTTGAGCAGTTCGATCGGCTTGCTCAGGAGCTCTTTCGCCTTGTCGATCATCGCACCGGGGCCGTCAAGCAGTCCCGTCACCGCGGACAGCAGGTTCCCCAGCAGGTTGTTCTCGCCCGGCCGCGCCGACACGTCGAGCTGGACCGGGTTCAGATTGACCTCGAGGCCGAGCAGGTCGAGGAATAGGCCGTCGAGATCGAGGTGCAGGACGCCGGAGGCGTCGTCGCCCTCGTAGACCTTTTCGGCGTCGTCGGCGTGGCCCTCTTCGCGATTGTCCTCGGTGAGTTCGCCGGTATCCTCGCCGACATCTCGCTCTTCTTCCTCCTCTCCAGCCTCAGATTCTTCCTCTTCGCCCTCTTCGGCTTCCTCCTCGCGCTCACCTTCGTCCTCGAATTCTTCTGCTTGAGCATCCTCCTCGAGGTCTTCTTCGTCTTCTTCGACTTCCTGTTCTTCTGCGCCCTCCGCGAGGTCTTCTGTGTCCTCTCCCTCGGTTTCCTCGTCTTCAGCCGCCGTGTCCTCTTCTTCCCCTTCGTCGGTTTCTTCAGTTTCCTCCTGGGCTCCGTCTCCTTCACTCTCTGCTTCCTCGTCTTCAGCATCGCCCGCTCCCTCGGCCCCTTCTTCTTCGGCTTCTTCGTCCTCTGTCTCTGTTTCCTCGGTTTCGGCTTCTTCCTCGGCTTCCGCTTCTTCCCCCTCCGCTTCCTCGGATTCAGATTCTTCCGCTGTTTCCGCTTCTTCGGCGTCCTCGTCCTCTGTTCCTGCGTCCGTTTCTTCGGCGTCGTCTCCGTCGGCTTCCTCCTCGTCCGGATCCGACATCTCCGCCTGACCGCCGTCGGTCATCACCCTGCGCTCCGCTCGAGTCGCTCGGTCACCGTCCTGACGGTTGCTCAGGACGTCCGCGACCTCCACGGGATCGGGACAGTCCTCGGAACCATCATCTTCTAGGCGTGCTGTCATTATGTGCAGAAAACACGAGGGTGAGCGTTGTGGTGATTTCCCTTGCGTGTGCGACTGACCGCCGCGTGTCGGCCGGTTTCGAGAACTGACGGAAAAACAGAACCGCGGAACCGATCGATCGAGTCGACCGTCTCGAACGCCTACTCGAGGGCGGCGACGTGCAGTCGATACGTGCCGCGCGTCTCGCCGTCGTCGTGGTACGCGACCGGTTCTTCGATCGCTGCGACGGTATCGTCGGCGACGGCACCAGCGGTCGCGACGCCGTCGAACCGCTCGCGGCCCACCGGTCCCGACTCGAGGTCGTACCGCCGAACCGCGTGGGTGTCGGGGTCGCGAACGCGGAAGTTCTGTGCGCAGGGGGCGACGAGTCGGTCGCCGTCGGCGGCGAGTCCGTGGACGAAGCCGCGGACCGCGTCGTCCCACAGCGGCGTCCCCTCCGCGTCGAATGCGGCGATCCGGTGTTCGTTCGGATGGCGGCCCTCGGTCTCGCGGCTCTCTTCGGCGTAGGTGTTCCCCGTGACGAACGCTACCCGGCCGTCGTTCGCGTATACGTGGTTCGGGTACGCGTAGAGCGTCTCTCCGTCGACATCGGTCGGCACGGCGAGATCGACCCGCCAGCGCTCGGCGCCGCCGGGTCCGAGCAGGTAGCCGCGCTTGTCCCCGTGGCTCGCGACGGCGACCTGCTCGCCGTCGACGGAGACGTCCCCGACGCGGCGGTCGCCCTCGGTGCCGGGATCCCACGTCCAGAGGGGGTCACCCGATTCAGCCTCGAGAACGACCAGACCGACGTCGTGGTCGCCCGTGCAGCGGTTGTAGCCGACCGCGAGCCGGTCGCCGTCGTCAGCTCGGTCCAGCGCGATCGGCGAGGCGTCGGTTTCGTAGCGCCAGCGGACCGTACCGTCGGATTCGAACGCGTAGACCGTGCTGTGCCACCGGCGGGTCTCGCCGTCGCGCTCGTAGCGTCGGGCGGCGGCGTAGACCCGTCCGGTCGCCGGATCGGACTCGAGGGCGACGACGTAGGGGAGGTAGAAGACGCTGTCTTTGACCGGCTTTCCGACGTCCGATGCGGTCTCGTAGCGCCAGCGTCGATCGCCAGTTGCGGCGTCGTAGGCGGCAATCGCCCCGGTTTCGCCGCGGCCGGCGACGACGATCGCGTCGCTGTCGTCGCTTCCGTCGTCGCCTCCGTCAGCCTCCTCGAGCGACGCGATCCCGACCGCGTGCTCCGGATGGTTGACGGTCCAGCGCGGTTCGAGATCCGGGGCAGACGATCCACCCTCGAGCGCGCCGGCCTCGTAGGCGACTACACTGCCGTTCCACTGGCCCGCCGCGACGAGTTCGTCGGTCGCGTGGACCGCCGATCGGGTCCACATGTGACGGCTGCGTGCGGGCTCGATCTCGCCGAGCGAGACGGAGGTGAATTCGGCCGCTCGATCGTCCAGTACGTCGGAATCAGTGTCGGCCATCGTCCGAGTCACTCGTCGTCGACCGGGAAGGTCTCGTGGAGGGTGTCGTGGGCATCGCCGAGGCCGTCGACGATACTGTCACCCTGTACGCGCAGCCGCTGGACCGCTCGTTCGGCGTCGCGAACGGCGAGCAGTCGGCCCCGCGTGTAGTCGTACGCGGGGTCGTCGCTGTCCATCGTGGCGACCTCTTCCTCCAGATCCACGAGGGCGGCGTCGAGGTGGCGTTCGACCTCCGCGAGGCTTTCGGCGTTCGCCAGTCCCTCGATCGGGCCCTCGAGGTGCCCCTCGAGTTCCTTCTCGGCGTGATCGCGGGCGCTCTGATCCTCGACGCCGAGGACGTTCATCAGTCCGAGTCGTAGCGCTTCGATTTCGTGGCAGCTCATGGTTCGATATTGTGAATTGTCGGAGTCGTGTCTTTCGTCTCTGGATCGGTCGAGTATCGATACTTCTTACAGCGTCTGATCGACCAGTTCGCTCACGATGCGATCTCGGTCGAGGTGGTCGGAAACGATCCGTTCGGCATCCTCGCTCGCGACGTCGCCGTACCAGATCCCGTCCGGGTAGACGGCGACCATCGGGCCGTCGCCGCAGCGGCCGAGACAGGACGACCGGGTGATCCGGGCGTCGCAGTGCTCGGAATCCCGCACCTCTTGGCGCAGGCGCTCGAGGACGGCCGGCGACCCCATCTCCGCGCAGGTCTGGTTCATGCAGACCGCGACGTGCTTCTCGGGGGCGTCGTGGCTGTGGGGTTCGTCGTCGACGTCCTCGCGGTCGGCGTGGGCCTCCTGGTGGGCCAGCGCGCGCAGCATGGCGCGGGCGCCGCCGACGTCTTCCTCGTAGCCCTCGAGATCGACTTTGTACTTGCACGTGTCACAGGACATCTCGACGCTGTCGGTGCGAGCCTCCTGCCAGCGATCGGCGAAGACGTCCAGCAGCCGCGAGTCGGTTCCGAGGGGGTCGCCGGCCAGCGCGTCGACGTACGGATAGTCCGCGTCGAACTCCGCGGTCCAGTCGCGGACTCGCTGGGTGAGCACGCCGTCGCCGAGCATGTACGGCAGGACGACGACGGCGTCGGGCCGGTGCTTCGAGAGCCCGTGGAGGGTGTCCTCGAGCGTCGGCTCCGTGACGCCGATGAAGGTGGCCTCGACGCGGTCGAACGCGCGGCCTTCGTAGAGCAGTCGGGCGAGCTTGTGTACGTCGCCGTTGGCGTCCGGATCGCTCGAGCCGCGACCGCAGAGGACCACGGCGACGTCGTCGGTCTCGCGGTCGACGCCCAGTTCGGCCTCGACCGCGGCGGCGCGATCGTCCAGCAGGTCCAGGATGGCCGGGTGGATGCCCAGGTGGGCCCCATTGGAGATCTCGAGGTCGTACTCGGCGCGGGCCTGTTCGATCGCCAGCGGCACGTCGTTCTTGACGTGACTCGCGGCGAACAGCGAGCAGTGGACGACCGTCACCCGGTCGGCGACCGGTTCCAGTCCCGCGAAGGCCTCGTCGATCGCCGGCTCCGCGAGCTCGAGAAACGCGGCGTCGACCGGGATCCCCAGCCGCGACTCGAGGCCGGCGGCCAGTTCGCGGACCTGCTCGTTCGACTTCTCGCGCCGGGAGCCGTGGCCGATCAGGAGGACGGCCTCGTCGTCGAACGCGGCGGTCGAGCCGGGCGCGGCTTCGTTGGATGTCGGTGTGCTCATTGTGTGGTAGCGTGTGGTGGCGTGACTCGTCGGTCGATTACTCGTCCTCGCCGTCGTACGCGTCGGCTTGCTCGAGACTGCGCTCGAGCTTCCGACGGCGGCTCGGCGCGAACAGGCCGGTCTCCTCGCAGTTCTCGTAGAGCCACGTCCCGAAATCGGGCGCGGCGGCATCGTCGACCCCGAACCAGTAGCCGCCCGACGACGTTTCCGACAGATCGCCGTAGGCGGCGTCGACGGGACACTCGTCGATCAACTCCTGCGCGACCGCGAGCAGGTCGCGGTCGTCGTGGACGAACGAGATTCCCACGGTGCCGCTCTTTGACTTGAAGCAGATCGTGCCACAGCCCTCGAGCAGGCCCCGCAGGAGTTCCCGGTCGTACGCCGAGAACGCACCGAAGCGGTAGTTGCCGCGGCCGTCCACGGGGAGCCCGAGCGCGCCGCTGCGGCCGAGCAATCCGGATTCGTCGCCGTCGATCGTCAGCGTGTACTCGTCCTCCGTCCGCGTGATCGACGTGTCGTGGGCGTAATCGCGGGTGGTCGTCTCGTGCTCTACGTCGCCGCCGGCGACCGCGGCGAGCACCTGCGCGGATTCCTCGTCGTTGGCGACGACCTCGATGCGGTCGTCCGAGACGTCGCCGCTGCCGGCGACGTGTCCCCAGAAGTACGCGGTCGCGGGGTGGCCCGCGAGCGGGTCCGCGGGGACTGCGATCTCGAGGGCTGCGTCGGCGTCGCCAGCTTCCGCCTCGGCGGAGTCGGCGTCGCTCATTCGCCCACCTCCTCGACGATGATCGCGTCCGTCGGACAGGCCGCCGCGGCCTGCTGAGCCTCGTCGATGCGGTCGTCGTCGAACGTCGCGACGACCCGCTCCGCGGTGTCGGTGACTTCGCCCTCGCAGTCGTAGACCGGATCCGCGTCCGGATCGACGGTCGCGAGGCCGTCCTCGCCCTCGACGAACCGCGGGTCGCGGGTCAGGCAGGCGAAGATGCCGTCGCAGGCGTCCTTCTCGATGGTGACTTCGTATCGTGGCATGTTGGATTTCGTGCTCAGTAGTCGTATTTCGTCTCGTACCCGCGAGGGGTGACCATCCGGTCGTCCCAGACGTAGGTATCCTCGGTGCCGACGACGATCGTCGTCGTCATGTCGATGATCTCGCTCTCGCCGAGGTCCTCGAGTTCGCCGAGTTCGGTGAGCATCACCTGCTCGTCCTCGCGGCCCGCGCCGTGGACGATGCCGACCGGCGTGTCCGGATCGCGGTGGGTCAGCAGGATCTCGCAGGCCTTCTCGAAGTTCTCGCGGCGCTTACGGCTCCAGGGATTGTAGATCGTGATCGCGAAGTTCTCGCTGGCGACCGAGTGCAGTCGGGACTCGATCTCGGGCATCGGCACGAGGTGGTCCGACAGCGAGATCGAGACCGTGTCGTTCACGAGCGGCGCGCCGAGGCGAGCGGCGCAGGACTGGGCCGCCGGGACGCCCGGCACGACCTCGAAGTCGACCATCGAAGCCGTCGCGCCCTTGGACTCGAGGATCTCGAGCGCCAGGCCGGCCAGCGCGTAGACGTTGGGGTCGCCGCTGCCGACGATGGCGACGTCGTTGCCCGCCAGCGCGCGGTCGATCGACTCCTCCGTGCGGGAGACCTCGCCGCACATCGGCGTGTCGTAGATGTCCTCGGCCTGCTCGGTGATCTCGTCCGGGATGAGTTCGATGTAGGTCGTGTAGCCGACGATGTGGTCGGCCTCGAGCAGCGCGTCCTTGGCGCGCTCGGTCATCCCTTCGGGGTGGCCGGGACCGAGGCCGACGGCGACCAGTTGGCCGGGTTCGGCGTCGAAGTCTTCGATCGTCGCGCCGACCTCCTTCTCGTTGCTACTCGAGTCGTCGGAACTGGAACTCGAGGCGCCGCACTTCGAGCCGCTCGAGGACGACGAACTCGAGGCGCCGCATTTGGAACTACTCGAGTCATCGCTTTCGCTCGAGGAAGCGCCACACTTCGAACCGCTCGAGTCCGAGTCGGAACTCGAAGTCGAACTCGAGGGTTCGGCCTCAGTACTGCTGCTCGAGGCCCCGCATTTGGAGGTGTTCGAAGTCTCGGTTTCGGTGTCGGTCGATGCGCCGCAGTTCGATGTCGATTCGCCGTCAGCGTCGGAGTCAGGGTCGGTGTCTGTGCTCATGGATCCGTATTCTCAGAAGTCGTCGACATCACGCCCGCCGCGCGGGGTGACGAGGTACGTTCGGTCGTCGTTGAGCCAGGTCTCGGTCTCGTGGTTGCCGATGATCAGCGAGGTTCCCATCCCCGAGACCTTGTCGTCGTGGTCGGCCGCCTCGCCGAGGGTAGTGATGAACTGGCTCTCGCCGTTGCGGCCGGCGTCGGCACGGCCGGCGTCGTTGACGATCGCCACGTAGGCGTCGTCGGTCCGCTCCTCGCGGACGATCTCGACCGCCTTCTCGTAGTTGCGCCAGCAGTTGTAGAGGACGATCACGAAGTCCGAGATCGCGGCCGCACGCAGTTTCTCCTCGATCTCGTCCCAGCCACGCCACTTGTCCGACAGCGAGACGGTACAGAAGTCGTTACACAGCGGCGCACCGACGTTGGCCGCGCCGCCGAGCGCCGCCGTCATGCCGGGGACGACGTCGATCGGCACGTCCGTCGCGTCCTCCTCCTCGGCCATCTTGAAGATGAGGTCGGACTTGCCGTACACCGAGGGATCGCCGCCCGAGACGTGGGCCACGTCCTTCCCCTCGCGGACGTAGTCGAACGCCGCGCGGGCGAGTTCGATCTGTCGGCCCATCGTCGAGCGAACGATCTCCTGTTCGGTTCCGTCCTCGCGGGTTGCGATTCCGCCCTCGTCCGTCCGCTCCTCGGACGGGATGGTACCGTCGTCGCGCAGGAACTCCTGGTAGAGACTCGAGGCGATGACGACGTCCGCCGATTCGATGACCCGCTTTGCCTTCTTGGTCATGTGATCCGGCAAGCCGGGACCGATACCGACGACGTAGAGGGTACCGTGGTCGTCGGGCGTGCCGCTGTCCGTCGCGTCGGTGGATTCGGCGTCGGAACTCATCGGCCGATCGCCACCGTCACCTCGTCCTCGTAGCTGAACTTCTCGATCACCAGTTCGTGGTCGCGTCCGCCGGCGATCGCCGAGGCCTCGGAGACGCCCGGCCAGCCGATCAGTTCCTTGGACTTGGAGGGCGTGGGCCCCTCGTGCTCGAGCAGCGTCTCCTTGTCGAAGGTAACAACGCCCAGATCCAGTTCCTGGGCCGCCTCGAGCAGCCCCTCCTCGTCCTCTTTGCGGGTCGCGGTGCCGACGAACTCGACATCCGCGAGTTCGTAGTCGGTTTGCTCGAGTGCTTCCTCCCAGGCCTCGAGAAACGCCTCTTTGTCCGCGCCGGAGACGCTGCCGGTGCCGATGACGACGCCGTCGTCTTTGTTACGTTTGAGGACGGTGACGTCGTCGCCGACCAGCACGGCGCGAGGCCCATCGAGCCGAGCGACCGGACCGAGGTTCTCGTCAAGCACGGCGAGGTTCGTCTGGACCGTCGAGTCGCCGTTGACGACGTGGGTGTCCATCGCCTTCGCGCGGGACTCGACGCCCTGCTTCCCTGCGGCCTCCGAGGCGGTCGTCATCGCCGGGACGGCGCCCATCGTCGCCAGATCCTGCGCGACCTGATTCGCGCCGTGGTGGCCGCCCGTGATCGGGATCGCCCACGTCAGTTCCTCGTCGACCACGCAGATCGCGGGATCCTCCCACTTGTCGTCGAGCAAGTGGGCCGTCTTCCGCATCGCGATGCCCGAGGCCATGAGCCCGACGAAGCAGTCGTACTCGCCCCAGTGCTCCTCGAAGACGTCGCCGTGGTACTCGATAATGTCGATCGCTTCATAGCGATCGGCGAGTTCGGTCTGGATTTCCTCGGCCGTCTCGAGTTTGCGCTCGAAGGAAATAATCGCGATCTCCTCCGCGACTTCGCCGTCGCTGTCCGGCGTGGCACAGTGTCCGCCGCCGTCGTCGTTCGTCTCGGAACTCATCGTCTCCCTCCGTTCCGATTGCTGCGTACGCTCACGAGAGGCACCATCAATCCCCTCCCTAATACAACCTACGTTTCTCATATACAAGATAGGTTTACCTAAGCTTATTCTGTAATACTCCGTATTGAGTTGGATATCGGATTTATTCGGGATAATTGGCCCTCAAGCGATGAAATAGCATGAAGAAGACTGCAAGCGGTCTGCAGAGTACGCTGCTGACGTTCCCTTCAGAGTTCGGCTATCGTGACAGTGCTCTCTTGGACCAACCGCACTTGATGAAACCCTTCTGAACTATTGCCTCGAGAATCGGCCTACGAATCGTTTTCCTCAGTCTCGAGGCGTCGCTTTAACATGTACGCTGTGGCACCGAGACCGGAAACTGCAGCGGGGACACCGAATCCGGGGAGGCCGTCATCATCGGAATCTGCATCGGCAGCCGACGAGTTCGAACTGCTGGCCCTGGTTCCACTGCTCCCTCTGCTGGAGGCGCTACTACTTTCGGAACCGTCGACAGACGGCAGATCCGCCATTGATGTCGTTGACTCGTGATGATGGTTGAACGTCCCCAACAGGACCCGGGAGTCGACGCTATCGCCGCTTTCTGGATCCGCTACGACCGTTGGAGATCCTCTTGAGTATTCACTAAAGTCGCCCTCAAGTTCCCATTCAATCTCGCCACTTTCAGCGTGAACACCGTACATGGTCTGATCGCTTCCACCGACACCCGTGTACACCATCCCGTCGTAGACCGTTGGAGACGTATCGCCGGGAGTAATGTCGGTGAGCGTCCACTGCTCTTCACCTGTCTCTGCGTCCACTGCGTACAGTCCGTCGCCACCGGTGAAGACGAGTCCGTCGGCGACTGTTGGGGAAAGCAAATCACCACTCCAAGATGTGGTATATGACCACTGCTCCTCTCCTGTTTGCGGATCCAGAGCATACAGGTTGTCGCCGTGAATGTACAGCGTGTCGTCGACGAACACCGGTGACGGAGAACCCTCGATCGAATCCGTTACTATCCGTTCTTGATCACCTGTTTCCGGGTTGACTGCGTACAGCGCCTCGTCGTAGGCAGAGACGTAGAGGGTATCGTCGTAGATAGCCGGCGATGAATCGACCCAATCCTCAGGATCAAAAAACGTCCACTCATGCTCACCAGTCTCTGCGTCGACCGCATCGAGTGTGTGATCTCGTGAACCGGCGTAAACGGTGCCGTTGTGGACCGTTGGTGATGAAGTCACTCGTGCTTCTGGTAAGTCGAATTCCCATTCTTCGTCACCTGTCTCTGCGTCGACAGCGTAGATAGTGTTATTCTTCGTACCAATGTAAACGGTGTTATCGACAACCGTTGGTGAGGAATCGACTCGACCTGAAGGCTCGTCAAATATCCATTCTTCTTTACCTGTCGCTGCATCAAGGGCATATAGCTGCTCTCGACCGGAACCGATATAGAGCGTTCCGTCGACAGAAATTGGTGATGTCGTCGGTGAACCGGGTCCGCTCCGCTCCCACAAGAGGTCACCAGTCAATGCGTCGGCGGCGATAAGATTCCCAGAGTACGACCCAACATAGACGGTCGGACCAGTTGCAGTTTCGTCCTGTGCACGACTGACCATGGACGCTGATCCCCCGACAAGAGATCCCCCAATTCCCGTCAACACGGAACGTCGCCCAATTCGAGTTATCATCGTAGGTCCGCCTCCGTGCTAGCTTTTCGTGGGGCATAGCTAGGTGTTCGGGTTTCTCGAGGGTATCTTCTGTCTTCCATATTCTGTAGTTTTATTTTCACACTTAAGATATTAATCCATTGGCTGTACCTGGAATATAACTAGGGTCTATTCAGGAATGAATTACATTAAATAATCCCGATATAAAAAGTTAGATTATATTTCAATAACTGGCTAGACGATCTATCACTCGTACTCCGGGAAGTCACACCTGTCTTTTATCCTTTCCTCAGCTTTACCGGAGTCAAAATTCGGCCCGGTGTGCCCCCAAGTCGGAGAGCACGCTATCTGTCCCATATCTTCGGGATATGTGTCGGCCACTGCAGGAACACCACCATTTCGGAAGACTGCGCCCGGCATGATGACGATAACTTCGGTAGAACTCTCGAACGTGATTGGCTCATTCTTTCCGAGTTCTATCTTAGTGCCATCGTGTAATTCGACCTCGATCGGTCGATGCTCGCGAACGTAAGTCAACCGCTCTGTGTCAGCGGGACTGCCGACCGAGGCACTGACTTCGAAACGGGCGTACTCCCCTTTGACCGTACTGTTCCAGGTGTTTGTCTGGAAGAACCAGAACTGCGGTGGGTAGGGTGTAATCGGAACACCCGGCCACGGTGCTCGGTTGTCACTCTGGATCGTCATCGGGACGTGCTCGGTCTCCGTGCCGAAGTCGGTGATCGTCTTGTTTTCGGGCCGGATCGCCGGATCCTGCTCCCGGCTAATATTCACGTGGGTCATGTACGTCGGCGATCCGGAAATCTCGAACTGGGCGTCGTCGAGTACCGGCGATCCCTCGATCTCACCGGGATCGTACTCGACGTCCGCATTCACGACATCTTGTGCGAACCCGAGGATCTCGTCAGCGCTGTTGGTTCCGCCCTCACTCATCTCGTTGATCTCGTCTTCAAAATCTTCGACTTGCCCCTCGTACTGGTCGCCGATCCGCTCGATGTAGTGGTAGAGTCGATCGAAGTACGCCTTCCGGATCTGTGCCGTCAGATACTCGCCTGTCGTTTCGAACTCTCCGTCGGCTGCACCTTCGGAGAGGTCGGCGTACACGAAGTCGTCTTCGACCGCTTTGATGTGATCGATAGCGCCGGTGATCGGCTCCGCGTCGGAATCCAGAAGCTCGGTTCGCTCGACTGTATACGCGTTGTCCTCCTTTTGAGCCCACTCGGTGAACTCGTCGTGGGTTCGTTCGAGTTCGATGCGCAGATCCTCGATGAGTTCGTTCTCCACGGGCTCGAGTTCCGTCAGGTCGTAGTCTTCCTGAAACGAGTCAGACACGACTGCGTCTCGCATCTTCTCCTCGATGTCGCCGCTGTTTTCGACTTCTCCGCCGATTCTTCTCGCGCTGGATTCGAGGTCGGTCTCGATCGTGGCGTACGACCTGACATTCATCGCATCGACGGGAGACTTGCGAAACGCGACCTCGAAGTTCTGGCCGCTTCCGACCTCGACCCGATTTTGGTCCGCGAGCTTGTCCAGTTCGAGCGACTGATAGTCGTACTCGATATTCGGATCCTGATCGAGTACGAACTCCTCGTCATCGTAGTGCATCCCCTCCTCGTAGAAGTCGTAGGTCGATTGGATTTCGACCTCTGTTTCGACCGTCACGTCTCCGGTAGGCGAGCGGGAAACGACTACGTCTTCGCCGTACTCGCTCGCGTTCTCGGAGTCGTCGTGGACCCATCGTTCGTCCGCTTCGAGGTCGACGGCAGCGGTCACGTCGATCTCGTGGATCGTCTCACCGCCTGAATCAGGCAACGCATCGTGGTTCGCGTCCACCTCGTGGACGTTCGTGATCATTACGTCGAATTCCTCGAGCGAGTAGTTCCCGCCGGGTCTGTCCGGCTGCGGGATATTTCCCCGCGATCTATCAGTCACGGACCTGTCGAGGCCGATATCGTAGAGCTCCTTCGTCATACTCCCGATGGTCCGATCCTCGTTAGTGTCGATGTCTGGCGGATCGGCTTCGTCCTCGATCGACTCTTCGACCTCGTCCTGATATTGTTCGTCGGCTTCGTTGACGATCTCGTCGGTTTGTTCGACGAGGTGTTCGGCCTGATCGACGTACGTCTCCGCTTCGTCGACGTGGGCGTTCGCCGCGTAGTACGTGTACGAGACCTCGGCGGACTCGGCGAACGGAATCCGCTCTTCCTCGTTCATCACCTCCATCTCCTCGAGTTCGCTTCGTAGCAACTCCGACGGCTCCGGGACGTCGGGCAGTTCGCCGGTGGCCGAATCGCCGAATAACCAGTTCTGGACCGCACCGTCGCCGCAGAGTTGTTCCTCGATGTCGATTTCCTCGGTGCCTCCATTACTACCGTTGGTTTCGATTTTCCCGTCCTCGAGTTGCTCTTCTGCTTTATCGAGACCATCCGCGCTGTCACTGTTACTGCCGTCATTGTTCGTATTAGCTTTCTTTTTCTTTCCGCCTCCAGTCCTCTCCATAGAATCCAACATCTGATACGACATGCAGACGTATTTCGGTCGCATGGTTCGATCCGCGTACGGGTCCTTCGTCCCGAAGACGTCGTGCTGGACATCGAAGATCGCGTCGTTCATGAGGACTTCCGTATGTTCCGGCTCGAGTACTCGCTCGAAGTCGTGATCGTCAGGCCTCGCTGTACGGTCAAACCGATCCCAGCCAGCTTTGAAGTACGCAAGGAGATACAGCCGGGCGGCGGAGTGCTGGCCGAGGCCGGAGAGTTCGCCATTGAGATCCGCATCGAAGAAGTCCGCGTCGAGCTGGGATTCGTACTCGGTCGTCCGTTCATCCAGCTGTTTCACCGGTGCGCCGACCGTCACCGTGATCGGTCGGGTTTCCGTCGCCGTGGCGGTGCTGTGAATCTCGACGTCTTCGATCGTCACCTCGAGCAGCCCGGCCTCGAGTTCCGTGTCGGCGTAGTCGCCGATCACCAGATCGACCCTGTCGATCGCCTCGTCGGGCGTAATCGCGTCGTCGCCGGCACCGTCTTCGGTTACCTTCGGGATGGATACCGTCGTTTTGGTGTCGGTGCCGACAGTTTGTCCGGCAGCGGGCAGGCGTTCGTACGCCTCGAGGTAGATGAGCAATTTGAGGTAGTTCTCGAAGTTCTCGTCGTGGTCGTCCGCCGTCGAATCGATGGCATCGATACCCGTGTCGGTACGAGCGGTTATGAGCGGTGCACTCACCGCGCTGTGACTCGCATCGATCGACGCGGACCGGAGCTCCGACTGGGCCGCAGTGACGCTCCGGTCCATACCCAGTTCGGCCTCTTGATCGATGACCGGGTCCGATCGCTGCTCGAGGACCGCGATCGCCCCGAGACTCGTAACGAGCAACAGGACGGCGATCATTGCAAACGGGATGCGGGCTCGGTCGTCGTCGGCAATCGATACGGTTCGGGGGCGGTTGTTACGTTTCGTCATTAGTCGGTTGCTTGGACCGTCAGGTCAGCAGTTTCGATCGAAATGTACGCTTCCAGAAGTGGCGCTGCCTCGTTCACGAACTCGTCTTCGCGCGGCGACGGAGCCAGATCGAGGTACGTTTGCTCCAGCTCGTCGGCGATCTTGTGGTTCTCCATATCCTCGGCGACCGTTTCCGCGAGCGCGTCGGCGAGCAGTTCGTTCGCACGCTCGGCGTTCGGATCCGAGCCGACGATCTCGTCGTTCACGTCGTCCCGTAACTCCGCTCCGCCCAGCGCCAGCGCGAGTTTCCGGTAGTCGTACGTCGTCACCGCGTTCTCGGTGCGCGTCGACTCGAGGGTGTACTGGGTTTCGGCGACGGGGAACATCGCCTCGATTATCGTCGATGCGAGCGCGTTCGCGGCGTGCTCGAGCCCGTCGCCGCTCGTGCGCTGTCCCTCGTGGTAGGCGGCTGCAATCTCCTCGTAGTCGGCGCCAGCCATCGTCGTCGAAACCGTCCCGCTCGCGCTCGAGACGGCTACCGACTGCGCCGGTCGATCGCCGCTGGTCGCAGTCCCGCTGAACGAACTGTCCTCGTAGGGTTCCCAGGTCGCAACGACGTAGATCGAATCGTCGGCACCGACGAGCTGTCCCTGAATCGCTGCATCGGCGGACGATTCGACCTCGTGGCCGTACGCGAACGGCTGTGTGCCGTCGTAGTCGACGTTCACGATCGCCGCCTCAGCCAAGAGACCGCTTGCCGGGCCGTATCTCGTGACGCGGTACGCGTCGGGCGCCTCGTCGGGCTCGTATCCGTCCGGAACGTCGAACTGATCCGTCTCGTCCACCGCTGCGACGCCGGACTCGTTTTCGACCCGGAGGTCGTAGGTGATCGTCACGGTCGATCCGGTGATCGTCTGGTACGAACGATCGCCGCGGTCCTGATCGACCGAGCGATCGTCGCCTTGGAGGTGGATGCCGATCAGCAGTACGCTCGCGCTGATTATCAACAGCGCCAGCGAGACGTCCATCACGGTCGAAATCGCCCGATCGGGGTCCGGTCTCACCATACTGCCACCCGGAGCGTTCCGGAGCGAACGTCGGCCTCGTTCTCGACGGTGACCGGAATCGACTGCGTTGCAACGGAAGCGTCGTCAGGGATACCGTCTTCCGCTACGTACTGCTCGATATCGGACGACGACGCGTCGTTGTCCGGATACCCCGAGGGAAAGGCACCGTCGACGAGTACGCGATTCGCATCCTCGTCGATCGCCGTGATACTCACGTACACCGTCGCTCCAGCCGGGAGCGGTTCGCTATCGTCGATACGGTCCTGAAGCGCTGGATCGTCGTGCGCGTAAAACACGCCGTTCTCCTCGAGTTCGTCCCAGATACGATCGATCGTCTGGTCGGCCGTCGCCTGCTGGCTAGTTCCCGGAAGCACGCTCTGGTACGCAACCGCGTACATTCCGATCCCGAGAACCACTACTCCGACCGCGACGATCGCCGCGAACGGTTCCGTCTGGGCTCTCTCCCTAGCTCTCCTAAACCTTGACGAGTGTAACATAGTAGTTCCCTCCGTCAGTGACGCCGATTGCTGCGTGATCGTGATCGAAGGTCATCTCCCGGTCGATCTCGTTCGACCACGTTTTCGATCCGTCGTCGTACTCGAGGTCGAACGTCCACGTTTCGGCCGGTAGGTCCCCGTCGGGATCGGTAAATTCGATCTCGAACTCGATCGGATCCCTGACGGGTTGTCTGGATTCGATATAGTACGTCTCGTCCACGACCGGGGCGGTAAACGTGACATCGATCCCCTCTGCCGATTTGGGTTCGAAAACGAAGCTATCGGCGCCGTGTTCGTTAGCCTCTAACTCTTTGGTTTCGTCCAGTGATTCGGAAGTCGGAATGGGACCGTCCGGGACGAACGCGGGGAGGAGATCCGCGAGGCGATACTCGCCCTCCATGTGGACCGTCGCCTGTCGCTCCTTGCTGCCGCTGTAGGTCACTCGCAGCTCGCCGATGTACGGGTCGGGATTCCACCCGGGGATTCCGTTCGCGACGGGCTCCCAAGAGTCCCGTACCTCGACAGTTGCCTCCTCTTCGATCGGCTCGAGTTCGTCGATCCCGGAATCGACCGTGACCTTGCGTGCCCGGAGTTCGCCATCGGCGCGAATCGCTTCGCCGGTATGTTCGTCGTACGCGGTTTCGACATCGCGTGTGAACTCGGCGAACGCGTGCCGATCGCCGTCCCGCAGCGCCTCGTCGTACTCCGCTTCGATCGACCGTCCGTCCGTGATGTTCTCGAGTCGCTCGTTGCCGTTGACCGGAACGACGACGCCGTACGAGAAACTCGAGTGAGCGGTCCCGTGTTCGTTTTGCATGGTGATCGTCTGCCGATCGATCGTCACTCGATCGGCGTCGTGTTCGTAGGTCGCACTGGCGGCGTACTCGCTTCCGGTAGCCCCTTCGATCGCGTTCGCTGCCGCCGGGGCGTCCGGCGGCGGCCCCGTTGCGACACCCAGCGCGAGTCCCGCGAGCGCGACGCTGACCAGCGAGACCGCGACGTAGGTGTACCACGCGTCTGCGGGCGTCTCCAGATCCATGCCGACGTTGGCCGCGGGTTCGTATATAAAGGTCAACACGCACGGCTCGCACCGTCACAGCGGCGCGACCAGGACGACATCGATCAGCGCGACAGTTAGCACGAACAGCACCATCGAGGAGACAAGCGTCCGCCCGACGTGGTAGCCGAACAGCGTGCGATCCATCCCGAACCGGAGCGCGTACGACAGCGGCGTCAGGATGCACGCCAGCAGCATCAGGTAGACGGCCACGACGACGCCGAGTTGGTCGGTCGCTAGCGTCGTCGCGTCGCCCATCCCCGCGACGGCGGTGAAGTTCTCGGCCGAGAGCATCCCGGCCATCCCGACGGTCGCCCCGCCGACCATCGGGCCGAAGTACGCCGCCGTGTTGTCGAGCGTGCTCGTCACGCGCACGAGGTCGCGTTTGGTCTCCGCCTCGACGTCCTCGAGTTCCTCGAGGTGGTCGGCCATCGCGACGATCGCGCGGCCGGCCGGCTTCCCCTCGTCGCCGGCGATCGCGAGCAGCGCCGCCATGCTCCGGGCGCGCTGGCTGGGCACGTCGCGGAGCGCGCCGTAGTCGCCGAGAAAAGCCTCCTCGACGCTCGTGTGCAGGCGTCGCTGGACGCCGGCCGCGTGCGCGAGCATCTCGCCGGTCTCGTCGGCGACGCGGTCGGCGGCGAGTTCGATGGCGGCCTCGACCGACTCGCCCTCGGCGACCTGCCGGCCGATGATGTAGAGGGCGTCGGTCAGGTTCGACTCGACGTCGCGCACGTAGTTGCGAAGCTCGAGGATCGGGCCGTAGACCGCCAGCAGGGCGACGCCGAGGGCGATTCCGAGCGCCGCGATTTCGGCGAGGGAGGCGGGGCCGACCGCGGTGACGGTGACGTAGGTTACGCCGCCGGCGAGCAGTCCCCAGCCTGCCCGCAGCCAGAGCCGATCCGGTAGGTCGGGGTGGGTTCGATCGATCTCCGGCGGCGGAAAGGCGACCGGCCGGCGCACGAGCAGCCAGATCGCGGCGCCGAGCAGACACAGCGGCAGCACGATATCGTACAGGAGCACGAACATCCAGATGTTAAGCGAGACGCCCGCCATCGGCGCGGCGGGGACGAGCGCGATCAGCGCCAGCGGGAGCAGGATGCCGAACGCGAACAGCATCGTCGTCGGCGCCCTGATCGCAGCCGTGAACTCGGCCATCTGACTCCGCGTCCCGTCGAGGATCGCCGAAAGTGCCCGCTCGAGGGTGCGGCCGCGCTCCCCCTCCGGAGCGTCCTGTGCGGTCGCCAGCAGCGTCGACGAGCGCCGCAGTGCCGGGAAGTGGGGCGCCCACTCCTCGGCGAACGAGAGGAGACCAGCCCGCGGGGTCCCCTTCGAACGGGTCACGTGGGCGGCGAGACTCCGAGTCAACGGCCCTTCGCCGGTCCGTGCGGCGAACCGGACCGCGTTCTCGAGCGAGGGGTGAATCTGCATGCGCAAGACTGCGCGGCCGACGAGCGTCGGCGTGTCGCCGAGCGCCTCCGTTCGCCGAAACGCGGCCGCTAGATGCGGCCACGAGTGCACGGCGTGGATCGACGCGAGCGACGCCGTCAGCACGAAGAAGCCGACGAAGGGAAACGGGACGCCGTAGAGCAGTAGCGGCAGGGGAATGAAGGCGGCGAGCAGCCCTGCGCCGTAGCCGGCTCTAACGACCGCCTCGGCGTCGTACGGCGGCTCGACGAATCGGACCGACTCGCGGAGGTCGTCGCTCGCCGAGACCGGGTACGGATACAGCCGGGCGAGGCCGCGAACGAGGGTCGATTCCACTGCCATGGCTTATCCTCTGTCGGCGTATGCCGCAGCGACGTCGTCGGGTGATACCCGTCCGTCCTCGGCGAGCGCTCGCATCGTATCGGTCCGGTCGGCGATCGCCGCCCTGACGTCGGCGTACGCTTCCGTCGGGCCGGCGATCGCGTTGACGAACCGGCTCTCGCCGCGGTCGATTCGGCCGGTCGCGACTGCTTCCGTGCCCTCGAGTTCGTACAGCGGTTCGAACCGGACGTCCTCGCCGTCGCCGAGCACCTCCTCGACGCGGGCGACCCGGCGGCTGCGCCCGTCGGCGGTCCGGTACGACTGGACCGTGACGACGAGATCGGTCGCGGCGAACGACGAGGGCTCGACGCCCAGATCGGAGACGACGCGCTCGTACACCGCCGCCGCGCCGTCGCCGTGGATCGTTCCCAGCACCGCGTTGGCGTTCGCGCCGACCCGCATCGCCTCGTAGAGGACCGCGGCTTCCTCGCCGCGGATCTCGCCGACGACCAGCGCCCCGTCGCCGAGCCGCAGGGCCGTCCGGAGCGCGTCCGCGGGCGAAATCTCCGGCCCGTCGCCGGTCCCGGTGCGCAGCGCCTGCACGTCCCGCCCGACCGACTGTAGCGGGGCGACCGGTAACTCGGGCGTGTCCTCGATGAGCACCGTTCGGGTGTCCGGCGTCACCTCGTAGAGCAACGTGCCCAGCAGCGTCGTCTTCCCCGCGCCGCGGGTGCCGGCGATCAGCGCCGCGGCGTTGCGCTCGATCGCGACCGAGAGAAAGCCCGCGACGGCCGGCGGCACGGTCCCGTTGGCGACCAGCGCCGGCAGCGTGAACCGGTCGTCGGACCGCTCGCGGAACGCGAAGCCGGTGCCGTCGGCGACCGGATCGGTGACGCCCGCGATGCGGAGCCCGCGACCGTTCGCCAGCGAGGCCGTCGCGTCGATCGTCGGCTTCGCGCGGGAGAACGCTCGACCGCTGGTCCGACGGATGCGAGAGGCCAGCGCCTCCGCGCCGGTCTCGGTGAGGTGGACGTTCGTCTCCATCGCGACGCCGTCGCACTCGACTCGGAGCGGGTTCGCCGTCACCGGGGACGTGGCGTAGACGTCGGTGACCGCCGGATCGGCGAACAGGTCCTCGAGAACACCGTAGCCGTCCGTGTGTTTCTCGAGAATCGCGGTCAGCGTCGGATCGACCGGGTCGTCCCCGTCTGAAACGAGTTCGACGGCCCGGGAGGGCGCCCGGTCGCCGTCGACCCACCCCTCCGCGATCGCCTCGTAGCCGTCGACGAGGAGTTCGCGTTCGGCCGGCGACAGCGAGAGGTCGACGACCTCGAGCGCGTACAGCGGCAGTCGATCCGCGCGTTCGTAAATCCGTGCCGTACTCCCGGTTTCGAGTTCCCTGACGTCGGTGAGTCGAGGCCCGTCCGTATCGTCGATCGTCCGCTCGACGAAGTAGTAGGCGATCTCCAGGCCCATTCGCGGCGAGAATACGTCCGTGTACTCATCAACACCTGAGACGGCGTCGAGCAACCCGGACTCGAGGGCGATGTCGCCGAGCTGATCGACGCGGGTCTCGAGGGTCGGTGCTTCTCCGAGCGGATCCCGGGCGACATCGTGGGCCAGTCCGTCGTCGCGAGAGCCCAGCAGTTCGACGAACCGACCGGCGGCGCCGAGCAACGCCGTCGCCTGCGCGTCGTACCGGTACTGGAGTCCGTTCGAGCGAACGACGATCGCGTCCGCGTCGCGCTCGACCAGTGCGGCGACGACCGACCGACGGCACGACGGCGCCTCGGCGAGCGTCCCGTCGCAGGCTGATGCGTCGACGACGAGCGTGCGACCGTCGAACTCGAGGTCACAATCGCAGTCGCCGCGGTCCGTCTCCCGATCGTCGAAGAGGGACTCGAGGCCGATTCCGGCGAGCAGCGTCGGTACGACGTCCGTTCGCTCGCCGTCGGCCGCGGCCTCGTTCGATGGCATAGGCTAGCTGGCTCGCGTTCCGATTTAAACCCGAACATCGCGGGGGTCCCGTCGCACGAGGTGGCCATCTCCGAGATCGGTCAGCGTACATCATCGCGAGTCGGAAAGCGTCACAACGACGACCGGCTGCCCGTCGGCATCCGGTTGGAGCACGAGTCGGACATCGTTCGTGCCCCTCCACCCGATTTCGGTCGTCCGAGCGGCCGTCGGATCGCGGTAGACGAGACGGCTCTCGAGGAGCATTCGCCCGCGCGTCCCGTCGGTCAGTACGTACCGCGCGACGCTGGCGTCGTCGGCGACCGGTTCGATCTCGAGGTGGTCGACGCCCGCTCGGGTCAGCGAACGCGTCGGAACCGAAAACTCGACCACCCGCTGCGGATTCGGATGGCCAGCCGGGGAGAGTTCCTCGGTCGCCTCGAGTTCGACCGCCGCCGCTTCGACGGCCGCGAGTTCGGTGCGGAGTTCGCGTTCGGTCGTCTCGCCGGCCGCGTCGTCGATTGCGAGTCCGGCCAGTCCCAAGAGTGCGAGCGTCAGAAGGACTGCGACAACGTATCGAATCATGAAAAGCGAGCGCGAAGCGAACCGAGTAGGCCGGACTCGGCCCCGTCGCTGTCGGTCTCGTCACCGACCTGCGCCGTTCGATCGCTTCTCGAGGGGGCGTCCTCGAGCGACCGCGGCTCGTCCGCTCCCGCGACGATGTCGGTCACCGTTTCCTCCGGCGTCTGTGCGGTCTCGGTATCGGTCCTGTTGCCACTGCCGGTCTCGGTAGCGTCCGCGAGCGACGCACTATCAGCCGTTTCAGCCGCTGTGCCAGTCGCAGCGATCGACTCGTCGTCGAACTCGAACCAGGCCCCAGTACTACCCCCACTGGCCCCGTCGTCCGCATCGGAACGCGTACGCTCCGTCTCCCGTTCGGTCGGGTCTCGAAGAACGCCACCCCGGACGTCGTCGAGTTCGACCTCGAGCCGGTCGACCCGCCGCTCGAGTCGATCGACCGTCGCGACCGCCGACGCGGCCTGGCGCTCGACGTCGTCGTTGATCGACTCGACGTTGCCGACGTACCCCTCGAGCGATCGGACCGCCGCCTCGAGGTCGGCGAGCCGACGCTCGTGCTCTTCGACGCGCGTCTCGAGGTCGGCGACGGTCTCCGCGAGTGACGCTACCTCCGCGAGTTCGTCCAACGTTGCGTCGCCGTCGACGACGACGCGCTCGACGGCCGACAGCCGCTGCTCGAGTCGATCGAGATCGGTCATGGCGAGGGTTGCCGCGCGATCGGATTTAAACTCGGACCCGGAGTCGGCTCGCTGCGAGACCGATTACGGCTGATCGGCGACCTCGCGTGCGCTCGGACTGCCACCCCCGTGGGGCGTGTCCCGCCGGCGAATCCGGGCCGCGTGGATCGTCTCCGTCGCGTCGTCGATCACGACGACGCTCCCCGGTTCGGTCGGGAGCCGGTCGGCGAGCGATTCGTGGACGTACGTCGGTTGCGCGGCCTCGAGCGCTTCCAGATCGGCTTCGGCCGTCAGTCGGTGGGCGATCAGCACGTCGGACTGGGAAACGGCCGTCTCCGAGAGCGAACTCGGCCGCTGGGTCGCGAGGACGAGGCTGACGCCCGGAGCGCGCCCGCGCGTGAGTACCGTATGCAGTGCGTCCGCTGCGACCCCGCCGAAGAACGCGTGCGCCTCGTCGAGCAGGAGCCACGGCAGCCGGTCGATCGTCCCCGTAATCCGTGCGCGGTACAGCGCCTCCGCAATGGCGCGACACACCGCGTTCATCGGTGCTGCCTCGAGCCCGGAGACGTCTACGACGGTGACCGCCGACCCGGCGAGGTCGGCCGCATCCAGCCCGTCGGGGTCGAACGCATCCCACGACTCAGCGAGGGAAATGTGGTTGCTCGCCGCCCGCTTGTCGGCCCCCGGCGCGTCCGTCGCCGCGACGTGCTCGCGCATCCCCTCGAGCGTCGCCGATTCCTGAGCGGCTTGCCAGACGAGACTCCCCGAGCCGCTTTCCGGCGAGAGGCCGAGCAGTGCACACCACGACCGAGGATCGAGCGCGTCGGCCGCAACGGTCGGTTCGGCGACGACTTCGACGGGGACCGACTCGCCCGTCGACCCGTCGGCGAGCGTCGCGAAGACGCCCATCGGATCGACGATCACCGGCGCGACACCGGCCGCTCGAGCGAGTTCTTCCGCGACGACGCCGAGGGTGTAGGACTTCCCGTAGCCGCGCTTGCCGACGACCAACATCGCGTGCGGATCGTCGAGATCGACGTACAGATCGGCCCCGTCGCTGCCGTCGAGCGCGCGGTACGTGCCGACCCGGCCCGCCTGTACCGTCTCGGCGTCGCTTCCCCGTCCGATGACGAAACTCATGGCGACGGTTCCCGCGCCTTCCTACTTGAACCCGCGTCCCGGGGTTTACGTACGAAGGGGCGACCAACGGCGGTATGGCTTCAGGACGAGAGTCACCGTCACCGACCGTATCGATCTCCGTCGGCTCGAGGCGCTCGTTCGCCGACGACGATCGTGCGATCGAGGGGCTGCCGATTAGACTCGTGATCGCACTCATCATCGGCGTCGTCTCGCTCGGAATCATGCTCCAGATTCTCGGCGGTATCGACGGCTTCCAGACGGACACCGAAGTCGACGTTCGGTTCGACGACGCGACGATTAAGGAGGATGACGACGACGTGAGCATCTACGTCGTCGACGAGGACGGCAACGAGGTGACCGACGCCGTCGTCGTCGCGCAGGCCGGAACGGCACGGATGGACGGGGCGTTATCCGACGACACGGGTGATAACAACGAGGTCGAATTCGATTTCGACAGCGAGGGCGACCTGTCGCTCGCCCCGGACCAATCCACGGGAACGATCGAGTTTACGGTTCAGCCGCCGGCCGATTCCAATTGGGAGGACGCCGAACCGAACAACGAACTGTTGGTGGTCGACGACTGAGCGGCGCACAGCGATCGGTAGCGATCGCCATCAGCCATCGACGGTCTCGAGAGTCGAATAAAGGTCTGTTGCGCCCGTTACAGCGAGTCAGTATCGAGCGCGCCGACAGTTCGCCGGAGCACGACGACCGCGGCGATTCCCGCGAGACAGTAGCCCGCGAGGAGCGCCCAACTCGTGCCCGTCGCACTGCCCATAGCGAACTTCGCGACGGTGTTGGCCGGATGTTCGGGCAACAGACTCGCAACCACGAGGGCACCGACGATACTGATCGAGTAGAGTAACTGTGCCTGCCGCCGATCCGGTGCGGACAGCGCGACGATCGCGCCGACGCCGACGACGAGTAACGACAGCCCTGCGACCATCGCGACCAGTGCCGTGGGGGTCGCGATCGTCGTCCCGTTGACCGCGAGCAGAACCATCCAGGCGACGGCCTGCAACGGCGCCAGCGCCGCCGTCGCGGCGACTTTCGCGTCGACGATCTCGGTCAGCGAGAGCGGCGCAACCCGAAGCAGCGTCAGCGTCCCCCGATCGCGCTCCTCGATCAGCGAGTCGACGACGATCGAGCCGCTGATGAACACCGGCAGGAAGCAAAGCAGCGGCAGCAAGACGGTGTAGGTGAAGCCGACGTACGGGCTCGCCTGAATCGCCGACGGGACGGAAAGCGGCGTCTCGGACAGCCGACCTGCATCCGCGTTCGCCAGCCGCTCGACGCGCTCGAGGTCCTCCAAGGCGTCGCGCAACTGGACGACCAGCAGCGTCGTCTCGAGCCCCTCCTCGGGGGCGGTGACGTGGACGAACAGTTGGCCTTCATCCGTCCGCGACGTTCGCAAGACTGCGGCAACCTCACCGCGGTCGAACGCCCGCTGTGCGCTCGCGGCGTCGTACTGGTCGGCGGAGAGCCCCTCCTGTCGGGCCGCAACCTCAATGAGGTCGTCGGCGCCGTCGCCGGTCACCGCGACCTCGGTCTGGTAGCCGTCGACTGCGCCCGGATCGTACAGCGAGACGAGGCCGACGACGAGGAACGACGAGAACGCGGCGATAAACAACTGGATCGCGATCGCGAGCATGATCGTCTTCTCGGACCGTAGCGACCCCAGTTCCCGGCGAACCAGCGCTAGGCGAGCGCGCCAGGATGTGCCCTCGCTGTCCGCCGCCTCTCCCTCGAGCGTCGGCGGGTTCGGTCCCTCCTCACGCGACAAGGGCGATCACCCCCGCGTTGTAGGCCGCGTGGACGAGCGTCGCGGCGACGAATCCGAGCGCGTACCCGACCTGGCCGCGACTCGCTCCGATCGCAGAGACGACCGCCGTCGCGGCGTGGAGCACGAGCGGTGCGAGGAAGATCGCGCCCGCGAGAAGGGGCCCACTCGTCCTCGCGAGATCGGGGCCGAAGGCCGCGGCGCCGATCGTCAGTTCCGGGAGCCCGACGAACTGAACGACGTGGGTGAGCTTTTCGCCGACGAAGAAGCCGAGCCCCGACAGCGAACCGACGACGACTGCAACGCGAAGCGAGGCCTCGAATCTCGAGCGGGCGAAGCCGGCGTAGACGTGGATACTCTTCGCGAGTTCCTCGATCGCCGCCGCGAGCACGAGGACGATCGGGAGCGCGACCGCTTCGGGAACCGCGAACAGCAGGGCGACGATGAGCAACTGCCCCGCGAAGACGAAGGGGATAAAGAGTATCGAGAGGACGAACGGGCTCAGACGGGCGTCCCACCACGAGAGCGCGTCGATTTGGCTCGCGATCGCGTCGAGCACCTTCGCCGGAATCGGCTTCTGGTCGAACATGTCCTCCTCGCGGTAGATACCGATCCCGAGCAGGAAGAGGACGACCGCGCTGAGGTAGAACGGCAGCGTCGAGAACAGGTACTCGCCGGCTGCCACCGACTCGCCCTGCAGCGCCGTCACGATGAGCGTCAGCGGCGAGATCAGGGCGATCGGCGTTACGTCCGTGAAGATCGCCGGGATAAAGGCGTAGGTCGTCAGCCCGACGCTGATCGTGACGGTGACGAACGTGAGTTCCTTGAACGAGCGGGCGAGCATCGCGCCGACGAACGTCGATGCGAGGAACAGCAACGCGATCGGCAGTGCCGCAGCGACGGCGAGCAACCCGCCCTCGATCGCGTAGGCGATTCCCGCTGTGATCGCAACCAGCGCGAGCAGATACGGCAGCGTCTTCCCCGCGACGATCTCGTAGCGCGAGGCCGGCGAGACCAGCAGGAGTTCGCCGCGGCGCTTGATCCGTTCGTCCATGATCGTGCTCCCGTAGGCCTGGATGACGAAGTTCATCGGCACGACGAACAGGAACGCGAGCACGAGCGATTGGAACGGGAACGGCGGCGAGAGCGAGCCGGGCGCGCCGACCGTCGTCTCGGCGGCCCCGGTCGATCCCCCGACGTTCGGGACCTGCAGTTCGTCACTGGAACTCGAGGCGTCATCTTCGCCACTCGTATCGGAACGCCCTCCATCGCTTGCCGTTCCGTCATCGGCTGTCGTCCCGTCGCCGATACCACCATCCGTAGAGCCAGCGCTGCCGGAGTCGTCCGGTGCGGCGAGGTCGCGTTCCCGGTAGTCGAGTTCGACGAGGACCGGATACGCGGCTGCTTCGTCGGCTTCCTGAGCCATCAGCCCTTCGTTGTAGCCGTCGATCGCGTCGCGAAACGCGTCGTAGGCGGGTTCCCCGTTGTCGCCGACGTCCCAGATCCGATCGCCGGAGACGGCGAGGTCAATCGACTCGTCTGCCCTATCTCGCTCACCGTCCTCGAGTGGCACCGGCCGGAACTGGGTGCTCTCGACGGCGACATCGTGGTACGGATTGGATTCGTCGACGGCGACCACGTAGATCTCGTCCTCGAGGCCGAGGCCGTCGTCGGCGACGCCGAACCCGACGGTGCCGACGACGAGCACCATCGCGACGAGGATCAGCACGGTCTTCCGATCGATGGTGCCGGTACCGCGCGAGACCTCCCAGCGAGCGATCCGGGCGGTTCGCGAGAGCGACTCCCGGAGACGGTTCGCCACGCCCGCTGGCTGCTGGGCGTCGGTTTCGTGAGTATCGCTACGATCGGTCCGTGGCTGCTCGAGACTGCCTCTCTCTTTCGCGTCGTCCCTGCTCACGGCTCGGCCTCCGCGTCCCTCTTCCGGGTCCGGTTGCGCTCCGCGTCGGGGTCCGCACCGCTTGCGATCTCGAGGAAGATGTCCTCGAGACTCGGCGTCTTCGTCTGGATATCGGTGACGCGGCCGCCCTCGGCTTCGACGGCTTCCCGGATCGCTTCGACGGCGGCCATGTCGGCGACGACGTGGCGGATTTGCTCGTTCTCATTCTCGCCTGTACCCTCGTACGTGACTTCGACGGCCAGCGGTTGGTCGTCCTCGAGCGCGTCGCTGCCGTCTTTCGTCGCGTAGACGTGGTACTCGGTGCCGCCGTGTTCGTCGCGGATCTTGTCGACGCTCCCGCGCGCGATGATTCGCCCGTCGTTCATCACCGCGACGCGGTCGCAGATGCTCTCGACGTGGAAGAGATTGTGTGCGCTGAAGACGATCGTCTTCCCCTGCTCGCTCAGTTCGCGGGTGAACTCGATGATGTAGTTCGTGGTCAGCGGGTCGAGGCCCGAAGCCGGCTCGTCGAAGATGAGCACGTCCGGATCGTTCACCAGCGCCCGTGCGATCGCGACCTTCCGCTTCATCCCCTTGGACATGTTGCCGATCCGCCGGTCGCGGTGCTCGAGGTCCAGTCGGTCGAGCGTATCCGCGATTCGGTCGGTCGCAACCTTGCCGGGAACGTCGTAGAGATCCGCAAAGAACTCGAGGTAGTCCGTCGCCGTCATCTCCTCGTACAGCGGGGACTCCTCGGGGAGGAAGCCGAGCCGTCGCTGCATCGCCGGCGAGCCGGGTTCGCGGCCGGCGACGACGGCGGTTCCGGCAGTCGGTTCGACGAGCCCCGCGAGCATCTTCAGCGTCGTCGTCTTCCCCGCGCCGTTGGGGCCGACGACGCCGAACACCTCGCCGCGCTCGATCGCGAAGGTGCTGCCCTCGACGGCGGGAAAATCGCCGTACTCCTTCCGGAGCCCGTCCACTTCGAGTATCGCCATTCGTTCCTCGAGAGTGAGCCACCGGAGTAAAGTGTAGTGGCCGGTGACAGTCGTCCGAAACGTCCGATTTGCGCACGCTCGATGTGAGCGGCTGGACGCACCTAACGCAACTGCGCGGTGATCCGGATTTCGCCCGGCGGCTATCCGAGAACTTTCCCGATGTTAGCTGGTTCGTATCCGAACTGCTATACGGGTGGGGACGCTACGAACGATCGACCGAGATGTCTTCCCCCCAGACGAAACCCCGTGACGACGAGTCCACCCCCCGCAGCGACGGCGAGAACGAGACCGACGCCGACCAGCACGGCCACGACGCCGCCTGTCCCGTCATCGCGTCGATCGAGCAGATCGGTTCGCAGTGGCGACTCGCGGTCCTCCACGAACTGCTAGACGGCGAGCAGCGGTTCAACGAACTCAAGCGCTCGACCGACGCCAACGCCCGCACGCTGTCGCGGGTCCTCGACGACCTCGGCGAGATGGGGTTCGTCGAGCGCCGCATCGAGGAGGACTCGCCGATCGCGACCTACTACAGCCTCTCCGAGAAGGGCGAGTCCTTAGAGCCGGTGTTCGACGAGATCGAGTGCTGGGCCGGCAGCTGGCTCGACGAGGACGCGCTCGAGAAGTAGCGCCAGCAGCGGTCGTTTCGCGTGGAATTCTGTTTCCGCCGTTAGTCGTCGACGTCGAGTTCGACTAACTCGAGCGAGCGATCGAGGTGACAGACGTCGTGGGGCGGATCGCCGCGGATCTCTCGGATGCGATACTCCTCGTCGAACGCGACGCCGTCGGGTTCGCAGTACTCGTGGCTCGGACACTCGACGTACGGGCAGGGACCCTGCAGACTCGCTTTACTGCCCGCGAACGCGCCTTTCGACGGGACGTTCGCCTCGACGGCGGCGGGTTCGACTTCGACGGCCCGGACGCCGCCGTCGTGCATCGCACACTCCAGCGTTTGGGCCTTCTCGCGGACGTCGGTGACGCGGTACTTAGTGCCCTCAGAGAGATTGAGACACTGGCTGCGGTAGGGACAGCCGGCGCAGCCGTCGGCCTCGCCCTGATAGACGAATTCGGTGCCGGGCTCGGCCAGGCGGGAACCGATGAGCGTGACGGTCGACATAGCACGGCGTAGTCGGCACGCGCGGTTAAGCCTCTCGTCCTCGTCACGGACGCCTTCACGTCTACCCGTACAGTCGGTACAGCGACGCGCTCGAGACGCAGACCCCAAAACCAGCTACTCAGCCACTGCGTCGCCGCGGCCCGTCAGTTCGTCGAGACGCTCGAAGTACCGCTCGCGGGGGACCTGATACAGCTCTCGGTAGTCGATCTCGCCGTCGTCGAACGCCTGCGCGAGTTCGACCGTGCGCTCGAGTGCTTCCTCCCGGGTCGGGTATCGGTCGTGCTCGTCGAGCGTGACGTCGGGCTCGAGGTAGAGGGTGACGAACCAGTCGGACGCGCCGGTGGTGTCGGTCGGGTTCCGTCCGGGACGCCGGGTTCGCCGGCCGTGAGTTAGGTACAGGGTCGGCAGACAGGGGGCAGGAAACTCGGCGGCGTCGAAGACGTCGGGCCGGTACGCGAGGACGAGGCGGCCGTCGTCGCCCCGCGACCAGACGTTCCAGGCGTCGGGCAGGTCCGTCAGTTCGTCCATACCGGTCGTACCGTCGCCGGTCCTAAAGCCTCGTCGTCGCGAAACGACGGTATTCTGCTCGACTCGGTCTTCAGGACTGGACCGCTCTCTCCTTCGATATCGGCGTCCTCGACGGTCGGGCAACTTACCGGGCTTGCAGAATCCGGGAACAGCGTTGTCACTCCGGCCCACTCTCATGCGACCGCATTTCACAGGATGCAGCGCGTCCCGAACTATAAGCGGAGTAACGTATGAGTGACAGTCACGTATGCACCCGGGAAACCGAGCGCGCGCGAGCGCGCCACGCCAGTGCAGGCCCATCGTTTACGGCACCCGTCTTCAAAAAATGAGGTGTGGTATCAGTTGACGGTGTACGATACTGGCAGGATTTTCCTGCAATTAACTGCTGGTAAATACCTTTTGGGGCCAAAGCTAAGTACCTGGATTACTCACTCATTAAATACTATCGGTATCCGATCGCCGGACCGATCCACTCTGCGCCCGTCCCCGGCGCACGTCGCGCACGATCCCCGATCCGGTCGTCGCGCAACGACGAGTGGTGATCGCTCACACATGACACGACACATCGCCGCCCGACGGGGTCCGCGCTCTCCGAGTGCCACGCTCGAGGAGGGACGACCGTGTGACGTCGTCGAACGGGTCGGCCGGATGACCGGTCACCCGACGAAGCGGACGGGCAGGACCGCCGGGACCGGTTCGGCCGCGCGAGGCTCTGGCCGGTCGACTGCTGCCCACTCCACGTCAACACGCTCCCCGCGCGATCACAACCGACGGCAGGGGAGCACGCAACGAGCACTGATACAATGAACGGTGACATCGAGACGCTCGAGACGCTCAGTACGGAATACAAGGAATCGATGCCCGCGGACCTGCGGGAGACCAAGTCCTTCGACTGGTACCTAGAGGAGGTCTACGAGGACCCGAAGATCGCCCGCAACGCCCACCAGCGGGTTGCGGACATGTTCGACCACTACGGGACGACCTACGACGAGACGGAGGGCATGGTCGAGTACCTACTGGCCAGTGAAGACCCGCTGCACGACGGGGAGAACACGTTCTACGGAAAGGTAATTCACCAGTCGATCCACGAGTTCGTCAACAAGGTCAAGTCCGGTGCCCGCCGGCTCGGGCCCGAACGCCGTATCAAGCTGCTGCTCGGTCCGGTCGGCTCCGGCAAGTCGCACTTCGACAAGCAGGTGCGCCGGTACTTCGAGGATTACACCCTGCGCGAGGAGGGCCGGATGTACACCTTCCGCTGGACGAACCTCTGTGACGTCGTGCAGGATCAGGACCCGGCCGACGACACGGTTCGATCCCCGATGAACCAGGACCCGCTCGTGCTGCTGCCCCTCGAGCAGCGCCAGCGGGTCATCGACGATCTCAACGAGAACCTCGACGCGCCGTACACGATCCAGAACGATCAGGCGCTAGACCCCGAGTCGGAGTTCTACATGGACAAGCTGCTGGCCTACTACGACGACGACCTCCAGCAGGTTCTCGAGAACCACGTCGAGATCATCCGCCTCGTCGCCGACGAAAACAAGCGCCAGGCGCTCGAGACGTTCGAGCCCAAGGACAAGAAGAACCAGGACGAGACCGAACTCACGGGCGACGTCAACTACTCGAAGATCGCCATCTACGGCGAGTCCGACCCGCGCGCGTTCGACTACTCGGGGGCGTTCTGTAACGCCAACCGCGGCATCTTCTCCGGCGAGGAGTTGCTGAAGCTCCAGCGGGAGTTCCTCTACGACTTCCTGCACGCCACCCAGGAGCAGACGATCAAGCCGAAGAACAACCCGCGGATCGACATCGACCAGGTGATCGTCGGCCGGACGAACATGCCCGAGTACAAGGACAAGAAGGGCGACGAGAAGATGGAGGCCTTCAACGACCGCACCAAGCGGATCGACTTCCCGTACGTCCTCTCCTACGAGGACGAGGCCCAGATCTACTGGAAGATGTTAAACAACGCCGACGTGCCGGACATCAACGTCGAGCCCCACACGCTCGAGATGGCCGGGCTGTTCGGCGTCCTCACCCGCATCGAGGAGCCGGACGCCGAGACGGTCGACCTCCTCTCGAAGGCCAAGGCCTACAACGGCGAGATCGACGAGGGCGACGACATCGACGTGAAGAAGCTCCGCGAGGAAGCCGAACAGAAGGCCGAGATCGGCGAAGGAATGGTCGGCGTCTCGCCCCGGTTCATCGGCGACGAGATCGCCGAAGCCATCATGGACTCCAAACACCGCCAGCGCGGCTTCCTCTCGCCGCTGACGGTGTTCAACTTCTTCGAGGAGAACTTAGAGCACCACGGGTCCATTCCGGAGGACAACTTCGAGAAGTACTACCGCTACCTCGAGACGGTCCGCGAGGAGTACAAGGAGCGGGCCATCGAGGACGTCCGCCACGCGCTGGCCTACGACGTCGACGAGATCCAGCGCCAGGGCGAGAAGTACATGGACCACGTGATGGCCTACATCGACGACGATACCATCGAGGACGAACTCACGGGCCGCGAGCAGGAGCCCGACGAGACGTTCCTGCGCTCCGTCGAGGAGAAACTCGACATTCCCGAGGACCGCAAGGACGACTTCCGCCAGGAAGTGAGCAATTGGGTCTCCCGCCGCGCCCGCGAGGGCGAGGCGTTCAACCCGCAGGACAACGAGCGCCTGCGCCGCGCGCTGGAGCGCAAACTCTGGGAGGACAAGAAACACAACATCAACTTCTCCGCGCTGGTGTCGGCCAACGAGTTCGACGACGACGAACGCTCCGCGTGGATCGACGCTCTGATGGAGCAAGGCTACTCCGAGGGCGGCGCGAAGGAAGTGCTCGAGTTCGCCGGCGCGGAGGTCGCCAAGGCAGAGATGGACGACTAACATGACCGAACGCGACTACGTCTCCGAGGCCGACCGCCAACTCGAGGAGACCTACGAGGAGCCGATGAGCCTCGCGGCGTACGTCGATCGGATCTTCGAGAACCCGACGATCGCCTCCCACGCCTCGAAGTACTTACTCGAGGCGATCGAGGCGGCCGGCACGCGCACCGTGGTCGAGGAGGGCGAGGAGAAGGAGCGGTACCGCTTCTTCGACGATCCGCACAACGACGGCGAGCACGCGATCCTCGGCAACACCGAGGTGCTGAACGGGTTCGTCGACGACCTCCGATCGATCGCCGCGGGCCGGGCGAAAGACGAGAAGATCATCTGGTTCGAAGGGCCCACCGCGACCGGGAAGTCGGAGCTCAAGCGCTGTCTCGTCAACGGGCTGCGCGAGTACTCCAAGACGCCCGAGGGCCGCCGGTACACGGTCGAGTGGAATATCACGACCGCCGAGGCGGGCGACCGTGGCCTGAGCTACGGCGGCGATCCCACCGCCTCGGACGACCAAAACTGGTACGAGAGTCCCGTCCAGGCCCATCCGCTGTCGGTGTTCCCCGAGGACGTCCGGCAGACCGTCCTCGAGGACTTAAACGCCGAACTCGAGGACCACGTCCCGGTCCGGGTCGACGCGGAACTCGACCCGTTCTCTCGGGAGGCCTACGATTATCTCGAGGAGCGGTACCGACGGGACGGCGAGGAGGCGCTGTTCTCCGCCATCACGGACGACGCGCACCTGCGCGTGAAAAACTACGTGGTCGACGTGGGCCAGGGCGTCGGCGTCCTCCACAGCGAGGACGAGGGCCAGCCCAAGGAACGGCTCGTCGGCTCGTGGATGCACGGGATGCTCCAGGAGTTAGATTCGCGCGGCCGCAAGAACCCGCAGGCGTTCAGCTACGACGGCGTGCTCTCGCAGGGCAACGGCGTCCTCACCATCGTCGAGGACGCGGCCCAGCACGCCGACCTGCTCCAGAAGCTGCTGAACGTCCCCGACGAACAGTCCGTGAAGCTGGACAAGGGGATCGGGATGGACGTGGACACCCAGATGCTGATCATCTCGAACCCCGACCTCGAGGCCCAACTCAACCAGCACTCGGACCGAAACGGAATGGACCCGCTGAAAGCGCTCAAGCGGCGGCTCGACAAGCACAGATTCGGTTACCTGACGAACCTCTCGCTCGAGTCGGAACTCATCCGCCGCGAGTTGACCAACGAGACGGAGGTCTGGGAGGCAGAAAGCTACGACGAACTCGAGGACCGGATCCGCGCGCCGGTGACGGTCGCGATCAAGGATCAGGCCGGCGAGACGACGGTGCAGGAGTTCGCACCGCACGCCCTCGAGGCGGCCGCGCTGTACGCCGTCGTCACCCGATTGGACGAGGAGAATCTGCCGAACGGCCTCGATCTGGTCGATAAGGCGCTGATCTACGATCAGGGCTACTTACAGGAGGGCGACACCCGCCGCGAGAAGGAGGAGTTCGACTTCGACGACGACGGAGCGGACGGCGACCACGGGATTCCGGTCACGTACACGCGGGACACGCTCGCCGAGTTGCTCCAGAGCGACCGGGACCGCCACCACCCCGACCTGTCGGTCGAGGACGTCGTCATGCCCCGCGACGTGCTGAACGCGATGGCCGAGGGGCTGGCCGAGGCGCCGGTCTTCTCGACCGGCGAGCGCTCGGAGTTCGAGAACCGCGTGGTCCCCGTGAAGAACTACATCTACGACCAGCAGGAGAGCGACGTCATCGAGGCGATCATGCACGACAAGCGGGTCGACGAGGAAACCGTCGCCGAGTACGTCGAGCACGTCTACGCGTGGGAGACCGAGGAGCCGCTGTACAACGACCGCGGCGAGCGCGTCGAGCCGGACCCGCTGAAGATGAAGCTGTTCGAGGTCGAGCACCTCGGGCGGTTCTCCGAGGACGAGTACGAGGGGAACCTCCCCCGCGAGAGCGTCCGCAACTTCCGCCGCGAGAAGGTCATCACCTCCTTGAACCGCCACGCCTGGGAGCACCGCAACGAGGACTTCTCCGTCGAGGACGTCGACCTCACCGCGATCCCGGTGATCAAGACCGTCCTCGAGAGCCACGACTGGGACGACGTCAAGCGGACCTTCGAGGACTTCGACCCGCGCCAGTGGGACGATCCGCCGAGCGGCACGGAGACGGCGGCGGTCAAGGAAGACACGATCGAGACGATGGTCGAGGTGTTCGACTACTCCGAGGCCTCGGCCGAACTGACCAGCAGACACGTCATGGGACAGGTGAGCTACAGATGGGACTGAGAGACGACCTCGAACGATTCCGCGAAGTGGGCGAAAAGCGCCGCGAGGATCTGGCCGACTTCATCCAGTACGGCGACCTCGGGGGCAGCGGCCCCGGACAGATCAACATCCCGGTGAAGATCGTCTCGCTACCGGAGTTCGAGTACGATCAGCGAGACAAGGGCGGCGTCGGGCAGGGCGACGGCGATACGCCCGACACCGGCCAGCCGGTCGGCCAGCCCCAGCCGCAGCCGGGCGACGGCGACGGTGACGAGGACGGCGAACCCGGCGAGGAGGGCGGCGACCACGAGTACTACGAGATGGACCCCGAGGAGTTCGCCCAGGAGTTGGACGAGGAACTCGGGCTCGACCTCGATCCGAAGGGGAAGAAGGTCGTCGAGGAGAAGGAGGGTCCCTTCACCGACCTCACGCGGACCGGCCCCAACAGCACGCTCGACTTCGAGCGGATGTTCAAGGAGGGGTTAAAGCGCAAGCTGGCGATGGACTTCGACGAGGAGTTCCTCCGCGAACTCTGCAAGGTCGAGGGCATCGAGCCCCGCGACGTCTTCGAGTGGGCCCGCGGCGAGAACCTCCCGGTCTCGATGGCCTGGATCGAAGAGGCCTACAAGGACATCCCCGACGACGAGCGGGGGAAGTGGGCCTCGATCGAGGCGGTCGAGGAAAACGTCGAGCGCGAGGACGTCCAGCAGAAGATCCGCCGCGAGGGGATCGACCACGTCCCCTTCCGGCGCGAGGACGAGCGCTACCGCCACCCCGAGATCATCGAGGAGAAGGAGAAGAACGTCGTCGTCGTCAACATCCGCGACGTCTCCGGCTCGATGCGCGAGAAGAAACGCGAACTCGTCGAGCGTACGTTCACTCCGCTGGACTGGTACCTCCAGGGTAAGTACGACAACGCCGAGTTCGTCTACATCGCCCACGACGCCGAGGCCTGGGAGGTCGAGCGCGAGGAGTTCTTCGGCATCCGCTCCGGCGGCGGGACGAAGATCTCGAGCGCCTACGAACTGGCCGCCGAGTTGCTCGAGGAGTACCCCTGGAGCGACTGGAACCGGTACGTCTTCGCGGCCGGCGACTCCGAAAACTCGAGCAACGACACCGAGGAACGGGTCATTCCGATGATGGAGGAGATCCCGGCGAACCTCCACGCCTACGTCGAGACCCAGCCCAGCGGCAACGCGATCAACGCCACCCACGCCGAGGAGCTCGAGCGCCACTTCGGCACGGACGACGACGAGGTCGCGGTGGCCTACGTCAACGGCGAGGAGGACGTGACCGACGCGATCTACGACATTCTCTCCACGGAGAGTGATGACGATGAGTAAGTCAAATTCCAACGCCGATCGCTTCCGCAAGCAGGCGATCGCCACCGACCTCGAGGAACCGGTCGAAGAGGCCCGCAACCTCGCACAGAAACTGGGCCTCGAGCCCTACCCCGTCAAGTACTGGATCATCGACTACGACGAGATGAACGAACTCATCGCCTACGGCGGGTTCCAGACCCGGTACCCCCATTGGCGGTGGGGAATGCAGTACGACAAGCAGCGCAAGCAGGGCCAGTACGGCGGCGGGAAGGCCTTCGAGATCGTCAACAACGACAACCCGGCCCACGCGTTCCTCCAGGAGTCGAACACGCTGGCCGACCAGAAGGCCGTCATCACCCACGTCGAGGCCCACTCGGACTTCTTCGCGAACAACGAGTGGTTCGGCCTCTTTACCGACGGCCGGGCCGACGAGGAGCAAGTCAACGCCGCCGCGATGCTCGAGCGCCACGCGCGGGCGATCGACGACTACATGTCCGACCCCGACATCGACCGCGCCGAGGTCGAGAAGTGGATCGATCACTGCCTCTCGCTCGAGGATAACATCGACCAGCACCGCGTCTTCCAGCGCCGTCTCGAGGTCGACGGCCCGGGTGAGAACCTCGAGGATCTCGACGACGACCTCGCGGAGAAACTCGACGAACTGAACCTCTCCGACGAGATCAAGGGCGAGGTGTTCGACGAGGAGTGGCTCGAGCAACTCGAGGGCGAGGACGGCGGCGTCACGTTCCCCGAGGAGCCCGAGAAGGACATCCTCGCGTTCGTCCGCGAGCACGGCAAGCAGTACGACGACGACTCCGAGCGCGCCGTCGAGATGGAGGAGTGGCAACGCGACGTCCTCGACATGATGCGGGCGGAGGCGTACTACTTCGCCGCCCAGAAGATGACGAAGGTGATGAACGAGGGCTGGGCCGCCTACTGGGAGTCGACGATGATGACCGACGAGACCTTCGCCGGCGACGACGAGTTCATGAACTACGCCGACCACATGGCGAAGGTCCTCGCGTCGGGCGGCCTGAATCCCTACAGCCTCGGGATGGAGCTGTGGGAGTACGTCGAGAACACCACTAACCGCCGCGAAGTCCTGGAAAACCTGCTTCGCGTCGAAGGAATCTCGTGGCGCAACCTCACCGACGTCGTCGACTTCGACGACGTCCTCGCGACCCTCGAGCCCCCGGAGCCGATCGACACCGTCACCCCCGACACGCTGGACTCGCTCGAGGAAGTCCCCGACGAGTGGATCGACCGCGAGGCGCTCGAGCGGGCCCGCGAGGGCGAGATCGACGTCGAAAAGTACCCCTGGAAGGTGCTGACCTACGAGGGGCTGGCACGCCGCCACTACTCGCTGGTCAAGCGCCAGAATCGTGGCTTCCTTAGCCGGGTCAACCAGAACGAACTCGAGCGGATCGGCCGCTACCTGTTCGACGACGCCCGCTACGAATCGGTCGAAGAAGCCCTCGCGGAGGTCGACTTCACCGCGGGCTGGGATCGGATGTTCGACATCCGGGAGAGCCACAACGACGTGACCTTCTTAGACGAGTTCCTCACGGAGGAGTTCATCACGGAGAACAACTACTTCACCTACGAGCACTCGCAGGCGACCGGCCAGTTCCACGTCGCCAGCGACGCCGCCGAAGACGTCAAGAAGAAGTTGCTCCTGCAGTTCACTAACTTCGGGAAGCCGACGATCGCGGTCTACGACGGCAACTACAACAACGCCAACGAACTGCTGCTCGGCCACCAGTACAACGGCGTCATGCTCGATCTCGGGAAGGCCAAGGAGACCTTGAAGCGCATCTTCGAACTCTGGGGCCGGCCGGTGAACCTGCTGACGATCGTCAAGGAGGTCGACGAACACGACATCGAGGTCGCGAAGCGCCGCAACCGCGAGCCCGAGGCCCAAGAGCGCGGCAAACTGCTCCGCTACGACGGCGACGAGGTTACCGTCGAAGACGTCCCCTGGGAGGAAGTCGAACACCTCGCGGCCGACGACGTCGATTACGACACGAAACCCGAGAACTGGCTCGCCTGAACGGCCGATTGACTTCCGGCCGTCCGTTTCTTTCAGCCATCCGTGAATTAAACAGACAGAAGATTTTTACCTCCGATAGGATATGGAGCGCATGTTATGGATGGGGATGGGGGCGAGGGCAGCGCGCAACTCCACCGTTCCGCGGACTCGCGTGCGGCTGCGGATTCGAACTCGAGTGGGGGCTCGAGTTCGAGGCCGACGCGAAACCGCGATTCGGACGCGGACGCGGACGTAGACACGGAGTTCAACCTGCCGGCAGTCCTCGCACAACTCGACGCAACAGACGCGGACGCACAGCGACAGGCGGTTCGAACGATACAGGCACACGTCGACGACCGTCCCGAAGCCTGTATCCCGGCCGTCCCGAAGTTACGAACGCTGCTCGAGCGGACGGACCTCGAGTGCCACGAGGCGGTCGCGTATTGCCTCGCGGAACTGGCCGCGGAGTCGGCCGCCGACGTCGCACCCTCTGCGGACGAGATCGTTTCGTTCGCGGCCGAGCGCCCGTCGCACCCGGCGACGGCCGATTGCTGTCGATGTTTAGCCGCCATCGCCGACGAGCGCCCGGGCGCACTCGTCGACCGCGTCGATGCGTTCGTTCCGCCCCTCGAGAGCGAGCTCGCGGCCGCGCGAGCAAACGCCGCGCTCGCACTCGCCCGCGTGGCCGACGAGCCGGAGAGACGCCTCGAGCAGACTGATACGCTCGACAGCACTGACGAATTACGTACGCTACTCGCTGATCTCGAGCGCACTGATCCCGACCCCGATGTTCGGGAGTGGGCCGGACGGGCGCGCGATCGATTGCGCTGATTCGATATCGATATGCCCAAAAATCCGTTCGACGACGGATCATCAGCACTGCAACCGTAACTATCTGACCGATGGCCCGCGTTTGCTCGGGTATGGAGACCGAGTTCACCGTCGACACCGACGCGCGGCTTACGACGATCGACATCACCGACCAGATCGGCGCGGCCGTCCCCGACGACCTCGAGTCGGGAACCTGCACGGCGTTCGTCGAGCACACGACCGCGGGGCTCGTCGTTCAGGAGAACGAACGGCGGCTCCGCGAGGATCTCGAGTCGTTCCTCTCGGAACTCGTGCCTGACGAAGGCCACGCCCACGACCAGTTAGACGGCAACGCGGATTCTCATCTCCGCGCGACGCTGGTCGGGCCGGACGTGACGATCCCGGTCCGCGACGGCGAACCGGCGCTCGGCACGTGGCAGTCCGTCCTGTTCGTCGAGTGTGACGGACCGCGGACCCGAACGGTTTCGGTGACGACAGTCGGTGACTCGGCCTAACGTCGCTCAGGACGGGTCCGCTCAGGGCCGGATCGGTCGATCCGCAGAGACGTAGTCGACGCCCCGTTGCTCGAGGAGCGTTGCCACCGGCCGCCGTTCGATCGACCACGAGTGGACCTCGAGATCGACGGCCTTCGCCCGGGGGACGAGCCGCGTCGTCAGGCAGCGCCACCAGTTCGCACCGATGACCTCACAGCCGAGTTCGATCGCCGTCGTGACCGGATTCTCGAGGTGACGGTTGGCGAGCAGGCCCGTCGGCTGGTCGGAATCGAGGTCGCGCATCGTCCGAAGTTCCGGAACGAGAAACGAGGTCGTAACGACGCGGTTCTCGATGCCCTCGATAGCCGCGAGAACGTCCGCAGCCATGTCGAGTTCCTTCATCTCGAGGTTGACTTCTATGTTCGGCGGAAGCGCGGCGAGCATCTCCTCGAGCGTCGGGATCCGTTCGCCGGACTCGAGGACGACGTGGCGCTTGAGTTGCTGGAGCGAACTGCTGGCGACGGTGCCGGCGCCGTCGGTGACGCGATCGATCGTTTCGTCGTGGATGACGACGAGTTCGCCCGAGCCACAGCGTCGAACGTCGAACTCGACGGCGTCCGCCCGGTCGGCCGCCGACCGGATCGCCGCGATCGTATTCTCGGGGGCCGTTGCACCGAACCCGCGGTGTGCGATCACTCGCATTCACCACCCAACACGGCCCGAATACCGTTATAGCCACCTCCGGTTTCCCCGGCGACTGTCTCGCTTCTTTTATAAGAGACAACGGCGATTCTCGCAAGTGATCACCGACGGCTCGGCTGATTACGAGTTCCAAACCCTTTAGCAAGTACTCTTAAACCTATACCGTTATTACCTCAATCTAAGTGCCTAATTCGATGTTCTCCAGACCATCCTCCCCTAGACTTGCTTGTGGTGACCCCGTATGAGCGATCGGCTAACCGAACCCGTCGAAATCCTGTTGGTCGAGGACAATCCCGGTGACGTCCGACTCATTCAGGAAGCGTTCAAAGAGCTTCCAACCGAGGTCACGCTGTGCGTCGTTACCGACGGCGACGACGCGCTAACCCTGCTCCAGAACCGACGCGCCGAGGCGGCCGCCCTCCCCGATCTCGTACTGCTCGATCTCAACCTGCCGCGCATGGGCGGCCTCGAGTTCCTCGAGGCGATCCAGGACGAGCCCGCGTTTGCTCGGCTCCCGGTCCTCGTGTTGACGAGTTCCGAGGCCTACGAGGACGTCCTCGAGAGCTACGAGCTCGCCGCCAACGCCTACCTCACCAAACCGACCGATCCCGACGAGTTTTCCTCGATGGTCGAAACGATCGCGGAGTTCTGGTTCCAGCGCGTTGCGCTGCCGCCGATGGCGTAGTCGGACGATCGGGTGCAGTTACCCGACCACCGCAGCCGAGCCACGGAATCGAACCGGGCCATCGTCGCCGCTTCCGTTCGTTTGACCCCTGCCATTGATCCGTACAGCCGTTGCAGGACCGCCTATGGCAGCCACCAAATCATTCGATGTCGACTTCGATGATACCGTTGCCGTAATCACCGGCGCCAGCGGTGCGCTCGGGAGTGCGGCCGTCGACCGCTTCCGAGATGCCGGCGCGACGGTCTGTGCCGTCGACGTCGTCGCCCCCGATTCGGAGGACAGCCTGCTCGAGCCCGACGAGCGAACCCACTTCTACGAGGCCGACCTCACGGACGAGGACGACGTCTCGGACCTCGTCGATGCCATCGTCGACGATCACGGGCGGATCGACCACCTGCTGAACATCGCCGGGACCTGGAAGGGCGGCGATCCCATCGCGGAGACCGATCTCGAGGAGTTCGAACTGCTGGTCGACGTCAACCTGAAGTCGGCGTTTCTCGCGTCGAAACACGCGCTGCCACACCTACAGGAAAGCGAGGGAGCGATCGTCAGCGTCAGCGCTCGGTCCTCGCTCGAGGGTGGAGAGGGCGACGGCCCGTACCGCATCACGAAGGCGGGAATCCGGATTCTCACGGAGACGCTCGCCGAGGAAAACGAAGGGACCGTTCGCGCGAACTGCGTGATGCCGAGCGTGATCGATACGCCGGCGAACCGGGAGATGATGCCGGACGCCGACCACGACTCGTGGGTCGACCCGAGCGAGATCGCGGACGTGATGGCCTTCCTCTGTTGCGACGGGGCGGCGGTGACCAGCGGTGCCGCGGTGCCGGTCTACGGCGAGGCCTGACGGATCGGGGCCGGCCGGCGGTTATTCGATACTGTTATCGCCCGCGCCGTCGGTCGCGTCGTCGGCCGCGGTGTCGGCCGGCAGTTCCACTGTCTCCGACCGGATCTCGTCGCCCTCGCGCCACTGGTAGTACCGGTATTTCGTTCCCGAGATCTCGGTGACCGTGACGGTTGCGTGTTCGGGAACCCCTGGCGGGGTGCCGTCGGTATCGCCGTCGTCGCGGTCACCGTCACTCGAGTCGGGATCGTTCTGTTTTGCGTCGATCCACGCAGCCAGATCCTCTGCATACGCCGCGACCGCAGGCAGTGACTCCGGATCGCGTTTCGCGAGTTCGACGAGGGCCACACGAAGCGACGGCTCGAGTGCGGCCGGCGGGCGCGGCCGGTCGTTGTCGGCCATGGATCGGCGATTCGTCGCGAACGATAAAATGGGCGCCGATTGCGGAACCGGCGCTGACCACGCAGCCGTCCGCGGTGATCGAGCCACCGTTGACATACCAACTATTAACACCTGCTATCGGATTTATACTCAACCGCAGTGTGGACTTATATACCAGCGCGGAGTCCGTTCACGTGACAATGCAGACACAGGAGCACCGCTCCGCGGAAACAGCCCGGATCGAACCGATTCCCGAGGACATCGAGTCCACGCAGGCGAAACTCGTGTACGTCTATCTCGCGGCGACGGGGGGCGCGACGATCGACGAACTCCGAGAGACGCTGGCGCTGAAGAAAATCACGTTATTGAGCGTGCTCCAGTCCCTGATGCGGGCCGATGTCGTCGAAAAGGACGGCTCGAGCTACGTCGTTACGGCGTGACCGGTTTCGGCGACGAGTGACACTTGCGCTTGCATCGCGTCGGTTACTCGATCGACGAGTGCGCTCTGGCGACCGTACGGCCGACAAAAGCGGTAAACGACGAACCGCAAACCGCGAGTGACTGGTGACGAACGGCGAACTGCGAGTGTGAGCCGTCCTCGAGCGTCGACCCGACAAAACCAACGAATCGTCAACACGCGACGGAAGCCGGCGCGTGAAGTCGAGGCGTGACTGCGACTCTGAACCGCGAGGGCGTCGAGTTAGTACTTCTCGAGGTAGCGGTCGAGCTCCCACTCGGAGACGTCGACGAGGTACTCCTGGAACTCCTGGGTCTTCGCTTCGACGAACTTGGGCGCGACGTGCTCGCCGAGTGCGTTGTAGATGACCTCGTCGTCCTCGAGGGCCTCGACGGCCTCACCGAGGTTCGTCGGCAGCGTGTCGATGCCGTACTCCTCGCGCTTCTCGTCGTCGAACTCGTAGATGTTCTCGCGGATCGGGTCGGGACACTCGAGGTCCTGTTCGATGCCGTCGAGACCGGCGTGGATCATGGCGGCGAACGCGAGGTAGGGGTTACACGAGGGGTCCGGCGAGCGCAGTTCGACGCGGCTGGCGGCCGGGACGCGGGCGGCCGGCTTGCGGACCAGCGCCGAGCGGTTGCGGTCCGACCAGGCGACGTACACTGGCGCCTCGTAGCCGGGCACCAGGCGCTTGTAGCTGTTCACGGTCGGGTTCGCGACCGCCGTGATCGCCGGCGCGTGCTCGAGGACGCCCGCGAGGTACGAGTGGGCCTCGTCGCTGAGGTTGAACTCGTCGTCCTCGTCGTGGAAGGCGTTCTCGCCGTCCGCGGTCATCAGCGACATGTGGGTGTGCATGCCCGAGCCGTTGATGCGCGGGATCGGCTTCGGCATGAACGTGGCGTGGAGGTCGTGCTGGGCGGCGATGGCGCGGACGACCATCCGGAAGGTCGCGACGTTGTCGGCCGTCGACAGCGCGTCGTCGTACTCGAAGTTGATCTCGTGTTGGCCCTTCGCGACCTCGTGGTGGCTGGCTTCGATCTCGAAGCCCATGCTCTCGAGGCCGTAGATGATGTCGCGACGGACGTCGCTGGCGAGGTCCTTGGGCGCGACGTCGAAGTAGCCGCCGTGGTCGCCGGTCTCGGTCGTGGCGTTGCCGTCCTCGTCCTCCTCGAACAGGAAGAACTCCGGCTCGGGCGCGAAGTTGACGGTGTACCCCATGTCTTCGGCGCGCTCGAGGGCGTTCTTGAGGACGCGGCGCGGGTCGCCCTCGAAGGGTTCGCCCGTGGAGGTGTCGTAAACGTCACAGATCATCCGGGCGGAGACGCCGTCGTTGTCGTTGCGCCACGGGAGGACCGCGAACGTGTCCGGATCGGGGACGAGGCGCATGTCCGATTCCTGAATGCGGACGAAGCCTTCGATCGAGGAGCCGTCGAAGTAGATCCCCTCGGTGAAGGCCTTCTCGGCCTGCCGCGCCGGCACGGCGACGTTCTTGACCGTCCCGAGGATGTCGGTAAACTGCAGTCGGAGGAAGTCGACGTCTTCCGCCTCGATTTTCTCCAGTACTTCTTCTTCCGCAGCGGTCAGGTTGTCACCTGTCATCTTCTACTCGAATAAGCCAATGGATTCTACTATTAAAGCTCTACTGTTGTGGGCGAATATACTCAGATCGAATCAAAATTATTCAATCGTACGCTTCTTACCCTGTATGGCCGGATTCGATATGAAGTACGTTCGCAAAACGGGAGCAAAATTTGAGAATGTGCGCGATGGTGGCCGAAACGGGGTGGACATTCGTCGGAATATGCACGAACAGCCAACGGAACGGCCGTTCTCCGCGAGCGAGTCGTCGATCCGGTCTCGTGGACTGTAGACCGAACGTTAACTGTAGATCAGCTCGAGGGCCTGACGCCGACGATTTTCGGCAGCCGCGTTCGATCGGCCGCCGTCGGACTGGCGGTTATCGCCGCCGTCGCGGCGCGGTCGTTCCGTAATCCGCGTCTCACAGACCGGGCAGACGTAGACGACGGTCTCGCCGCGCTCGCGACGACGCCAGTCCCCGTCGATCGGACTGGCGTGATCGCACGCTCGGCAGAATAACGTCGATTTTCGACGGGCTGCCGCCTTGTGGGTGCCAGATTCCGTCATCAGTGATCCCTAGGCGTTCGACGCATAAATGTCCTATCTGTGATGATTATAGATCCTGTACGCGTCCGGTACCGCGCCGGTCCGTCCGGAACAATTCCAAAGTGGGCACCTGAATCCGTATCAAGAGTATAAGTATTGGTCGAATGGCCGATTCTCGGGCGACGCACACCGACGGCCCGGCTACCCGTGCCGTCCGACATCGATATCCGTCCGGCGCCCCTCGCTCGTCTATGAGCGACGCCACAACGAAACCAGCGCAACTCGCAGACGGCGCCGAGCTAGCGGCGTTCGTCGACGAGCACGACGTGGCGCTCGTCGAATTCTACACGATCGGCTGCCCGAAGTGTCAGGCGATGGAGCCGGTACTCGGCAACGTCGCGCGGTCGACCGCCGTTCCGATCGGAATGCTCAATCCCGGCGACGACCTCGAGTTAGTCGACCGGTTCGATATCGAGTCCGTCCCGTCGCTGCTCCTCTTCCGAGACGGCGACCCCGTCGCCCGCCTCGCGGACGGCTTCGTCGGCGGTGACGAACTCGTCGACTTCCTCGCGGATCACGCACCCGAGGCCGTCGACACGGACGAATAGGACGCCGGACGATTCGGGTCGACCGGCAGGAGTCCGCTACTCCTCGTCCGCCTCGAGATCCGCGGGATCGACCTCGCCATCGAGATACCGCTCGCCGAGGTCGGTGATGTCGTAGACGCCGGTCATCGGATTCGCCAGGAGGCCGCGCTTCGCGAGTTCGCGACACCGGTAGGCCGCGTGTGGCCCTCGACAGACGCCTTCGTCCCTGATCTGACTCGGCTCGAAAATCTCGTCCTCGCGCATCAACTCCAGGATGTCGTCGTCCACCGGATCCATCCAGTCGGCGGGGTCGGTCATACGGCCGACTACGCGAGTCTGCGGTAAGAACGATCCGTTTTCGGGACTCGAGGTGCCCGGACCTTATTCTGCGGTGCCGTAATCCACGTGGACGTTCGGCGCCGCCGCGGGCGAGTGGCCCGTGATCTCGCGGTCGACGAACGTCACGTCGAGGAGGTCGCCGTCGAAGCGGAACGCGACGGTTCCGGTTTCGACGGTCCCTTCGACGGTCGTTCCGGAGACGACCGTGGTCTCGCGAGCGGTATCGGCGGCGTCGATCGCGCCGTCGACCGTGATCTCGAAACTCGAGGGCACGCCGTGGCCGACGATGGTTACTTCGTTGGGAAAGGCGCTCTCGCGCTTGCCGTCCGGTCCGTCGGTCCCGTCGGTCGCGATGATCGTCGCAGGAGCCGCCTCGAACGCGTCCGGGCCCGCGTTCGCGTTCCACCCGTCCGCCCGTTCGGTCGACGCATCGTCCAGTTCGGCATCGACGTCGGTCGCTTCGTTCCGTGCCATACCCGTCGAAGGCGAGTATACGATCATAAGCCTTCCCACTGAATTATTCATCCGATTTCGAGAAATTTGGATCGAATTATCCGTTTTGCGGAGAATTCTCGCGTTGCAGGTGCAAGGCCAATCGTTGTTCAACGGGTTCCCAAATCGTGGGCGTATGGATGCGAAACGACCGGACGTTCGAGTCGACGAACGGCCCGACGAAGACGGCGTCGTGACAGCCCGCAGAAAGCGAGAAGGTAGAACCGCCAGCGACGGGGGGCGACTCCGACGAGCGGTCAAAACGATCGCCGACGCGTTGCGACGATAGCGGGCTCGCTGTTCTCTACAGCGGCGTGACCGTTACTCGGCGTCGTCGAGGAAGCCGAGTTCCGTCGCGATCAGGTCAGCGATGTGGTCCGCGACGTCGGGGTCGACTTCGGCGATATCCTCGCCGTCGTGGAGCTGGTCGTTGTGTCGCGCGACCGTTTCTGCGAGATCGGTCAGCGGCACGCGGGAAGTCGTTTCGCACTCGGGACACACGACGGGGACGCGCGGATCGTCGTCCGATTCAGCGGGCGCCATTGTCGGGAGTCTCGCTGCAATCGTCAAAACCTAATTGGTTCCGGCCGCACTCGAGGTCGTCCCCGAACCGGACCGCTCCAAATCGGCCCGCTCCGAACCGAACGTGGACGAGTGCGAACCCCGACGCGCCGGATCGGGTGAGCGGTCCGGGTCCGATCACGGTGGCCACTACGCTTATGAGTTCTCGCTCGAGTCCTCCGGGTAGACGGGGGACGATAGTCTATCCGTGGATCGCAGTATCCACTTTGCGACCCCCGTCATGGAGTGTGGGGCCTCCATGGTTGACGACGGCGGCCGTTCCCGTCCGTCGTCGTTCCCTGTTTTGCCGTCTTGACGGGTTAGGACGACCGTGAATCGACGTACCGTGCAAGCGTCACGGAGCCCAGTGCGACGACCGCAGCGATCGCACCGAAGCCGGGTAGTCCGTCGCCCGTACCGCTGGCATCGCCGGTGTCGTCGCTTTCGTCGGTCCCGTTCGAATCGGAGGACGATTCTGACGGCTCGTTCTCGTCGTCGCTCGAGTTCGTCGCGTTCTCGTCACCGTCGCCGTCGCCGGAATCGATCGTCGAATTATCGGTCGAATCCTCGAGGCTGATGTCTCTGTCACCGTCGAGTTGGAGGACGACGACGACCTGACCGTGCGAGCGGTCGGGGTAGTAGGTCCAGCCGCCGCCGGCTTCCTCGTAGGATTCGGCGTCCTCGATCGGATCGACGTCGGTGTCCCAGGTGTCGTGGGCCTGCTGGACGTAGCCGACGAGTTCGATATCGTCGGCGTGTTCGCCGGAAATTTCGGCCTCGCCGTACTGCACCTCGCCGCCGTCTTCCGGCAGGCCGTGGATTTCGATGCAGTGGGCGTCCATGTAGCCGTCGCCCTGCGGGACGTCGGGACTCGTGCCGAACTGGTCGGCGTCGAGCGGCCGATCGTAGTTTTCGGTCAGCGGGTACTCGACGGTCACCGGGTCGGCGTGGGAGTGCCAGTCGATCGACTCCCCGGTCGGCACGGTAACGGTCGTGTTCGGGACGCTCTCGCCGGCGACGACCTGTCCGGCCTCGTTGAACAGCGAGACGCAGATCTTCCCCGAGCCGTCCCCGAGGTATGGCGACCGGTACTCGTCGCGCGGGTTGACGTAGCTGATCCACCGGTTGTCGTCCGCCTTCGCCTCGAAGTAGGGATCGCCCTCCTCGGGGGCCGGCACGGCGAACTCGCTTTCCGAGACGTTCTGCTGTAGGGCGACGTTCGCCGATGGACTCGAGTCCGACCCGGCGTCGGCGGTGCTCGCACCCGTCGCACCGACGGCGACGCCGACCGTCGCGACGCTACTGACCGCGACGAGGACGGCGAGAACGAGCGCAGTCCGCGTGCGCTCGTTCCCCGCGCCTCGTGAGAGGGAATTCCGCATTCGGCTCACCTCGCACTGGACGCCGGAGCGGTCGTAGCGAGCGATCGCGATGCGAGGGCCGGCCGGCCGCGGCCGTCCTTCCTTCCCGCTCCACCGGCAGGTGCACCCGGCTCAGTACCGGGAGTTACAGCACGGGGGCGTCTCGAGCACGCGGACAGCTCAGTCGAACGACCAGTCGGAATCGGTGACTGTCGTGGATCGATAACTGTCATCTGGTCGAAGTACTGAACTCGCGCATGTAGCTATGAATCGCATACCCGGTCGGAAAGTGGTCCCTACCGCAGTTACGGTCCGGTTTCGCCACCGATTCGAGGCGGTCGACCCCTTGCGTTGCCACCCCGAATCGACTTCCGAGGCGGGAGAGTAGGGGCCCCGATGCGCCTTCCATCGACACCACGAACGCGCAGGCGAGATCAGCGAGCGGCCACACCGCCGGGCGATGGCGCCTCGAGCGGCGGTCGGGGCCTCGCGCGGAAGTTGCTGTTGCTCTCGCTGGGGTTCGCCGCCGTCGCGTACGCCGCGTCGAGATACGCGGGCGTCCCGGACGAGTTCGAGAAGATTCCGATCGGCGAACGGGAGGAGGAGATCGACCGGAGCGAGGAGGGGCCGCCGACCGAGGACGCGAAGTCGGCGGCCGACGACGGCGGCGACTCGGACGCCGACGTAACCGGCCTCGACGCCGAGTCCGGGACGCAGGCTGACGCCGACGCCGATACCGACGTTAACGACGTGATCGACGATGCGGAAACGAACGTCGACATCACCGACGAGGAGCGCTCGTCAGAAGAGATCGCGGAACGCGCCGACGAGAACATTCCCGAGCCGGGTGAGATGGCCGTCGACGAGGACGTCGCCGACGAACTCGTCGGCGAAGGGAACGACTCGAGCGGCGGCGAGGCGTCGGACGAAGAGTAGCCGAATCGGCCCGTTTCGCCGCCTCACCGTCGTCCTCGAGTCGGCGTTCGATTACCGATCGGGCGAGCGGAGCGTGGTCCTTATGCGTCGCTCGCCCCTACGAGAAATCGATGACTGACGGGGACGTCGCGGCCTTTACGCACCTCGGCTCGACGGTTCGCGGGGCACTTTCCGAGCGCGGGTTTTCGACGCCGACGGCGCCGCAGCAGTTGGCGATCCCGCCGCTGGCTGCGGGCCAGAATACGCTCGTGATCGCACCCACCGGGAGTGGCAAGACCGAGACGGCGATGTTGCCCGTGTTCGACCACCTCGTCGCCGACGACGGGCCGCCCGAGGGGTTCGGCGCGCTCTACATCACCCCGCTGCGGGCCCTGAACCGCGACATGCGCGAGCGCCTCGAGTGGTGGGGCGAGTACCTCGGCCTCGAGGTCGACGTCCGCCACGGCGACACGACCCAGTACCAGCGAGGGAAACAGGCCGAGAACCCGCCGGACGTGCTGATCACGACGCCCGAGACCGTCCAGGCGATGCTTACCGGCGAACGCCTGCGCGAAGCGCTGCAGGACGTCTCCCACGTCGTGATCGACGAGGTCCACGAACTCGCCGCCTCGAAGCGGGGCGCGCAGTTGGCGATCGGCCTCGAGCGACTCCACGACCTCGCGGGTGAGATGCAGCGCATCGGCCTCTCGGCGACGGTCGGCGATCCCGAGGACGTCGGCCAGTTCCTCACCGGCGGCCGATCCTGCGAGATCCGCGAGATCGACGTCGGGAGCAACGTGGACGTGGCGGTTCGCCACCCCGAGATCACCGACGAGGACGAGGACCTGTCGGGGACGCTGATGACGGATGCCAGCACGGCCAGCCACGTCCGCTTGATCCGCGACATCGTCGCCGACCACGAGTCGACGCTCATATTCGTCAACACGCGCCAGACCGCCGAGGCGCTGGGCTCGCGGTTCAAGGAACTCGACCTCCCGATCGGGGTCCACCACGGCTCGCTCTCGAAGGAGGCCCGGATCCAGGTCGAGGACCGCTTCAAGACGGGCGAACTGGACGGCCTGCTCTGTACGTCCTCGATGGAACTGGGGATCGACGTCGGCCGCGTCGACCACGTGGTCCAGTACAAGAGCCCGCGGCAGGTCACGCGCCTGCTCCAGCGGATCGGGCGCGCCGGCCACCGCCAGGACGAGGTCTCGAGCGGGACCATCGTCACGACCCGGCCGGACGACACCTTCGAGGCGCTGGCGATCGCCCGCCGCGCCCGCGAGGGCGAGGTCGAACCGGCGGCGATCCACGAAGGGAGCTTAGACGTCGTCGCCAACCAGATCCCGGGGATCGTCCAGAGCCGCGGGGATACCCACTTTCGGGACGCCTACGACACCGTTACGCGCGCGTATCCGTTCCGGGACCTCCCGAAGGAGACGTTCCGCGAGATCTGCTCGGAACTGCACCGCAACCGGATCGTCTGGTTCGACGAGGGCGAGGACCGCCTCGAGACGACCGGCGGGACCTGGCAGTACGTCTACTCGAACCTCTCGATGATCCCCGACGAAGAGACCTACGAGGTCCACGACATCGCCTCGAGCCAGCAGATCGGGACCTTGGACGAGCGGTTCGTCGTCAACTTCGCCCAGCCCGGCGAGGTGTTCGTCCAGCGCGGCGAGATGTGGCGGATCGCCGAGATCGACGACGAAGAGGGGAAAGTGAAGGTTAGTCCCATCGAGGACCCTGCCGGCGAGGTGCCCTCCTGGATCGGCCAGGAGATTCCGGTCCCCGCCGCGGTCGCCCAGGAGGTCGGCGAGATTCGCAATGTTGCACAGCCGCAACTCGAGACGGGTGCCGACGCCGCCGCCGTCGGCCGCGAACTCGCCCACCGCTATCCCGCCGACGAGTACACGCTCACCGAGGCCTGCGACCAACTCGAGAAGCAGATCGAGGCCGAGGCGCCGATGCCGACGGCCGACCGGATCGTCTTGGAGCGACAGGGCCGGACGATCGTACTCAACGCCTGCTTCGGCCACACGGCCAACGAGACGCTGGGCCGCGTGCTCTCGGCGCTTTTGGGTCAGCGGGCCGGCTCTTCCGTGGGACTGGAGACCGACCCCTACCGGATCGAACTCGAGGTCCCGAGTTCGATCGCGACCAGCGACGTGATCGAGGTGCTCGAGGACACCGACCCGGACCACGTCGAGACGATCGTCGAACTCGGACTCAAGAACTCCGACGCGCTGGCCTTCCGCCTCGCGCAGGTCTCCGCGAAGTTCGGCGCACTCAAGCGCTGGCAGAGCCAGGGCTCGGGCCGGATTTCGAACGAGCGCCTGCTGGCGGCGCTCGAGGATACGCCGATGTACGAGGAGGCGGTCCGCGAAGTGTTCCACGAAGATCTGGATATCGAGCGGGCGAGCGCGGTGCTCGAGGGGATCCAGTCGGGCGACCTCGCGTTGGTCACCCACCGCGGTCGCACGCCGGTCGGCCAGGGCGGGCGCTCCTCCTCGGGGAAGGAACTGCTCGCGCCGGAGAACGCCGACGCGAGCGTCATCGAGACGGTCCGGGAGCGCCTGCAGAACGACCGGGTCATCCTGCTGTGTACCCACTGCAAGGAGTGGAAGGTCAAGACGAAAGTCAAGCGGGTATCGGACCAGCCCGAGTGCCCCGAGTGCGGGTCGACCCGGATCGCGTCGCTGAACCCGTGGGCCGAGGAGGTCGTACAGGCGGTCCGCGCGGAAGAGAAAGACGAGGAGCAAGAGCGGATGACCGAGCGCGCCTACCGCGCCGCGAGTCTGGTCCAGAGCCACGGCAAGCAGGCCGTCACCGCGATGGCCGCTCGCGGCGTCGGGCCGCACAACGCCGCCCAGATCATCAACAAGCTCCGGGAGAACGAGGACGAGTTCTACCGGGACATCCTCTCGAAGGAGCGCGAGTACGCGCGGACCCAGTCGTTCTGGGACTGAGGCGCTCGAGGCGGGCAATTGGCGCTCAATACACGCCTAATACGGCATAAACGGTCGTCGAAACAGGTCAATTCCATAAAATGTACCGAACAAATACGGCAAGTCACCGCAGTCCTTATCCCCACTTATGCCGAAACTCCGGCGATGGAATCCGGTCCGCCTTCGAGGCCGTCTGCAGGTGATACGGACCACGAGAGCGACCCGGCAGCGTCGAGTCCGCGTCGGATCGGTGCGCTTCTCGCGGCGGCCGACATCGCCGGTTTCCGCGCGACGGAATCCGGCGTGATTACCGAGGTCAACGACGCGTTCGCGTCGCTGACCGGCTACAGTCGGTCGGAACTCCGCGATAAGTCGCTTACGGAGCTCGTGACTGCTGACGACGCCCTGCTCGAGGAGCTCGGTACCCCCCACGACGCGAACGGATCGGACGACGGGACCAAAGCGGGGTCGACCCTCGAGCCCGGCGCGGGTCCGGTATCGATCCCCGTCTCGCTGCGGACGAAAAGCGACACTGCCATCTCCTGTGACCTTCATCTCGAGGGCTTTGCGGGAACCGATGGCGAGTTGGAACTCGGGGGAATCGTCGACCGGCGACCGAACGCGACGGCGACGGTATCGGAACCAGACCTCACGTACGGCAAGACGTTCCAGGCGTTAGCCGAGGCGCTACCTGACGGGATCATCGTTCTCGATACGAACAGCGACATTCAGTACGCCAACCCGGCGGTCGAGCGCATCCTCGGCTACACGCCGGACGAACTGGTCGGCTCGAGCAAGGTCAACATCATCCCGCCGCGGCTTCGGCAAACACACCTCGACGCCCTCCAGCGGTACCTCGAGACCGGCGAGCGACACCTGAACTGGACCTACGTCGAACTTCCCGGCCAGCACAAGGCGGGCCACGAGGTGCCCCTGGCCGTCTCGCTCAACGACTTCACGTACGACGGCGACCGCTACTTCGTCGGACTCTTTCGCGATATTTCACCGCGCAAGGCCGCCGAACAGGCGCTCACCGAGAAGGTCATCCAGCTCGAGTCGGTCAACTACCTCGGCCGGTACGCGCTCGAGAATCCGGACGTCGACGACCTGCTCGAGAAGGCGACCCGCCTGATCGAAACGGCGCTCGACGTGGAGTGCTGTCTCGTCCTGGAGACCGAACCGGCGCCCGTCGGCGGCGACGGCTCCGCACTCGAGGTCCGCGCGAGCGTCGGCTGCGACGACGACCTGCTCGAGAACGAGACGACGACCGCGGTGTCGTCGTCGGAGCCGGGGCTGTTGGCCGAGCGGACGCTCGCGACCAGCGAACCGATCGTGGTCGAATCGTTCGAGGCCGACGACAGGATCGAACGCTCGTCGGTGCTGAACGACACCGGCATCCGGAGCGGAATGGGCGTCACGATCGGTCCCGCAGACGATCCGTGGGGCGTGCTGGCCGTCTACGACGACCGCGAGCGGGAGTACGCCGACCACGACGTCGATTTCCTCGAGAGCGCCGCGACGATCCTCGCGACCGGCATCGAGCGCCAGCAGTACGAACGCCGGCTCAACGAGACGGTCGCCGACCTCGAGGAGTCGAACGAACGGCTCGAACAGTTCGCCTACGCCGCGTCCCACGACCTGCAGGAACCGCTCCGGATGGTCTCGAGTTACCTCCAACTCATCGAGGACCGGTACGTCGACGAACTGGACGCGGACGGCGAGGAGTTCATCGAGTTCGCGGTCGACGGCGCCGAGCGGATGCGCGAGATGATCGACGGGCTCCTCGAGTACTCCCGGATCGACTCGCAGGGCGACCCCTTCGAGCCCGTCGATCTCGACGACGTCCTCGAGGACGTGCTGACGGATCTGCAGGTGAAGATCGAGGATACCGACGCGGAGATCACGACTGAGTCGCTGCCGACCGTCGAGGGCGACGCCAGCCAACTGCGCCAACTGTTCCAGAACCTGCTGTCGAACGCCCTCGAGTATTCGGGCGACGAGCCGCCGCGGGTCCACGTCGGCGTCGAGCGGAATCGGCGGATGTGGGAGATCTCCGTTGCGGACGAGGGCATCGGCATCGAACCGGAGGAAACGGACCGGGTCTTTCAGGTGTTCCAGCGCCTCCACAGCCGCGACGAGTACCCCGGTACGGGGATCGGACTGGCGCTCTGTCGGCGCATCGTCGAGCGCCACGGCGGTCGGATCTGGGTCGACTCGGAGCCCGGCGAGGGGTCGACGTTCGCGTTCACGATTCCCGTCGACGGGCCGTAACATCGGGTATAATAACGCTTCTGGCAGACTGCCAAACGGTTTATAGTAACTCGTCCGAGTTGTCTGTCTATGTCACCGTATCGCGTTCTCTTCGTCGACGACAGCGACTTTCTGACGGAACACGTCAGCCAAACGTTACGATCGGAACACGATTTCGACGTCGAGACCGTCGCGACGGCCCCGGACGCCCGCTCCGTCCTCGCCGACTCGTCGTTCGACTGCGTCATCTCCAGCTACGAACTGCTCGACGAGACCGGCCTCGAGCTCGCGGCCTCGCTGCACGACGAGGCGTCGATCCCCGAGCTGCCGTTCGTCCTCTTTACCGGTAACTCGCTCGAGCCGCTCGTCGACGAGGCGCTCGAGGCGGGGGTCTCGGCGTTCGTCAGTAAGAGCGACCACGCGACGGGGGAGATGAACGTCTTCGCGAACCGGATTCGGTTGGCGATCGAAGCGCACGAGTAAGCTCGCTGGGCGGCGCCTCAGTATGGCTATCCGTCGGTTCGACGTCTCGCGGTCGGCGACCCTGTTCTCGCGCTGTTCTTCTGGACTGGTTCACTGTCGGCTCCCTGCCCTCCGTAACGGCCATACGCCTCGGCGTCGTGGATCCGATATGAAGTTCGCTCCCGGGGCCTGGAAGTACGCCATCCTTCCGCTGCTGGCCGCGCCGTTCGCGCTCGTAATCAGCGCGACGGCGGGGCTCCTCTCGCTGGCAGCCGGCGCCGGCGTCCTCGCTTTCTTCCGCGATCCAGAGCGTACGCCGCCGCCGACGGGCGTCGTCGCGCCGGCCGACGGCCGCGTCTCCGTGCTCCGCGAGGAGGGCGACCGCGTCCGGCTCGGCATCTTCATGAACGTCTGGCACGTCCACGTCGTCCGCGCGCCCTTCGCCGGCCGCGTCACCGACGTCGAACACGTCTCCGGCGCGAACCGCCCCGCCTTCTCCAAGGAATCCGACCGAAACGAGCGGGTTCACGTCCGCCTCGAGACCGACTCGTCGAACCTGCCGGCCGACTCGAGCGGCGACGCCGCCGACGGCGAGCCGGCGCCCGCACCGGATCCGGACGACTACCCCGACACGCCCGAAAGCGACGCCGAAGTCACCCTCATCGCCGGCGCGTTCGCCCGCCGGATCCACCCCTACGTCGAGGCCGACGACGACCTCGAGCGCGGCGAGCGGATCGGACACATCGCCTTCGGTAGCCGCGTCGACGTGCTCTTCCCGCCGTCGGTCGACCGGTCGGACATCGCCGTCGAACCCGGCGACTCGACGACCGCCGGCGAGACGGTCGTGCTCGAGGGCGGCGGGTTCGAGGCCGACGACCTCGAGTTCGACGTGACGACCGAAACGCCCGATGGCGGGAGCGAAGAGTTCGAGACCGACGGCGACTCCGACGCCGAATCGGACGGCTCGGCCTCGAGTCCTGCCTAAGTTACCATCGAGGTACCCGCGTTCGCACGGTCAATCCGTTTCATCGACCCTCAAGCCCGGCAGATCGCAGCCCGCACGGCTTGCAAAGGTACAGCCAGCGTTCATGTGGCTCGTCATCGGTTTAACAGCTACGCCTGCAGTGGCATCGGCCCGCGGTCCGGCGATTGGATGCCACGGTTGCAGGACGCAACGTCAGCGATCGGCGCGCATCGCCACTGAGAACGCGATCGCAAGGAAGTACCGGCCTGCGGCCGCGGACATCGCTAACCGATCGCGAGCGGCTACGTATCCGTATCGACGTTCTCTCGAGCCGCCTCGAGGTGGCGGCGCTCGATGAGGACCTCGTCGGCCTTCTCGTTGGCCTCGTCGGGCTCGTACTCGGTCGCGACCTCGCGGATCGCCCGCATCGAGGCGTCGCGCACGAGGGCCTCGAGGTCGGCGCCGGTGTAGCCCTCGAGTTCGGCCGCCAGTTCGGCGATGTCGAGGTCGTCCGCGAGCGGCTTGCCGCGGGCGTGGACCTCGAGAATCTTCTCGCGGGCCTCGCGGTCGGGTTCGCCGACGTAGACGTGCGTGTCGAGGCGCCCGGGACGGAGCAAGGCTGGGTCGATGTGGTCCTTGCGGTTCGTCGCCGCGAGCACGACGAGGTTCGGGTTCTCGCGCATGCCGTCGAGTTCCGTCAGTAGTTGCGAGACGACGCGCTCGGTGACTTCGTGGCCCTCGCCGCGGGCCGAGGTGATCGCGTCGATCTCGTCGAAGAAGACGATCGACGGCGCGGACTGGCGGGCCCGCTCGAACACCTCGCGGATGGCTTTCTCGCTCTCGCCGACGTAGCGGTCGATGATCTCCGGGCCGTCGACGCGGACGAAGTTGACGTCCGTCTCGCCGGCCAGCGCGCGAGCGAGCAAGGTTTTGCCGGTCCCCGGCGGCCCGTGCAGCAGGACGCCGGAGGGCGGTTCGGTGTTGGTCTCCTCGAATAAGCGATCGTAGGTCAAGGGCCACTCGACCGATTCGCGGAGGGTGTTCTTCGCCGCCTCGAGGCCGCCGACGTCGGAGAAGTCCGTGTTCGGCGACTCGGCGACGTACTCGCGCATCGCGGAGGGTTCGACTGACGCGAGCGCCTCGTCGAAGTGCCGCTTGCGGACCGTCGGCTCCCGATTCCACGCCTCGCGCTCGTCGGCGTCGGTCGGCCGATCCCGAATCGCCGCCATCGCGGCCTCGCTCGTGACCGAGTCGAGGTCCGCGCCGACGAAGCCGTGGGTTCGCCGGGCGATCGCGTCGACGTTGACGTCGTCGCCCAGCGGCATCCCGCGGGTGTGGACCTCGAGGATCTCCTTGCGCCCTTCTTCGTCGGGGACGCCGATCTGGATCTCGCGGTCGAAGCGGCCGCCGCGGCGCAGCGCAGGGTCGATCGCGTCCACGCGGTTCGTCGCGCCGATGACGATGACCTCCTCGCGGGCGTCGAGCCCGTCCATCAGCGTCAGCAGTTGGCCGACGATCCGGTTCTCGGCGTCGCCGTCGTCGTCGCGCTGGCCGGCGATGGAGTCGATCTCGTCGAAGAAGATGATCGTCGGCGCCTCGGCTGCGGCGGTTTCGAACACCTCGCGGAGCCGCTCCTCGCTCTCGCCCTTGTACTTCGACATGATCTCCGGGCCGGAGATCGTCTCGAAGTTGGCGTCGACTTCGTTGGCGACCGCGCGGGCGATCAGCGTCTTCCCGGTGCCCGGCGGGCCGTACAGCAGGACGCCGGAGGGCGGCTCGACGCCCAGTCGGCGGAAGAGGTCGGGCTCCGAGAGCGGCAGTTCGATCATCTCGCGGACGAGCTCGAGTTCTTCGTCTAAGCCGCCGATATCCTCGTAGGTGACCCCGGAGCTCGGTTGGGTCGCGGTCGCGGGTGCAGAGGGCGTGTCGGACTCGGATGCCGCGGGGCCGGTGTCGCCAGACCCGCTCGTCCCGCTGGGTCCGCCGCTCGAGGATCGGGAGCCGGACGTCGCAGCCGCCGCATCGCTCGCGTCGGGGGCGTGAATCCGAATCGTCGTCGTGCTCGTGATCCGCACGTCGCCCTCGGGGGTCGTGTCGACGACCTTGAACGGTTCCGCACCGACGCCCTCGACGCGGATCTGTTCGCCGGCCCGCACCGGGCGATTGCGGAGTTTCTTGGTCGCCTCGCGCTCGGCGACCTGCCGTTCGTTGGCCGACAGCGACGGCGGCGGCGTCAACGTGACGCGTTCGGCCTCGCGGATCGAGGACTTGTCCGCCGGCCGGACCGTCACCGTATCGCCGACGTGGACCCCGGCGTTCGCGCGGGTATCGGCGTCGATCTGGATGCCGTTCTCCGCCACCGACGGGTCGGCCGGCCACATCTTCGCGACCGTCTCGGTCTCGCCCTCGATGATGACCGTGTCGCCGCTCAGTACGCCTAACTGTCGTCGCGCCAACTCGGGAATCCGCGCGACACCGCGGCCGGCGTCGCGCTTTTCGGCCGCTCGTACCGACAGGGAAACGCCGTCCGTATCCGACCCGCTCATACCCCTTGGTTTCGGCCCTGTCATCTTGAGAATTTCCCCGTCCCCGTCGCCGCCCTCCCTGCCGTCTCGAGCGCTCGATCCGTCCCACCCGGAGAAACGCATTTGGGCGTCCCCGTCGCACCGTGTGGTATGGTCGTCCAGACCGAGCGCGACGACGCAACTTGGTACGAGTGCGAGACCTGCGGGTTGCTCTTCGACGAGAAGTCGGACGCAACCGAACACGAGAAGCACTGCGACGGCTCCGATCCGTCGTACATTCAGTAACGCACGTCGCGGCGGGCTACTCGAGACGCTCGCGGTGGTCGGCCGCGACCTCTCGAGCCTGCTCGGGCGTGTGGGTCTCTGTCCAGCGGACGCGCGCAGCGTCGCCGTAGGCGAGCGCAGTCTTGAGTTCGTCGCGCAGGATACCGTGGTCGACCGAGAGCACGGTCCCGGAGCCGTCGCCGAGTTCGTAGACGCCGGGTTTGTCCGGCGCGCTTCGGACGGTCTCGCGGTCGAGGTCGCGCCAGGGTTTCCGGAGTGGCATGCTTACGCGCTCACTCCGTCTTCGTCTTCGTCTTCGTCTTCGGGTGCCGCGTCGTTTTCACTTTCGGCCTCACCGTCGACGTCGCCCTCCGCAACCAGTTCGTACGCGTGCTCGCTCAACTCGTCCTCCGCGAAGACGAACACGCGGCCGTCGACGACCTCGAGATCCGCTTCGACGCGGATCGAGTAGGCTTCCGTCGTGACGGTCACGCCGGGGAACAGCACCTCTTCGTCGTCGGCCTCGAGCATGACCCGGCCGACCCCGGTCGACTCGAGGATCTCGTCGTGGGTGTCTCGGTCGTTGACGTAGGTCATCACGCCCTCGAGGCCGTCGGGGTCGGTGACGAGGACGTGGACGTCCTTGCCCGGCGGGGTCGTGATGGACTCTTCGACCGGCTTCGGCGGCCCGTGGTAGAACACGTCCCGTCCGTCGAGGTACTCGACGACGATGCCGCCCTCGACGAAGTCGACGCCGATCGTGCTGGGTGCGACGTTGCTGCGCGCGCTCATTGGATGCCCGTTCGGCCGGAGTTCGGAAAAGCGGTGCGTTCCGGTTCCGGGTCGGGCTCAAGCGCTCGCGGCATCGGGTGCGCTTCGCTCGTCGTCGGCGCCGCCGTCGTCACCGTCGTCGCGGCCGGCGGGATGGTGGTCGCCGACCACGACGTTGACCGCCGCGCCGATCAGCAGGACGAAGGCGTTGCCGTAGAGCCAGACGAGCAGCAGGATGACCGCGCCGAACGTCTCGTAGGTGCCGACGGTGTCGACCAAGCCGGCGTAGACGCCGAACACCGCCTCGAGCGCGACCCAGCCCGCCGCAGCGACGATCGTCCCGGGAAGCACCTCTCGAGCGCTCACGTCGACGTTCGGAAAGACGTAGTACATCGGAAAGAACGCGGCGAGCAGTCCGAAAAACAGCGCGAACGGCGTGAGCACTTCGACGACGATGTGATCGATCGCTGCGAGCGTCGTCGCGCCGAAGCCGGCGCCGACGGTCGCGATCAGGATCGCCACGAAGACGACGACGCTGTCGATCGCCTTGCGCGCGACGGAGTCAGCCTCGCCGCCGTAGAGTTCGTCGAACGCGGTGCCGATGCCGCGAAAGATGCGCAGCATGCCCCACAGCAGCGAGACGACGCCGATGAGCGACGCGCCGGCCCGCTCGGAGGCGTTCGTCAGCGCCTCGAAGACCAGTCCCTCGCCCGCGGGGCTGAGGTGATCGCGAGCCATCGCGACGATCTGGTCGCTCAGGTAGTCGTTGCCGACCGCACCGACGAGAATGAACAGCAACAGCAGGAGGGGGACGATCGAGAGGAACGCGGCGTGGGCGATGCTGCCGGCCATGAACGTCACGTTGTGCTCGCGCACCACGGCGGCGACGTCTCGAGCGACGGCGCCGAGCCGTCGCGGGTCCATACGGTTCGCACGCGGTCGGTGCCGAAAAGTCCGCTGCCGACACCTGCGCTCGTACACTTGCCGGCGCCTTCCTCACCCAGCTACCGCTCGAACTGGCGTGCGAACGGGTACCGGGACCCGAAGACCGTCAGCCGTAAATAGCCGCTTTGAGAGTGTACCCGTATGGACGGCCGCGCCGTTGCCCCCGCAGCCGGGACGGTTCTCAACGCGCTCGCGACCGGAGTCGGCTCCGCGTTCGCGATCGACCTCGAGACGACAGCGACCGTCGAACTCACCGACGACGGCACCTTCGTCGGCGAGGTCGACGGCCAACCCGACGCCGACACGACGCTCGTCGAGCGCTGCGCCGCGTTCGCGATCGACGAGTACGCCGCGCAGGCGGGTCTGGACCCCGAGGAGGTCGGCGCCCGCATCCGCACCGAGAGCGAGGTGCCGATGGCCTCCGGGCTGAAGAGTTCCAGCGCCGCAGCCAACGCGACGGTGCTCGCGACGCTCGACGCGCTCGAGATCGCCGACGCGGTCGAGCGCATCGAGGCCTGCCGACTCGGCGTCCGGGCGGCCCGCGACGCCGGCGTGACGGTCACCGGCGCGTTCGACGACGCCAGCGCGAGCATGCTCGGCGGCGTCACCGTCACCGACAACGCGGGCGACGAACTCCTTGCCCGCGACGAAGTTGAGTGGTCGGCACTGGTCTACACGCCCCCCGAGCGGGCCTACAGCGCCGACACCGACGTTTCGGCCTGCGAGCGCGTCGCCCCGATGGCGAAACTCGTCGAGGAACTCGCGCTCGAGGGCCGCTACGGCGAGGCGATGACCGTCAACGGCTTCGCGTTCTGCGGCGCCCTCGAATTTTCGACCGGGCCGATGATCGACGCCCTGCCCGACGTGACCGGCGTCTCGCTGTCCGGTACCGGGCCGAGCTACGTCGCCGTCGGCGACGAGGCGACGCTCGAGGCGGTGCGCGAGCGGTGGGCCGAGCGCGACGGAACGACACGATTACTGCAGACGCGAACGGACGGAACACAAGTACAATGACTCGAGAGTCAGCGACTGACGGGGACGGAAACGGAACAGCTGCGGACGATCGAACGCCCGACGAGATGAGCCTCGACGAACTGCGCGAGGAGATCCAGACGATCGACCGCGAGATCGTCGAACTGATCGCCCAGCGCACCTACGTCGCGGATACGATCGCCCAGGTCAAAGACGAGCAGGGGCTCCCGACGACGGACGAGAAGCAGGAACAGCAGGTCATGGAGCGAGCGGGAGAGAACGCCGAGCAGTTCGACGTCGACGCGAATCTGGTGAAGGCTATCTTCCGGCTGCTGATCGAACTGAACAAGGTGGAGCAGCGGGAGAGTCGGTGAAACCGACATTCCGTCGCGCTTCAAACATAAGGTGAGCGAACCGTTCTTGGAAAGTACTTCAGAAGAGCTATTCGCCGACGCTTTCTCTTTCGGGACGTGACTGCTGACATCAGCCTTCGTCCCTTCAGTCAAGAAGACTTCGACCAACTAATCGAGTGGGTGGACTCTCCGTCGTTTCTCCTTCAGTGGGCGGGCCCAATATTTTCGTATCCGCTCGACGAGTCGCAACTCCGAGAGCATCTCGAAGCTACGAACGACCCTGAACCGAGCCGACTGGCGTTCAAAGCCGTCGATTCGACGGAACAGATGGTCGGGTACGTCGAACTGAACACCATCGACCGACGAAATCTCTCAGCGAGCGTCTCTCGGGTCATCGTGAGTCCAGACGAACGCGGGCGCGGTCACGGAACGTCGATGCTCCACCACCTACTCGAAATTGGCTTCGAGGAACTTGGTCTCCACCGCATCGAACTACGTGTCTTCGACTTCAACGAGTCCGCAATTGCGTGTTACGAGAAGGTCGGTTTCACCCGTGAGGGTACACTCAGGGAGGCACGACGGCACGGGGACGAGTACTGGACGCTGGTTCAGATGAGCGTCTTGGAAGACGAGTGGCGGACGGGCGCGTAGAGGTTTCATCTTTAAATTGACCCGCCAACCAACCCCTCATCGGTGGGCGACAGACAAACCAGCAAAATAGACGAAATCTGTAACGTGAGTCCGAGACCTGAACAAGGTCGAGCAGCGGGAGAATCGGTAGCTCATAACCGTCTATTCTGGTAGTTGGCATCGGAACCGCCATCCTATCCCATCCCATCGCTGTTATCTTGACGAACCACAGCCGACGAGGGAACAGATACCGGGTAGTAGTATTTCTCGAAGGAGGTACGCACCGTTTCAGTATAGGTCAAGTAGGTAACGGCGCAGCGATCTATTTCTCCGATACCTATCAATAGATGCCTGCTGAATAGGGGGGATGAATTCAGCACGATGACTTCGTTTGTTTCACGCCGAAATCAGTGAACCAGTCGCCCTGTAGAGATGCATACTTATCGTGAATGCTGTGTTCAAGCGCTTGTGACGAAAAACGTCGGAAAGTAGCCGTCATAGCTCGTCTGGTTCAGTCAAAGTGACATTCGCCTCGTTATCTACTGTGACAACATATCCAGCGTATTCGAGGACAAGCGATCCGTGACCCTCTTTCCCTTCGAATAGCCTGTCCAAAGCCGACGGATCGACAACTTCGAAGAGTGGGGGACAGTCAACTGGATCAATATCCATCAAATCAGCAACAGCCCCCACGATTCGAAGGCTGAGAGCAGACTCGTCCGCGGACGGCGGCCCCTCTTTTTTCGAGTTGTATCCGTTCCCCATTATCATTCTAATCCCCTTAGATAAAATAGGAACTCTACAGCAATAACGTCACTCCCTAACTAGCGTATGGAGCAGTTCAGTTGATCGCTACACTGACCGGGAACTGCGGTAACGTCGGACAGGTAACCACGAATCGACGATACGTACACGGCCTCTCCTGAGCGGTCACCAACTTCTCAAATCGAACAGAAGCTCGTTCTACATTCGCGCTGTGTTCAGCACAAAGTGTTCGTACTTACTATACTTGGGCCGATTTGCCCTATATCGGTACATACGACCCTGTGCTGAGTAATCTCGTCCTCCGTACATCGAGCCGAGTCTTATGCAACATTCGCGTCATCTATTCAGCAAGGTCTGATTGAACTACCAAACCACTGCCGAGAGCGGCTTGCTGCATACAGAGGATGAGTTCAGCATGGCCTCTCAGTGCTTTCAGGAATTGGCTGACGTCCGTTGCGCCGAGACGTACTGGAAGGGTTATCTAACTAAACGACAACTTAGCCTCGGTTGAGTTCTTCACCATGTTCGTTGAGTCACTTCGCTTTACATTCCATACCGCAGAATGTGAAAATGTGGATGGTTCCGTTTTCTCCATCTACTGTGGCAATCGGATACCGTCTCCCCACCTCTAGTGGAGTTCCGTAGTAATCACAGGTCTTCGGGAACGATGGCCCCTCGTCGCTCATTTTTCTGGCTGAACGGTGATCTCGCCACTACCTGCGATGGTGACTGTACACCCTTCATATGAAAACGAAACCTGGACACTATCCTTCCGCTCATGTAAGATGCAAGCTTCTAGGGCATCCGGGTCGAGAACCGAATACAGCGGTTCCATAGCATATGGCTCCTGCCCCGTGACAGCCGAGACAGTCATGATAATCGTGACACAGAGCGAGTCAGAATCCTCCCGGGCGATTTGGTTGTGATAGGTGTTCGTGGTCGGGTCGTAGCCAACGCGGTCGTCTTCGTCAAGTCCATTCGTGCTTGGACTCATCACGCTGTAAGAAGAGCGTGGGTGGAATAAGCAGTGATATTGACTAGTCAAGTATCCCTTTGCCAGACGCTTCGAATAACTGCTCATACACGGTTTGTTCGGCCTTGCGAAGATGCTGATGGAACGCTTGGCGTGTGATACCCAATTGGTCTGCTAACTCGTCACCAGTACTCGTTCGCGGAGTGGTGAAATAGCCTCCGTAGTATGCCGTTCGCAGGGCTGCGAACTGCTTGTCTGTAAGTGACTCTTCAACGATGTCGTACAAGAGGCGGGGCGTGTAGCGGAGTTCCTGAGACTCCAGTTCGATGTCCGAATACAGTTGTCGAGCCTCCTGGAGTACCGTTCGCGGATCAACGTCTCCCGGCAGTACACCGGTAAGAATTGGTGTTTCGTCGGTCCGACTTCGTACGAAAGCGTTGACCCGTCCCCCGTGATCGTCAAATATCAGCGGCAGAGTCGGAGCCTCTACATGGACTTCGTAGCGACAGTGTTCCTCAGCCAAACTAAGCAATCGCGCGTCGAGAACGGCGAAATGACGTTCGAAAACGTCACGTAATGCCTTTGCCGGGATACCCGTTGTTGTGATGTATTGGAGTGCCGTCCCATCGGAAAGCGTGACAACCTCGTCTACGTCGATATGGACCTCATCGTCAGCCGCAGCAAGATACGGCTGAAACAATTCTTCAGAGTGGAGTTCGAGCAACCGTCGTCTGTCGCTGGTCAATTTATCTTCGCGTTCCTTCAATGAGGTCGCGTCCTCGAAGCCGACAACCACGTACTCGACATCTCCGTCCTCGTTCGGTACTGGAGCCGAATTGCTCGATAGCCACCGCTCAGTTCCGTTCGGGAGCTCTATCCAGTGTTCAAACCCGTAGTCCGGCTCGCCCGTTTCCAGAACACGTGTTACGGGGTGTTCATCGACGGGGACTGGTGTTCCGTCATCGTACGTGATGTTCCACTCAGGTTGTCGATACGTCCGGCTCGTAATCTCGTCCCGGTCGAGATCGAGCGTCTCTTCTGCCCGTTTGTTCGCAAACGATATTTCACCGGACGGTTCGACAACAACGATACTAACGGGGCTGGCATCGAGAATACGCTCGATAAGGTTTCTGTCTTGGATACTCTGCGAAGGGGTGGACTGGGTGTCAGGAGAACGCTTCGCAGACGGTTGGTCAATAAGTGACGCCGGTCGCCACCAGACCCGGGCATTGGCACCAGCTTTCTTTGTCTTCAGTTCACCTCGATCAACGAGTTTCTCTAAGCGTTTGTAGACCGTTCGTCGTGGTGTGTCCAGCGATTCTGCAATTTCTGGCGTCGTGAGCGGTTCGAATGGCTTGTAGCGCTGATCGAAGACGGCCAGCGTTTCAGAATAGACATCCCTCGAAGAGTCCGATGATGACATTGCGTATTTTAAAGCGACCCACACGGAAAGCGGTTCCGTCGATGGAACCATCGGACGGTATGCTTCCCTATTTCAATTAAGGAAGATAGATGGCCATCCACTTGATGCCGCATATGCGCTGTGTATTCAGCACGTCTCGCTCGATCTATCCAGTTACTGGTAGAATTGGCGTGACCGATACAGAGGGTGGATGCAGCAGACCGGCTTCGTTCTGAGTGACTGTCGACAAATCTACCGACCACTGGATCTACCTCGAGGTGACTGACTACCGAGTAGCTTACCGAACTACGGTCTTCAGTCGCCGCCGAACGACGCGTCCGCGAGCAGCCGTCGGACGGCGGTGGCGGCGTCTTCGAACGCGTTCAGATCCATACTGTCGGTCGTCATGATCGTTCCGACGTCGCCCTCGAGCACCCTGACGACGAAGCCGTCCTCGTGGAACCGGACGGTAAACTCGTACGGCCCGATTCCCGTTCCGTCTTCGCGTCGAACGATCGCCGCCCTGACCGGTACCTCCGCGAACCCGACCCGCTCGAGTTCGACCAGTTGCTCCTTGGCCGTCCGGGCGGATTCCGTCGAGTCGTAGAGCCCCTGCCGAAGATAGAGCACGTCGAACGCCGACGGCGTAAAATACACGACGCTTCGGAGTGTGTCACCGAGGCTGGTACGTGCGGCGCTCACGAGACCGGTCGCCACGTCTTCACTGATCCTTGTGCTGTGTTCTTCCGTAATCATCGAACGTATAGAGGTGCTATACCGTATCAAGGATTTCGCCTACAGTTACACGAACTTCCATTCGGACGTCGAATGTCACCCTACGATTGATGCACTTCGCCAGCGAACAGTACGTATGGGCGATTACGAGCACCCGACCCGGGATTCGTCGGCGTGGGATAATCCGGATTTCTGTCCGTTCTGCGGTCGCGAACTCTCGGACGGCGGTCCAGGATTCATCGATCACGTGTCGAGTGACGAGCACGCGACCTGTCGTCAGCGATTCGAGCAGTGGCGGGAAAACGTTGTGACCGACATCGGCGACGAGTGGAGCGGCTGACCTGAACAAGGTCGAGCAGCGAGAGAACCGATCGTCGGAACCAGCCCACTTCTCAGTCCATCGGAACAGTACGGGACGACCAATAGCCGGTCCAATTCGCCTTTAAAACCTCGTCTCCTCGAAATTCTCTCGAGCGCCGACACTCCTCACGCAGTTTCAGCCGACAAGCAATCTAGTTCCACGAGCTAAATCACGACTTCGTCGTCGGCGAGGTACGCCTGTTCAGTCCGTCGTGCTTCCGCCCCCGCTTCGACGAGCGTCGACTGCGTCACCGTGTCCGTGAACCGGTCCCGTTCCGGGTCGACGCGCTCGAGCATCGTCGTGAACGTCGTGCCGCGGCGGCCGCCCGCCCCGACGATGCCGCCGTACTTGCGCTCCTCGAACGCGGTCTCGTCCGGATCGGGAAACGCCTCCCGGATGCGCTGGGCGGTCGCGCTGATGTACTCGGCCGCCTGCCGCTGTGAGTACTGACTGTCCTCGTAGAACGCCTCGGCGTGCTCGTCACACAGGTCTTCGGTGAGGTGGTGGGCCGACTCGTAGCGGACCGATTCGGGCGTCGTGTAGCCGCTGGCGAAGCGTACGTTCACCGTGAAGCTATCGGGGTACCGCAGGATAAGCGGGAAGAAGAGAAACTCCGAGACGGTCGTTCGCTGCTGGATTCGCCAGAGTCCCTCGACGTAGTACGCGGTCAGTCGCCCGATCCGATCGTCGCGGTCGCCGCGGTAGTACGCCATCGCGACCTCCTCGTAGTTCTCGCCTGCAATATGTCGACACCGGCGCTCGAACGTATCGGCCAGCCGCTCGAACTCGGTCTCGTGGGCGTCGAGTAACGGCACGTCGGGATCGGCGAGTAACTCCGCCCGTCGCTCGCGTGCGTCGGCGACGGCCATCATGTGCTCGTGGAACACTCGCTCGGCATCGAGATCGGGCAGCGGCGTGCGAACCGCTCGCTGATGGAGCACCCGCGTCTCGGCGTTGAATCGATGGTGGGTGCCTGTCATTCGCCGGGTCGTACGGGCCAGCGGGTCTTAATTGCGGGTCCCTCGGGGACGGTCGCCTCGAGCGGTGCAGACGTATCGGTCTCGATGACAGTCATCGGGCGCCGAAAAATGATTGATACGGGGAGTCGGGAAACACGGGAACGATGGCTACGTTTCCCTGGAATCGGACTCTGGCGGGTCGCGCGATTCGATCGCGAACGGCTCGACTCGAGCGCGGCGTCCTCGGTCGCACGGCTCGCGGCGTCCGAGCGGCGAGACTCGTCGAGACGGGCCGACGAGCGCAGGACCGAGAGACGGCACGCAGTCGATCATCGGATGCACAGATACGCACCGACGGGGGCAGCGAGCAGTCCGGCACCGACGAGACGGTCGCGATCGAGTTTCTCGACCGCGAGACGGTGCGGATCGTCGGCGACCTCGAGGAGACCATGCTCTCGCTGTTCTGGTGGGACGAGTCGGGGCGGGTCGGGACGATAACGGAGCCGATCGGCGGCGTCGACGGCGACCGGACCGTCACGGTCTCCGAGGCGTTCCCCGAGCAGACGTTCGCCTACGGCCCGGTCGTCACCGGCGTCGAGGGATTCACGACCCCGGGGCCGTCGGTTCCGGGAACCGGCGACGTCAGCGCCTCGAATCCCGACCTCGAGCGCCACGTCGAGGCCGTCCGCGACGAGTACGACGAGGGTGGCGAACTCGAGGATCCGTTTCCCGACGCGAGTTGAGTTGTTGCTCGGCCCGCCCAGCGGTTAGAGTTCCGGCACCGGAACGACCACGACCGGCCGCGTCGCCGACTCGAGGATAGCCTGCGCCGTCGACCCGAGGGCGGCCGTCGCGTCCGGGTTGCCGCTGCGGGCGCCGATGACGAGTTCGTCGGCGCCGATCTCGTCGGCGACATCCCGGAGGATCGATGCGGGGTCGCCGTCTCGGACGTCCGTGTCGACATCGTCGACGGTTGCGAGACGAACCGGGGCGACGTTGAGCGCTTCCTGGGCGTCCTGGCGGGCCGTATCATCGTCGATGGCGGCGACGACCGTCACCGAATCGTCGCTCGTCGTCCGGCCGTCCAGGTAGTCACAGATCGCTGCGGTCGTGTGTACGGAGTCGGTGCCGACCAGATACTGCATATCGGCTGCAGGAAGCCCAGTACCAAGAACGCGGCGCCGGACGCTTTCGGCGACGGGGCGTTTTCCGACCGAGAAAACGCGCTTGCACCACTAATATGGTAGCGTCGAAAGGGATGGACGGGGACGTGATAGGTCCGATCCCGTACCGCGATCACGTCCCGCCGATCCCCACTGCCCGATCCCGGATCGAACGACACTCACCTCCCCTCTCCATCGCCGTTTCCCACGGCTCGCATTGGGTCGTTCGATCCGCCTGCCACCCTCGAAACGGTCCTCCCCCTTCATCCGCATCCGGTCCGCGTTCGCTTCGGCCCTCACGGTCGTGATCGCTCGCGCGAACACGTCCGGTTCGTTCGTGTTCGCCGGCCAGTCTCACCGTGCCGTCGACCTCAATGCTGCCCGTACAGCGAGTACATGATCGCGAGCAGCCCGAGCAGCCGGCTCACGTTCTCGAGGAAGGCAGTCACGACCTGCTCGAGTTCGGTCGCGGTCGTGATCGTGACGTTGACGAGGAACGGACAGAGCGTCAGCAACAGCAAGCCGCCGGCGAGATAGAGCATCGAAGGGGCGTCGTTGCGACGGTAGCCCCGGTAAGCCTGATACGCGATGAGCGTCCCGAGGATTGCGACGAGGAAGAGACTCGCGACGGTCAGGAGTTCGAACAGCGTCGCCTCGTCGAGCCGGACGGGGGCGCTCATCGCATCCCCTCCCACATTCGGGTGAACTTGTCCGCGACGTCCTCGTCGCGATACGATACTTCGAGGTCGAACGTCCCGTCTTCCAGCGAGAGTTCCAGGTTATCGAGGTTCGCGCTGTAGACGCTGTAGTGGTTCCCGTCGGGTGCGAGCTCCGTCTCTTCGGTGACGAGGCGACACTCCTCGAGGCGATCGAGCCGACGATAGATCGTCGGCAGGGACGCATCACACCGTTCGCTCAAAGTACTGGCAGACATGGGTTCGACGCTCGTATGCGTGAGGATTTCCCGTGCGTACTCGTCGTCGAGGACTGCGAGCACCGTCGACAGGTCAGTCTCCTCACTCACTGGTAGCTGAATCGTTCTGGTACTGATATGAAAAGCTGTCCGGTTTTTCTGACCGAGAAAACACCGCCGTCTCGGAGCCGGCGTGGATTTTCCAGCAAGAGCGGCCGGTGAACTCGAGGCGGTATGCGGTCGTTACCGGCGGGCGATCACGGTGGGCGACAGTATCGATCGAACCTCGTTACAGTCGCGGATCGCGACCGGGCGGCGGATATCACGTCCATAACTAACCCGGTCGGGCGGCTGTCGTACCCTGATGTGGCCATGGGAGCACGCGATCGTCGGCTACCTCGTCTACTCGCTCGTGAGTCGCCTCTACTACCGGGAGTCGCCTGACGGCCCGGAAGCGCTCGCGGCCGTGATCGCGTCGGTACTGCCCGACGTCATCGACAAACCGCTAGCCTGGGAGTTCGAGGTGTTCGAGACGGGATACGCGCTCGGGCATTCGATTTTCTTCGCGGTGCCGCTCGGAGTCGCCGCCGGTCTCCTCGCTCGGTCAGTCGGCCGGACGCGAGCCGGCATCGCGTTCGCGATCGGCTACCTCCTGCACCTTCCCTCGGACATCCTCGACGGCTACCTCCGCGGCGGGGTCGTCTACCCCGAGATCGTCCTCTGGCCGGTCGCGACGGTGCCGACGCGGAGTCGAGCCCAGGGGCTTTTCGACCAGTTCTTTCAGTTCTTCGCTCGGTATCGCAACGAGTTGGCGGCCGGTGATCTCTCGACGTATCGAACGGTCCAGATCGCGCTCGCACTCGGCGCGGTACTCGTCTGGCTGATCGACGGTGCGCCCGTCCTCCGGGAGTGTCTGGCGGGTGTGAAACGGCTCCTCCTCGGACGCAGCGGACGGAACGACCGCTCGAAGGCCGGCCCTGGAAATCGGGACTAGTCGATCGACCAATCGCCGTTTTGCGGTCGGGTTCCCCGTTCGCTCTCCATCTGCGGCGATCAGTCGCCGTTACGGACTTCGAATAAATCCGTAATGTCGTCATTTACTATCGTATCGGTGCCGGTGAGAGTGACAGTGGAATGAGCGATACGATCCGGCGATATCGTCCCTCGAGCCGTGACCGGCGGGCGCCGCTGCCGCTGCGATCCCGTCCCCGCCGCAGGCGTTCGAGACGCCGACGAAGATGGCGATCGACAATCCCCCAGCGATCGCCCTCGAGCGACGGTACCGTCACCGATGACGAGACGACCGACGAAGCGACCGGGCCTACCCGGTTGATAGACGGATGACCGACGCGAACCGAACGGAACGAGAGTCTCGGCCGGCGGCTGCCGGGAACCGAGACGAGGACGAGACTGGCGCCGCCGAGGACCCGGTCCAGCAGAGCACACGCGTCGAGGAGGTGCCCCAGGACGCCGAGTTCGCCCTCTGTCTGACTCACGACGTCGACCGGCCGTACAAGGGGGTCCGGTCGCTGTACTACGCGACGCAAGGACGACCGGGCTACCACCTCGGAACCGCCCTCTCGGGGTCGAACCCCTACTGGCAGTTCGAGGAGATCATGCGCCTCGAGGCCGAGTTGGGCGTGCGCTCGGCCTTCTACTTCCTGAACGAGCAGCACCTGCTGGCCGACCGGCCCGCGCGAGAGTGGCTCTCGCCGGCCAACTGGGTGCAGCACCTGGGCCGGTACGATATCACCGCCGACGAGATCGTCGACGTCATCCGCGCCTTAGACGACGGCGGCTGGGAGGTCGGCATGCACGGCTCGTACCACTCCGCGGACGATCCGGATCGACTGCGCGAGGAGAAAGCGACGCTCGAGCGGGTTCTGGGCGAGCCGATCGCCGGCGGCCGCCAGCATCACTTGCGGCTGACGGTGCCCGAGACGTGGGAGTATCACCGCGAGATGGGGCTGCGGTACGACGCGAGCCTCGGGTCGGCGACGGAGTGTGGCTTTCACGAGGGCTATCACCCGCTCCGGCCGTTCGACGACGAGTTCCTCGTGTTCCCGCTGACGATTATGGACCAGGCGCTGCCTGATCCCGCGACGAACCCCGACGCCGCACGCCGCACTTGCGAGCGACTGCTGCTCGAGGCGGCGAACCACGGCGCCGTAATGACGGTCCTCTGGCACCCGCGCTTCTTCAACGAACGGGAGTTCCCGGGCCACCGTGACCTCTACCGCTGGCTCGTCGAGCGTGCGCAGGATCTAGGCGGGTGGATCGGCTCGCCCGGCGCGTTCTGCGACGCGCTCGAGCACGGGCGGACGGCGGGGGTCGACGTCGACGCGGAGGTCGACGCCGACCCGTCCGAAGCCGAGCCGGGTCTCGAGGACGAGCCAACGGAGGCCACACAGCCGTCGACCGTGCGAGGTGAACCATGACGCCGCGCACGCGGTCGGTCGCCGCTCTCCTGATGACCGCCCTGCTGGTCTGTAGCAGCGTGGGGGTCGCGGCAGCGCAGTCGTCCGCGACGCCCCAGCGGGGCCCGGCAGTGAACGCGCAGGCACAGATGCAGTCGGCCGACTCCTACGTCGTCGAACAGGGCGACACCTGCCGACAGATTCGGCCGCTCTCGACAAACGGCACAGTCGGGGCGTTCTACGACTATCGGAACCACGAAACCCACCCCGAAGGCGTCGATCGGCTCTACAGTTCGTACGGAACGACCCACCTGCAGGAGGAGAACACGAGCGTCCTCTTTCTCCACCGCGGGACCGACGGCCTGAGTCTCGTCGCCGTCCACGGCCACCTCGAGGGCGAGACGGCCGGCGGCGTCGCCTCGTTCGACATCGTCGGCGTGCCCAACGAGACCGAGTGGGTCGTCCAGGACGACCTGTACGACGGCGAGTCGAACATGGCCCAGTGGCACCGCGGCGACGGCTGGATCGGCGCGGACTGGATCTGGAGCGAGTCCCGGACCGACGGCGGCGCGATCCGCGGCGGTCTCAACGGCGAGTTCGCCCTGACCGTGCAGCCGGCGTTCAACGAGGACTCCCCGTTCTACGAGAACGAGAGCCTGTACGACCCCGACTTCTACGGCGACGGCGAGGTTGAGGACTGGGAGGTCCTCTCCGGCGACGCCGACGATCCCGAGCGGTCGTCGCTCTCGCTCGAGGAGCCGGTGACGATCCGAACCGGGACCTGCGACGATCCGTCGGTCACGTACGAGCGCACCGACGGCGGCATCGCGGCGACGATCGACGGGGCGACGGCGAACGATCAGATCGCCCTGCAGCCGACCAGCGGAACGAACGAGAACGTCACGTTCGAGCGCGTCGCCGTCTCCGGCCTCGACGACGGTGGATCCGTGACGTTCGCGAACGACCGGCCCGACGGACTGCTCGCGTCGCCTGAGGGAGTCGACTCGCTGTCACACTTGACGATGGACGGCGAATCAACCGAGGATGCTTCGGCAACCGTCACGTTCAGCGTCACCGCCGCCGAGCTCGAGGCACGCGGCCTCGAGGCCGACGACATCGCGCTCTACGAGGCCGACAACGAGAGCGGCGAGTGGACGCAGGTCGAGACGACCGTGGCCGAGGAATCGGCGACCGAGTACCGGTATACCGCCGAAGTCTCGTCGCTCGAGGCGGTGACGGTTGCGGAATCGCGGACGGACACCGAGAGCGGCTCGAGTTCGATGCCCGGCTTCGAGATCGGCGCGACCCTCGGGGCGCTCGCGGTGCTGACCGCGCTGTGGGCCGCTCGAGGACGTGAGCGATAAGGTAGTCGCGGCGTTCTGAGTTTTGTTTCTTCCTCTCCAACCCTCCACCCGGCGGGGCCAGTGTGATACTCGATTCTTCGATAGCAGGCGGCTGCTCTCGACACAGATATTGCTCGAGCGCTTGTGGACGGATCAGCCGCAGTCGAGCCGAAACGAGAAACCGATCGCCGCGTCGCAGTTCGGCGCGGAATACGGAGCCGTTAGTCGCCGCCGACGCCGACCGAGGGCTCGAGTTCGGCCGGCTGTCGCTGGCCGAACTGTGCGAGGGCCTCGAGCCCGTCGACGCGACCTTCGGCGGTCGCCACGTCGACGATCAGTTCGGTGAGGTTCACCGTGTCCGCGAGGAAGGCGTTGCGCCGGCGCTGCCACGTCTCGTCGACGTCGTCGGCCTCGAGCAGCGGGACCGCGCGGTCAATGATCGCGTCGGCCGAAGCCACGTTGTGGATCAGGCCCTGTTCCTCGAGCGCGACGAAGTTGCCCATGTCGTCGTCGCCGACGAAGGAGTTCGAGCGGATCGCCGGCGTGCCCAGCAGCGCGGCCTCGGTGACCATCGTCTGGGTATCGGCGACCAGCAATTCGGCTTCGGCGAGGGCGTCGTGCATCAGCGCGGGGTGGAGATCGAACGGGCGCGCCGGCATCCCCTCGAGGTCGGCCTCGCCGCTCTCGTCGGAGACGAGCACCGTCGCGTCCTCGCTGAGGCGGTCGACGATCCGGCGGCGATCGTCGGCCGTGAGTCCCTGCTTGCCGACGTCGTGTTGCGAGCCGAAGGCGTTGAGCCGGAGGATGACGTAGGGTTCGTCGGCCTCGAGCTCGAGCCGGTCGCGGATCGACGGGTTCGGCTCGTAGATCTCGGGGTGGAGGTACGCGCACTCCTTGAAGCCGGGGAAAACGTAGTGGTTCCGACCCAGATTCTTCCGGAACGTGTCGGGCGTGAGGACGGCCCGGGCGAAGGGCGTCGAGATCGTATGATCGAACGAGGCGGGCTCCGAGTCGATGAGCAGCACCGTCGGCGTCCGCAGAACGGCGCCGGTGTGGGCCGCGTAGCCGCCCATGCCGAAGACGAGATCGGGATCGAAGCGCCGCGCCTGCGTGATCGCGCGCGCGTAGTGGGCCGGTAGGCGGCTCAGCAGCGACCCTTTCGAGGTATCGCAGGCCCCGTAGACCGCGTAGGGCAGCTCGTACCACTCGAGGAGATCGACCGTACAGGTGTAGTCGCGAGCGAGCACGAGCACCTCGTGACCGCGGTCGCGCAACCGCCGGACGGCGTGTTTGTACAGATGGACATGTGCCGGGGTGTTCGTGAAAAACAGGTACTTCATGCTGGAAGGCACCGTATCGTGAACGGTGCCCCGTCGACGGGGTTTGTTATCTAGCTCGTACCGACTGTAACGGACGGCGGGACGTTCGACAGTCGGACCCTTGGGCGCGACCCGGCGCGGTAACAGCCGTATAATAATAGGACGACTCGGCGAGGATCCGATCAATGCAGTCGCAAGGACTTCACGCGCCGGACGATCGGGCAGAGACGGGAGCGCGCGCTCGAGACGTCGATCGGTACGTCTCCGCGCTCGATTCGATGCTCGCGTACGCGCGGCGGCGGGACTACATCGGGCCGGATTACGGCGACGGGATGAGCAGTCAACTGCTGCAGGCCCTGCCCGTCGAGAACCGATTTCTCAATCTGGCGGTCCAAGAGACCGTCAAGCGTGCGCCGATCGACGTCAGGCCGCTCTTTCGCGTCGAACAGCGGCGCAACTACATGGGGGCGGCGCTGTTTTCGATCGCGAATCTGAACTACTACGACCTCCTGCAGGCGCGGGGCCAGCGCACCGATCCCGGCTTCGATCCGCTCGGCGAGGCCGAGCGGCTGGCCGAGTGGCTCCTCGAGGAGAGCCTCTCCGGCTACAGCGGCTTCTGCGGCGGGCATCGCCACGAGATCCAGCATCTCCACACGAAAGGCGTACCCAGCGATCCGGACATCGTTTCGACCTCGTGCGCGGTCAAGGCGCTCCTGCGGGTCGCCGAGCACGAGGGGAAAGAGGAGTACGCCGAGATCGCACGCACGGCGGTCGACTTCATGGTCGAGGACCTGAACTACCGCGAGGTCGAGGAGGGCGCGAAGATCGACTACCACCTCAACCACCCCGACGACTCCTACACGATCAACGCGGCCGCGCTCGGCGCGCAGATGCTCGTCGATCTCTACGAGTACTTCGGCGACGACGAACTCCGCGAGCGCGCGACGAAGATCTTCGATCACATCGCGGCCAACCAGACGGACCGGGGCGGCTGGCCCTACCGGCTCCCGGCGGACGCGTCGCACCTCTCGATGGACAACCACCACAACGGGTTCGTCATCGAGTCCTTCCAGCGCTACCGCGAGGTCGTCGACGAAGAGCGGTACGCCGACACGCTCGAGGACGCCGTCGAGTTCTACCGCGAGGAACTGTTCGAACTCGACGGCGCGCCGAACTTCGACGAGGAGCACGCCTACCCGCGTGACATCCACGCCAGCACGCAGGGTATTCTGGTGTTCACTCGCGAGGGCGACCTCGAGTTCGCCGAGCGGATCCTCCGCTGGGTGCTCGCGAACATGCAGGTCGAGGGCGAAGAAGGCCGGTTCTACTACCGGAAGTACCGTCACCATACCAAGCGCGTGACGCTGATGCGGTGGTGTCAGGGCTGGATGTCCTACGCGACCTCGGAGTTCCTGCTGGCGTGTCTCGAGGCCGACGCCGACTCCAGGGCCGAGGACCGAGCCGACCCCCTCGAAGCATGAGCGAAACGACCGCCGAACGGACGGAGAGCACGCCCTCGAGCGACGGCGCCGGATCGACTGACGCGGACGGGGCTGGCGACGCGGCTACTGGTCGCGACGAGACGTCGTCGCCGATCGACTCCAGAGCGCGCTGGCGACGCCCGCTCGCGGACGAGGACGACGAAGACGAACAGGACGACGCGCGCGTGCTCGTGATCACCGGCCTGTCGCACAAGAACGAACGCCACTACGGTCCGCTCGCGGACGTCGCCGGGAAGACGACGCTCGTCTGTCTCGAGCCCGAACGTGCCATCGACGATGCGGAGTACGTGCAGGTGCCGGAGATCGGGCCGCGCCTCCTGCGGGTCCTCCTGTTGTTTTTCGTGGCCCTCTACGAGGGCTACCGCAACGAGTACGACGCCGTCGCGTCGATCTCGCTGCTGCCGTACGGGCTCTACGCGCTCGCGCTGAAGGCGGTCTACGGCTATCCGGCGCACCTGGGCATCATCGGCATCGACCTCGATCACCACGCCCGGCAGTGGTACGGCGCCGGGCCGCGCTGGGCGTTCAGGCAGTTCGACGCGATTTCGGTTCCCGGCTCCGCCCACGCCCGCAAACTCGTCCGAATGGGCGTCCCCGAGGAGCGCATCGAGATCCTGACGAACGCGATCGACGTCGACACCTACCACCCGATTCCGGCGGATATCGACGCCGAGTACGACTTCGTCTGGCTCGGCCGCTTCAGCGCGGAGAAGGACCCGCTCCTGTTCGTCAGGGCGCTCGCACAGCTCGAGGCGGACGGCCGAGAGTTCCAGGCGGCGATGGTCGGCACCGGTTCCGATCGAACGGACGTCATCGACGAAATCGCCGCACACGGCCTCGAGGATCGCATCGCTCTGCCGGGCTGGGTCGACGACCCGCTGTCGTACTACCGGCGCTCGAATACGTTCGTGCTCACCTCGCGGCGCGACGCCCTGCCGCTGGCGCTGCTCGAGGCGATGGCGTCGGGGCTCGCACCGATCGTTCCGCGAGTGGGTTCGGTGCCGGACGTCGTCACCGACGGGGAGAACGGGATCGTCGTCCCAGATCGAACGCCGGCGGCGTTCGCCCGCGCGATGGGGCGATGTCTCGACGATCCGGACTACCGGGCGGACCTCGCGGACGCCGCGCCGGCGGTCCGGGACGAGTTCGGGATGGACGAGGCCGGCGACGACTGGCGGCGGATTCTCTCGACGCTCGAGGGGTGACGCTGGCGCTGCGGGAGCGCCGTCCTTCTCGCCGATTCGACGCCGCTCTTTTCGCGGTCATTTCGCGGCGCTCGAGCACGCTCGGAGGCTCGACTCGAGTACACTCGCAGCCGACCGTTCGTCCGCCGTTACCGTTCGGTAGCGGCGAGATAACAAAACGAATAGTCGTCCCAGGGAGACACACATGGATATCGAACGACTGACGCTCGCCGAGTGGGGCGAGGCGCTGCCCCGGTCCGGGTTCGAGGTGTTCCACGACCCCGACGCGCTGACCGTGCTCGACGCCCACACCGACGCCCAGATGCGCCTCTACGGCGCGTTCAAGGGACAGCAAGCGGTCGGCCTCCTCCCGGTCTTCGTCGACGAGAAGTCCGTCGGCCGCACCGTCTTCTCGCCGCCCGTCTCGCTGGGCGTTCCCCGCCTGGGCCCCATCATCAACCCGAACAGCCCGAAGCGCCGCAAGTGGGAGCGCATCAACAGCGAACTCGCCGAAGCCGTCGCCGACGACCTCGAGACCGACAGGCGCTCGACGCTGTTCCGGATGACCTGTCCGGTCGGCTACGACGATCCCCGCCCCTACAACTGGAACGGCTTCACTACGGAGCCGAAGTTCACCTACGTCGTCGACCTCGAGGACTGTTCGGACGTCGAGGACGCGATGTCGGGATTCAGCAAGAGCCTCCGCAACGAGATGCGCCGCTACGACGATCTCGACCTGACGATCGAGCAGGAAGGGATCGAGTCGGCGATGCGGATCTACGAGGACGTCGTCGACCAGTACGCGGAGTACGACGACACCGCGCCGATGACCGAGCCCTTCCTCCGCGATCTGCTCTCGTCGCTGGACGACGACCGCTGGCGGGTCTACGTCGCCCGCACGCCGGACGGCGAGTACAAGAGCGGCATCATCACGCTGTTCTCGAACGATCTGGCCTACTACTGGCAGGGCGGCGTCGTCGCCTCCTACGAGCACGTCAGCGTCAACAACCTCCTGCATCGGGTCATCCTCGAGGACATCGTCACCGATCCCGACCTCGAGTCGGTGACGGGGTACGATCTGGTCGGCGCGAACACCGAGCGCCTCTGTGAGTACAAAGGGAAGTTCAACGGCGAACTCCGGCCCTACTACGCGGTCGAATCCGAGGGTCTCGAGATGACGCTGGCGAAGTCGGTCTACAGCACCGTGAGCGGCTCGTTGAAGTGAGTTCGAACCGCGAGGCGCTCGAGAAGCGCGGGGGTGAACGAAACGTTATCGAGCGTTGTACTCGACGTCGACGAGCGCGTCCCCGTTCAGCCAGAAGTCCGTGATGTCGCCGCTGAACCAGTAGGCGTCCTTCGCGCTGTCGACGGAGCCCTTGACTGCGGTACCGTCGACGCTATCGCCGTCGTCGATCGTCGCGTCCCGGTGGGTTGCTTTCTCGACCGATCCGGAGACCTCGAACCGGTACTCTGCCGACGCACCAGTTTCGGTCGCGTCGATGACGAGCGCGTTCGACGGGCCGTCGGAGGCGTCGTCATCTTCATTCCCGCTGTCGTCTTCGTCGTCGTCACCGGACGTGGCCTCGATAACCTCCTCAACCGACATCTCCTCGCCGTCGAGTTCGACCCACATCACGTCGGGCTGGTCGATATCGATCGACGTAACGGGACCCGAGACGCGGAAGGCGTCGCCGTAGCCGCCGCCAGTGAGTCCGCTGACGCGGTACTTGCCGTCCGACTCTTCGATCGCGTCGTTGCCGTTGCCACCGATAGAGCGGCCGGACGGACTCTCGTAGTCGGCGTCCGCGAGTTCGACGGCTCCTTCGGCCGTAAACTCGTACTCGGCGTATCTGGCGTCGGCGTCGGTCACGAACGCGAGCAGGTGGTCGCTCGCTTCGTTCTCGTCGTTCTCGTCGTCCTCGTCGCTGTCGTCGCCGGACGTGGCTTCGATGACCTCTTCGACGGACATCTTCTCGCCGTCGAGTTCGACCCACATCACGTCGGGCTGGTCGATGTCGATCGACGTCACCGGGCCGGCGACGCGGTAGGCGTCACCGTAACCGCCGCCGGTGAGCCCGCTAACGCGGGCCGTTCCGTCCGATTCCTCGACGGAATCGTTACCGTTGGCGCCGATGGAGCGGCCGGAGGGACTCTCGTAATCGGCCTCGGCGAGTTCAACAGCCCCCTCGGCCGTGAACTCGTACTCCGCGTTCCGCGCCTCGGGTTTCGTAACGAACGCGAGGAGGTGGCCCTCGAGTTCCTCGTCGTCCTCGCCGTCCTCGTCGGGTTCGTCGCCGTTGCTCGGCGGCGACGGACTGACGCCGCCGCTGCCGCCGCCCGAGGCAGCCTCCTCCGCCGAGAGCGGCACGCCCTCGACCTCCTCGGGGGACGTCCGCTGTGGCGAGCCTGCCGACGAGCCGACGACCGAACCCGAGTGAATTACGTCCGTCTCGTAGCGGACGTTCTCGAGTCGCGGTCTGGCGTTGGCTTGCCAGTGGCCGTCGCCGACGCGGATGTCGCCGAGGTTCGAGTCGGAGAAGTCGCAGTCGACGACTTTGGGTGAATTGTAGAACGCCCAGAAGCCGCAATCGGAGCCGACGGAGACGCAGTTCTCGACGCGGCTCCCGTCGGTCCCGACGCGGAACGAGGAGGCGACGCAGTCGGCCGCGTAGCTGTTCGTGATGATCACGTCGCCGCCGCCGCCACCGCCGCTGGGGTGGGAGGGGAGATCGCCCGGCGAACTGCCGTAGATCGCGTTGTCGGGCATGTCCTGAATGTTGACGTTGTTGATCCGGATCGTGCCGCTGTGGGCGTTCGCCACGTAGATGCCCGTGGGGCCGTTGGGGTAGGTGTTCCCGGTCGCCCCGTCGGCGAAGTAGTAGTTGTCGATGACGCCGTCGCCGCTGACGATGAACGGTTCGGCTTTCTGCGTTTCGTCCCAGTTGCCGCGGATGCCGAGGTTGCGGACTTCCCAGCCCGACCCGCGGGCGGAGATCTGGAATTTCGCGTTCCGCGCCGAAATGTCGATCAGCGTGTTCTCGAGCGTGTCGCCGCTACCGAGGGTGATCGTGTGCGTCCGTCCGGCGGGGACCTCGATGACGTCGTAGTCCTCACCGGCAGCCGCAGCGGAGCCGGCGCCGGCGGCGCCGAGCGTGACCGCGCTCGCGGCCGCTTTAATATAGGAGCGTCGACCGACCAGCGTTCGTTCGTCGGGATCCGAGCCAGCGTCCTCGTTGGTAGTCATACACTGCGGTTCAGGAACAGTCCGTCGAAGTAAGAATCTCTTCAACTGATTAGTCTTTATAATAGCATAGTCACGGCCGGCTGATCGTCAGGAGAAACAAATAAACTCGTCAACGTGAATGCGGTGGCGGAGCAGTTCGGGTGCACCGACACGCGGTAGCGTACCGGGCCGTCGAGCGGTTCAGGTGCGACGAGCGTTCGGCTCGAACTCCACTCGAGCACGTACCGCCGGTCCCGGCGGACGGCGCGGGTCGACGCAGTTCGGACGGAAAACGAGACGGAACGGCGACGATGTCGTGCCGTTAGCTCAGCTGAGCGACGGCCCGGCGCAGATCCAGCAGCCCGCTGGTGACCGCCAGCGCGAGCCAACTGACGACGCCGAGGAGGACGATCGCGGCCAGTGAGACGACGCTCGAGACGTAGGGCAAGCCGAGCACGACGATCAGCGACATGCCGAGGGCGATACTGCACACGGTCAGCGCCGTTCGGAACAGCGACCGGAGCGGGAGCGAGAGTTCCGAGTGGATGAGGTAGATGTTGATCCCGACCATGATCGCGTAGCTGATGACCGTCGACAGCGCCGCGCCGACGACCCCGATCGTCGGGAGGAAGACGAGGTTGAGCACGAAGTTGAGCGCCGCCGTTCCGCCCTTCGAGAGCGCCCTATGCCGGGCGCGCCCGAGGAAATCGAGCGCGTCGTCGGTGATCTTGTTGATCGACTGGAGGACGACGAACGCCGCGAGCACCTGCACGATCGGAATCGCACCGAGGTACCCCTCGCCGAAGACGTATCGGACGGCCGGATCCGCGACCAGTGCGATCCCGGCGGCGGCGGGGATGTAAAAGAGCAGGTTGTACTCGAAGGTCGTCCGGTAAATCTCGGCGGCCCGCTCGAGGTTGTCGCTGGACTTCGACTCGCCGTAGGCGGGTGCGAGCGCGAACCCGAGCGAACTCGCGGGCGCCGTCACGAACTCGGTCAGTTGCTTGGCCAGGGTGTAGTAGCCGACCGCGACGGGGGAGAGAATCGCCCCGACGAGCACGATGTCGACGCGCTTGTACAGAATCGACGCGGCGCCGGTGACGGTAAGCGGGAGGCTGTACTCGAAGATGCGGCGAGTGAGGTTCTCGGTTTCGTCGGTAGCGCTGCTCCCAGCCGACGAGGTCCCCGCCCCATCGGCCGACTCGGTCCCGTCCGCGTCACCGGTCGCATTCCAATCGGCGCTCGACACCCACCGGTAGAGGACGGTCAGCCCCACCGTCGCGCTCAGCCCGTAGCCGACGACGTACCCGAACAGCGCTCCGGCGACGCCGAAGCCGAGCGCGAGCAGCGATAGGACGGACGCGAGGATCCCGAGATTCGCGACGATCAACAGCAACGCGCTCCAGGAAACGCGGTTGAATCCCTGACAGAGGAAGTACCCGAACGAGTGGAGCGTCCGGGCGACGATAAAGAGGAATCCGATCGAGAGCAGCCAGACCAAGTCGGGTTCGCCGAACTGCGCGGCGATCGGCCCGCGGAGCGCGAGGACCGTGCCCGCGACGACCGCGATCGCGATCACGTTGAACGTCAGCGCGCGCCGGACGATGAACGGGATCTTCGACGGATCCGTCTCGCGGTACTCGGTGACGTACCGGGCGGCGGACTTGGCGAACCCCATCCGGCTGAAGAAGATCGCCACGCTGCAGATCGAAATCGCCAGGTACAGCAGGCCGTACTCCCCTGTCGTCAGGAAGACGTTCGTCAAGAGGAGCACGAGCAGGCCGTTGACGCCGACTTCGACGACCTTGGCCGCCAGATTCGCCTTGAACCCGCTGACGAGCTTGTCGGTTGCGGACATGGGGTTACGACTCGTCGGCGGTCTGTCTCGACCCGAGGGCACTGTGCAGTTCGATTCGAGGGAGGGCTCGACGGGCATCTGGCACTGTCGGTCCACCCCCGAGCCACCACGAGCGGGCATCCGAACAGCCGATGCGATACGAGGACGTCCGGGACTGGCGTTCGAGATCCGGCATTAACCAGTACAACGCTAGCCGGATCGAGCCCTTGTTATTGATCTACTACCCGATTTCACGCCGGCCGTGTGGGATTTTGCGGCCGATTGAATTCGTGTTCAGCCCGGGAGTACGGACACCGACTCAGCGAGCGCGGCACGGCGCCTCCACGAGCTTATTCGAGGCTCGATTCGGTGTCGACGTAGTAGAGGTCGAACTCGCCGTTGGACTGCACCCGGTTCACGCGGGGTTGCGTCGCGACCGAGTCGAGTTCCTCCTCGGTGTACCGGAGTTCGTTGTACGCGTTCACCTCGCGTTCGTAATCGACGCGGGTGAGCGCGAGATACCTGTCCTCGTCGTACCGCGTCGCGAGCGGGTCGCCGAACGACGACTCGTCGAGATCCTGATGGCGGTGCATTCGCTCCTCGTTCCCGTTGATCGCGTCGTCGAAGCGGTTCGGCCCGTCTCGGAGTCCGAGGAACCCGATGTCCTCGTCCCGATTCTCGAATGCGGCCTCGTACCCGCTCATCTGCGTGTCGCTGACGTGCGGGGAGGCCTTGTACGTGTACGGCGACGGAATCACGGCCGCGAGCGACAGGACCAGCAACAGGGCGAAGCCGACGGCGATGACCGGGTGACCGGGAACGAACCGGGACCGATCGCCCGAAAACCTGGCCGTAAGCCCGTGGATCGCGATCGACCCGAGTAGCGTCACGAACAGCATCATCAGCCCGAAGACCCGGAAGTGCATCGTCGAATCCGGCGCGAGGAAGTAGATGCCGAACAGCGGGACGAGAGCGACCAACGCGGTGAGGAAGTACATCGTCTCGGCCCGCACCGACGAGACCCAACTCGAGTTGCGGCGGACGACCACAGCTAGCGCGAGCGCGCCGACGAGGATCACGAACACCAGTTGCGCGGTGAACAGTTTGAAGAACACCTCGACGAGACTGCCGCCGATCGACGAGAGCGACGCGCCCTGCACTGCGACGGTGTCGCCCGCGCCGCTGCGACCCTCGAGCAGGAACTCGATCGCCGCGCTGAAGAAGTGCTCGAACATCCCGCTGAAGAAGTCGTGGTTCGCGGTCCACACCAGGAAGAGGCCGATCAGAAACAGCGAGTGGCCGTACAGCGTGGTCTGGTTGGCCATCCGTCCGCCGGCCGCGACGCGACGCGCGAGGAACTGGAGCGCGCAGATCCCGAGGAAGACGGCGATCAGGTGGGCCACGAGCTGGGGGTGGTAGACGACGGTCGCGATCGAGACGAACGCGAGGGCGACGCCGATCGCGGACGCGGGCCGAGAGACGCTCTCCCGACCCGGCCGGACGTACTTGACGAGCAGATAGACGAGCAGCGCCGAGAACAGCACGGCCTGGGACATCGCGTGGGCCTCGAGGAACATCGAGATCGTCGTGATCGGCAGCAGGAGGAAGCCGGCGAAGGCGCCGATCGCCGCGGCGCGGCCGCGATCGTCGGGAGCGATCGTCCCGACACACAGCGGGACGAACGTGCAAAACACCAGCACGGCGAGCAAGACCATCAGTAGCATCGACCGCGAGAGGGGGATGCCGAGCGCCGAGTGGATGAAGACCGTCACCGTGTGGATGCCGGGGTAGTAGAGGTCGAACGGGACGATCGTTCCCTCGGAGAGGGCACGCGCCCAGCCGAGGTGCGTGAGCGCGTCGTGGTGGCCGAGAAAGCGGTAGCCGCGAACGATCGGGAGGCCGACGAACACGGTCATCACGAGGCCGCCGAGGACGACCGCGAGTCCCCGATCCGTTCGGTCGCCGCCGGACGGGCCGAACGCGACGGCGAGCGATGCAGCTAGCGCAACCAGTAGGCCGGCCCAGACCTCCGTGGGGGTCATCGTGTAGAACGAGAGTTCGTAGCCGGTCGCCGGATTCGAACGCGCGACGAGCGCGCTGGCGGCGACCGCGAGGAAGCCGAGTGTGAGCGCTACCTTTCGAAGCGAATCGCCGACGGATGACTGCGTTGACATTCGAACTATCGCGTCGTTCGCCGATCGCAGGCCTTGTTATTCGCTCGTTGCCGACTGTAAGCAGTACGGTACCGTCGTCGAAACCGGACCGGTCGCCGTTCGTTGCATTGCTCTCAACTGACAGCCGGTATCGAAACAGTGGGTCGATAGCCGACACCTGCGATCACAGCTCGCGGCCGTGCGGTCGGAACGGGGGTCAGGCTCGAGGCTGAACGAACGGCGGACGAGACGGAGCCGACACGGCCGCCGACAGACGATCCACGGCCGATAGAACCGGCGACACGTGACGGCATCGATCACGAGAACGCGTCCGGAGCCAGCGCCCGCTGCGAGAAGTCGAGCGAGGATCGTCGATCCCGCCGCGGGATCATCTCGGTTCTACCGCGTACTCGAGAAACGGAAGCGCGCTACTCGTCGGATTCCGACTCGAGATCGTCGCTGATCTCGACCCAGAGGTAGCCCGAGCGGTACGCGTTGTCGACGGTCGGCGTGTCCGGCACGTCGCCCTCGTAGAGCAACACCGCGATGCGGACCTCGCCGCTCTCGGCGGACGGCGTCACCGATCGCTCGGCGGTTGCGGTCTCGCCGTCGCCGACGCTGTACTCGACGCGCTGGTGGTCCGTCCGCTCGAGTACCGTGCCGTCCTCGAGCCACTGCTCTTGGATGACGGCCGTGTACTCGGTCCCCGTCCCCTCCTGGTTCTCCACGGCGATCGTGAGCGGGACGGACTCGCCGGACTCGATCTCGGTCGTGTAGTTGCCCGCGACGAGTTCGCCCGAGTCGTTCTCGTCGAGTATCCGGAGGGAGGTGTACTGCTCGCCCTGCTGGGGTGAGACGAGCGCGTAGCCGACGCTCGTCAGCGCGATCACCATGCTGACGATCAGGACGACGTTGACCGCCGTGTACGCGATCGATCCGCGATCGACGATCGCAGCGCGGGCGGCCCCGAGCTTGCGGAGCAGCCGGAGTCGGTAGCGATCCTGAGCGGGGACGCGGAACCGACGGACCGTAGCAACCGCGACGGTGAGTAGCACGAACCCGCTCACGGCCCCGACGACGACGGGGCCCGTAAACTCGAGCGAGAGGGCTGCGACGGTCAGGCCGATCAGCGGCAGCGACGCGAAGCTCAGGCCGAACGCGAGCGCGGCGCGTTCGACCTCCGTTACCGCTCGCATCTGGCCGATACCGAAGCCCGTCGACGCCTCGAGCGGGGCGGCGCGGGGGAACAGCGCGGCGACGATCGCGTAGCCGGGGGCGAGAAACAGCAACGGAAAGCCGACCGCGGCTCGCACGACCGGCGAGGCGACGTCGACGACCGTCAGGAGGAGGGTGGCGACGGCGACGAAGCCGGCGACGGCGACCAGATCGGTCGGCGTTCGTGTGACGAGACGTCTGGTTCCCTGGCCGATGGCGACGACCGGCCGAACCGTTCGAATCAGGAGGTCTTTCATTTATCCGTCAGTTATCCGATCTGCGACCGGTTCGGACATTGTTACTCGTCGTGTAACCGACTGTTCATCGAGACTACTGGTCCGATCGGCGGTCGACTCGCAGATTCGGAATCCCGCCGGCCGCTCGTCAGTGTCGCGGACGCGGGATGCGAACGACTCGAGGCCGAACCGCGGCCACAGGCGGCGAACGACCGGCCGTAGCGGGAGACTATACTGCCGACCGGGTTCGGTAGCCACACCGAGGGACACGACAGCGATCGTGACCGACAGCCTGCGATGACGGAAACAGGTTGCTTACAAAGTGCTCGTGAAGCGATCGATCGGATATGGTACGCCGAGCGACTGACAGCGACGACGTTCCATCGGCCGTCGCCGGGTGGTCGAGCACATGAGCATCGACGTCCGCGTCGCGACCGACGAGGATCGCGAGAAGTGGAACCGATACGTCGAGCAATCGCCGCAGGGAACGCTGTGCCACGAACTCGAGGCGTTGCGGGTCCAGGCCGACTACGCCGACGCGGCCTTACACCCGCTGATCGGGTTCAAGGGGCAGGAACCGGTGGGGCTGTTCCCGGTCTTCGAGATCAACAAGCAGTTCGTGACCACGGCCTTCTCGCCGCCGCCGCACCTTCGCGTGCCCTACCTCGGGCCGGCGTTTCTGAACATGGGGAAGCTGAAACAGCGCAAGCGCGAGCGGCGCCGCCAGCGGTTCATGGACGGCTGCTTCGAGTGGCTCGAGTCCGAACTCGCGCCGAAGTACGGCCACATCAGGACCGCGACCGCGTTCGAGGACTCGCGGCCGTTCAAGTGGAACGAGTACGACGCGACGCCGGAGTACACCTACGCCGTCGATCTGACCCTCGAGGAAGAGGATCTGCTGATGACCTTCAGCAGCGACGCGCGGAGTAACATCCGCAACACCGAGGACGACGCCTACGAGATCGAGGTCGGCGGCCCCGAAGAGATCCGGCTGATCCACGAGCAGGTGAAGAACCGCTACGAGTCCCAGGGAATCGGCTTCGATGTGCCGATCGAATTCATCCTCGATCTCGCCGAGCAGTCCGCGAACGGCCACGTGCGCCCCTACACCCTCCGCGTGGACGACGAGTTCGTCGGCGGCATTCTGGCCCTCGAGTACGGTGGCACGACCGGCCGGTGGATGGGCGGCGTCCGAACCGACGCCGACGTCGACGTGCCGACCAACGACCTGCTCGACTGGGCGATCATGAAAGACGGCCTCGAGAACGGGCTCGAGACGTACGACCTCGTGGGCGCGGATACGCGCCGGATCAACCGGTACAAGGCGAAGTTCAATCCCGAACTGCGGACCTACTACAGCCTCGAGTACGGGAAGTGGGGGATGCGACGCCTCGCGTCGCTCTACGATAGCGTCAAGTAACAGCGTTCGAGGCGTCTCGTCTACTATTTTCGGCTTTCGTCTCGAGAACGATTGCGCGAGGGGCGGTGCAAAACGATAACTCGAGGGTTACTCCGTCACGACCGCCGTATCCCCGAGCATGTCGCCGAGCCGCTGATTATTATCGCTCGAGAGCACGAGCACGATCGCGACGACCACCGGGAACAGCGACGAGCCGCCGAGTACCTTCGTAACGTTTCGGATGACGGCGCCGGCGCCGGTACACGGCCGCCCGTCCAGGTGGACCACGCGGAGTCCGAGCAACATCTTTCCCGGCGTCTGCCCCCACTTCGCTTCGGTCACCATGTAGTACGCCGTCGACACCACGAGTCCGACGATCACCGCGATCCCTTCGGCCACTTCGGTTGGTGTGGCGCCCGGCGAAAACAGGAGGAGTACCAACGCGATCGCGACGAACAACAGGATGAACATGACGATACCGTCGACGAACCAGGCGACGCCTCGCTCGAGGAGGCCCGCGTGATTCAGGGTCGAACGTCGGGAACCAACCATATCTCCTGCACTTCAGCTGAAAGATATATCTTTTGTGTCTCGTTTCCGGCCGGGAAACGGCCGCCGGCTGTCGATTGGCTCGGTCCGACACCACCCGTCGGCGATCGACGACCGAAGGCGACCGATTCGCCGCGTAACCGCGTCCATAACCAAGACCCGGCACGGGGTACGACCGAGCGATGGACGACGGATCTTCCCTCCGAACGCTGCTCGTCGGCATCGACGCCGCCTGCGACCGCGTGTTGGCACCGATGTTCGAGGACGGCGACCTTCCCGCGCTCGAGTCGATCTACGAGCAGGGCGCGAGCAGTCCGCTCGAGTCCCAGATCCCGCCGTGGACCGCCTCGGCGTGGCCGTCGCTGTACACCGGCAAGAACCCCGGCAAGCACGGCGTCTTCGGCTTTCTCTCCTTCGACGGCTACGACTGGGACGTGGTCAACGCCAGCGACGTCCGCGAGCGGGCGCTGTGGGAACTACTCTCCGAACACGGCATCACGAGCGTCGTCGTCAACGTTCCCGTCACGCACCCACCGCGGGAGTTCGACGGCGCGTTGATCCCCGGCTACACCGCGCCGGAAAACCCCGACTGCCACCCCTCTGGACTCCTCGCGGACGTCCGCGACGAACTCGGCGAGTACCGCGTCTACCCGGACGAAGATGCGGCCGACCTCGGAGCCGCCTACGCCGACTGCGCCCGCATGCGCGGCGAGGCGTTCCGCTATCTCGCCGACCGATTCGACCCCGAGTTCGGCTTCGTCGAGTTCCAGGGCACTGACTCGATCTTCCACGAGGAGCCCGAGAACGACGCGGCGATCCGAACGATCTACCGGCAGGTCGACCGCCAACTCGCAGAGATTCTCGAGACCCACGACCCCGACACCGTGATCGTCGCGAGCGACCACGGGATGGGACCCTACGACGGCTACGAGTTTCGGATCAACGACTACCTCCACGAGGAGGGACTCGTCGAGACCGAAAACGGCGGCGAGGGGATGCCCACGTGGGCGACGGTTCGCGACGACAACCTCAAGCAAGGCGAAGACAGCACCGAGTACGACCCCGGCCCCGCCGAGCGTGCCATGGCGACCGCCGCGAAGGCCGGCCTCACGAGCCAGCGCATCGGCGCCCTCCTCGAGCGCCTCGGCGTCTACGACCTCGTCGCGGCCTACGCCCCGACCGGCCTCGTCAACGCCGGCGCGACGCAGGTCGACTTCCCGGAATCGACGGCCTACGTCCGCTCGCGGATCGAACTCGGCGTTCGGCTCAACCTCGAGGGGCGGGAACCGAACGGCGTCGTGCCCCAGGAGGAGTACGAGACGGTTCGGACCCGCGTCATCGACGCGCTCCGCTCGGTGACGACGCCCGACGGCGAGCCGGTCTTCGAGACAGTGCGCCCGCGCGAGGAGTTCTTCCACGGGCCCGAGAGCGAACACGCGGTCGATATCGTGGCGATCCCGGCCGACTTCGAGCACTTCCTCTCGGCGACGCTGCGGGACGAGCCGTTCGGCCCGCCGTCGGAGCCGTGGAACCACAAGCTCGAAGGGACGTTCGCGGCCCGGGGCGCGGCGATCGACTCGACGGCCGACCTCGGCGAGCCGCACCTGTTCGACGTGGCGCCGACCGTTCTGGCGTCGCTGGGTGTGCCGATCGACGACCGGATGGACGGCCAGCCGCTCCCCTGCGTCGACTCGACGGGGACGCAGTCGTACTCCCGGGCCGACAATCAGGACGCGGTCGCGACCGCCGACGAGGCGGTCGAGGATCGACTCGCCGACCTGGGGTATCTCGAGTGACGCGGGAGCGCCGAGTCGTGAGCCCGCGAGAATCACGCAGTCACCTCGAGTTCCCGACGGAAGGGAACGAGCCGCGGTGATTTAACCGACGAGTTCCACCGTTCGAATCCGGATGAGTCTCCTCGAGAACCTCGCGCTGGTGTTCGTCGCCGGACTCGTCACCGCACTGGCGACCGGCATCGGAGCGATCCCGTTTCTGTTCTTCGAGTCGATCAGCGACCGCCGGAACGTCGTCCTGTGGGGGATCGCGTCGGGGATCATGCTCTCGGCGTCCGTGTTCGGCCTCGTCGACGAAGGGTTGGCCGAAGGAACGCCGGGGCAGCTGGTCGTCGGCCTGGCGGCCGGCGTCGTCCTCGTCGTCGTCGCCCACGAGGTCCTGCTCGACGTCGACATCGATCCCCGGGAGTACGAAGAGGCGAACTTCAAGAAACTCGTGCTCATCCTCGGCATCCTGACCGTCCACAGCTTTCCGGAGGGGGTCGCCATCGGCGTCTCCTTCGCCGATCTCGGCCTCGAGGGCGGGATCGCGCTGTTCGGCTTTACGGTGCCGCTGCTGGCGATTTTCATGACGATCGCGATCTCGATCCACAACGTGCCCGAGGGGACCGCGATCGCGATCCCGCTCACGTCGATGGGCGTCGACGACTGGAAGCTCGTCTGGTGGGCCGTCTTCTCGAGCCTGCCCCAACCGATCGGCGCCGTCATCGCCTTTAGCTTCGTCCGCGTCGCCCGGGAGTTTCTCCCCTACGGCTTCGGGTTCGCGGCGGGCGCGATGATCTACCTCGTCCTCACCGAGTTCATCCCGGAAGCGCTCGACCTCGGCGCAGGACTGCCGGGCGGCGGACGACGGGAACTCGTCGGCGGGCTCGCCGTCGGCGTCGGGGTCATGCTCCCGCTGCTGTCGATATAAGCGACCGTCGTAGCAAATATCAATTACTTTTTGGGTGCATAATACCGAAACACAGATTTAGCCCGGTATGACAGTAGCGAACGAATGCGGTACCGTGGCGATTCCGAACCACCGCGTCGGTTCGCCGAAATGGCCCTCGGAGCGACGCCGCTGAAACCACCCGCTCGGGCCGGTTCGGCTTCGAGCGTGGAATACCGAGCGCCGGACCCGAACGCCGGAGTGATTCACCCATGAGCGACATCGACGCCGCGCTCGCGGACGCCGCCGAGATCTACCTCCGCCGGAAGGCGGTCGGCGACTCGAGCGGCCCGGACACGGGCGGCACGTACGCCGCCAAGGCCGAACTGATCCTCGAGCGGTTCGTCGACTGGCTCGAGCACGAACACGGCGTACGATCGGTGTCGGCGCTCGAGACCGACCACATGCGATCGTACGCGCGCGAGTTGCGCGACCGCGCCGACCGCGGGGAGTACGCGCCCGCGACGGCCGGCACCTACTACGCCGTCGTCCGCGCGTTCCTCTCGTGGTGTGCCCGCAGCGACATCATCGCGGAGAACCCGGCCGCCGCAGAGGCGGCGACGGCACCGCTGCCGAGCGACGAATCCCGTCCCGACCGCGAGTGGACGGCCGAGCAGCGTCGCCGACTCGAGGCGTACGTCCGCGACCGAGCGCTCGAGGCCGACCGCGGTCGCGACGGGACGTCCCGCGACGAGCGCCGCGACCGGTTGCGCGAGTACGCGATGGTCGCCGTCCTCGCCCACTCCGGCGCCCGGGGCTCCGAACTGTTCCGAGTCCCCCAGGACGACCGCCGGACGGGCGCGACCTGGGACGACGTCGATTTCTACACCGGAACGATCCGCGTGCTCGGGCGCTCGCAGCAACTCGAGGACGTCTCCCTGCTCGCCGCTGCACGAACGCCGCTGCGCCGGTACCGGGTCGCGCTCGACCCGCCGTCGAACGACTGGCCGCTGTTCCCGACCCGCCACGCGCCGTCGATCGCCGGCCGCGTCCGCACGGTGCTGCGCGAGCGCGGCTACGACGACGAAGAGATCGAGGCCCTGCTCAAGGAGCGGACGGCGACCGAACTCGCCCGCGAGCGGTCGATCGCCCCGCCGGCGATTACGACCGAGGGGGCCCGTTCGGTGCTCAAACGACTCTGTTCGGCGGCCGGGATCGACGTCGACGGCGAGTACCTCACGCCGCGGGTAGTCCGCGACGAGACCGTTGTCGACCGATCGCAGCGCGAAACCGCTACTGCGGGCGCCGACGCCGGCTCAGGGTCGGTGTCGGTCCTCGAGCGCTCGACGGCCGTCCCCGAGACGGAGACGCGACCGGTGGTACTCGAGTCGCCGTCGGCGGCGGATCCGCAATCCCGCGTCGACGGCTCGAGCGACGGCGACTGAGAGAGACGGCTTTTCTCGAATTTCCGTGCGCAGCGACTGCTCCTCGGTGGATCGGAATCGAGCAGAAGCACGCGGCAACGGAAGGGCGGATGAGGGTCGGGCAGCCGGTCAGCTAACGAGCAGCCACAGGATCACCGTCAGCACGAGCGTCAACACGAGGACGGTCGTGCCGATACCCATTCGGAGAGGCAGCGTCGACGGACGGCCGCCGTCAGCGGGACGGCGCTCGTCGGCGTCGACCATCGGCATCCGGCGCGCGGCCGCGTTGACCGCGAGCACCGGATTGTTGCCGATCCAGTAGCAGCGCTTGACGCCCGCGACGACGATTGCGTCGACAAGCGCGTACAGTTCGGTCGTCGCGATCATCGACCAGCGGCCGAGATAGTAGCCGGCCGGGTAGACGACCGACGCCGGATCCGGCAGATCGAGCTTCGAGAGCGGCTTGCGGACGATCACGAAGGTGACGAGCGCCACGCCCGTCAGGATTCCCGCCGTCTCGAGGTGGCTCGCGCTGTATGGGTGCAGGTGACCCTCGCCGTCGTTGGGGTAGGCGAACGAGAACTCGCCGCCGTGCCCGTGGATCGTCGGCGCGAGGTCGGCCAGGCCCTGCCACCAGACGCCGAAGAGGACGCAGGCCGCGCCGAGGCCGAGCATCGCGACGGTCTGTCCCGGCTTGGCGTCGGGGACCGAGATATCGCTCTCCCCGTGGAAGAAGACGTAGTAGCCGAGCTTGATGAACGACAGGAGGGTGCCGATCGCGCCGATCCAGAGCAGGTAGTACAGCGGTTCGGACGCCGCGATCCCGTAGTAGTGGGGATCGGCCGCGTCGAAGAGCATCCCCTTACTGACGTAGCCGTTGAAGCCCGGAATCGCGGTGATCGAGAGCGCGCCGAGGCCGAACCCGATCGCGGTCAGGGGCATCTCGCGCCAGAGCCCGCCCAGCTTGTAGAGGTCTTCCTCGCCGGTCCGGTAGATGACGACGCCGACGGCCATGAACAGCAGGCTCTTGAACAGGATGTTGTTGAACAGGTGGCTCATGGCCCCGGCAACGGCGATCTCGCTCTCGACCATCCAGGCCCCCATCCCGATTCCGGCGACGATGTAGCCGAGCTGGGCCTGGATGTGATACGAGAGGAGCGCCCGCATGTCGTGTTGGAGCAGGGCGAAGGTGGCGCCGTAGACCGACATCAGACCGCCCATGTACGCGATGTAGATGCCGAGGTCGCTCTCGGCGCCGATCGGGAACGCCCGGTAGAGGACGAACGCGCTCGTCTTGGTCGTGTACACGGAGAGGAACACCGACGCCGCGATGTGGGGCCGCGGGTAGGTGTCGGGCAGCCAGATGTGGAAGCCGATGAATGCGACGTTGACGCCCATTCCCAGCACCGCGAGCAGTTCCGGAATCCCGCTCGCGATCCCCTCGTTGGCCGCGTAGAGGAAGGAACCGACTTCGACGTAGTGAACCGCAACCGCCAGCATCACGAGCACGCCGCCCGTGCCGTGGAAGACGGCGTACCGGAAGCCGGCCCGGACCGCCTCGCCGCCGTAGTGCCAGACGACGAGCGTGCTCGTGACGGCCATCAGCTCCCACATGAACAGGAGCACGAGCCAGTCGCCCGCGAAGGCCGCCCCGATCGACGAGGCAACGTAGATCAAGGCGAAGGCGGTCAGCGTCTTGCTCGCCTTGCTCGAGTAGGCGTAGATGACGCTACAGATCCCGAGGAAGCCGAGGCCGAGCCCGACCATCCGGGAGAAGTCGTCGACGTAGAACGGGACGACCTCGAAGCCGAGGAAGGTTCCGCCCAGATGCTCGCCGCCGGGCGCGACAAGCGAAATCGCAAGCACGGCCGCGAGGCTGAGTGCGCCGACGGCGAAGCCGGCGAGCCGGGGTAGTACGAGCACGAGCAGCGCCGCCGCGAAGATGAGCAGCGGCGGGTAGGCCATCGAGAGGAACTCGAGTTCGAATCCGGATGCCATCAGTTACTCACCTCCGTCAGGAGTTGGTCGAAGGGAACGGCTTCCAGTTCGTCGAAGGACATCCCGAAGACGCCCTCGACGATCCGCACCGCGAGGTCGAGGAAGACCGCGTGGTCGGGAACGATCCCGAGCACGACCGCACCCGTCGCGATGATGGCGATGGGCGCGAGCATGAGCCACGTGCTCTCCGCGAACGGCGAGCGACGCGGCCACCGGCCGGCCGGCGGGCCGCCGGTGAGGTGGTCGTCGTGGTCGCCGTGGTGGTCGATGCTGCTGACGTGTTCACCCGCGCCCCCGGGGACGTCGGCGTCGCTCGGGTATCGGTCGACGGCGTACTCGTAGTCGTCCGCGTCCTCGGACTCGGCGTCGGTTTCGTCGGCCCGCGAGGCGTCGGCGGTCTCCGAGCGGTCGGTCTCGCTCTCGCCGCCGTCGGCGACGGCTTCCGCGTCGTCACCGTACGATTCGACGAGGCCACCCCGCGGGAACTCGAGGAACGGCTTGGCGTCGTGGCGGTCCTCGCTCTCGAAGAAGGCGGTGTAGACGACCGGCCAGAAGTAGCCGATGTTGAGCACCGCCGAGAGCAAGAGCGCACCGGCGAACAGCCAGTAGCTGCCGCCGACGTCGCCGGCACCGATGAGCATGTAGAACTTGCTGACGAAGCCGGCGATCGGCGGCAGCCCGGCCATCCCGGCCGCGCCGATCGTGAACGCCGACAGCGTCAGCGGCATGCGCTTGCCGATGCCGGCCATCTCGCTGATGTAGTCGGTGTGGGTCTCGACGTGGATGGCGCCGGCGCAGAAGAACAGCGTGAGCTTCGCGAACGCGTGGGCCGGGATGTGGAACAGGGCGCCGACGATCGCGTAGGGGTGCAACAGCGACAGCCCGAGCACGATGTACGACAGCTGCGCCGTCGTCGAGTAGGCGAGCCGGCGCTTGAGGTGGTCCTTGCGCATCGCGATGATGCTGGCCGCGGTCAGCGTGAACGCGGCGACGATCGCAACCGGGATATTGAGGCCAACTTCGCCGATGCCGGGCACGTCCAGCGGCAGATCGTAGATCAGCCCGGGGCCGTAGACCTCGAGAATCACTCTCGAGATACCGAAAGCCCCGGACTTGACGACCGCGACCGCGTGGAGCAGTCCGGAGACGGGCGTCGGCGCGACCATCGCGTCCGCGAGCCACGAGTGCAGCGGCATCAGCGCGGCCTTGACGCCGAACCCGAGGATCAGCAGGAAGAAGGCGGCCTGCGCGTAGACCGGTTCCGCCTGGGCCGCCTCGGCCAGCGCCGCCATCCCGCCGGCCTCGAAGGCCAGCGTCGGGTCGCCGACCAGGCTCGTCAGCCAGTAGACCATGACGGTGCCCGCCAGCAGGAAGACCCCGCCGCCGAAGAACGTGTACGTGATGTACTTCCGGCCGGCGATGCGGGCCTCGTCGTCCTCGTTGTGGGCGACCAGCGGGTAGGTCACCAGCGACAGCAGCTCGTAGAAGACGAAGATCGTCACCAGATTCGCCGCGAAGGCGATCCCCACGGCGCTCGAGAGGCTGGCCGCGAAGGCCGCGAAGAACCGGGTCTGGGCGTGCTCGTCGAGCCCGCGCATGTAGCCGGCGGCGTAGAACGACGTGAAGATCCAGAGGAAACTCGCCAGCAGGGCGAAGAAGATTCCCAGCGGATCCGCCCGCAGCGCGAAGTCCAGTCCCTCGAGGAACTGAATCCCCGTCGCCTCGTAGAGGCTCCACTCGTAGACGGTGCCGTTCAGCACGCCGGGGAGCATGCTGGCGACGAGACCGAACTTCCCGAGGGCGGCCAGGACGGACCAGCTCTCGCGGAGGTTCGGTCGGCGATGCGATGCGACGATCAGGACGATCGCGACCGCCGACACGAGGACGGCGGCGAGCGGTCGAATGTCAGCAACCATCAGTTAAACACCTCCGTCAGGAAGGGGGCGAGCATATCGGCGAGCGTCCCGCCGGCGAAACCGAGCGCGACGGCGGCGATCGCGGCGACGACGACGACCGCGAGCATGCCGGTCGAGACGGCGTCGGGCGACCCCTTGGTTCGGAACGCGGCGGCGGGGTCGACGGTGCCGGGAGCGCCAGCAGGTCCGGACGAATCGTCGTCGGTCCCGCCGTCGGTCGCGGCCACGCCTGTTTCGGGCGCGTGGGGCCGGTCGGCGGCCGCCGGCGGCGTGAAGTACATCTTCTCGAGCAGGCGTGCGGCGTAGGCGAGGGTGAGCATAGTACTGAGGAAGATCACGGCGGCGACGGGCCACAGTTCGGACTGGACGGCGCCGACGGCGATGTACCACTTGCCGACGAAGCCGACGCCCGGCGGGACGCCGACCAGCGCCAGCAGGAGCACGGCGATCGAACCGGCGGCGAACGGGCGGTCCTTCGCGAGGCCGGCGTACTCGTCGACGGTGCGGGCCCCGTAGCTCGTCGCGACGAGGGCGACGCCGAGGAAGAGTCCGGCCTTCAGCAGGCCGTGGCCGACGAGGTGGATCGCGGCGCCGACGAAGGCCGTCTCGGACTGGCCGGCGATGACGACCCCGTAGGCGGCGAGCACCAGACCGAACTGCGAAACTGACGAGTACGCGAGCATCCGCTTGACCTCGCGCTGGATCACGGCCAGCACCGTGCCCGCGAGGACGCTGACGCAGCCGATCGTGACGACGATCGATCCCGCACGCGGCATCGCGGCGAGGTAGTCGACCTCGAAGACGGTGACGATCAGCCGGCCGAAGGCGTAGGCGGAGGCCGTCGAGACCAGCGCCGCGATCAGCGGCGTGACGCCGTCGGGCGCCCGGTTGTAGGCGCTCGGCTGCCACGTGTGCAGCGGCCACTGGGCGACCTTGGTCGCGAAGCCGACGATCATGAACGCGAAGCCGGCCCGAATCAGCGTCGGATCGGCCTCCGGAATCGCCGCAGCGAGTTCGACCATGTTCAGCGTCCCCGTCGCCATGAAGACGAACGCGACGCCGATCAGGTACATCGAGGCGGCGACGGTCCCCAAGATAAGGTATTTGAGGGCGGCGACCGCCGCTTCCGGGCCGTCGCCGCTGGCGACTAAGGCGTAGGTCGCCAGGCTCGTGATCTCGAGGAAGACGAACAGGTTGAACACGTCGCCGGTCAGCGAGATGCCGAGCAGCCCGCCGGTCAGCAGCAGGTAGGCGCTGTAGAACGTGTTCCCGCGCGGGCCGCCCTGGCGCGTGTACGCGAGGACGCCGAGGGCGACGGCGGTCACGAGTACGACGACGAGCATCGAGAACTCGTCGGCGACGAGTTGGATGCCGTACTGGCGGGGGTAGCCGCCGAGTTCGTGGGTCACGCGGCCACCGGCGTAGACGTCACGTGCGATGTACGCGGCGGCGCCGAATAGACCGATCGTGGTGAGCGCGGCGACGGGCCAGCCCGTCCGATCGGTCCACAGGCCGAGCGCGACCGGCAGCGTCGCGGCGATGATCGGCGCGACGATCAACAGCGGCACGAGGAGTTCGCTACTCATCGATACGCACCTCCCGAAGGGTGTCCTCGCGGAGCGTCCCGTACTCCGAGTAGATACGGATGACAAGCGCCAGTCCGACCGCCGTCAGGGCGATCCCGACGACGATGGCGGTCAGGACGATGACCTGCGGCAGCGGGCTCGCGACCCGCCCGTCGGCGGGGACGATCGGCGCAGCGCCGCCGTCGACGTAGGCCATCCCGATGAAAAACAGGAAGATGGCCGACTGGAAGAGGCTCACGCCGATCAGCTTCTTCACGAGGTTCTCGTTGGCGATGACCATGTAGAGCCCGATGCCGAGCAGCACGAACAGCAGGATGTACGCGTACTTGGACGCGATTGCGGCGGTCAGCGCGTCAATCATCGTCGCTCACCTCCGCGTCCGCGGGCCGCGCGTCGGTCGGAGCATCCGCGTCGGTCGGCTCGAGGGTCCCCCTCCCCGTTCCGCTGCGATCCTGCGGCTGGAATCCCGCCGCCATCGCGAAGAACAGGGTGATGATGACGCTCGAGACGATCAGCGAGACGCCGCCGACCTCGATGGCCTCGAGGCCCCACTTCGTCTTGATGTGGAGGACGTCATAGAGGCGCTCGAACTCGAGGAAGTTCCCGCCCAGCGCCATCATCCCCAAGCCGATTCCGGCGAAGATGACGACGCCGCCGGTGGCGAGGCCGACGAGGACGCCGTTGCGGAGCCACTGGCGGGTCGGTTCGATGCCGAAGGCGAAGGCGAGCATGAGCACGGTGACGCCGACGATGGTGCCGCCCTGGAAGCTTCCGCCGGGGGTGTCGGCGCCGTGGAAGATCATGAACATCCCGTAGGTCAGCGTGAACGGGGCGATGATCTTGACGGCGGTCATAATCACCTGACTCTCGGTGTAGGTATCGTCGACTGCATCTGCGTTGGACATTAGGCAAACACCTCGCGTTTCAGGACCAGTAGGGTGGAGATGCCGGCGGCGAAGACGACGACCGCTTCACCGAAGGTGTCGAACCCACGGTAGGCGGCCAGCACGGCGGAGACGGCGTTGTGGACGTCGGTATCCTTGTAGGTATTCTCGATGTAGTGCTGGGTCACGTCCGGGTTCGACCAGACGGGTGCCCGTGGATCGCCGACCTCGTACATCTCCGGCAGCACCGTCGTACAGACCACGAGCACGAACGCGCCCACTACGACGACCGCCGGCACGTTGATCCGCTCTACCAGCCGGTCGGTCGACGGGCGAGTCGTCCGCGCGATAGTCAACAGCAGCAGGAGCGTCGTCACGCCGGCGCCGATCGCGGCTTCGGTCATCGCCACGTCGGGCGCCAGCAGGAACGTGTAGAGGATGGCCATCCCGAGGCTGTAGGCGCCGAAGACGATGATGACCGACAGCACGTCCCGGAACAGCGCCGTCGCGACCGCGGTCACGAGGATGAAGACTGCCAGGGCGTAGGCGAGTGCGCTCATCGAGTCTCACCTCCGTCGGCGTCGCCGCCGTCCGTCGCGGCGGTCGGTTCGGTGTCGGACCCGTCGGCGTCGCCCTCCTCGGCCAGCAGCGGCTCGACGCCCGACTCCGCGGCCGAGCGGGCGATCGCGTGGGCGGCCGTCGGGTTCGTGATGAAGATGAAAAACAGCAGCAGGACGGTGTAGACCGCCGCGTGCTGCCAGCCGAACGCGAGCGCGACGGCCGCGAGCGCGAAGCCCGCCCCGAGCGTGTCCGTCTGGGAGGCGGTGTGGGCCCGCGAGTAGATATCGGGCAGGCGGAGCACGCCGATCGTCGAGACCAACGTGAAGAACACGCCGAGCCCGAGCAGGACGACGATCGCCCAGAACCGAAGGGTCTCGATCACAGCACACCACCTCGCTCGACGGTGAACTTCGAGATGGCGATCGACATCAGGAAGTTCAGCAGGGCGTAGATCAGCGCCACGTCGAGGAACCACGCCTGATCGAGCGCGGCCGCCAGCAAGGCGAGGATGACGACCGTGTTCGTTCCGAGCACGTTCACCGCGAGCAGCCGATCCTGGGTCGTCGGCCCCGCGACCGCGCGGTAGAACATCGCGATGGCGAGCACGACGAAGGCCGTGGCTGCAGCGAGGAACAGTTCCTCGAGGCCGACGCCGGATGCGAGGCCGAGCGACTCGAGGGTCACAGCTCGTCACCTCCCACGATTTCGGCGTCGTCCCGTTCGCGCGGCGAGGCGATGGCGGCCGAGTCGCGGCCGTAGAAGACGAACCGGATCGCCTTCTCGAGGCCGCCGTCGAACAGATCCTCGCGGGCCGCGGGGATCAGCGTGTGGACCAGCAGCTGCCGGTCGGTAGCCCGCACGGTCAGCGTGCCGGGCGTGAGCGTGATGCTGTTCGCGAGCGCGGCCAGCGGCAGCCCGCTGCGGACGCGGGCGTTGACCCGCGTCAGCGTGGGTTCGATCGGCATCGACGGTCGCAGGATGACCGCCGAAACCGCGATGTTGGCCTTGAGGATCTCCCAGAGCAGGTAGGGGATGTAGATAACGAAGCGGACGACCCGCAGCGGCGACTGCACGCGATCGAGCGGGAACGTGAACGTCACCCGCGCGAGGACGATCGAGACGATGCCGGCGACGGCGGCCCCGGTGACGAGATCGAACCAGTAGAACGGATCGCCCAGCACGAGGTAGAAGCCAAAGGAGATCGCAAACGTCGCGAACAGCCGGTCGACGGTCTCGCCGCCGCTGACGAGCCGTTGGTGACGGGCCGGACGCTCGACCGGCGCCTCGTCGAACGGGAGCCCCTTGCGCTCGAGTTCGCGTTCGAGGGGCTGGAGCATCGGCGTCGTCGCGCCCGGACTGTACTCGGGATCGAGGACGATCCGATCGATGTCGTGGTCGTCGACGTACCGACCGAAGGTGTCGGCGTAGTCTCGGGGGCCGAAGAGCAGTTCGTCGGTCCCGAGAACCGTGGTTTCGACCGTCACCGCCGTGGCGGGGGCGTCCTCCTCGACCCAGTTGGTCCCACGCGAGAGTAACTGCTCGGCGTCGTCGCGCTGTTGCTGGCTCTCGGGCGAATCCGCGTCGTAGGGCAGGGCGACGACCAGATGGATCTCGAGTTCGGGCGCGTCGACGTCGGCGTCAGTACCGGCGGACGCGTCGGCCGACTCGAGCCCGGACCGGACCGCGTAGCCGACCGTCTGCCGGACGGTCACCGTGTCCGACAGCGGTACGAGGACTCGTTCAGCCGCCACGGCACATCCCTCCTGGTGACCGTCGTTGGATACTCATGGCTCTCGTTGTTACTCGATTCAAGCGGTAGCCGTAGGAAAACGATTTCGTTCTCTGTTAATCGGCTCGAACGGTCGGGGCTGCTTTCACGAGTTGTCGGTGTCGATACGAACACCAGAATCGGTAATCGAGTAATCATACGTTCGATTTGCTGCTCGGCGGAGCTCCGGCGGGGAGCACAACCTTTACAACCTAAGTTTCAGTAGGTAAAATTGGATTGCATGGCACGGGCTGAAACCGTTTCCGATCGCATCGACACCGCACGGAGTGACCTCTCGGCGACGGAGATCGCCGCCGGACTCGCGTTCGCCGCCGCGATCGCGTTTACGCTGGTCTTCCTGCAGGAACCGCTCGTCCACGACGCGATGCACAACTTCCGGCACGCGGCCGGCATCGTCTGCCACTGATGCTGTACGACTACCTCAAGCGAGGCGTCGCCGCGGGCGTCGTCGCCGGCCTCGCGTACGGACTGTTCGTCGCGCTCGTCGCGAATCCGCTGAGTCAGTACGTCGAGACCGTCGGGCACGAACACGCACACGAGCACGGCCACGCCCACGATCACTCCCACGCCGTCTCGGAGCTCACGACGACCGTCGTCAGTATCGGCAGCGGCGTCCTCTGGGCGATCTTCCTCGGCGGCGTCTTCGCGATCGCGCTGTACTTCCTCGAGCCGGCGCTTCCCGGCCGCGATACCGTGAAGGCGTACGTCCTCGCCGGGGCGGGTTTTCTGACCGTCTCGGCGACGCCGTGGCTCGTGTTGCCGCCCGCTGTACCGGGCGCAGAGCACCTGTACGGCGTGCAGACGCGACAGGCGCTCTACGTCGCGCTCGTCGTCGTCGGTGCGATCGTCGCCGCTGTATCGATCCTCGCGTACAAACGGACGGCGCCGCGACACCCGCTGGCCGGCGTCGTCGCCGGTGCGGTACCGCTCCTCGCCGTCGGCATCACGCTGCCGCTGCTCACACCGACGACCGTTTCCCACCCCGGGCTCTCCGCCGATCTCGTCGCGGCCTATCAGGGCGTCGTCGTTCTGAGTCAGGGCGCGCTCTGGGCGCTGCTCGCGGGTACGTTCGGCTGGCTTCACGGCCGTGACTCGGCGGCGACCACCGACGTGACTGCTGGAATGCCTCGAGAGTCCGCGACTCGAGACGACCGCGTCGCGAACCCGTAAGCGCATGCGGGATCGAACCGCTCAGCAGCGCGAGCGCCTCGAGGCGCACGTCTTCGTCTGTACGAACGACCGGGAGTCCGAACACACCTGTTGCGCCGACGTCGGCGCCGACGAGACGCTCGATGCCGTCATCGACTGGCTGCGCGAGCGGGACGCCTTCTGGACCGCGGTCTCGGTGACGACGACCGGCTGTCTCGGCCTCTGCAGCGAGGGTGGGGCGGCGATCGCGATCCAGCCGCGCAACGAGTGGTACTCCGACGTCCGGCCCGACGACGTGGCGGCGCTGCTCGAGGACGCCTTCGGACCCGACGCCGAACAGATCGGCGGTGGAGACGGGAAACGCCGGTAAACGACGCTGCCCCGGAGTTCAGAGTACCGACCCGCACGGAGCGAACTTTCTTCCGCGTACGCGTGGTCGCCCCTCTATGGCCGCGCCCACAACTCCCGATAGCGACGTCGTCCTCGTCGACGGCGCGCGAACGCCCCACGGAACCCTGCTCGGTTCGCTCGCGGACGTCGAGGCGGTCGAACTCGGCCGCACGGCGCTCGACGGCCTCCTCGAGCGCGTCGACGTCGACGAATCCGCGATCGACTGGGTCGCCCTCGGCAACGCCATTCAGGCGGGTATCGGACAGGTTCCGGGTCGACAGGTCGTCGTCGAGTCCGGACTCCCGAACGAGACGCGCGCGACGACGATCAACGAGGCCTCGGGATCGGGGATGAGCGCCCTCTCGCTTGCGGCCGACCGGATCGCGGCCGGCCGCGCCGACCTGGCGATCGCGGGCGGGTTCGAATCGATGTCCAACGCGCCGTGGATCCTCCCCGGCTACCGAAAAGGCCGGCGGTACGGCGACGTCGAACTCAAGGACTCGATGCTCTACGACTCGCTGTGGGACGTCAACCTCGACGTCCACATGGGCGAGATCACCGAGGGGCTGGTCGACCGCGAGGGAATCTCCCGAGAAGCGCAGGACGAGTACGCCCTCGAGAGCCACCGGTGGGCCGCCGAGGCGATCGACGACGGGGGATTTGACGCCGAGATCGTCCCCGTTGAAACGAACGGCGAGACCGTCGAGACCGACGAGGGACCGCGACCCGACTCCACGCTCGAGGACCTCGCCGAGCTGCCGACCCCGTTTCGCGAGAACGGCACGATCACGCCCGGCAACGCCTCCAAACTCAGCGACGGCGCGGGCGCGGTGTTGCTGGCCGACGCCGACGCGGCCGACGAGCGCGGCCTCGAGCCGCTGGCGCGACTGGTCGACTATACGACCGCGTACCGGGACCCCGACCGGTTCAACGAGGCCGTCGGCGACGTTACCGAGGCGCTGCTCGAGCGCAACGACCTCGCGGTTGAGGACGTCGACGCCTACTGGATCAACGAGGCCTTCGCCGCGCAGGCGGTGTACGTGATGGACCGCGTCGGCATCCCGCGCGAGCGGCTGAACCCGCAGGGCGGGGCGGTCGCGTTCGGCCACCCGATCGGCGCCTCCGGCGGGATGCTCGCGGCGAGTCTGGCCTACCAGCTTCGGGACGATCCCGACGTCGACCGCGGCGTCGTCGGGATGAGCATCGGCGGCGGCGGCGCGATTCTGGGACTGCTCGAGGCGTACTGAGTATCGCCGTCGCAGTCGCGAACGCCCGCCGCAGAGCGGACGCGCGGACTGCCCGCCGCCCGAGCCGAGCCGGCGCGCTCCGGGACGTTTACCTACCGTCCGTCCGCATCCCCACCAAATGACGCTGTACTCGCGGATTCGCCCCCTCGCGTTCAAACTCCCGGCCGAGACGGCCCACGGGCTCGGGAAGCGAACACTCCGGGCGGCTCAGTCCACGCGGCCGACTCGGGCGGCCCTCTCCCTCGCATATCAGTACGAACACCCCGCCCTCGAGGTCGACCTCTTTGACACCACGTTCCCGAATCCGGTCGGCGTCGCGGCCGGCTTCGACAAGAACGCCGAAGTCACCCACGCCCTCGAGGCGCTCGGCTTCGGCTTCGTCGAGATCGGCACCGTCACGCCCTACCCGCAGGAGGGCAACGACCGGCCCCGACTCTTCCGGCTTCGGGAGGACGAGGCGATGGTCAACCGGATGGGCTTCAACGGTCAGGGGATGGAACGCGTGAAAGCCCGCCTCGAGGAAGACGGCACGCCGAACGTCCCGCTGGGCGTCAACGTCGGCAAGATGAACTCCTCGAGCGAAGACGAGGCGATCGAGGACTACCGGCGCGTCTTCGATCGACTCTCCCCGTTCGCCGACTACGTCGTGGTGAACGTCTCCTGTCCGAACACGCCCGACGAGTTCGACGAGGCCTCGCCCGAGCACCTCCAGGCGATCTTCGAGACGCTCGAGGCGGAAAACGACGCGGACGTCCCGATCCTCGTGAAGATCGGCCCCGACGAACCCGAAGACGCCGTCCTGGATCTAGTCGACATCGTCCAGGAGTTCGGCCTCGACGGCATGATCGCGACCAACACTTCGACCGGTCGCGAGGGATTGGCGTCGCCGAACCGCGAGGAGTGGGGCGGCTTGAGCGGGAAACCGATCGAGGACCGCTCGACCGACGTGATCCGGACGATCGCCGAGCACACCGACGGCGACCTGCCGATTATCGGCGTCGGCGGCGTCGACTCCGCTGCGAGCGCCTACCGGAAAATCAGGGCCGGCGCCTCGCTCGTCCAACTCTACACCGGCTTTGTCTATCAGGGACCTTCGACAGCGAAGCGGATCAATAAGGGACTGGTCCGCCTGCTCGAGCGCGACGGCTTCTCGTCGGTCGAGGACGCGGTCGGTGCGGACCTCGAGTGAACAAACCTCGGTACGGACCGCCGATCTCACCGGCTGAGAAGCGATTTTAACCGCGAGAGGAGTCCGTCTCCGCTGTCGGATCCGATTTCCGTCTGCTCGCCGCTTGCCCGAAAGTCCGGGCCGAGCGTATTCGCGGCCGATACGGCGGGGCAGTCGTGGCTCTCCGGCAGTCGGTGCTCCGAGCAGTAGCTGTCTCCGCAGTAGGAGCAGGAGTTTTGCATGCTCTCGTCGCCGGAACAGCCCGGATACGCGCAGTCACCCATTCAGTTCTACAGAAGGGATCAGATAGTATCAATCTGTGGTCCGGCACTAGTTCTCCTCGAATGAAACGGGGCCGTTCAGCGATCTACTCGACGTCGACGCGCGTTCCGTATCCGGACTCGCCGACCACGTCGCCGTCCTCGTAGACGACTTCGCCGCGGACGACCGTCGCGACCGCCTTGCCGGTGAAGGATTCGCCGATAAACGGCGTCACGCAGTTCTTGGAGTGGAGTTCGTCCGCGTCTTCGAGCGTCCACTCCCGTTCGGGGTCGACGATCGTGAAGTCGGCGTCGGTGCCGACCTGCAGCGACCCCTTCTGCGGGTACATGCCCCAGATCTGGGCGGGCCGGGTCGAGTGGCGCCGGACCCACTCCTCCATCGTGAGCCGGCCCTCGTCGACGAAGGTGAGCATGACCGGCACCTCGGTCTCGAGGCCGACGAACCCGGAAATCGCCTCCCAGGTGTTTCCGAAGGGATCGTCGACCTTCTTCTCCTCGGGGGTGTGGGGCGCGTGGTCCGTGGCGATCGAGTCGATCGCGCCGTCCTCGATGCCGACCGCCCAGAGTTTCTCGCGCTCGTCGGCGTCCCGGATCGGGGGCTGGATGCGGGCCGGATTCCCCTTCTCGCGCATGACCTCCTCGGTGAACCAGAGGTAGTGGGGGGTCGTCTCGGCGGTCACGTCGACGCCGCGTTCCTTCCCGCGAGCGACGGCTTCGGCCGCCGATCCGGAGGAAACGTGGAACATGTGGACCTTCGCGCCGGTCTCCTCGGCGAAGGTGATCATCCGTTCGACGGCCTCCTGCTCGGCGATCACGGGCCGGGAGTGGGAGTGGTCGATCGGGTCGTTGCGCCCTTCGGCTTGAAACTTCTCGGTGTAGTGGTCGATGATCTCGCCGTTTTCCTCGTGGAAGCCAAGTCGCTTACCGATCTCGCGGATCTTCTCCATGGCCTCTATGATCTCGCCGTCGTTCGGCGGCGGCACGTCACCCACCGTCGAGCCGAGGAAGATTTTGAATCCGAGCGCGCCAGCCTCGTCGATCTCGGGGATGAGATCGAGGTTCTCCGAGGTGACGACGGCGTAGCTCTGGAAATCGACGTGGGCTGATTCCTCCCCGCGCTCGAACTTGAGCTCGAGGTGTTCGGGTCGGTCGATGACCGGATCAGTGTTGGGCATCCCGACGACGGTCGTGACGCCGCCGGCGGCGGCCGCGCGGGTCGCGGACTCCCAGTCTTCCTTGTACTCGAGGCCGGGTTCGCGGTTGTGGATGTGGCCGTCGACGATGCCGGGGACTAACACCTTCCCCTCGGCGTCGACGACGCGGTCCGCGTCCGGCAGGCGGTCGCTGCGGCCGACGGCGACGATGGTGCCGTCCTCGACGGCGACCCCCGCGTCGGGCGTTCGCCCCGCGGGCGTGACGACGGTACAGTTGCGGACGACGAGGTCGACGGTCATTGCCCAGGGTTTGCCGAGGACGGCGCATATAGCTTCTGTTGGCCGGCGGTCACCACGACGGACTGTCGTCGCTACGACGAGTGCCCTCGCGCGCGAGTGTAATCATTACCCGATCGTCTTCTCCCGCGACCGTGACGCTATCGCCGAGACGGACACTCGAGACCGCCGACACGATACTGTGGGGCGGTCGATAAATACGATATTACACGCCGTAGGTGGCCGGTACTGCCGGGTACGAATAGTATACTAAACCGACGGGAGGTGGTCGTCCGGCGAGTAATGGACTCGTCACCGATCCGCGATCAGACGGTTCTCGTGACCGGCGGCGCCGGATTCATCGGCAGCCACCTCGTCGACGCCCTCGCCCCGCACAACGAGGTCCGGGTGCTCGACGACTTCTCGACCGGCAGTCGGTCGCACCTCCCCGACGACGTCGACGTGTTCGAGGGAGACGTCCGCGATCCGATGGTGCTCCAGCGCGCCGCTCGCGGCGTCGACCTGATCTTTCACCACGCCGCCGTCGTCAGCGTCACCCAGAGCGTCGACGAACCGCGCCAGAGCAATCGAACGAACCTCGACGCCGGCCTCCTCGTCTTAGAGCAGGCCCGTCAGGAGGACGCCCGCGTCGTCGTCGCCTCGAGCGCGGCGGTCTACGGCCACCCCGAGGAACTTCCGGTGAGCGAACGCGCTGCGACGAATCCGACCTCACCTTACGGCGTCCAGAAGCTCGCGTTGGACCAGTACGCCCGGCTCTACGAGGAACTGTACGACGTGCCCACGGTCGCCCTGCGGTACTTCAACGTCTACGGCCCGCGCCAGCAGGGCCCCTACAGCGGCGTCATCTCGACGTTCCTCGAGCAGGCCCGCGCCGGCGAGCCGATTACGATCGAAGGCGACGGCGAGCAGACCCGCGATTTCGTTCACGTGGACGACGTCGTCCGGGCGAACCTGCGGGCCGGGACGACGTCGAACGTCGGCGAGGCGTACAACATCGGCACGGGTGACCGAACCTCGATCCGCGAGCTCGCCGAGACGATCCGCGACGCGACCGACTCGTCGTCGCCGATCGTCCACAAGGACCCCCGGCCCGGCGACATCAGGCACAGCCGCGCCGACGTCTCCAAGGCCGGTCGCGATCTGGGCTTCGAGGCGACCGTGGGCCTCGAGTCGGGAATTCGGTCGCTCGTCAGCGCCGACGCGGCGGAGCCGTCGGAGCCGTCGATCGAGACGGCAGCCGACTCGTGAGTAGGCAGATCGTCGCTCGAGCCGCGCAGGCGGCCGATAGCCGCCTATAACGCTTGTGCCGGTACCGACGGATTTAGCGCGCACAAAACCGGCATTTTCGCACCCGCTGTTGTCCATCGATCGATTGACGAAGGCGCCCGCAGCGTCGGGTTTGTGTAGGTGAGTGATAACTATCGGTGTCGGCGCTCGAGACGCCCATATGCTCGGTAGTTCCCTGATCGATAACCTCATCGTCTTCGGCGTGAGCCTCCTGATCGGTGCGCTCGGCATCTACGTCGGGGCGAAGGTTATCGTCGATGCGGCGGACTACACGTACGCAATCATCACCGCACTCATCGGCGCGATCATCTGGGGCGTGGTGGGCTTGTTCCTCGGGTGGATCCCGCTGCTGGGGCCGCTGCTGGTCTTCGTCGCGTATCTGGCGGTGATCAACGCCCGATATCCGGGCGGCTGGGTCGATGCCGCAGCGATCACGCTCATCGCTTGGGTGTCGGTGCTCGTCGTGCTGTACGTCCTCGCAGTTTTGGGCGTGACAGCCTTCGATGCGGTCGGCGTCCCCGGCGTCTGATCGGCATCGACACGGAGACAACACGCACCGACCGCGGACGCTCGCGGTTCGAATCAGTACAGTTGAGTATTACCGGCTAAAGCCGAGTCGAATCCGGACTAATCCGGCCGAACGTCCGACTGCGTTTATTCGATGGGTCAGTGAACGGCCACTCGACTATGAGAGTCGAGTTCATCGTCAGCCAACCGCTCGCAGCGGGAATCGGAACACCGGCACGGTCAGACGGAAGCGTACCGCTCGACGCTGACCCAGCCCTCGAGACGACATCCATCGTGACCAGCCACGCACCGGACCGCGACGACACGCTCGATCGAACTGACCCAACCCAGCCGCTCGCTGTGGATGCAGGGGGTGTGAACTTGGACGATGAACTCGCAGTTTCTGCTACTCCCAGTCTTCGCTCCCGCGGCCCCAGCATGGGTGTGACAGGGTAAGCGAATCGTCGCCCGTCCCATTGGTCGACATTCCAGACATATCGTTTCCAAACACACTCACCTAAAATAATAACAAGCTATGACTATAAAAAACGCTTTGTGGCACGGTCACGACGGTACAGAGATGAACGAGGGATCGCGGCCACAGACAACGTCAACGCCAACGCCATGAGCAGTGAGACACACATCTCGGCCCCCGACATTCCGTTTGTACTGTCGGACAGCGGCGTCAGCGGGCTTCTCGAGCCCGGCGTGGCGGACGGCCGATCAGTGGCATCGCCGCTGACGCTGCCTGATGCGCCGCTCCAGTTGGCCGGACCGCACCTCGCTGCACTCTTCGGCATCGTCGCGCTCGCACTCCTGGGGAGCGTCCTCGCGGTCCGAAACCGGCTCGACGAACGAGACCAGCTCGGCACCACCCAGGAGCCGCCGACGGACGAATTCGTCACCGACCGGGAACGGATCCGACAGCTCGTCACCGAAAACGGCGGTCGGATGAAGCAGTCGCGGATCGTCGACTCCGTCGACTGGTCGAAGGCGAAGGTCAGTCGCCTCTTGGCCGAACTCGAGGACGAGGGGCAGATCACGAAACTTCGCCTTGGGCGGGAGAATCTGGTTTGCTTACCCGGCCACGAGCCGACCGCCTCGAAGTCCCCGGAACAGGCCCAAAATGAGTAGCCTGCGGGGCCGATTCAATCGCCGTTTTCCGGGCCGGCGCCGCTCCGTGCCAGTATGTTTCGCAAACGGAACGCGACGCTGATTCTGCCGTTCAAGCCCGTACTGGCCCGTTTCTAGCCGAAATGGTTGTCCCCGTTTATGCGCTGAACGGACTATTGGCCACTGCCTTCACGGCAGACTATGAACGCACGCAATCAATTACTGGTCGTCCTCACCGCGCTGATGATGGTATGCTCGAGCGGGGCGATGGTTGTCGGAGCCGCATCCGGTTCCGGGTCCGGGGCAACCGTCGACGAGCAATCAGCGAGCGAGGGGGCGACTGTGGAGACACAGACGCAGACACAAGCGCAAGAGCAGGCACAGGACGAGAACGACACGGGCGACGAACCGATCGCTATCGAACCCGATGAGGGTGACGGTGATACCGATGACGGTGACGGCGGACAGCCCGCGTACGTAACGTTTGAAGACCAGACGACGCAAGGCCAGACGGTCGTCGTCGACGAGGTGACGATGGCAAACGGCGGCTTCGTGGTGATCCACGATAGCAGCCTCCTCGTCGAGAACGTCATCGGTAGCGTCATCGGCACTTCGACGTATCTCGAGGCGGGGACCCACGAGAACGTCGAGATCACGCTCGACGAGCCGCTCGAGGAGAGCGAGACGCTGATCGCGATGCCGCATCGCGACACGAACGGCAATCAGCAGTACGACTTCGTCGAGCAGCAGGGCCAGGCGGACGGTCCGTACCTCGTCGATGATATGCCGGTGACCGATCAAGCGACCGTGACGGTCGGCGAAACTGAGCAGCCGGTTGACGAGGAGCCGAACGAAACGGACGATGAACCGGTCGTCGAGCAACCTGAAGAGCCGGTCGAAGAGGAACCAAACGAGACTGACGACATACCGGTCGAAGAGGAGCCGAACGAAACGGATGACGAACCGGTCGTCGAGCAACCTGAAGAGCCGGTCGAAGAGGAGCCAAACGAGACTGACGACATACCGGTCGAAGAGGAGCCCGAAGAGCCAGTCGAGGAAGAGCCGAACGAGACGGACGAAGTGCCGGTCGAGCAGCCCGAAGAGCCAGTTGACGAAGAGCCCGCTGAAGAACCCGACGACATCGAGGCTGCGATCAACGTCGTGATCGAGGAGGCGAACATCTTCGCGGTCGTCGAGTCGGACGGCCTACCGCACGACGACACGATGACCGACGGAGACGGTGTCGAAGACGATGATGCCACGAACGGCGTCGAGAACGACACCGTCGTCAACGACATCGAAAACGGCGACGCCATCATGAACGGCGTCGAGAACGGTGACGGCGCTGACGACCACCTCGAGAACGGCATGGACGTAAGCGATCAGCAGATCGAGATTTCGATCGAGGACGCTGACGTGACGCCGATCCACGGCGACCAGATGCCGACGGAGTCTCCGGACGAGACGGAGGATGACACCGACACCATCGGTGGCAACGGTGACGGAGACACGATCAACGACAGCGACGAGGAGACGCTCAACGATACTGACGACGTCGACACGCCCGTTGAGGACGATCTCAACGAGACGACTGACGACGACATGACGGTCGACGGTGCCCACGAGATCACCGTCGGTCAGGCGACCGTTTTCGTCGTCGTTGAAGACGTGCAGATCAGCGACGGCGACTCCGAGATGGGTGCCGACGGCCAGACCGTGACTGTCGGCCAGGCGACGATCTTCGTCGTCGCTGAAGACGTCCAGACGACTGACGGGGACGAGGATCCCGTCACGGACGATACCGATGAGTCGGAGCCGATCCAGAACGACACCGACGACACGGACGAAACGATCGAAGACGACACCGACGGTATCGACGACAACGAATCGGTCGACGAAACGCCGACCGAGAACGACACAGCCGAAGAGAGTCCGATCAGCGATGACGACGAAACGGTGACCGACGACACCAACGAGACGGACGCCGCTGACGACGTCGAAGATACGGCCATCGATACCTCGGTGGACGAGACGGACGCGGCTGAGTCCGGCTACCAGATCACGGTCGAGCAGGCGACGATCCTCGTCGTCCAGGACCAATCTGAATCGCCACAGGAGTCCGAGTCCGACGAAACGGTGACCGACGATACCGATGACGCCGACGACACCGACGACGGCGTCGACGAAGACGGACTCGAGAACGAGACCACTAACGGTGACGAATACGACGACAACGCGACGGATACTGGCCTCGATAGCGACGAGACCAGTGACGAGACGATGATGACGGATGCCGACGGGCAGATCGACGTGACGATCGAGCAGGCAACCATCTTCGTCCTCGTCGAAGGTATCGACGAGGGTCCGGAGGAACCCGTCGAAGAACCTGAAGAGCCTGAGGAGCCGACCGACGAACCGGTAGATGAAGAACCGGTTGAGGAAGAACCCGAAGAACCGATCGACGAGGAGCCGGTGGAGGAAGAACCTGAAGAACCGATCGGCGAAGAACCCAACGAGACTGACGACGAACCGATTGAGGAAGAGCCCGACGAGGAGCCGGTTGAAGAGGAGCCAAACGAAACGGACGACGAACCCGTTGAGGTGCCGGACGAAACCGATGACGAACCGATCGGTGAGGAACCCAACGAAACCGACGAGGAGCCAGTCGAGGAGGAACCGGATGACGTCGAGGAGCCGACCGAGCCGTTCGAGGTCGACTCGTTCGACGCACCGGAGACCGCGGAGATCGGTGAGACGATCACCGTCACCGCGACGATCACGAATCCGGGCGACACGGAGGACACCCAGGAGATCCAGTTCCGACTCGACGGTGACCTCATCGAATCGCAGGAAGTCACCCTCGAGGGCGGCGAAAGCCAAGACGTCACCTTCGAGATCGACACGAGCGAGTTCGCCGCGGGCGACTACGTCCAGATGGTCCTGACGGACGCGACGGGCGAAGTGGCCTTCATCGAACTCACTGAAGACGGCGACACGGACACGGGCACTGACGATACCGACACCGACGCCGACGACGGTCTCGACGACGAGACGACGAACGAGACCGACGACACTGACGCCGGGAACGACACTGACGAGTACCCCGACGAGTCCGAGGACAACGAAACGGTCGTTGGCGTCGTTAGCGCGAGCTAACGAATCGGACTCGAACTACTCGAGCGCATCCTATTTTTTGTCGTCGCGTTCGTACGCGGCCCTCCGGTCAAATACGTCGCTTTACGCAAAGTACGTACGTGACGGCTCGAACGGTGGAGAACTAGTTGACTCGGGTTCCGATCGGAGCGTGACGAACGAGCTTAGGTCAACAGCCGATAGAGGCTGCTGGCCGCGACCGCGAGCAACACGAGCACGCTCCACAGCACGGGATCGATACTCGAGAGCGCCGGCAGCTCGAGGCCGGCGAGCGCGATGACCGCGAGGCCGAGCACGGCGGTGACGAGATGGAGCTGGAGGATCGTCGACGGATCGTCGTCGTGGCCGTTGACGTACGCGAGGACGTCGTCGAAGTGCGGACCGGGGCTGATCGTCTTCGCATCCGAGTCGTACTCGATGACGTCGTCCTCCTCGAGTTGGGGGAGATGCGTCTGCTGGAGGGAGACGTAAACGCTCTTGTAGAGGTTGTTCGGGACGGGCGTGGTATCGGATTCCGTTTCGGCGATTTCGGTTGCCACCTGCGAGACGTCGATCTGACCGGATTCGTTCGCGAGCAACTGGACGATTGCACGGCGCCTGTCGTTGCCGAGGATGTGAAACACCTCGCTTTCCGCCAGCGACCCGGAACGACTCGTCTGAACCGACATTGATTAGGAGGAGATCGCGAACACGCTATCGACGGGCAGTCCATCGCCTACCATCATACACGTCTCCTGTTTTGCGAACCACTAACTTTAACCTGCTGTATTATTTACAGACGCATTTATGGGAAACGATTGAACTCTCGCTCGAGAAACGAGGGGCGTGACGGCGGTATCGACCAGCGCAGGCGTCCAGGCCGGCGATGAGACGGACACCGGTCGGTTGTCCCGTCACGTGCGGTGGCTGTCTCGACGTCGTATCCGATCCGGTTGCGGAACGAAAGCGTGTCTCTCGCGGATCGGCGACCGGTCGATCACCGAGTCCGATTTGAACCGTCCGGGCTGGGTGAGAAAGTGGTTAACGGGAATACATCGGTGGCTCGGTCACGATCGGAAACGTGACGCGCCGGTTACGGTGCTGGGGCGCGACGAGCGCGACCCGCACCGAACTGCGCGGTTTACTCCGGAGTGTCACTCGGCAGGTGGCTGCCCGACTGCATCTCCCGATAGGTCGTACAGCCGGGACAGCCGTGGACGACGTCGCCGTTGTCGCCGAAGACGCGGGCGAACTGTTGGGTGACGTGGGTCCCGCAGTTTCGACAGCGTGCACCGGCCGTCGACGATTCCATGGGTCGCCATTCGTGTTGGTTCGAGTTCATAGTGTGTTGTGATGGGGGTGTAGGCGTGGGCGCGGAGTCGCACCCATCGCGATCGTCGTTCGGTACCGACCGAGTCGACCGTCGCCCAGGGACGCGGGAACGCCGGTGGCGACGTGCGTGCAACGGAGTCGTCCGAGCACAGTACAAGGGAGGGTAGCAGATGCGAATAAAGGAGGGCGACCGTTCACCTGCCCCACGGAATTGGACGCCCGGAAATAGCGTCTTTCCGCCTAATTACGTAGCAGCGAGCCATGAGGGCGCTACATTCGACGACAGCGTATCGATCGACCTCAACGTGAATTCACACGGGTTGTGTTGTGTTCGGTCCGAAAAGTAGTGATTGATCAACCGAGAGACCCGCCGAAATATCATATTTCTCGGCCGAAATACGAAATTTCGCCACTGAATGATGGTCCTACGGACGATAAAGTACATCGTTATAAAATACCCGTATCGCTTACCAGTTGTATCGCCGGAACGTAATGGTGGCATCCCCAATGACGGTTTCCGACCGACCCGATCGCCGCGCATCGCCCCCTCTCGAGACCGAGAGCGAACGACTGCCCCTCTCACCCACGAGCGTCTAAGCACTGCATCACTATGTCCACGCAAGCGAGTAACACCCGATCGGAACTGACCGCGGAGTCGACGGCCCAGCTCGACGTCCTCGGCGACGAGTGTGCGCGTACCATTCTCGTCGCAACGAGCGACGGCCCGAAAACAGCCAAGGAACTGACCAAACGGACCGACAGTTCGTCCGCAACCGTCTATCGACGAATCAACAATCTGCTCGAGAGCGATCTCCTCGCGGAGTGCGTTCGATTCGAGGACGACGGATCGCACACGACAGCCTACGAAGCGACGGTCGACCAGTTGCGGGTCCGAATCGGTTCGGACGGGATCGACGTTGCGCTGGCGAATGCCGATCCCTGACATCGACGGTAGGTTCTGATCGATCGGACTGGCTCGGCGAGACGACCGATGAACGGACGGCCGACATCGAACGCACGGCGTGATTCTCACTCGTTGATACCGATCCCTGCCGGATATTTCCCCGGGGAGATCGTTCGTATGAGCTGATTTCCGGTCCTATCGAATCCGTTCGTTGTTGCATGACCGTCACGGGAAGCCATATTTTATTCTCCGTACTATTATTGAAAGATGAGCTAACAACGCTGTACGACACGGATAACAAATATCTCCTCAGTGGAACGATCACTGTGATTGAGCAATGCACGATCTGACCGGCTTCCAGCGGGATCTGCTGTACGTGATCGCGGGCGCTGACCGCCCATCGGGCCAAACAGTCAAAGACGAGGTCGAGAAGTACTATAGCTCGGAAATCAATCACGGGCGACTGTATCCGAACCTCGATACGCTCGTCAACAAGGATCTCGTCGAGAAGGGGCAACTCGACCGCCGAACGAACTACTACGCGATCACGGACGCCGGTCGACAGCGGATCGAGGAACGACGCGAATGGGAAGCACAGTACGTCGATTTTTAGACGACATTCGGTACCGACTTAGCTTCCGGTCTCCCCTCGACCCTCGAGCTCCGAACCCCGGACTAGATGCTGGAACGCGAACGCGACAGACGGGATAGACCGAGAACACAGCTGCGCCACGGCGTCTCCTGGTTGCTGAAAGGGTCGACTGATCGAAGCAAGCACGTTGTACTGATCCACTGACTACCGAAGGCTGTCGCTTCAACCGAGAACCGCCGGTCAGCCCCAGCGTATCGAGTCGGCGACGACGATCGTGCGTTCGCTTCTCAATCGGCCGGTTTCCGGCGATAGCCCGGCCATAACAAAACAATAGCGAATGCACCGTTTCGGTCACAATGGTAGCTGGATCGACGAGCGTCGAACCGACACGACAACCGGTGAGTCAGCGATGAGTTTTCCGACGAATTCTCGACCTCAGCTGGGTTTCATCCGGAAGTATCCGGTCGATCTGGCGCTCACCTCGCTGCTTGCGGCGCTCGTAGCACTCGTTGTAACCGGAGTTCCGGCCGGGAACGCCGGTCGGCTGCTCGCCGCGCTCCCGCTCGTTCTCTTCTTGCCGGGTTATGCCCTCGTCTCCGTTCTTTTCCCGGCGGCAGCCCGGGACGCTCGAGCGGACGCGGAGACGGCGATCGAGCGCCGGCCCCGGGGAATCGATACGATCGAACGGCTCGGGTTGTCGTTCGCGCTGTCGATCGCGATCGTGCCCGTCGTCGGAATCGTTCTCCCGCTGACGCAGTGGGGACTGGCGACCGAATCGGCCGCGGCGGTGCTGGCCGGCCTCACCGTCGTCCTCGCGCAACTGGGCGTGATCCGACGGCTCCGGACGCCCGCTCCGGACCGGTTTACAGTCTCGCTGACGGCGGCACTGGCGCGACTGCGCCGGGACGAGGGGACGGTCGCGACCGCCTCCTCAGTGTTCCTCGTCGTCGCGATTGCGCTCGCGGGCGGGGCGCTGCTCGTCGGCTTCCTCTTTCCGGCGTCGACGGGCGGGTTCTCGGAACTCGCCCTCTACACCGAGGACGAGGACGGCGATCTCGTCGCCGGCGAACTCCCGGACGAGGTGGCACCCGGCGAGTCCGTGCCGGTCTCGTTCGCGATCGAGAACCACGAGGGCGAGGAGACCTCGTATACGGTTGTCGTCCAGGAACAGGTGCTCGAGGACGGTGAAGTCGTCGAGCGGACGGAACTCAGGCAGATCGACGGGACTGTCTCGGCCGACGCGACGGGCGTCGCCGAGCACGAGATCGAGCCGACGGCTGGCGACGGCGAGACCGTTCGAATCAGTCTCCTGCTCTATCCCGGCGAGCCGCCGGCCGAACCGACGAACGAAAACGCCGAGGCGGACACCTACTTCTGGGTGACCGTCACCGAGGACGCGGCCGAGTAGCCGGGTTCGTCGAGTTCGTCGGGTTCACCCGTCGGTTCTCGATTGCTCTCGAGTCCGAGTCTGTCGTTCTACGGCGTGTTTTCGGCTTCTGGCTCTCCACCGGTCGCTCCTAACTGTGGACGCCTGACCGTGGTGATGTGTCGCTGCTCGACCCAGTGACTCGCGTATCGCTATCGTTACTCGAGGCGCTGACTTACTCGTCGTGCGTCGCTATCGCTGCTCGGGGTCGACGCTCGCCACTGCTCGAGCAGCAATCGCGACTCGAACTCACGTGAACTCGAGTCCGGTGAACTCGAGCAACGATCGATTACGGTCGACGACGGCTGCTCGAGCCGAACCTAGACGACTGTGTTCGAAACGAGCGCAGACGACCGTGCTCGAGCGACGCAGAACCGTAAGCGAGACGCTCGGTGCCAAATGATCGCAGCGGCGCCGCCGAGACGACGGCACCGGCTCGCGGCGCAGGTATCGCGCGAGCGGTGAACGATACGGAGGGCAGGACTGAACGCGATCCTATCGACTCGCGAGACCGAGCGGGGAATCGAGATCCGGTCGCCGCGAGACGTGCTGTGCGATCGAGAGCGCGAGGACGACGCCGCAAACGCCCAGCGCAACGGCTGGGGCTGCGGCGGTCGTTGCTGGACCCAGCGAGAGCGCCGCCACTGCGAACGCGACGGCGCCGACGGTTGCGGTCGCCGCGTACCAGCGGTGCCACGCACGGCTCGAGCCGTGGTGGCGGTCGAGGTAGGGTTCGAACACCTCCTCGTCCGGCAACAGGTCGATCTCGTGGCCGTCGGGATCCCAGTCGACGATCCCGTGGTCCTCGAGCATCGGCAGGTGGGTCTGGTACAGGGAGATGTAGACCCGTCGCCGCTGCGTCCGGGTCACATCATCCGGTTCGGTGTCGTTCTCCCAGGCCGCGACCTGCTCGACCAGCGGCGCGAGATCGCAGGAACCGCCCTGCCGCTTTAGGTACTGGACCGTTCGACGCCGGCGGGCGTTGCTGAACACGTCGAACAGTTCGGCCTGCGTCAGCTCGTGTTCACGTTCGTGTTCAGACATGCGTGCCCTCGCGTTCCCGAATCCGAATCGAATACCGTTCGGGGATGTTCGGATACCTCACACCACCGAATGCCAGTCGCTGACCCTTTACTATCGCTCGGCTACCCTCCCGAAATCGTATTATACCGGTTAGCGCTCGTGACTGACGGCATATCCGACGTTTCAGCGACCGTGAACGGCACAAACTCGCAAAAACAGTCGATACGGGGGAGGGTTTGGCCGATTGTTGGGGAGAGCGTTCGGGCCGCTCGAGCGCTGTAGTTCCTGGCTACGGCGTTGTCAGGGCGGAGATAACAAAACCTCGTTACCCGGTGTATCAGCACGATTCCCTCGCGGGTATCGAGTAACCGATGACACAGCATCACCGACGACGACGAGTGCGAGTGCGCGTTCGGACGTGTTCGAGAACAGGACCGTCCTCGCCCCCGACGAGTCGCGCGAGTGGGCCGACCCCCACCCACTCGAACCGACCGACGCGACCGGCACGACCGACGGACGGCGGAGGTGTCGCGCGATGAGCGAGGCCGTCCGCGACGCGGACGCAGACGACGTCGTCCGCGGCGAGGACTGCACGATCGACGCCGACGCGACCGTCGGCTACGGCGAGTTCGACGAGCCGACGCGGATCGGCGACGACGCGACGATCCGGGCCGGTTCGATCGTCTACGGCGACGTGACGATCGGCGACGGGTTCGCGACCGGCCATGACGTCCTCGTGCGCGAAGGAACGGAGATCGGCGACGACGTACTGGTCGGCACGAAGACGGTCATCGACGGCCAGACGACGATCGGCTCGCACGTCAGCCTCCAGACGAACGTCTACGTTCCGACCCAGACGACCATCGGGAGCAACGTCTTCGTCGGCCCGAGCGCCGTCCTGACCAACGACGAGTACCCCATTCGGACGGACGCCGACCTCGAGGGGCCGACGATCGAGGACGGCGCCTCGGTCGGCGCGAACGCGACCTTGCTGCCGGGCGTGACGATCGGGGAGAACGCGTTCGTCGCTGCCGGCGCCGTCGTCACCGAGGACGTGCCGCCGAACAGCCTCGCGGTGGGAACGCCCGCGACGATCCAGGAGCTGCCCGAACCGCTCGAGGGACCGAACGATCTAGCATGAGTAACACGAACCTCGATACCGAGACCGAAGCGGAACCGGAACCCGAATCGGAATCGGAACCGGAACCGGAGCCGGAGCCGACGGCCAGCAACGTCGACCCGGCCGAGACGACCGAGGCCGCCGTCGAGACGTCCGACTCGCTCCCGTCAGTCTCGATCGCGGACCCCGACGTCAGCGCGGACGCGATCGAGCGCGTCAGATCGGTCCTCGAGAGCGGGGCGATGGCGGACGGTCCCGAAGTTAGGGCCTTCGAGTCGGAATTCGCCGCGTACTGCGGTTCGGATCACGCCGTCGCGACCTCGAACGGGACGACGGCGCTGCACGCCGCACTCGAGGCGCTGGGCGTCGAGGACGGCGACGCGGTGCTCACCTCGCCGTTTTCGTTCGTCGCGAGCGCGAACGCGATCCGACTGGCCGGCGCGAAGCCGGTCTTCGCGGACGTCGATCCCGAAACCTACACGCTCGATCCGGACGACGTCCGGCGGGTCCTCTCGGAGCGGTCGGACGTCGTCGGCCTGCTGCCGGTTCACCTCTACGGCCTCCCCGCCGACATGCCGGCGCTGTGTGAGATCGCCGACGAGCACGACCTGTTCGTCCTCGAGGACGCCTGCCAGGCCCACGGCGCGCGGATCACGGGCGACCGCGTGGGCACGTTCGGCGACGCGGCCTGCTTCTCGTTCTACCCGACGAAGAACATGACGACCGGCGAGGGCGGGATGATCACCACCGACCGCGACGACCTCGCCGAGCGCGCGCAGAGCTACATCAACCACGGCCGCGCCGAGACCGGTACCGGCGGCTACGAACACGTCGACCTCGGGCACAACTACCGGATGACCGCCATCGCGGCCGCGATCGGCCGCACGCAACTCGAGCGCCTCCCCGCGTTCAACGAGGCGCGGCGGGAGAACGCCGCCTTCTACGACGAGCGATTGTCTGACCTCCCGCTCGAGACGCCGACGGAGCCGCGGGGCTACCGTCACGTCTACCACCAGTACACGGTCCGGACCGCGGACGAAGCCGAGCGCGACGCGCTCGCGGCGACGCTCGAGGAGCGAAACGTCGACGCGGCGGTCTACTACGACACGCCGATCCACCGCCAGCCGGCCTACGAGACGATCAGCACGGCTGCGGCGGAGTTCCCGGAGGCGGAGGCGGCAGCCAACGAAGTCCTCTCGCTGCCGGTCCACCCCAACCTGACCGACGACGAGCGGCGAAGCGTCGTCGAAGCAGTCTACGATCACTACCACTCGACATGAGCTCGGAACACACGAACACGGTCCCCACGACACCCACGCGAGCCGGCGTCATCGGCGTCGGCGCGATGGGCGAGAACCACGCGCGAGTGTACAGCGAACTCCGGGGCGTCGACCTCGTCGGCGTCTCCGACCACGACACCGACCTCGCGCAGACGGTCGCCGACGAGTACGGCACCGAGGCGGTCCCACTCGAGGAGCTACTGGACCGCTGCGACGTCGTCACGGTCGCGGTTCCGACCCACGTCCACTACGATCTGGTGACGACCTGCCTCGAGGAAGACGTCCACGTGCTGGTCGAGAAGCCGATCGCCGAGACGGTCGAGGAGGGCCGGCAAATGGCCGACCTGGCCGACGAGCGCGACCTCGTCCTGCAGGTCGGCCACATCGAACGGTTCAACCCGGCCGTCCGGACGGTCGCCGAGTTGATCGACGACCTGGACGTGATCAGCCTCGAGGCCGAGCGCCTCGGGCCGCCGATCGACCGGGACGCGCCGGGCAACGTCATCTTCGACCTGATGGTCCACGACGTCGACATCGTCGGCTCGATCCTCGCGGACACGCCCGACGAAATCGCGGCGATGGGCACCGAGGACGGCCGGTACGCGACCGCGACGATGGAGTACGACGACGTGGTCGCGACGCTGACGGCCAGCCGCGTCACCCAGAAGAAGGTCCGCAAGCTCTCGGTCACCGCCCGCGAGTGCTTCGTCGAGGTCGACTACTTGGAGCAGTCGGTGCTGATTCACCGCGACTCGTTCCCCGAGTACGTCAACGACGAGGGCCAGAAGCGCTACCGCCACGAGAGCGTGGTCGAGCGCCCGCGCGTCGACAACGGCGAGCCGCTGCGCCACGAACTCGAGTCGTTCGTCGAGAGCGTCCGAACGGGCACCGAACCGGAAGTGACGCCGCAGGACGGTATCGAGGCGCTCGAGGCCGTCCAGACGATCGATTCGATCGTCGCGGACGACGACCAGCTCGCGAGCGGACAGACCTACGAACGGGAGCAGGACCGGGAGGTGGAAGCCGAATGACCGGGGCAGAACCCTCGAGCACGAACTCGAGCGACGCCGTATCCCTCTACGAGGCGAGCGTCGACGAGGCCCGCCAGCGCGAGGCGCTGACCGGCGGCGAGGTCCCGGTCGCCGTCTACGGCCTCGGCAAGATGGGGCTCCCGCTGGCGGCCGTCTACGCCGAGACGACCGGCAACGTGACCGGCGTCGATATCGACCCCGACGTGGTCGAGACGGTCAACAACGGCGAGAACCACGTCATCGGCGAACCCGGCCTCGACGAGTTGGTCGCCGAGCAGGTCGGCGGCGACCGACTCGAGGCGACGACCGACGGCGCCGCGGCGGCCGCGGACGCTCGCGTCCACGTCATCATCGTCCCGACGCTGCTGGACGAGGACAACGAGCCGAACCTCGCGACGGTCGAATCGGTCGCCGACGACATCGCCGCGGGACTCTCGCCGGGCGACCTGGTGATCGCCGAGTCGACGCTGCCGCCCGGGACGTGTCGGGACGTCCTCCAGCCCCACCTGGTCCAGGAGAGCGGCCTCGAGGCCGACGAGTTCGGCCTCGCCTTCTGCCCCGAACGGACCTCGAGCGGCCGCGCGCTTCAGGACATCCGCGGCGCGTACCCGAAGGTCGTGGGCGGTGTCGACGACGAAAGCACCCGCGCCGCGACGGTCGTCTACGACGAACTCTCGAGCAACGAGGTCCACCCCGTTTCGGACGCGACGACTGCTGAAGCAGTGAAAGTGTTCGAGGGGCTCTACCGCGACGTCAACATCGGCCTGGCGAACGAACTGGGCCGACTCGCCGACGAACTCGGCATCTCCGTGCGCGAGGCGATCGATACGGCTAACGATCTGCCGATGTGCCAGCTGCACGATCCCGGCCCGGGCGTCGGCGGCCACTGCATCCCCTACTACCCGCACTTCCTGCTGGGCCGGACGGAGGAACCGATGGACCTGACCCACACCGCGCGACGGGTCAACGACGGGATGCCGCGCGTCGTGGTCGACCGCCTCGAGCAACAACTCGACGCGACCGGCGTCGACCTCGCTGACGCCTCGGTCGTCGTCCTCGGGCTCACGTACCGCCCCGGCGTCGAGGAGACCCGCGCCTCGCCGGCGCTTGCCATCGTCGACGAACTGACCGAGCGCGGCGCGGACGTGGCCGGCGTCGATCCGCTGGTCGACCCCGCCGAGTACGGCGCGCGGCCGATCGCACTCGAGGACCTCGAGGCCGAATCGGAAACGCTCGACGCGGCCGTCGTCGTGACGCCCCACGAGGCGTTCGAGCGGGTTTCGTGGGCCGACCTCGAGCCGCTGGTCGTCGTCGACGGCCGCGACGCGGTCGACCTCGCGGAGACTGACCACCGGGAGTACACGCTCGCGGGCTCGCGAAGCGGGCAGCCGCCCGCTCCCGAGACCGCAGCGGGGCCTAACGGAGCCGACGCAAGGACGGCTGACGACCTCGAGACCGAAGCGGAATCCGAGGCGACCGGTGCAACGAGAACCGACGGTGGATCCGGACACGGAGCGGACAACGATGTATAAGGGCAACACGATCGGCGTCGTCGTCACGTCGTACAACGAGGAGGCGTTCGTCGGCCGCGTCATCGAGACCGTTCCGGCGTTCGTCGACCGGATCTACGCCGTCGACGACGTCTCGCAGGACGGCAGTTGGGACGTGATCCAGCGCGTGGCCGAGCGGATCAACGAGGAGGCTGCAGAGACGGAGCAGGAACTGGCCCTCGCCGACGGCGGCGACGGTCGGCGCGTCGTGCCGATCCAACACGACGAAAACCGCGGCTACGGCGCCGCCGTCAAAACCGGCTACGAGCGCGCCGCCGCGGACGGAATCGACGTCGTCGCGGTGATGAACGGCGACGGCCAGATGGACCCCGAAATCCTCGACCGGATCATCGACCCCGTCGTCACCGGCGAGGCCGACTACGCGAAGGGCAACCGGCTCCTCTCGCCGGAGGATCGCGAGGGCATGTCGACGTTCCGCTTCGTCGGCAACGCCATGTTGACCGGCCTCTCGAAGTTCGCGACCGGCTACTGGACGATCGGCGACCCGCAGAACGGCTACACCGCCATCTCGCGGGAGACGATCGAGTCCCTCGACCTCGACGAGATCACCGACCGGTACGGCTTCCTCAACCACATCCTCACGCACTTAAACGTCGACGAGCGCCGGGTCGCCGACGTCTCGATGTCGGCGGTCTACGGCGACGAGGAGAGCAGCATCCGGTACACGTCGTTCGTCAAGTTCGTCTCCCTGCTGTTGCTCCGGAGCTTCCTGTGGCGGCTCAAGCGCCGCTACGTCGTCGAGGGATTCCACCCGGCGGCCCTCTTCTACGGCACCGGCGCCTCCGGGCTCGCGGGCGGCGTCGCCGGCGCCGTCGGCTCGATCGCACGGAGTCGCGGGGAGGACGGCCGCGACGGCCTTACGGGGCTGCTCGCGTCGTTCGTCGCCGTTTTGCTCGGCCTCGTCTCGCTCGGCGCCGCGATCGCGATGGACGCCGACGAGAACGAGCCGCTCGAGGTGACGTACTACGACGCCGAGGACGGCGAGACGCGCGACGACCAGGAGCGAATCGACGCTCGCGACGAGCGGCCGAGCGTAGAAATGCGTTCGGAGACCCGATCCCAACCGCAGCCGCAGTTGAATCGCGGCTCGGAAGCGACGACGGACGGCGAGCCCTGAGGGACGTGCTGTGGCCGTCAGTCGATCGCGTAGGTGACGATATCGTCGCCGCCGCAGGCCGGGCACGTCGTCGCGCTCGCGTCGACGTTCGTTCCGCAGTTGCGACACTCGTAGAGGACAGTCGTCGGCTGGCTGTCGGGCTCGCTTTCGTCCCTGGAGCCGGGCGCTGATTCGGGACCGGAGGGCGAGTCGTGGTCGGGAGCGGAGTCCGTGAACAGTTCCGAGAGGAGGCGAGAGAGGGGCATAGAACGGGTAGCGGTCCTACTACAGAGTCGGCAATAAGCGTTTTGTACGCCGGGATGAAACGGTCTCCGCAGTCGAATTGTACCGTCGGGAAACGGCTCGAGACTCGCGTATGGTCGGCGAACGTATCGGAAAAAGTTCCGGATAACAAAGCCACGTCTCCGGCTCTAGTCGGTCAACTGAGATGCACGTCCTCACGCTGACGACGAACGCCGATGCGCCGTTTATGACAGAGCAGATGCGTGCGCTCGAGCGACGCGGCGTCTCGTTTTCCACGCTGCCGGTGTCGGGGGAGGGCGATTCCGGGAAGACTCGGAGCCCGACCGACTATCTCAAGTACTTTCCCGAGGTGATCGCGGAGGCTGGCAACGGCTACGATCTGGTCCACGCCCACTACGGGCTGACGGCGCCGATGGCGCTCGCACAGGTGCGCAAACCGGTCGTGCTCTCGCTGTGGGGCTCTGACCTCTACGGCCCCGTCGGGCCCGTGAGCCGCACCTGTGCGCCGCTCTGTGACGAGGTGGTCGTGATGTCCGAGGAGATGCGCGAGACGCTGGATCACGACTGCCGCGTGATTCCCGACGGCGTCGATCTCGAGAAGTTCCAGCCGGCGTCCCAGGACGAGGCCCGCGAGGTCGTCGGCTGGGACCCCGACGAGTACCACGTCCTCTTTCCCTATCTCCCCGAACGCGAGGTGAAGAATTACCCCAGAGCGCGGCGGCTCGTCAACGCCGTCAACGGGCTCGTCGACCGGCCGGTCCGGCTACAGACCGTCTACGGCGTCGACCACGACACCGTCCCCGACTACATGAACGCCGCGGACGCCCTGCTGTTGACCTCCCGCAGCGAAGGCTCGCCGAACTCCGTCAAGGAGGCGCTGGCCTGCAACCTGCCCGTCGTCTCGGTCGACGTCGGCGACGTCTCGGAACGCCTCGAGGGGGTCGATCCCTCGCTCGTCTCGGACGACGACGAGGATCTGATCGAAGGACTGCGGGAGATCCTCGAGTCCGGCGAGCGGTCGAACGGTCGCGAGGCGGCCCGCGAGGTCAGCGTGGAGCGGACGGCCGACCGGTTGCACTCTCTGTACGAACGGGTCGCTGCCGGGGGGCGGTAAGACGGTATTGCATCCGAACCGAGTGACAACTGCGTCGCTCGAGGGAGGACCGCCATCTGATTACTGGTTCCGAGTCCAGAGAGCATACATTTCGGGCGCGGAACGACCATTTGTTGCACAAACAGGGACTCACTTTACCCGACGGCTGGGTGAGAGATGCGACCGGAGAGCCACAATGGACGGCACGATGGAAGCACTCACCTGGCACGGCGAAAAGGACATCCGCGTCGACGAGGTTCCGAAACCGGAGATCGTCAACCCGACCGATGCGGTAATCGAGATTACGGCGACCGCGATCTGCGGCTCGGACCTCCACCTCTACAACGGCTACATGCCCGGCATGCGCGAGGGCGACGTCATCGGCCACGAGCCGATGGGCGAGGTGATCGAGGTCGGCGACGAGGTCGAAACCCTCGAGGTCGGCGACCGGGTCGTGGTCCCCTTCACGGTCAGCTGCGGCTCCTGCTGGTTCTGCGAGGAGGAACTGTACTCGCTGTGTGACAACTCGAACCCCAACGCGGAGGTCGCCCGCGCAGCCATGGGCCAGTCGCCAGCAGGGCTGCTAGGCTACTCGCACATGCTCGGCGGCTACGCCGGCGGTCAGGCCGAGTACCTGCGCGTTCCCTACGCCGACGTCGGCCCGATCAAGGTCAATTCTGACCTCGAGGACGAGCAGGTCCTGTTCCTCTCGGACGTCTTCCCCACGGGCTACATGGCCGCCGAGAACGCCGATATCGAAGAGGGCGACACCGTCGCGGTGTGGGGCTGCGGCCCGGTCGGCCAGTTCTCGATTCAGAGCGCCTGGATGCTCGGCGCCGAGCGCGTGATCGCCATCGACCGCATCCCCGAACGCCTCGAGATGGCCGCCGATCACGGCGACGCGGAGACGATCAACTTCGAGCACGAGGACGTCTACGACCGGCTAATGGAGATGACCGGCGGGCGCGGTCCCGACCGCTGTATCGACGCGGTCGGCACCGAGGCCCACGGCACCGGCCTCAAGGGTGTCACCGACAAGGTGAAACAGGAGATGCACCTGCAGGACGACCGCCCCGTGGTCCTCCGCCAGGCGATCAAGTGCTGCCGGAAGGGCGGCACGCTCTCGGTTCCGGGCGTCTACATCAGAAACTCGGACAACGTCCCGTTCGGCCCGCTGATGAACAAGGCGCTGACGGTCAAAACGGGCCAGACCCACGTCCAGCGGTATCTGGGGCCGCTGCTCGAGCGGATCGAGGAGGGCGAGATCGACCCATCCTTTATCGTCACCCACGAGACGTCGCTGACGGACGGCCCGGAGATGTACGAGACGTTCAACAACAAGGAAGACGACTGCATCAAGGTCGTGCTGACGCCCTGACGGCGCGACCTGCAACCGCAAACCGAATCTCGAACAGTTGTACGACGCACCTACTGGAACTCGTTCCGGTACCAAGCGACCGTCTCCGGCAGGTGGGCCTCGAGCGGTTCGTACTCGTAGCCGAGTTCGTCTGCAGCCTTCTCGGAGGTGTAGAACAGGCGCTCGGTCGCGAGCTTGGCCATCCGGCGGTTGAACGGGAACACCTGCCGGCCGGTGGCGGCGCCGACGGCCTCGGCGACCGGCCCGGCCGCGTGGATCGCCGTCGACGGCACCGGAATCCGAGCCGGCGACCCGCCGAGGTCCTCGGAAATCCGCGAGACGGCCCGATCGTATGTGAGGTTCTCGCCGCCGAGGATGTAGTGTTCGCCGTTGCCGCCCTTCTCGTAGGCCGCGAGGATGCCGTCGACGACGTCCGAGACGCCGACGATGCTCAGCCCGCCCGGAAGGTAGGCCGGCATCGTCGGCTCGAGACCCATCGAGAGCAGTTGCGGCGTGAACGAGCCGTCTCTGGGGCCGAAGACGGAGGTCGGGTGGACGGTGACGGCGTCGCCGCCCTCGTCCTGGTTCGCGTACCGGTCGACGAGCTGTTCGGCCTCGGCCTTCGAGGACTGGTAGGCGCCGATCGGCTCGGCGACGTCGGTCTCGTCGGCGAACGGCGACGATTCGTTCGGACGGCGCGTGCCCGCGGTGCTCGTAAAGACGAGGCGGCCGACGCCGTTTTCGGCGGCGCGGCAGGCCTTGAGCACGTGGGCCGTCCCGTCGCGGTTGACGCGCTTGACGGTCTCGGGGGTCGCGCTCCAGAGCCCGACGCCCGCGAGGTGGAAGACGGCGTCCGTGCCGTCAACTAACTCACGCAGCGTCTCGTCGTCGAAGACGTCGCCGACGTACCACTCGAGCGTGCCGTCCGCGTCCGCCGCGGCGTCCTCGAGCACCTCGCGATCCGACGACGGGCGACTGAGCGCACGGACGTACCAGCCGTCCGCGAGGAGCCGTTCGCAGAGGTGCGAGCCGAGGAAGCCGGTCGCGCCGGTGACGGCAGCGATCTCGTCTCCGGTCATGGTTACTGCTCGAGTTGGGGTGGCACCGCGTCGCCGCCGACGGCCGCGTACAGCCGATAGGCGGTCGTCACGGCGGGGTGCGTTTCGTCCGACGGCGGCAGTTCCGCGCCGGCGAGTCGGTCCCGGAGCGCGTCGAACTCGAGGTCGTCGGCGTCCGCGCCGACGCGCTCGACGGTGATCGGCTCGTCGTCCGTCTCGGCGGTGAGTCGGAGCACCGGATCGTCATCGGTCGCGTCTCCGAACAGCGACGCACCGAGCGCGTCGACGCCCGGCGCCGGCCCCGCGAACAGGGCGTCGGCCGCGTAGGGATCGGTTCCGTACGCGGTCGTCGCGTCCGTGACGGAGAGTGCAGGGTCGATGGCTCGCGTCGCGGCGACGGCGGCGGTCTCCGAGTCAGCCGCGGAGTCGACGAGATCGCCGAGCCGCCGCATCCCGCCGGCGACTCGCCCAGCCTCGGTCGGCCGCAGCGTCGGGACGGTGACGACCGTCCCCCGAACGAGCCGCGTCGGGACGGACACTGACACCGACCGCCCGTCGACCTCCCGGACGGCGTCGGTTCGTGGCTCGGCATCGTCTGCGAGATCGACGAGCTCGGCGTCGAAGCGCTCGAGCAGGCCCCGGTAGCCCAGATACTGTCCGGTCCGCTCGAGGTCGATGATCTCGTCGGTGGCGCCCGCGACGGCGATGTCCGCGTCGGTGCGGTCCTCGAGAGCGGCGACGAGCGCGCCGACGACGGCGGGATCGGTTACCATCCCGGTCGAGGGGTGGAAGGGATAGTGTGCGTCGGGGACGAGCGTGATTTCGTCGGCGGTTTCCAGATCCGTTTCATCCGAGAGCGCCGACTCGAGCAGCGCCTGCACCGGTTCCTCGAAGGTGGCCATCCGGGCGTCGAGATCCGGAATCCAGCTGCCGCGCCGATCGCCGCGGTCGACGGCGGCCGCGCGAACGGGCCCAGTCACGGCATCACCTCCGGCGCGAGTTCCTCGCGATCGGTCCGCCCGGCCAGTTCGTAGGCCGTCTCCGCCAACTCGAGCGTCCGGCGACCGACCTCGCCGTCGACCGGCGGCGTCTCGCCCTCTCGGATCGCTTCGAGGAAGTCGCCGAGCGCTCGGTAGTGGGCCCGCAGGTAGAACGTCGGGCCGAAGACCTCCCGATCGACGTCCGCCACGCGGCTCGCGACGTTCGACAGCGCCGACTTGGCCGCGCCCGCGTAGAAGTTGTCCGGCAGGTGATCCTGATTGGTGATCGTCCCGGTGATCCCCTCGAGGCGGAGCCGGGTGTTGACCTCCGGCAGTTGCTCCCACTGGTAGGAACCGCAGTGGAGCGTGATCGTCGTCTCCGTCTCGGGTGCCCGCATCATGACCGTCGCGGCGTCCTCGACCGGCACGTCGAGCGTCTCGCCCGTGGCCGCGCTTTCGACCTCGAGGTCGCCGAACAGCCACTCGAGCACGTCGAAACAGTGAATGCCCAGCTCGAGCAGGGAGCCGCCGCCGGCCGCGTCGGGATCGAGCGGCCACGACGCGGGCGGGTCCTGAACGGGCGGCCGACCGAGCGGCCCGTCGTTGAGCCGCGTCATCGAGGCGTACGGAACGTGCCCGACGCTACCGTCCTCGTAGGCCTCCTTGACGCCGACGATGTCGGGCTGGTAGCGCAGCGTGTGATCGACGCCGACGGCGATGTCGCCCTTCTCGGCGGCCTCGAGCATCCGGTCGGCTTCCGCGGTCGAGCGAGCGAACGGTTTTTCCACGAACACGTCGACGCCGGCCTCGGCGGCCCGTTCGACGGCGTCGGCGTGGAGGAACGGGGGTAAGGCGACGACCGCCGCGTCGAGGTCTTCGGTCTCGAGCAGGGTGGCGTAGTCGTCGTACGTCCGCTCCGCGCCGGCGCGTTCGGCTCGCTCGCGGTTCTCGGGAACCGCGTCGGCGGCCGCAACCACGTCGACAGCAGCCATTGCGCTCGCCGACTTCAGGTGTACCATGCCGATGTTTCCGACGCCGAGTACGCCCACGGAGAGGGAACTCGAGTCGGTCAATCGGCGCAGAACTGCGGATGACATCTGTCCGTGACAGGGCCAGCAGCGGGTTTTGTTATCAGCGCCGTACAGTCGAGCCCGCGATTGTAGTCTTCGATTCCCCTGTCTGGCGCGCTGTCTTTTACGGATACTTATTCGAATACGCCGTTCAGTCAGGCGATTCGATACGTTCGTTTATAAGCACTAGTCGTCGCCGATCGTCTGCCCGTCGACGGGGGTGACCCGACCGTCGACGCCGCGAGCGACGTCGACCTCTCGCGCGACGTCGGCGATCGTTTCGACCGTGAGATCGGTCCTCGAACGCTTCTGGTCGAGGTACGCCAGGATCGCCCGCATCCGCCGATCGTCCCGCTCGTGCGTGAGGTTGTTCGGATGGAGCCACATGTGGAAGATCCCGTCCGATTCGGCGGCTTCGTCGATTCCGCGCCGGGCCTGGACGACCATCGGATCCTCCCAGATCGACTCCGCGACGGTTCGAGCCGGTCCTTCGAAGCCGAACAGGAACAGCGAGGCCGGCACGTTCACCAGCCCGTACTCGTCGACGATCGGTTCGACCAGCAGCGAGTGGTCGCGAAACGTCGAATCGAAGAGGCCGCGAACGCCGTCCCGCGTCGGCGAGCGGCCCCGATACGCCCGGACGCCGTGGTCGGCGAGAACGTCGCGGTGCCCGACGTCGTTGCGCGGATAGATGAACGTCTCGATCGACAGATCCCACTCGGATGCGATCTCGGTGCTGCGTCGAAGCTCGGCCTCGGCGAGTTCGTGATCCGTCTCCGGCCGTCCGAAGAGGACGTGAGAGAACGAGTGGCTGGCGAACTCGTGGTCGATCTCGGACGAGAGCAACGCGTCGACTAAATCGGGCGCGAACCGCAGATCGGCTCGATCTGCCCACTCGGTCCGCTCTCGTTCGAACCAGCCCTCCGGAGCTGGGTGTTCGACGTGTCTCCCGTCGCAGGACTCGAGCATCAGGTGGCCGACGACGGCCCAGGTCGCGGGAATCTCGAACTCCGAGAACAGATCGAGCATAACCGACCAGCCGCGGCGGCCGGACTCTACTCGATCCGTCGGCAGGGAATCGATGTCGTGGAATCCCCACCCGAGTTCGGCGTCGAGTGAGACGACGACACTACCCATAGCTCCCACCACGCGTTATCGTCATACACGTGATCGATTCGATCGGACGGTTTTGTTATTGATCGCCTTTCGATGGCAAGCCCGATCGTACGGTAACCGATAGCCGACGATACGATCCGAGGACGGTCAACCGAGTGTCAGCGGTCACGCGCCGCTCGGGCAGCCGTACGCAGCGATCATTGGTCGTCGTTTCGGACCGTCCTGTCGGTAGAACATCCAGAACGCGGCGACTGTCGGCGGTTCTAACGGTAATGTGTCCAAACAGCCGAACATTCCGCGGTTCGACTCGTTAACGCCACCGAACGCACCGGGAGTTGACACGGATGAGGGGTGAACACTCCCTATAACAAAGCGGTCATCCGGTATCCTGCCGGATAGTAGGTGTTTTAAAATTATGAGCGGATCTACCCCCACGTCCGAGCGGGCGTTCGTCCTCGGACTCGACGGCGTCCCGTGGCGACTCATCGAGCAGTGGAGCGACGAGGGCGAACTTCCGAACTTCGCCCGGATGCGCGAGGAAGGCGCCGCCGGCACGCTCGAGAGTACGCGCCCGCCGACGACGCCGCTCGCGTGGCCGTCGATCGCGACCGGCGTCTGGCCGGACAAACACGGGATCTACGGCTTCCAGAACCTCTCCGCCGAGTACACCCACGAGATGTACACGAGCCACGACATCCAGCAGCCGCCGCTGTGGGAGCAACTCCAGCCGGCCCACGTCGGGAACGTTCCGATGACGTTCCCCGCCCGCGATATCGACGGCTCGATGGTAACGGGGATGATGACTCCCTCCACCGATCAGGAGTTCACGCACCCGTCCGACCTCGGTGACGAGATCGAGGAGGCCGTCGGCGAGTACGAGATCAGCCTCGACTATCCGGAGTACGCCGACCGGCCCGACGAGTTCGAGGAGGCCGTCGCGACCATGCTCGAGCAGCGCCGAGAGGTGATGCAGCTGCAGATGGATCGGGCGGGCGACGACTGGCAGCTGTTTTTCTTCGTGTACACGGCGCCGGACCGCTTCCAGCACCTCATCTGGGACATGGACCGGCTGCTCGAGCACTACAAGAAACTCGACGATCTGCTGGGCGAGGTCATCGAGTACACCGACGACCACGACGCCGACCTCTACGTCGTCTCCGACCACGGCTTCGGCGAGATCCACAACCTGATCTACGTCAACCACATTCTCGAGCGCGAGGGTTACCTGTTCAGACGAGAGGACGAGGGCACCCGCGGCGCGCTCGCGAGCCTCGGCATCTCGCGGGACAGCATCACGAACATGCTCGAGCGGGTCGGTATCTCGGAGGAGATGCTGGTCTCGAACCTGCCCCGCAGCCTGCTCGACACCGTCGCCGAGCAGATTCCGGGCGATCACGCCCTCTACGACGTCGACTACGAGCGTACCGTCGCGTTCGTCCACGACGCGGGTAACTGTTACATCAACGACAGCAGGCGGTTCGAGAACGGCCGCGTCGACCCGAGCGACGTCCCCGAGATCAAGGCGGAACTCATCGACGTCTTCGAGTCGGTGACCGACGAGAACGATCAGCAACTGCTCGAGGTCTACGACGGCGACGAACTGTTCCCGACCGACGACGAGTCGCCGGACCTGATCGTCAACGGGATCGACGGCTACGACGTCCGCAACGGGATCGAAAACGAGGTGCTCGGCGACACCGGGAACTACGCGGCGAGCCACCGCAGCACCGGTATCATGCTCTGTCGCGGCCCGTCGATCGAGCCGGGCGCGACGCTGCGGGGCGCGCGCGTAGTCGACGTTGCGCCGACGCTGCTCCACGGCATCGGAAAGCCGGTGCCGGCGAACGCCGACGGCCGCGTGCTCTTCGACGCGTTCGACGAGTCGGCGACGCCGGCGACGACGAAGGTCCAGCGGTCCGAGGTGTCGCAGGTGGCGACGCCGGACGGCGATGTCGACGAAGACTTCGACGACGTCGAGGACCGGCTGAAGGGCCTGGGCTACATGGAGTAATCCACTTTTGGTTCTCGCGGTCGGGACGTAATCTGCGGCAGAATAGGGCGACTCGAGCGCTCGATCCGCGTTTTCGCCGCCGTCTCCCAGCACTCTGCTCGAGCGGACGGTCTCAATCGCGCATCGGGAACGGCGCCAGTGACAGGACGGAGTCCCGTCAGCGAGACGGTCGGCTACCGTCCGCGGATGCGATCCAATCCGTTTTTCGCCGTCGTCAGCACCGGATACGCGGCGTTGTACACCGGCGTCGGTGCGTTTCTCGCGCCCGCGCGGAAAAGTCGATGGGACAGCGGCGGTTCGGCCTCGTCGACGAGGGCCTCGAGATCGGCCTGAAGTAGCCACTCGAAGAAGGCCTGCTCCCGGGGAGATTCCGGTTCGGGGTCGGCCTCGCGGATCCGATCGCGGATGTCGGCCCACATGTACCGCTCGTCCTGACCGAGGACCCACTCGCCGCCCTCGAGCGCGCGGCGGATCTCGGCGTAGTCGTCCTCGGCGAACGGGTAGCCGTGGGCCGTCGGCTCCAGACCGGAGAGTCGAAGGCCGACGGCGGTCCGATAGCACTTCTCGCAGGCGCCGCAGTTGCCGTCCATGCGCGCGTTGCAGGTCTGAAGTTCGAGCCCCGGCGCCTCGCTCTCGACGTAGTCGGCGATGACGTCCAGTCGCTCCTGACGGGTGAGGTCGTAGGCGTCGTGGTGGCACTCGGTGCCCGTCCAGCGGACGTACTCGTCGATATCGGGCCGCGACCCCCACTCGAGGTCGATCCCGTCCCAGTGGGTCGCCGCGACGTACAGGTCCTCGATCCCGCGGGCGGCGGCCATCGGCGCACAGAGGCCGAGCAGGCCGAGCCCGTGGCCGACGGAGCTGTACCAGGCGCCGTCGACGAACCGCTTGTAGTGGGCCAGCAGCATCGCGTGGTCCAGCGCCTCGAGCGCGTTCGTCTCGACGAAGGCGGTCTCGAGGTCGCGCTCGGCGGCGAACGACGAGACGCGCTCGCGGAGGTGGCGCCAGTCCTCGGCGCCCGAGTCGTCGGGGGCGATGGTCCAACCGCGGATGCTCACGAGCGTCGGCGACTCGTCGCGGTGGCGGACGTACGAGCAGGTGGAGTCGACGCCGCCGGTAAAGAGGAGGGCGCTGTCGCTGCCGTCGGCGGCTGCAGCACCGGAGGCCGGTTCCGCGTCGATCGTCCGCTTTGCGTACAGCGTTCCACCCTCGAGGAAGTCGTACATCCCGAGCAGGCTGGCCTTGACGTCCTCGAGCGCCCGCGCGAAGGTCGCATCGACTTCGTCGACGTAGACGTCCGCGCCGTTGGCCCACGCGACCGGACAGACGTTCGCGAGGACCGGAATCGCGAGGACGCCGTCGGGAACGTCCTCGATGGCGCAGTCGTAGTTGATTCGGAACGGCTCGCCCGTGAAGAATCGCTCGAGGTCGGCCGAGGGACGAATTTCGCACTCGATAGTCGAGCCGTCGGTCTCGAGACGGTCGATGGCAATCGATGACACACCGTGTACTGGACTACGAACGGCTACAAAAACCTGCAGCACCGTTCTCGGTTCGCCGCCGTGAAATCGGTGCGTAGCCGCCGGTCGGCCGCTGACAACGGCGCCGTACGGTGAATTAGCCGATGCCTCAGCGGTCGATCGGGACGAACGACGGACCCGCGGTAGCGGCCCGAGCACCCGACCCCGGTTCGCCGGTCGCCTGTCGGGGTTCGCTCGAGTCCGACTCGTCCGTCACCGGTCCTCTCGCAGCGGCTGGCGTACGGCCGAAACGGACCATTGGGAGCCACGGCGGCGATCGGGCGTGTAGCGGCGCCCGACAGCGACCGGGAAACGCGAGCAGCCGCGCTCGAGGGGAGTAGCTGCCGCTCGGACGACGCCAGCCGATAGGAGCCGCATAACAAACCACGCTATCGAGGACGCTCAGGCCAACCCATGCGTATTCGTATCGACGCCGCTATCGACCCTCGAGCAGGGGGTGATGACGGGCGATGAATCGGACGAAACTCGACGCAGCGTTCGCCGTCGGCTTCGTCGCCGTCGCAGTCGGAATCCTCGTAGCGCGAGCGAACCCCGCGACCGCGTACGAGGCGTCGCTGTATACGGCGACGCCGACGGCGACGTGGGTCGGCCTGGGGATCGGGTTGGCGATCGCCCTCCCCGGTGCGCTCGGCTGTCGCGGCCGCGAGCAAGGGATTGCCATCGGGCTCGGTAGCCTGGCGGTGACGGCGATCGTGAGTCTCCCCGTAATCCGGAACTACCGGTTCGCCGGGATGGGCGACGCACTGACGCACCTCGGGTGGACGCGGGACATCGTCACCGGCAATATGGCGCCCCACGAGTTGATCTATCCCGGCGCTCACTCGCTGGCAGCGGTCGTCCACTACATCGGGGGCGTCTCGATCGAGCGGGCGCTGCTGTTTACCATCGTCTTCCTGTTCGTCCCCTTCCTGCTCTTCGCTCCGCTGGCCGCTCGAGAGATCGACAACACCGGGCTGGCGGCCGGCTGCGCGGCGATCGTCGCGTGGATGGTCCTGCCGATCAACAACGTCGCGACGCACATGGGCGTCCACACCAACTCGAACGCGCTGTTTCTCGTTCCCGTCGTGATCTTCGCGTTCGTGACGTACCTCCGTCGCCGGTCGACGGTCGAACGGCTCCCGTTCGGTCTCTCCCCGTTCAGCGCCCTCGTCTACCTCACTGCTACCGGCTTGTTGCTGGTCCACCTCCAGCAGATGGTCAACGTCGTCGTCCTCGTGGGTGCTATCGCCGGCGTCCAGTTTCTCGCCCGACGCCGGTACGACGACCACCCCATCCTCGAGCACCCGACGACCTACGTTCAAACGGTCGTGCTCGGCGGGATGTTCACGGTCTGGGCGCTCGCCAACGAGCGGTTCCGGAACGCCGTGACGACCCTCGTCGAGGGCGTGCTCTCCGCGGACATCGGCGCTAGCCAGGAGGTCGATCAGCGCGGGACCTCGTTGACCGAAATCGGCGGTAGCATCGCCGAACTATTCGTCAAGATGTTCCTCGACGCGGCGGTGATCGGCCTCGTTGCGGGGCTGTTCGTGCTGGCGACCTGGATCGGCTGGACCCGGACCGACCGCGAGGCGTCGACGTTCGTCACGTACTTCGGCCTCGGACTGATCCCGCTCGGAATCATGTTCGCGCTCTACTTCGTCGGGACGCCCACGATGGCGTTCCGGCAGGTCGGGTTCATCTACGTCGTCCTGACGATCCTCGGCGGCGTCGCGCTGGCACACGCGATCGGCGGCCTCTCGCGGTACATCACGACGCCGGGTGCGAACGTGGTGGCGTCGGTCGGCCTCGGCGCGCTCCTCGTGCTCGGACTGGTGACCGTCTACGCCTCGCCGCTGATCTACAGCCCGACACAGCACGTCACCGACGAGCAGTTCAGCGGCTACGAGTCGAGCTTCGAGCACACGGCCGGCGATCAACCCTACGTCGGCCTGGGGTACGATCCCTACCGGTACGATCACGGGATCAACGGCCTCGAGGGCCAGGAAGAGGCTCCCCTGAGCGGCGCGGCGTTCTCGAGCGGCACGGTCGACCCCGAACAGTTCGAAGCCGGCAACTATAGCGGCGCCTACCGCGGTGTCGACTACTATCTCACTATCTCGGCGTTCGACGAAACGCGGGAAACGGATGTTTATCGAGGGCTCGATGTCAGCGAAGAGGCCGTTGCGGGCGTCGAGACCGACCCAGCGGCCGATAAGGTGATCTCCAACGAGGAGTACGAGATGTACGCCGTTGCTAGCGAGTCGTAAGCCGTCGTAGAACTGAAAACAGTAGCCATAACAAAACCACATTTTCCCGTCGGTGTTGACGATTATGAGCGCTCTCGACGACGTCCGCGTGCTCGACCTGACCCGCGTGCTCGGCGGACCGTACTGCACGATGTTGCTCGCTGACCTGGGCGCAGACGTCGTGAAAATCGAACCGCCGGGCGGGGATTTCGTCCGCGAAACGCCCCCGTTCCACGACGAGGACGATAGCTTCGGTGGCTACTTTCAGAGCATCAACCGCGGGAAACGAAGCCTCGAGCTCGATTTCACCGACGAAGACGATCGCGAGGATTTCCTGTCGCTCGTCGACGCGGCGGATGTCGTCGTCGAGAACTACCGGGCCGGGACGATGGCGAAGTTCGACCTCGAGTACGAGCGACTCGCCGAGCGCAACCCGCAACTCGTCTACGCGGCGATGCGCGGGTTCGGCGATCCCCGAACCGGCGAGAGTCCCAAACAGGACGAGCCGGCGTTCGACCTCGTCGCGCAGGCGATGGGCGGCGTGATGCACCAGACCGGCCAGCCGGACGGCCCGCCGACGAAGGTCGGGTTCGGCGTCGGCGACATCTTCACCGGCGTGTTGCACGCGGTCAACATCCTCGCGGCGCTGCACTACCGGGAGCGAACGGGCGTCGGGCAGTTCGTCGATACGGCGATGTACGACTCGATGGTGAGTCTCGCCGAGCGGGCGGTCTACCAGTACTCCTACACCGGCGAGGTCCCCAAGCGAAACGGCAACTCCCATCCGACGCTGTTCCCGTACAACGCCTTCGAAGCCGAGGACGGCTACGTCGTCATCGCCGCGCTCACCGACCGGCACTGGCAGAACCTCTGTGAGCACATGGGCAAACCCGAGTGGGCCGTCGACTACGCCGACGCGTCGGATCGGCTCGAGCACCGCGACGAACTGCGCGAGGCGATCGCGGCGTGGGTCAGCTCCCAATCGGCCGCGGACGTCCTCGAGACGCTCAACGGCTCCGTCCCCTGCGGTCCAGTTCAGGACGTCGCCGACATCTACGACTGCGAGCACGCCCAGCAGCGGGAGATGCTCGTCGAGGCCGACCTCCCGGAAGCCGACGAGACCGTGACGATCGCCGGCACGCCGATCAAGATGGCCAAGACGCCGCCCGAGCCGGGCGACCGCGCGCCGCTGCTGGACGAACACCGGGACGAGCTCCTCGGAGTCGATATCGCACAGCCACCCGAACCCGACGTCGGCGACGGAGAGACGGAATCGTTCGAAGTTTCGCAAGATCAGTCACAGGACGATTGAACGACCATGGCAACGGACTCATCAAACCGAACGAAATCGGACGCGGAAACGGCGAATAGCGACCGGACCACCGAGACACAGTCAGGGGCAGAGACCGAACGAGAACGCGACTCACAGCCCGACGAGGCGGCGACCGAAGACGACCCGTACACGATCCGTCCCTACGAACCCGACGACAGGGAGGACTTCCTCGAGCTGTACGATCAGGTGTTAGGCGACCGCGACGACGAGTGGTTCCGGTGGAAGTACGAGGACAACCCCTACGTCGATCACGTGCCGATGATCGTCGCGACCCACGAGGGGCGGGTCGTCGGCACCAAACCGAGCTTCGCGCTGGAACTGCGCGCGGGCGAGCGGACGCTCCGGGCGCTCCAGCCGGCCGACGTCATGGTCCACGAGGACCACCGCCGGCGCGGGCTCTACTCGCGGACGACCGAGCGGCTCAAGGAACGGTACCGGGACCGGGACGCCGACCTGTTCTTCAACTTCCCCAACGAGGCGACGCTGTCGGGCAGCCTGAAACACGGCTGGCGGATCGTCGAGGAGGTGCCCACCTACTATCGCGTCCAGCGCCCCGACGCACTGGTCGACGGCGACGGCCACGGGCGCCTCGAGCGGCTTGCAACGGCCGCAGGCCCGGTCGCAGCGGCGTACTTCCGTGCGCGCGACCAGCTGGCCGATCCGCCGACGGACGTCGTCGTTCGCCGGTTCGCGGACGTCCCCGTCGACCAGTTCGTCGACCTCTACGAGCAGGCGATTCCCGGCACCGTACACGCACACCGCGACGAGACGTTCTACGAGTGGCGCTTCGAGAACCCCAAGTGGACCTACGACGCCTACGTCGCGAGCCGCGACGGCGAGCCCATCGCCGGCGTCATCACCGGCACGCGAACCGAGGACGGGACGAAAGAAACCTGCCTGACCGACATCGTCCCGCTGGTGCGAACGCGCGAGCGACGCGACGGCCTCGAGGCGATCCTCGCTCGCGTGCTCGAGGACCGGCGCGACGCGGCGCTGCTCGCGACGAGCGGGCGCGCGGTCGACCCTGCCCTGCTGGGCCAGTTCGGCTTTCGGTCGGATCAGTCGCTGCCGTTTTCGAAGGTGACCCAGCCGACGACCCAGGTAACGTATCCGCTCGCGGACGACGGCGGCCACGAGTGGACCGTCGCCGGCCGCGCGATCGCCGACCCCGCGAACTGGACCGTGACCTTCGCCGAGCAGGACACTTGGTGATCGGCGATAATCGACTCCTATTCTCCAGTTCGATCGCTCGTTTGACAGAAACGGTCGTCGGTCGACCGGTCTCGGCCCCTTCGTCCTCCCTCGAGAAAGTGGCCGGTAGAAGCGCTCTCGGCCGCGGTAATAAGCTATTTACCCGAAAAACACGATGTTACGACGACCGTTTCGACCGGTATTCGTTCATATGTTCGTGAACGAACCGCCGTAGATTGTACCCAAATCCATAGTGTTACAAATATATTCTGTAAATTTAATCCATATTCCCAAGGAAAAGTTTATGAGTGCAAGGCCAGGTTACGCAAGTGTATGGCGCAGAATCCCCGTACGACCGACACGGAATCCGCTCCGACTACAGGCCGTAATTCCGGATTAAGCCGCCGCAACTACGTTCGCTCGCTCGCTGCGGTCGCGACCGCGGCGACCTCCGTCGGCGCTGCCGGCACGGTTGCCGCCCAGAGCCAGGACGACTACGAGGTCGTCGAGGCCACGGGCCAGACCATCCAGGTCGGCTCCGGCGAGACGTGGGAGAACAAGTTGATCGACATGACCACCGGCGGTGACATCGTCATCAGCGCGTACGGTTCCGACTGGACCATCCGCAACATCGGATTCAAGGGCAAGAACACCTCCGGCACCGGCTCCGCCACCTTCGGCATCTGTGACGAGGGCGGCTCGAGCACGATCGAGAACGTCTACCTCGGTGACGGCTCCGACGGCCGTAACGGCGCCGACACCGGGCACGGTCAGACCGCCTTCTGGGTCGACCCGAACCACTCCGGTCACATCGACTTCAAGCACCTGAACATCCAGAAGTTCGCCGACAACGCGATCTACGGCTCCGCCCCCGGAAGCAACGGCGGCGGCACCCTCCACATCGACCGGAGCTTCGCCGCGAACTGCCGTATCTCGCACTTCCGCGTGGCCTCTGAAGGCTGTAAGGTCACGAACTCGAGCGTCTACGTCGACAACCAGGAAGGCTACCAGGGCCGCGGGATCTGGGCCTGGGCCCCTGGCACGATCGAAATTGACAACTGCCAGATCGAGATGAACGGCGCCCACACCGCAATCGATGCGGGCGCGAACGGCAACCCGACCGACGTCGTCGTCACCGACTCCGACTACGACGAGCAGGCCGGCATCGCCGAACACGCCGGCTCGAACGTCCAGCTCGAGAACACCGGCACCGAACCCGAGGCGTTCATCCCGAGCGGCGTCCCGACCAGCCCCGAAGAAGCTGCCAGCGGCGACAACTAACGCAACTCGCGCGTCCACTCCGACTGACTCCCGACGCATCCCCGCCGGGACCCGATTCCCGACTCTTCGGTCCCCGCTGACGCTGCCGGTCCGCCACCGACTCCACTCGACACCGTCAGCCCTCCACCGACTCCCCCGCCGACGTTCTCCCCTCCGCCGCTCGCCGTTTTCGCGATTTTTCGTCGTCACTTTTCTGTCGTTTTTCGTCCGTTAGCACCGTTCCACCGCGTTCTGTGTATTAACGGCCGATAGTTCGTGACGCTTCACGCTGTTCCGATCGCTCCCCGTCGATGGAGCCTCGAGTCGCTGCGATCCGATTCGGCGGGGTCGAGAGACGTGCCGTGCAAAATCGTACCGATCACCGTCGCTGTGTGCCGCCGATTCCGTCCGCTGTGGTCGAAATAGGCCGGTAATAGCGTATTACCGGCGTGAAACAGTTCGCTCGATCGGCCAGATCGCCGCGTAACCATCGGTTCCGAGCCGATTCGCCGTATCGACAACTAGTATAATTCCGTGTGCGAACATCGATTATTTTCTGAATTAACCTTCAGAATGTACGTACTATATGTAAATTTTAAGTCTTTTTAGACGGAAGGTTTATGCTCGTAGTATAGTATTACCCGATCGCAATGGCACGCGAACCTTCGGTACTGGATGGCGGTAAATCCGACGAGAATGGCACTGAATCGTCGGATAGCGGCGGTAATTATGGATTACTCGATCGGCGATCGTATCTGCGCCTCGCCGGCGTGACGACGGCCGCGGCGACGGTCACGGGCTCCGCCGCCGCGGCGGCGGACGACTACGAAGAGATCGCCGCCCGCGGACAGGTCATCCGGATCGGGCAGGGTGAAACGTACGAAAACAAACTATTCGACCTCACGACCGGGGACAGCGTCGTCCTGCTCGTCGAGGGGAGCAACTCCGTGATCCGGAACATCGGATTCAAGGGGCTCCACCGCGGCGACGGGTTCATGATCTCGATCACCGCCCCCGCGGGCGACGTGCTGATCGAGAACGTCTACCTCGGCGACGGCTCGACCAAGGAAGGCGAGAGCTTCGTCCACGGGCCGGGCGCCGTCTTCTACCACCGGACCGCGTCCTGCGACGTCACCTTCCGGCACATGAACGTTCAGGGCTGGCCGAACAACGGCTTCTACTGCTCTAATACCGCCTCCGGCGGCTCGGTCCGCTTCGAGAACTGTTACGGCAAGAACAACGGCGTCTCCACGTACCGCGTCGCGGGCGGCAACGACGCGATCGTCAACTCCGTCGCGTACAACGACGACACCGACTACGGTCCCGGCTGGGGCGGCTACACCGAGGATTCGGGCCGCCCGGTCTGGGTCTGGCCCGGCGGCACCGTCACGATCGAGGACTCCAACTTCGCGGCCGGCAGCTACGGTCGAGCGATGGTCCTGCGCGGCAGCGGCTCGGCCCGGATGACCGGCGGCGCCATTCGCGGCGGCGTGCAGGGATCGGGGCTCCAGCGCTCGAGCGTCTCGAGTTCGCCCGACCTCTCGCGACCCGAGGGCGTCCCGACCAGTCCCGAGGAAGCGGCCGCGGGCGGGTCGACCGGCTCGACGCCGGGCTCGAGTCCGGACGAAAGCGACGACGGAACCGACGAGACCGAGGACGACCGTGAGCTCCCGAACGTCCTCCTCGTCGAGGGCGACGAGGCCGACGTCACCCGCTACGAGTTCGCGGTCTCCGGGACGGTCGAGAAATCGAACGTCGACGGTGCGTCCATCGACGCCGAGGACGAGATCGACGACGGGTTCGTCCACGGCTCCGTCGCGAACTGGAAGGACGCCTTCCGATTCGACGGCGACCTCGAGGAACTCACCGTCGACGGGCCGGGCACCGTCTCCCTCAACGGCGAGCAGGTCGACCCCGCCGACTACGGGAGCGATCTGCCCCACGTCCTCGAGGTGCAGGGCCAGGGCGTGCCGACGAGCTTCGAGATCACGGTCGACGGCGAGATCGAACTCGCCGGCGACGCGGATCCCGACGACGAGGCGACGACGATCTCGGGCTCGACGGTCCAGAGCGCCGTCACGGACGAGACCCAGACGTTCCGGTTCGCCGGCGCGCTGACGGATATTACGTTCACCGAGGGCGAGGCGACCGTGCTCCTCGACGGCGACGAGATCGATCCGAGCGAGTACGGCGACCACGAACTCCTCCCTCACGCGCTCGTCATCGACGGCACCGACGCCGACGGACCGAGCACCTATTCGTTCCGGGTAAGCGGCGCCGCCGTCCGCTCGAACTACCGAAACGCCTCGATCGACGACGAGGACGTCGTCGAGGACCGAGCCGTTCGCGGCGCGGTCGGGAACTGGCTCGACGCGTACTGGTTCGACGGCGACATCGAAGACTTCCGATTCCTCGGCGACGCGGCGGTCGACGTCCAGTACAACGCGCGCGGCCAGTAATCGGCCTCGTTTTTCCACGCGGTGCTGTCAGTCATTCGATTGCTGTCCCCGAATGCGTCGGTCACTGTCACTGATTCGTCGCGGCGGCTTCGATTTACGGCAGTCTCTTCGTGCTGAGTGTGCGTCGCGTTCAGATTCAACTGGGGGTAGCCGGCTGCAGTGCTCCTCGAGTGCGGGATGCGACCGGGGAATTACGCCGTATTGCGCGGGTACAGAATGGCTCCCGCGCCTGGAACAGCGAGCTGGCACGCGAACTGCTCCGGTACTGGATGACGGTCGCCGGGAGCCAACTGTTGGTACGAGCGGGGTGATTAAAAGTCCTTCTCGAGTGAGCGGTTCAGTTTACCGAACGGAGACAGAGTAGGGTTCGCGGTCGAGACGGTGACGGTGGCAGTCACCACGCGGCGACGGCCGTCACGGAACGGGTCAAGAACGAACGGACAACCGTGACGTGAGTCGAGTCGCGCCTGCAACGGTCGTACTGGCCGCGGAGCGATTCGAACCGTGCTCGGGGGCGCGAACGCGGGGTCGAATCGGAATCACTCGATCCGGGACAGTTTCCCGTTGACGTTGCGTTCGCGCTGCCGATTCGTCACGGCGTGGGCGACCGAGAGACACAGGAACGCAGCGACGACGACGCTCGTTCCGGCGTACCATCGGTCCCACCGATCCTGCTGGTGGGTGTCCGTGTCCAGGTACATCATCAGCAGGTCGGCGTTATCCGACAGCGAGATCAGCCCGCGATCCTGATCGTACTCGACGATCCCGGCGTCGTCCATCTTCGGGAGATGGGTCTGATAGAGGGCGACGTAGACGCGCTTTCGCTGGTCGGAGCTGAGCGCGTTGACGTCCGTATCGTTCTCCCAGGCGGCGATCTGCTCCGCCAGTTCGCCTAACGTGACCGTATCGTCGGCCTCGAGGAGATAGGTAAGGACTTCGCGGCGGCGACGGTTCTTCAGGAGTTCGAAAATGACGTCCTTCGAGAGGGATTCGTCATCATCGTCGCCGACCGACGATGCGATTTCATCGGGGAGCGAGGTATCGATCGAGGACATTAGTTTGCGCCTCCGTACGTTGTCGTTACGGGCTGGCCCGTCCGCTGCCGTCGCCAGTAGCTGCCGCAATCACCACCGAACTGTCGGGTCGACAGCGACCGCTGTACTTCCAAACGGCGATTCGCAGTCACGATTGACACACCAAGTTGTACGCCAACACTGATACTCTTAAACACGGCCACGTTTCGCACCGGCTGCAAAGGCGAGGCCGGTACGGGACGACTTCTGCGCGGTGCCGTCGGCGGACGGGTGCGACGGCGTCCCCACCCGCTGCTCGAGGCGCGACCGGGGGCGCGGTATCGGGCCCCTGTGGACGCGTATCGGCGGCGTACGTGCGAAACAGCTATCGAAGACGGAATGTTAGATTCCGCGATGTAGGTCTGCGACACGGCACTCACGAAAACGTTCGACTCCATCGACATAAATTGGACCGTCGGTTCGGTCCCGAAATCGAGGTTTACACGATGAACATTCTGTTTACGCCGCAGGGAGGCCGGAACAATCGATGGCTTTCATGTGCCACGTTCACGTTGTCAGCAATGGGTCGAGGCGACCGTGACCGGTCGCTTCGCCCGGAGACGATCGATGGGACACTACGTCGGTGCGGGCCGGCCGATCGTTTCGAGCGGGCGATCGGTGGCCCGTGCCGACGATTTTTCTCCTCTCTATCGACCGGCATCGGCGGCCACAGTAAGACCGTGTTTCCGGCGAAACCATGTGAGCCCCTTACAGTGACGGCAGCGTTGCACCAGTGTGATGACACAGTCTATTATCGGTCGCGCCAGAAACGACCCCCAGGAGACGAACGCCGAACTGTGTCCCGACTGCGAAACCGATACGATCGTCCACGATCCGGATCGCGGCGAGCGCGTCTGCGAGGAGTGCGGCCTCGTCCTGACCGAGGACCCGATCGATTACGGCCCCGAGTGGCGTGCGTTCAACGCCCAGGAACACGACGAACTTTCGCGCGTGGGGGCCCCGTTGACCCAGTCGATGCACGACCGGGGGCTGACGACGACCATCGACTGGCGCAACAAGGACGCTAACGGCCACTCGATGTCGGCCGAGAAGCAGGGCCAGATCCACCGACTGCGGGTCTGGCAGGAACGGATTCGGACGAAAAACGCCGGCGAACGCAACCTCAAGTACGCCCTGTCGGAGATCGACCGCATGGTCAGCGCGCTCGGCGTCCCCAACCCCGTCAAGGAAACCGCGAGCGTCATCTACCGACGCGCCCTCGAGCAGGACCTCATCCGCGGGCGCTCGATCGAGGGCGTCGCGACCAGCGCGCTCTACACCGCCTGCCGCAAGGAGGACATCCCGCGCAGCCTCGAGGAAGTCACCTCGGTTTCCCGGGTCGACCAGCGCGAGATCGGTCGCACGTATCGGTACATCGCGGACGAACTCGACATCAACCTAGAGCCCACGAATCCGCGCCAGTTCGTCCCCCGGTTCTGCTCGGAACTGGACGTCGGGAAGGACGTGGAAACGAAAGCCGTCGAGATCATCGACGAGACGACCGAGCAGGGCCTACACTCGGGCAAGTCGCCGACGGGCTTCGCCGCTGCGGCCATCTACGCCGCCGGACTGCTCTGCGACGAGACGATCCCGCAGCGCGCCGTCGCCGAAACCGCGCAGACGACCGTCGTGACGGTCAGAAACAGGTACCGCGAGCAACTCGAGGCGATCGACCAGCAGCCGACCGCTACATGATCGACCGCTCGTCCTCGCCGTAGGCGTCCTCGTCGACCAGCGCGTGGAGGTTGGCGTACGGGACGAAGCCGATGAACTCGTCGTCCTCGTCGTACAGTTCTAGTCCCTCGTCGGCGTGGTCGTACCGTTCGCAGACGATCTGTCCTTCCGGGAGGATAGCACGGAACATACGAGTGGCTACGCCGTCCACGCAAATATACCGTTCGCCGCCGTCGGATCGCGACGGGCCACCGGCGCAGTCACGATTCCGGCCGTCCGTCAGCGATCGACGGTAAACGCCGCGAGCTGTCCGTTGAGTTCCGACGCCGTTTCCGAGAGTGACTCGGCCGCCCCCGAAAGTTCCGAGATCGTCGCCGTCTGTTCCTCGGCGGCCGCGGCGACGCCGCTGGTCTCCTCGAGGGTGCGCTCGCTCTCCGCGGTCGCCTCGTCGACCATCGTGACGACCTCCTGGCTCGTCTCGGCCTGGGCGTCGGTCGCCTCGTCGATCGACTGGACGCCCTCGTTTGCCTCTTGGACTCGGTCGGCGATCTCCCCGAGGTGTGCGAGGCTTGCCTCGATCGTCTCGGCGCCGTCGACGACCTCCCGTTGCATCGCGCGGATTTCCTCGACCGCTTCCTGCGTCGAGGTCTGTACGTCGGTCACGATCGCGTCGGCTTCGGCCGTGGCCTCGCCGGTTTCTTCCGAGAGGGACTTGATCTCGTCGGCGACGACGGCGAACCGGCTGCCGTCCGCGCCGGCCCGCGCCGCCTCGATCGAGGCGTTGACCGCCAGCAGGTTCGTCTCCTCGGCGATCTCGTCGATCAGGTCGACGATCTCCCCGATCCGTCCGAGTTCCGCGTCGAGGGCCTCGATCCGCTCGACGATCGCCTCGGAGCGGCGCTCGAGGCGGTCGAGTTCGTCGACGGCCTCGCTGGCGGTGTCCCGACCGTCGCGGGCGCTCGAGGCGGCTCGCTCGGAGACGTCGGCGACCCCGTCGGCCGTCGACGCGATCTCCTCGATCGTCGCCGAGAGGTCGCTCATCTCGCCCCGAACCGACTCGAATCGCTCGTTTTGGGCCTCCGTGGCGGTGGCGATCTGTTCGGCCGACTCGCTGACCTCGGCGCTGGCCGTCTCGATCTCCGCGACGCTCGTCGAGACGTCCGTGCCGACCTCGTCGACCTCGTCCGCAAGTCGCTGGATGCTCGAGAGCGTCGCCTCGAGGTCGTCGAGCGTGGCGTTGAGTGCGTCGGCGATTTCGACCATCGCGTCGTGGTCGCTCTCGATCGTCACTCGGCCGGTGAAATCGCCCTCCGCGCAGCGCCGGAGGACTTCGCGACACCGCTCGGCGTCGGCTTCGAGCGCCTCGTTGCGGCGTTCGACCTGTTCGCGCTGGCGCTCGATCCGTTCGCGGCTCTCCTCGAGGTCGGCGATTCGAGTCTCGAGGCTCGTCTGCATCTCGGCGAGTGAATCACCGAGGTCGCCGGGAACCGACTTTGAGAGAACGTCGGCGTCGAACGCCTCGGTGGCGAGCGCATCGGCCTGGGCGGCGACCGTCGTCAGGTAGTCGTCCATTGCGACGAACGACCGCTGGAGATCGCCGATCTCGTCGGCCTGATCCGGTTCCGGCGGCCGGTCGTCGAGTCGCCCGTTCGCGATGCCGTCGGCCACCGCCCGGAGCTCCTGCAACGGGCGGATAACGTCCTCGCGAGCGATCAATAGCGTGTTGACGAAGGCGACGAGCGCGAGGCAGAAAACGACGCCCGTGAGGACGATCTGTCCCGTCGGAAAGACCGCGAACGCTTCCCGAGGGCCGAGAAAGACCAGCGGGAGCGCGAATACCGCAAGCGTTGAACAGAACTGGAGCACGACCGCGGCCATCATCTTCCGCTCGAGGCTCTCGGTGACGCTCAGCCGATCCATCGACCCCCACAGGAGCGATTCGTACCGCCTGCGGATCGAGCCGGACGCCCCGTCCCGCTCGGCGACCCCGTCCGAAGCAATCGTCGACATACGACGAGACATTCGCCGTCACTTATATGAATTCCGTGCGGATTACCGCGCCGCGGGAAGATCCGTCCTCAAATCCGTATCGGCCGCCTGTCAGCCCCTCAAGGCATCTCTGTCGGTAATAGCGGTTTCCGGCCAGTACGCATTTGTGGGTCTCTCGACGACCCGAGTGCATGGACCGACGTGGATATCTGGCGCTCGCGGGGACGGCAGCGACGGGAGCGCTCGCAGGGTGTGTCGGAAAAGTCACAGACGTGGTCGAAGGAACGACTGAAGAGGTCGGGCAGAAAGCCAACGAGAGCGTCGACGAGACGATGAATACCCTCACGCGCCCGCCGTCCGCTGACGTGCGGGTCGAACACGACGGCACCGTGATCGTCCGCTCGCTCGGCGGGGATACGGTCGGCGTCATGTGCGGCTTTCCGGAAACCGAGTCGCCCGTTGAAGAGGTCGAGACGAGCGAGCGTGCCGTCACCGGGCCGGGAATGCTCGAGGACTGTACCGCAGACCGCCTCGTCGGGGTGAACGAAGCCGGCGACATCAAGGTCATCGAACGACTCGACTGAGCGGATTCCGATCGCGACCGGTCCGACCGACGGTTGACGCCGTCGACGGTGTCGTTGCCCGACGTTCGGCGCCCAAGCGAAACCCGTTTACTCGCGCCGCCGATACGGACCGCCAGTGACGGACGAACCCTCTGTACCCTCGGATCGCGACGACAGCGACGGCGACGGCGACGACGACGCCGACGCAGACGAACTCACGCTCGCGCAGTTCCACGAGGCGTCCCAGCGCGAGGGCCGCCCCGTCCTCACCGCCGGCGCCGTCGCGCGAACCCTCGAGCGCTCCCACGACGAGGTCAGTGAGCAACTCGACCATCTCGCCGAGCGAGGCGACCTCGAGCGGCTCTCGGTTTCGACCGACCCCGTCGTCTGGTACCCGAGCGAACTCGAGGACCTGACCGACAAGGAACGGGTCGTCGTCTTCCCGAAGCGCCGGGAGATCGTCGTCGACCGCCCCGATCAATTCACGCGCGCGCAACTGGCGCAGTTCGCACACCTCGAGGACGGAAACGGCGAGCAGGGCTATCGCTACGTCGTGCGGCCGGAGGACATCTGGCAGGCACCCCACGACTCCTTCGAGGAGCTGGCCCGAACGATGCGCCAGGCGCTGGGCCAGCGCAACGAGCAACTCGAGGAGTGGGTCCGAAGCCAGTGGGATCGGGCCCACCAGTTCCGACTCACCACCCACGAGGACGGCTACACCGTGCTCGAGGCCAAGAGTCCGGAAGTGATGGGCAACGTCGCCCGACAGAAATTAGACGAGGAGCACGTCCACGCCCCGATTTCCGAGACCGAAGACTGGGTTCGCGAGGGAGCGGAGGCCGCGATCAAACGGATTCTCTACGAGGCCGGCTACCCCGTGCAGGACCATCGCGACCTCGAGTCCGGCGAAGAGCTCGAGATCGATCTCGAGGTCTCGCTGCGCGAGTACCAGCAAACGTGGGTCGACCGCTTCGCCGAGGCCGGCGAGGGCGTCTTCGTCGGCCCGCCGGGCAGCGGGAAGACCGTCGCCGCGATGGGCGCGATGGCCCACGTCGGCGGCGAGACCCTCGTCCTGGTGCCGAGCCGCGACCTCGCGCGCCAGTGGGCCGACACCATTCAGGAGTACACCTCGCTCGGCCCCCACCAGATCGGCCAGTACCACGGCGGGCAGAAGAACGTCCGGCCGGTGACGATCGCCACCTACCAGATCGCCGGGATGGATCGGCACCGCTCGCTGTTCGACGACCGCGAGTGGGGGCTGGTCGTCTTCGACGAGTGCCAGCACGTGCCCTCGGACGTCTACCGGCGCAGCACCCACCTCCAGTCCCGGCACCGGCTGGGCCTCTCCGCCAGTCCCATCCGCGAAGACGATCGGCAGAAGGAAATTTTCACCCTCGTGGGGCCGCCGATCGGCACCGACTGGCAGGCCCTGTTCGACGCCGGCTTCGTCGCCGAACCCGAACTCGAGATCCGCTACGTGCCGTGGGGCGACGACGAGCAGCGCAACGCCTACGTCTCCGCGGAGGGCCGCGAAAAGTACCGCATCGCCGCCGAGAACCGCGGGAAGATAGACGAGATTCGGTACCTGCTGTCGGCCCACCCCAACTCGAAGGCGCTGATCTTCGTCGACTACCTCGAGCAGGGCCGCGAACTCGCCGCCGCGCTCGAGGCGCCCTTCGTCAGCGGGGAGACGCGCCACCACGAGCGCCGGCGGCTGTTCGACGAGTTCCGGCGCAACGAGCGCGACCTGCTGGTCATCTCGCGGGTCGGCGACGAGGGGATCGACCTCCCGACGGCCGACCTCGCCATCGTCGCCTCCGGATTGGGCGGCTCCCGGCGACAGGGGACCCAGCGGGCCGGCCGGACGATGCGCCCCGCCGGCGGCGCGCTCGTCTACGTGCTGGCGACGCGGGGCACGCGCGAAGAGGACTTCGCTCGCCGGCAGCTCCAGCACCTCGGCCGCAAGGGGATGACCGTGCGAGAGCAGACGGTCGAGCCCGAGCGGGAGCGGGAGGACGACGAAGCGGCGGACGAGCAAGCGGATGCGGAGGCAGCCGAACGCGACAGCGGGGATGCAGCCGAGGGCGACGTCGTCGATGAAAGTGAACCCGAAACCGAACCCGACCGCTAACCGACGTCGGCGATCGGCGGCGCGTCCGGCTCGACGGCTTCGACCCGTTCGACTTTCTCGACCGTTCGCACGCCCACGCCGTCCTCGAGCGCCGGTTGAACGCGATCGGCGTCGACGTGACCGGACGGGACGGCGGCGCGGACGCGGAGGTCGACGGTCGTGTCGTTGAGCCCGGGCGAGACGTTCCGGATCTCGGCGTCGACGACCGTCTCGACGGCCTCGACTCGCTCGACGACGCGGACGGCGCCCTCGGCGAGGTCGCCCGGACCGCCCAGCGGGACGCGGACGGTGAGGGTCGCGACGATTTCGGTCTGATTCTGCTGCTGCGGTTGGTTGGATAGGTCGGTCATAGGCCCCCGTCGAGAGTCGAACTCGACGTTCGGCCGCGTTGCCGACCGGACGACGACTCGAGTATCGTCCGGACGGACGCGGCCGCGTGTTGACCGATACACCACGGGGGGAAGAGCGCCCCCGCTGGCCGAACGTCGATACCGTCTACAGTGGATCCGAACCGAACGCTCCCCTCACGGGGTGTGGGGATCCAGAGAACGGCGTCGGACCGTCCGGCCGAGCGGCGACGAGTTCCGTTATGCGGCGCGGACGGTTCCGACGTCGACACCGATCCCGGAGAGCTTCGGGATCGAATTACGCGACCGACGGACCAGCCCGCGCGCGCCGGACTCGAGGGCGAGAATACCCTCGGGCCCATAACGAGCGTGGAATGCGCCACCCGTCCCACGGTTGCAGGAACCCGGGAACGCGGTGACGAGCGCGGTGGTGGTCATCGGTCGGAACCTACACGGACAGTGTGGCGCCACTGACATAATTATTTCCACAGTTTGGTAACACACGGCACAGTCATATCGGTCAGCGAGAGCGACAGTCACCCGAGGCCAATATTCAAGGTACCGCGTTCGAAGACTAGGTAGCATGAACGACGCGGCCTCGATCGCCCGAGCGCGAAACCGAACGCGAAATCGAGAGGTGGTGAGCCGGTGAGCGACGACGAGAACCAGCGCGAGGTGCTCGTCGGCGAGACCGACGCCGGCGAGGACCTGTGGCTGCCGGTCGTCGAATTGCTAACCGGCCGCGGGTTCGTGACCGGCAAATCCGGCTCCGGGAAATCGAACACCGCCTCCGTCATCGCCGAGGAACTGCTCGAGGCCGGCTACCCCCTCCTGATCGTCGACACCGACGGGGAGTACTACGGGCTCAAGGAGGAGTACGAGATGCTCCACGCCGGCGCCGACGAGGAGTGCGACATCCAGATCGGCCCCGAGCACGCCGAACAGATGGCGACGTTGGCCCTCGAGGAGAACGTGCCGATCATCCTCGACGTGTCGGGCTACATCGAGGAGGGCGTCGCGGACGAACTCATCCGGAAGGTCGCCCGCCAGCTGTTCGTCAAGGAGAAGAAGCTGAAGAAGCCCTTCCTGCTGGTCGTCGAGGAGGTCCACGAGTACATCCCCGAGGGCGGCGGGGTCGGCGAGACCGGCAACCTCCTGATCAAGATCAGCAAGCGCGGCCGCAAGCACGGCCTCGGCATCGTCGGCATCAGCCAGCGCCCCGCCGACGTCAAGAAGGACTTCATCACGCAGGCCAACTGGCTCGTCTGGCACCGGCTCACCTGGGACAACGACACGAAGGTCGTCGGCCGGATCATCGACACCGAGTACGAGGAGGCCGTCGCCGAACTGAACGACGGGCAGGCGTTCGTCCAGACCGACTGGATGGACGCCGACGTCCGCAAGGTCCAGTTCCGCCGCAAGCGGACCTTCGACGCCGGCGCCACGCCGGGGCTGGACGACTTCGAGCGTCCGGAGCTCAAGTCCGTCTCGGACACCCTCATGGGCGATCTGCAGGAGATTTCCGAGCGCAAGGAGCGCGAGGAGAGCCGCATCCTCGAACTCGAGAACGAACTCGAGAAGAAGGAAAAACGGATCGAGACCTTGGAGGACGAACTCGAGTCGGCTCGGGACATCTCGAACGCCGCGAAACAGATGGCCGACGCCCTGACGCGCCCGGAGACGTTCCAGACGCAACTGCCGGACCGGGACGACGGGGCCGAGGAGCGCCGGCTGCACGACGAAATCGTCGCCCTCGAGGAGGAACGCGACGAACTCGAGGACGCGCTCGCCGAGCGCGACGAGCGGATCGAGGCGCTGGAGGAGGAACTCGCCTCCCGAGCGGAGACGATCGATCGGCTTCGCGAGGCTAACGAACAGCTTCGCGAGCGAGTGCGCGACCTCGAGGACGAGACCGACGGCGACGGCGAGTCGATCATCCAGGTCAGCGGCGACGACCTCGAGTACGGCTACGCGTCCGTCGACGGCGACGACGAGGGCGAACTGGTCGTCGCAGGGGACCCCGAATCGGCGACGCAGTCGAGCGGCGACGGCACGGGCGTGCCGGAACGCGGCCCCCTTACCGGCTACGAGCGCGGGGATTGGCCGACCGTCGAGCACGAACGAGCGTCGACCGCCGGGAAAGATCAGAGCGAGCGAGCGACGGCCCGCGGCCGGAACCACGAGCGCAAGCGCAGTTCCACAGTAGTCAACCGCGGGGAACGGGCAGACGGGACGGACGATGCCGAATCGACCGCGGCCGACGTCGAGGCCGCCGTTCCCGACTACACGCTCGCCGGCCAGCACCAGCCCGGCCACGAGCTCGTGAGTAAACTCGAGGGCACGTCGGTCGGCGAGTCCCTCGAGCGCGCCAGCGAGGGCTCGCGGTGTTCGATCGAGACGGCCGGCACCGTGCTGATCGTCTTAGCGCGCGAGGGACCCCTCCAGGCGGCACCCATCGCGAAGCGGGTCGATCGCTCGACGATCGCCGTGCAGAGCCTCCTCTCGGAGTTGCGCACCGAATCGGTACTCGACAGGACGGGAGAACGGTCGTACGCGCTGGCGGACGATGCCTCCGAGGAGATCGCTTCGCACCTCGAGGACAGCGAGAAGCGCGAGGAGCGTGAGCGGACCGACTAGAGCGATCCCGCGAGTTGCCCGACAGCGAGTCCCAGCGTTACGCCCACGGCGAGCCAGAGGGCGCGTCGCGGTTCGATCCGATCGGTGAGGAGACTGGCGAGGAGGCCGACGAGCGCTGCGCCGAGAAATCCGGCGAGGAGTTGCCGGGGGTCGAGGACGGTCATAGCGGGTCTTCTCAGAACGGATACAAGAAGATATCGCGGCGAGCGAGGCGCGTCATAGCTCCGTAATTCGGCGCAGAACTATCTCGAGAGCCGGTCGCCGATCGCCTCGAGCGTCGACGGCTCGATGTGCTGGTGGACCGGCAGTGCGACGATCGTACTGGAAAGTCGTCGCGCGGTTTCGTAGGCCGGATCGTCGCGGACGGTCGTCGAGAGCCGTGGCCAGGTGTACGCCCCGATGCCGTGGTCCTCGAACGTCGCCACGAGGTCGTCGGGATGATCCGCACGGACCGGGAACGCCAGAGGGCAGATTCCCTCGGGCAGGTCGTCGTAGACGACCGCGAGGTCGTCGCGGTCGGCGAGGATGCGGTGCCACGTCCGATAGTTCGCCCGCCGTTGCTCTCGAATCCAGTCCGGATCGGCGTTCTCGAGGACGTACTTCGACAGCTTCGACATCGGGGTCTTCCCCTCCTCGTATCGCTCTTCGGGGGTGCCGACGGCCGGCGGATCGTCGCCTTCGTCGCTCTCCTCGAGCGTCGTCCCGCCGTCGGGTTCGGTCCTGTCGCTTTCGGGCGGTTCGGTCTCGGTCCCGTTCCGATTTGCGTCCCGACGGTCGTCGTCGACCTGAGTGGAGCCGCCGAGCAGCGCCCCGAGCGACGCGCCGATTCCGCCGACGCCGTCGAGAACGTTTCGGACGGGGGATTTGAGCACGAACGCGCCGTCGCCGAGACCGACGCGACCGCGGACGCCGGCGCTTTCGGACGGTTCGTAGGCGTCTACCGCCGCGTCGCTGTTTCGGTAGAGGACGGCCCCGTTCGGAATCGGGAGCAGTTTCCAGAGACTCGTAACGCCGATGTCCCCGTCCGTCCCGAGCAATCGTCCATTAGCGACGGAAATCGGGGCGTGTGCGTTGTCGTCGATATGGTAGCAGCCGCGTTCGTCCACCAGCGCCGCCACCTCCTCGAGTCCGGGCTGCGGAAAGCCGAAGTAGTTGACCGACATGACGGCCGCGGTTTCGTCGTCGATCCGGGCCTCGAGGTCGGCGAAGTCGGGGGCGAACGAGGGGCGCACGCGGTAGTACCGCGGCTCGAGGTCGAGATCGCGGAACGGTTCGGCGACTGCGTCGGGCAGGTAGGCCGGAATGAGGACGTTCTGACCGGATTCGACGAGTCCGGCGAGACCGTCCCGAAGCGCGACCTTGCCCGAGCCGTAGTAGGTGTAGGCCCTCGCGTAGTCGTCGAAGACCGCCTCGAGTCCCTGGTCGTTCCGGCTCGCGAGCGATCGGACGGATAGCGTCGGCGTGGCGCGGTGCATGCGTAACGGACGGCCGATCGGCGGCCGCGTAGTACGTGGATTCAGTACGCGAATACAGCCTTAGTGATGGGGGTGATACACCCGGTCGCGCGTCGACAGGCACGGCTTACACCCCCCGCGGGTCGTGTGAAGTATTCGACATTCGTGACTGAAAACCTAACTTACGGTCTGCAAGCACTCGCATAACAAAGCGCGGGTAGACGAACCGATCAGTTATGGTAGATTCGACCGACGAAGATGATCTTCGCCTTCTCGTCGTCGGGCTCGACGCGGGGTGTCCGCCGATACTCGAGTCGCTGTTCGAGTCGGACGAGGTGCCGACGTTACGGCGGATACTCGAGTCCGGCTCCAGCGGGCCCCTCGAGTCCCAGATCCCGCCCTGGACGGCCAGCGCCTGGCCGTCGCTGTACACCGGGAAGAATCCGGGCAAACACGGTGTCTTCGACTTTCTCTCGTTCAACGGCTACGACTGGAACGTGGTGAACTCGACCCACGTCCGGGAACGGCCGGTCTGGGAACTCCTCTCCGAGCACGGGATCACGAGCGTCGTCGTCAACCTTCCCGTCACCCACCCGGCCCGCGAGTTCGACGGGGCGCTGATTCCGGGGATGACCGCCCCCGAAGATCCGGACTGCCATCCCGACGGCATTCTCGAGGACGTCAAACTGGAGTGTGGCGGCTACCGGGTCTACCCCCAGAGCGGCCCCGAACCGGACCAGTCGATCGAGGGGTACGAGCGAACGATCGAACTCCGGGGGAAAGCCTTTCGCTACCTCTGTCGGCGGATGGAACCCGAGTTCGGCTTCCTCCAGTTCCAGCAAACCGACTCGGTCTTCCACGAGCGACCCGGAGACAAGAAGGCCATCGAAGCCGTCTACCGCGAGGTCGACCGGCAGGTCGAGCGGACCATCGAGGAGACCGACCCCGAGAACATCCTGATCGTCAGCGACCACGGGATGGGAAAAGTCACGGGCCACGAGTTCCGCGTCAACGAGTTCCTCCGCGATCGGGGCTACCTGCAGGCCCACCGGGGCGGCGAGGGGATGCCCGACTGGTCCAAGAGTTGGGAGAACGACCTGCTCTACGGCGAGGACGCGGGCAGCCACGAGGAAACCACCCTCGAGAAGGCGATGAACGTCGCCGCGCGGGTCGGGGTCACGACCCAGCGCGTCGCGAACGCGCTCGAGCGAGTCGGCCTGAAGAAACCGATCGGCAGGCGGGTGCCCAACGACCTGATCCGGGCGGCCAGCGAGCAGGTCGACTTCGCCGACTCGGAGGTCTACATGCGCTCGAAGAGCGAACTCGGGCTCCGGATCAACCTCGAGGGCCGCGAGCCCGACGGGAAGGTTCCCGAATCCGAGTACGAGCGGGTCCGCGAGGAAGTCGTCGCGGAGCTGTCGGCGGTTCGGACGCCGGACGGCGAGCCGATGTTCGACGCCGTCGGTCCCCGCGAGGAGTTCTTCGACGGCCCGTACCTCGATGAGGGACCGGACGTCGTCACGGTACCGGCGGCGTTCAACAACGCGGTCAGCGCCGACCTCGGGAAGGACCTGTTCGGCGAGCCGATGGAGTCGTGGAACCACAAGCGGACCGGCGTCGTCGGCGCAATGGGGTCGACGTTCGACGAGAGCGCTTCGCTCGCGGACGCCGACGCGTCGATCTTCGACGTCGCACCGACGATCTGCGCGCTGTTCGACGTTCCGATCGACGCCGAGATGGACGGCGAAACCCTGCCCGTCGTCGAGGACGGGCCGGAAGCGGAGTACCCCTCCTACGATCCCGAACCGATCACGGCGACCGAGGATCGGGCCGTCGAGGACCGCCTCTCGGACCTGGGATACCTATGACCGTCGAAGTCACGACGCTCGACCCGTGGACCGACGCCGACGAGTGGAACCGCTACGTCGAGCGCTCGGACGGCACCAATCCCTTCTTCCGAGCCGAAGCGCTCCGCTTGCAGGCCGAGGATACGGGCACGACGCTGCACCTCCTGACCGGGTTCAAGGGTCAGGAGGCGATCGGCCTCTTTCCCGTCTTCGAGTACTCGAAGGGGCCGATCAGCGGCGCGTTCTCCCCGGCGCCACAGTCGTGGTCGCCATACCTCGGGCCGGCGACGCTGAACCTCGCAAAGGTCAAACGCCGGAAGGCCGATCAACGGATCCAGCGGTTCCTCGAGGGTGCCATCCGGTGGATCGAACGGGAGATTTCGCCGCTGTACACGCGGGTCGTCGCCGCCGAGTTCGAGGACGTGCGCCCGTTCTCCTGGAACCAGTACACCGTCAAACCCGGCTACACGTACGTCGTCGATCTCGAGGGCAGCGAGGAGGACCTCCTGAATCGATTCAGCAGCGACGCCAGACAGAACGTGCGCACCGCCGACGAAGACGCCTACGTCGTCGAGGAGGGCGACGCCGACGACATCGAGCGCATCGTCGAGAAGGTCGCACAGCGCTACGAGAGTCAGGGGCGGTCGTTCCACCTCAACCCCGACTTCGTCCGCTCGGCGTACGCGGTGCTCCCCGAGGGATCCGTGCGGCCGTACGTCTGTCGCGTCGACGGCGAGTTCCTCGGCGGCATCCTCGTCGTCGAGTCCGATACCACCAGGTACCGGTGGCAGGGCGGCGTCAAACCCGACGCGGACGTCGACCTGCCGATCAACGACCTGCTGGACTGGACGGTGATGCGCGACGGCCTCCGCGCCGGCCTCGAGCGGTACGACCTCGTCGGCGCGGGCGTGCCGAGCATCAACCGCTACAAGGCGAAGTTCAACCCGCGCCTCGAGACCAATTTCACGATCACGTCGGGCGCGTTCGGGATCGATCTGGCGATCGATCGGTACCGAAAGCTCGGCTAGCGCCTGAAGTATCGAATCGGCCGTTTTCGTTCGACGTCACAGTACGATCAGACGACGAACGGTGTCACTCCGCGATCCGGTACTTCGACTGCCGGGCGTCCTCGAGACAGACGCGGCTGGCGATGCACTCCGCGTCCTCGAGTTTGCCCAGCGCGTAGCGGACGGTGCGGGCACAGAGGCGCGACTCGGCGGCGATCTCCTCCTGGGTCATCGCGCCCTCGTACTCGAGAACCTTGTAGACGAGCTTCGCGCTCGGCGGGAGCTCCGCGATCGACGTGGGAGAAGCGGCGTCGTCGGCGTCGGAATTGGACTCAGCGGCGGCGTCGCGATCGGCGTCGTGGTCGGTCGCACTCATAGCAATGCTGTCCCGGCCTACGCGCTCGCTCGTATATACGCTGGCGACAGTTCAGAAATATAGGGGGCCGCTAACGGCCGCGTCGGGCTCGAACGGGGCCAGTACCGACGCGGGACCGAACGGGAGTCGAGCCGGACTCGAGCGGGACGCTCCCCGATCGAGACGGCGCAGACGTGTTCATCCGGGGTGCAGTCGGTAGTCCCCACATAGTAAGGCGCTCCGTCGCATCACCGACGCGTATGTTCGGAACCAGCGGTATCCGCGGCACCGTCGGCGAGGACGTTACGGCGGACCTTGCGCTTTCGGTCGGCCGCGCGGTCGCATCGGAGGGATACGACACCGTCGTCGTCGGGCGAGACGTCCGCGAGAGCGGCACCCTGCTCGTCGACGCGGTCGCGTCGGGGCTGCGCGAGTGCGGCGCCGACGTCCTCGAGGTCGGGATCGAGTCGACGCCGACGATCGCGCGGTCGATCGAGCACTTCGACGCGGACGCGGGGATCGTCGTGACGGCCTCGCACAATCCGGCGCCGGACAACGGACTCAAGCTCTGGAACCCCTCGGGGAAGGCGTTCGGCCCCGAGCAGCGCGACGCCATCGAACGTCGAATCCGCGAGGACGACTACGACCTCGGGGCGTGGGACGAACTCGGCGTCCGTCGTCGCCGGGACACCGCTCGCGAAAACCACGCCGCGGCGATCGCGGCCGCCGTCGACCTCGAGTCGACCCCGAGCGTGATCGTCGACCTCGGCAACGGCGCCGGCGCGGTCACGGCTGAAGTGCTCGCCGACCTCGGCTGTCACGTCCGAACGCTGAACGGCCAGCAGGACGGCTCGTTCCCCGGCCGTCCCAGCGAACCGAACGAAGAGACGCTCGAGACGCTGGCCGCGCTCGTCGCCGAGACCGACGCGGATCTCGGCATCGCTCACGACGGCGACGCCGACCGGATGATGGCCGTCGACGAGACGGGGACCTTCGTCCCGAAGGACGCCCTGCTCGCGCTGTTCGCTCGCGAGGCCGCGGGCGAGGGCGACCGCGTCGCCGCACCGGTCGATACCAGCCTCGCGGTCGACGACGCACTCGCGGCCGTCCGCGCGACGCTCACCCGGACCAAGGTCGGCGACGTCTACGTCGCCGAGCGGACGACCGAGGACGGCGTCGTCTTCGGCGGCGAACCCAGCGGCGCCTGGATCTGGCCCGCCGAAACCCGGTGTCCCGACGGCCCGCTCGCCGCCGCTAAGCTCGTCGAACTGGTCGCCGATCGCGGCCCGCTCTCTGAGCTCGCCGGCGCGATCGAGCGGTACCCGATCCGCCGGACGTCGCTCGAGGTCGACGACAAAGCCGCGGTGATGGAGGCGGTTCGGACGCGCGTCAGCGATCGCTACGACGACGTCGACACGCTCGACGGCGTCCGCGTCGAGACCGACGACGGCTGGTTCCTGCTCCGCGCAAGCGGTACGCAACCGCTCATTCGGGTGACTGCCGAAGCCCGCGAGGCGGACGCCGCCGAGCGGGTTTTCGAGGAGGCGCAGGCACTCGTCGGCGATGCGCTCGAGGCGACGACGGCGGAGACGAGGACGGAGTAACGGTCACGGACGGTCCGGTAGCGCTTGCATCGCTCGTCGGTATCACTGAGGTGCTGTGAACGTGCCAGAGACAATCAGCAGCGGCCGTCGGTAGCGTCGATACGGACACGATCGCGCCACTGCAGCGCGAACAAGCGAAACTAACCGGTTATCTGGCTTCTTCGGGGATGAAATCGGACGTCTTCATCTCACGATACGTCGCACAGTCGGGACAGGCGTGGACGACGTCACGATTGTCCCCGAAGACGCGTGCGAACTGCCGGGTCACCTGGTTCCCACAGTTGACACAGCGGGGGGCGCTCGTGTGTTCTCGAGACGTCATCGGCGTCCACTTCGCGTCGGATGGTTCCGTCGACATCAACAGCCCGTAGCCACAGAACGGTATTTACTATAGACCCCATAATTCCGTCTGAGAAGGTTAGTCACTCGTTGCGACGGGTCACAGTCGGTGATCGAAACGAGTTAGATATCGGCAGTATCACGCGCTAATTCGCGATAAATATCGTATTTCTGCCGGGTAAGTAGGTGTTACTCATTGGCGTGTTGATGATTGAATCGGTCGTCGCGACGGTACCGATCCCGGTGGGCGTCCAATCGCTGATCAGGGGTCGTGAGAACCGATACCGATAGCCAGTACCGAGCGAGTCAACCGGACGTGACACCGACTCCGAGCGCCATCGGCGTGGCTCGCAACGTCCGAGTAGAACCCGTATAATTATCCCCCGAATCGGCGTACGGTGGGGCATGAAAGCTGTCGTTCTCACGGCGGGTGAAGGGACGCGGATCAGACCGCTCTCCGCGTCAGTGCCGAAACCGATGCTGCCCGTCGCCGATCGACCGCTCGCCGCCCACACCGTCGACGCGGCCGTCGACGCCGGCGCGGACGAGATCGTCCTCGTCGTCGGCTACGAGGCCGAGACGGTGCGGGAGTACTTCGGCTCGGAATACCGGGGCGTCCCCGTCAGCTACGCCGTCCAGGAGGAACAGGCCGGCACCGCCGACGCCGTCAACGCCGCGCGCGAGCACCTCGAGGGACCCTTCGCCGTCCTCAACGGCGACAACCTCTACGACCCGGCCGCGATCGAACGCCTGTTCGAGGCCTGTCCGGCCGTCTGCGCCGTCGAGGTCGACGAGCCGAGCAACTACGGCGTGTTGAGCACGACCGACGGCACGATTACCGACATCGTCGAGAAACCGGCCGAGCCGCCGACGAACCTCGCCAACGCCGGCGCGTACGCGTTCCCCGCGGACGCCCGCGAGTGGCTGGACGTCCCCGCGAGCGAGCGCGGCGAACACGAGATCACGGACGTGCTCGGGCGGGTCATCGACGAGTACGCCGTCACGCCGGTCACGCTCGATCGCTGGATGGACGTCGGCCGCCCCTGGGAACTGCTCGAGGCAAACGAGTGGAAGATCGGCGAGCTCGAGCGGCGCCTCGACGGCGCGGTGAGCGACGACGCCCACCTCGAGGGCGACGTGGTCGTCGAGGAGGGCGCGACGGTGAAGCCGGGCGTCGTGATCGAGGGCCCGGCCCTGATCCGCTCGGGCGCGACGGTCGGCCCGAACGCGTACGTCCGCGGCGCGACGCTGATCGGCGAGGGCGCGAAGGTCGGCAACGGCGTCGAGGTGAAAAACAGCGTGCTCTCGCCGGGCGCGACCGTGGGTCACCTCTCGTACGTCGGCGACAGCGTCCTCGGCCGGGACGTCAACTTCGGCGCGGGGACGACCGTCGCGAACCTGCGCCACGACGAGGCCGACGTCAAGTTCACCGTCAAGGGCGACCGCGTCTCGACCGGCCGCCGGAAGTTCGGCGTCGTCGCCGGCGACGACGTGAAGACGGGGATCAACACGAGCCTCACGCCGGGGCTGAAACTCGACACCGGCGCGACGACGAAACCCGGCGAAGTCGTCGAACGGGATCGATAACGGCCACGGTTCTGCTTCTGACTCGAGGTTACGTCGTCGCCGGTAGCGTCCTCTAGTCGCGGCGATCCGCACTGAACCGTAGCTATCAGGTAGTGACTTTATATATTCACGAAGAGCTAGCCTATCTGGAGGGTGTCGATCGGTATCATTCGGATCACCGACCCTCCAGTTCCGATTCCGACGTCGTCGAGTGTGGGTCGTTCATCTCGGCGCCGTGGGACGACGGCTACGGGGGTGGCCGAGCGTCCTGCGGCCTCGGAGACTCCCACTCGGTGGCGCACCGTTCACGCTCGAGAGGCGTTCCTGTGGGGACGGGGGACCTATCCGAAACGCTGCCTCGTGCTCGTCCATCTGCGGGCTGCGACGCGGCTATCGACCCAGTGACGACCGGAGCGCGAAGCCGGACCGGGAACAGTGCAAGTGACGTCCAACCCCGTTTATACGAAAATTCGGTTTCTAGAAAAGACCAGTTCGATCCCGATGTGGATGACCGTCGACCGCAACAGCGCCGTTACTCGACCGTGACGCTCTTCGCGAGGTTTCGGGGCTTGTCGATCGGTCGATCCAGCAGGTCGGCCGCGTAGTAGGAAACGAGCTGGAGCTGCACGTTCGCCAACAGCCCCGCGAGGTCGGGATCGGTCTCGGGGATCTCGAGGTGAGCGTCCGCCACCTCGACGGCGCGGTGGTCCTCGGGACAGACCGCGACAACCGGTGCGCCGCGGGTCTGGGCCTCCTCGGCGTTTTTCAGGGTCTTCTCGTCCTCCTCGCCGGTGAAGATCGCGAAGACCGGCGTCTCCGGCGTCACCAGCGCCAGCGGCCCGTGCTTGAGTTCGCCGGAGGCGAAGCCCTCGGCGTGCTCGTAGGTGATCTCCTTGAACTTCAGGGCGCCCTCGAGCGCGACGGGGTAGCCGAGGCCGCGGCCGATGAAGAAGTACGACCGGCTGTCCTGATAGCGGCTGGCGATCCACTCCGCGTCGGAGTCCGTGAGTATCCCCTCGATCTGCTCGGGCATCGTCGCGAGGTCGGGCAGCAGCGCTTCGAGGTCGGCCGCGGGTTCGCCGGCGGCGTCGTCGGCGATCCGCTGGGCCAGCAGCGTGAGCATGACCGCCTGGGAGGAGAAGGTCTTGGTCGCGGCGACGCCGATCTCGGGGCCGGCGCGGATGAACAGCGCATCGTCGGCCTCGCGTGCGGCCGTGGAACCGACGACGTTCGTGACGGTGAGGGTGTCCGCACCTTCGGATTTGGCCTGGCGGAGGGCGTTGAGTGTGTCAGCGGTTTCGCCGCTCTGGGTGACGGCGATGACGAGCGTGTCCTCGTCGACCGGCGGCGCGGCGACGCTGTACTCGTTGGCCAAAAGCGCCGTCGACTCGACGCCGGCCTGGTTCAGCGCGAGCGAGCCGTACAGCGCCGCGTGGTAGGAGGTGCCACAGGCGATCAGCTGGACGCTCTCGATTTCCTCGAACGCGCCGGGTTCGAACCCGTCGAGGGCGATCCGGCCGTTCTCGGGGTCGATCCGGCCCTCGATCGCCTGCGCCAGCGAGGTGGGCTGCTCGTGAATCTCCTTGAGCATGAAGTGGTCGTACTCACCCTTGCCGGCCTGTTCGGGGTCCCACTCGACGGTCTCGGGCTTGCGCGTGATCGGGTTCCCGTCGAGGTCGGTGAACTCGACGCCGCTCTCGTCGACGACGACGACGTCGCCGTCCTCGAGGTAGACGACGCTGTCGGTGTACTCGAGGAAGGCGGGGACGTCGCTGGCGAGGAAGAACTCGTCGTCCTCGACGCCGACGACCAGCGGCGATCCCTTTCGGGCGGCGTAGAGGACGTGTTCGCCCGAGAGCATCGCGGTGACGGCGTAGCTGCCCTCGAGGTCCTCGACCGCTTTCCGGAACGCGGCTTCGTTGTCCAGTCCCGAGTCGAGATAGTACTGAATGAGATGGGGGATGACTTCGGTGTCGGTGTCGCTCGTAAACTCGTGGCCCTTGGCCTGGAGCCACTCCTTGAGTTGCGCGTAGTTCTCGATGATCCCGTTGTGGACGACCGCGACGTCTTCGGTGCCGTCCGTGTGAGGATGGGCGTTCTCGTCGGTCGGCGGCCCGTGGGTCGACCAGCGCGTGTGGCCGATGCCGACGTCGCCCTCGAGCGGGTCGTCGATCGCTTCCTTTAGCTCCTCGACCTTCCCGGAGCGTTTCTCGACGTCGATGCCGGAGCCGTTCTGGATCGCGACGCCGGCCGAATCGTACCCTCGGTACTCGAGGTTCTCGAGGCCAGTTAGTAGCGTCTCGAGTGCGTTGCCGTCGCCGACGTGCCCGATTATTCCACACATCTATCGATCACCGTGCAGCGTGGCGGCGAACGTCGGTTAGCGTGTGACTCGATGCACCGGTCGACACAGTCGAGGCCGACTCCGGACTCGGATGCAAACTCGATTCCGGGGCGGAACTCGCGCGTGCGTAGATATCGCTGGCCGTCCGTGACGATCGCGCTGGCGGCGTGCGTGGTCGATCGTCCGCGGAGACCCGTCGAGATCGGAACTGATACACGGACATGAGAGGAACCAGGTAAGCCGAGCCCATTACTATAGATTGGCTACCGATCCCGGTAGCGATGGAGTACTCTCGAGCGGTCGCGCAGTCAGTTTCCGACCCGTATTCCGCGGACAGTAATTTAATTTGACCACTATTGTGATCGTATGTTCCCTTCGAGGGTTGCATTCGAACACACGACTCTAAAATACGGAGATCAGCTGAAGTATGTCAACCAAACACGACCGGACCGAAAACGTACGGCCTCCCGAACGCGTATATAACCCCCGATGAACCGACGGTTCACGCGGCAAAACGTCGGTTAAACGATTCGGGGAGATCGCTCCCCGGAAACGAGGTATAGACGGAGCGAACCGTATACGATCCGATTCGACCTTCGAAAGTGGTCAGATATGGGTTTTCGGTCCGCTATTGGAGACGATCCCGACTCGATTGGCGCACATTCGTTGCGTACACGACACTGATCGGGTACCTTACCGGAAACCCCCCGTTTTATTACGCCCCCGTCCCTCGTCCGCGACTACGATTCGGTTCAGTCGTACTGATCGCTTTCCACCCGTTTCGACGCTCTCTCGAGTTACGATCTAGATGGTTCAACCGCTACTCACTGACGTCGGACTGCCGCTCGAGCAGCCGGTGCTCGTCTTTACGGTCGCGATGGCGATCTTCCTGGTCGGCCCGTTGCTGGTCAAACGCCTCGGGCAACCGGGGATCGTCGGCGTCGTTCTCTTCGGCGCAGCGATCGGCCCGGACGCACTCGAGTTCGTCAGCCACTCGGACGCGATCGTCTTGCTCGGCGAGGTCGGCCTGATCTACCTGCTGTTTACCGTCGGCCTCGAGCTCGACATGCAGGGGTTCAAGGAGGCGCCCGAGAACGCGGCGATCTTCGGCCTGACGAGTTTCGGCCTGCCGTTCGTCGTCGGCGCCGGCGTCGTCTACGCGGTGCTCGGCCTGAACCTCTGGGCCGCGCTGTTGCTCGCGTCGGTCTTCGCCTCGCACACGCTGCTGGCGTACCCGATCGTCAACCGACTCGGCGTGACGAAAAACCGGGCGGTCGCGGCCGTCTTCGGCGGTATCCTCTTTACCGATACGCTCGCGCTAATCGTCCTCGCGATCGTCACCGGCGCCGTCGGCGGCGATCTGACGCCGTGGCTGTTCGCACGGGTCGGCCTCTCGCTGGTCGTCCTGTTCGGCGGGGCGCTGTTCGTACTGCCGCCGGTTTCGCGGCGGTTCTTCCAGACGTTCAGCGAGGAGAGCTACTTCGAGTTTCTGTTCGTAATGGTCGCGATCTTCGCCACCGCGAGCCTCGCCGAACTGCTCGAACTCGCGCCGATCTTAGGCGCGTTTATCGCCGGTATCGCACTAAACCGGCACATTCCGGAGGGCGGCACCCTGATGAACCGCATCGAGTTCGTCGGCAACGCCTTCTTCATCCCCTTCTTCCTGCTGCACGTCGGGATGTTCGTCGATCCGACGGTCATCCTCGACGGCCTCGAGACGCTGTGGATCGCCGCCGTCATCACGGGGATCATGTTCGTCACGAAGTGGACCGCCGCCTGGCTCGTCGCCGCGGTCCAGGACTACACGCCGACCGAACGCACCGTCATTTTCGGGCTCTCGACCGGCCAGGCCGCAGCCGCGCTGGCGATCACGCTCATCGGCTACGACCTCGGGCTGTTCGGCGCCGCCGTGCTCAACGCCGTCGTCCTGATGCTGGTCGTCACCGCCGTTTTGAGCCCCTGGCTCACCGAGCGCAGCGCCACGACGTTGGCCCTCGAGCGCGACGTCGGCGGCGACGACGCGGCGACGGATCCCACGATCTTGTTGCCGCTGTCGCACGACGCCGAACACCAGGGACGGCTCATGGAGCTGGCGTTCGTCATCAGGGGCGACCGCGGCACCGAACCGGTCCACGTGATGACCGTCGTCCAACCCGACCGAAGCGACGATGCGACCGAGCGTGAGATCGCCGCAGTTACCGAGGAACTCGAGGAGTTAGCCGAGGTCGGCAGTGCGGCCGAAGTGTCGGTCGAGACCGAGACGCGGGTCAACCACAACGTCGCCTCGGGCATCGTTCAGGGTGCCGTGGAGGTACAGGCCGATCAGATCGTCATGGGCTGGGACGCCGCGCGGAGCTTCCGCCACCGGATCTTCGGCAGCATCATCGATCAGGTGTTAGAGCGGACGAACCGGCCCGTGTTGGTCTCGCGGCTCGGCCACCCGATCAACACGACGCGGCGAATTCACGTCGTCGTCCCCATCGGCGTCGACCACCACGAGGGGTTCTACGAGGCCGTCCACCTCGTCAAGCGCCTCGCGGCGACGCTGGGTGCCGAACTGAACGTGATCGTCGTCGACGGCTCGGCCCACCAGTTCGAGCACCTGTTCGAGATGGTCGACGAGGAGGCCGCCGCCGAGTTCAGTTCGCTCGACGGCTGGCACCGGCTGGTCCCTCGCCTCGAGGGAGAAACCGACGACGACGACCTCATCGTCACGCTCTCGCCGCGGCGGGGCGACGTCGGCTGGCGGACCGAACTCGAGGGGTTGCCGGCCCGGTTGGCCGAGCTTCCACCGGCGTCGTTCATCACGATTCACCCCCGCCGCGGCGAGCCGGAGTACGACCGGCAGTTCCTCCGGTTCAAGTAGCGCTCGCGGGGCGAGACCGCACTACGGCGTCGGGTGCCAACGACTCCCGGAACTACCCCCGAACCGCCACACCTTTGAGGGGCGGCGTCGTGGTCTACGTATGGGTTTTGGTAGCTACGACGAATCCGAGCAACAGCAACAGACGAACGACGACGATGACACCGCTGAAGCTGTAAACGTCCACGAGAACGACCACAACGGGGAGATGTCCTTCGAGTCGGACATCTCGACCGACGAACTCGTCTCCCAGCTCGGCTCGATGAAGGACGACGCCGACGACGACGAGTAACGGCAACCACGACGACCGCACCCGCGGCCGCTTCACCGCGCGCGATACCTCGGACGCGAGTTCGCGGCTTCGGACGCACAGTTACACTCTTACACTCGGGTCGAGGGATCGAACTACACTCGAGCCGATATTCTCGATCGGCCGTATTTTCACGCCTCGCGCTCGAAAGCACGTCGTACTGATCGCCCCTCGAGCGACTAGCAACTGGTATCCGAACCCAACCAAGAACCCGAAGACGATCGGCCGTTAGCGGCGGGAGAGCGTCGACTCGCAGAGTTCGCCGATCGCCCGGCGAAGGCGCTGGGAGATGGCCGACTTCGAGACGCCGAGTCGGTCCGCCAGTTCGTCCTGTGAGATGCCGCGGGGGACGTCGAAGTACCCTTCCTCGTGGGCGACCGCGAGCAGTTCCTGCTGTTTCTCGGTCAGCGCGACGACGCCGTCGTCCTCGTCGTCCGAGACGCGGAGGTGATCCACCGTCAGCGAGATGCCGCGCTCTCGGCAGTACTCGTTGAACGAGACGAGATCGTCGCGGCTCGGGAATCGTAACTGGACGCACCAGCCGGCCCGGCAACTGGTCATCTCGAGCACGCGCCCGCCGACGGCGGCCGTCTGCTCGACGAACGTCAGCGTCCGATCGGCGACGGCGACCCGGTAGACGCGTCGATCCGTGTAGCGGTCGACCAGGACGGGATCGGCGGCGGTCGGGTCCGCCTCGAGGGCGGCCTCGAAGGCGTCGAATTCGGCGCCGTAGACGGTTAGAAAGACGACGGTGCGGTCGTTTTCGACGGTGGTCCAGTAGTCGGGTTCGACGGTGACGTCGGTCGCGCGGCGGAGGGTCGGGCGGAGGAAGAGGTCGGCGTGATCGAGTCGGAGTTGCGCGACGATGCCGCCGTCGGCTTCGGAGCGGACGCCGGTGCGGTCGACATCGGCCGCGTCGCCGGTTGGCGCCTCGGCATCGGTCTCGGCGGGGGCTTCGGCCCCCTCGGCGTCCGGGTCAGTTCGAGCGGCGGACTCGACGTCGGAGAGATCGATGCTCACAGCAGCATCCGCCATCCGGATGGACGACAGGTATCGGTGTAAGTTCGTATTACCGGGGACACGCTCATCGAATGCGTGATTCGACCGCGAGTACATGGTCGTAGACGCTATACACGGAACCGATCAATCGGCTGTCGTCAATACTGATTCACGCATCGGTTATCCGTCAGCTACGCGCTGAAAGAAATAGTGTCTTACCGGCCATCGTCGGCCGGATAAGGTCGAACTACACTGGTCGACGGTCACTCCCCGGTTCCCTGTTGCGGAAGAAATAGCGTATTACCCTCGCCCTCACCCACACTCTCACTCTTCGCCCCGCTCGTCGAACAGCAGTTCGAATAGCTTGTGCTGGGCCAACCGAAGATGACGGCTGAACGTCGGCTGGGAGATCCCCAGCGTCTCGGCGACCTCCTCGCCGGTGCTCTCGCGGGGCCAGTCGAAGAACCCGCCGTAGTAGGCGGCCTCGAGCGTTCGCAACTGCCGTTCCGAAAGGCGGTCGCGGAGTTCGGCGTCGAACGGGCGCGCGGGCGGGACGGACCGGTCTCGCTCGCGGCGTGCGGCCAGTTCGGTCCCCGAGTGGGTGCGCTCGATCGTTCGGACGAACGCGCGCACGTCGACCGTGCTCGCGAGTTCGATCACGAGTCGAGCTCGGTCGTCGACCGGCTCTATCGAGCGCAACACGCCGCCGTACTCCGCGAGGGTCTCCGCGACGGTCGACGCCGACAGGCGGATCTCGAGAGGGACTCGATTGCGACTGGTTTTGTCATCCCCGCCATTTTCGTCATCACCGTCGTCGTTGTCGCCGACCTCCCGAAACGACTCGACTGCTGAAATCCCGTCGAGCGTCGTCTGAATCGCCGCCGGGTCGGCGTCAGCGATCGTGCAGTACACCGTCGAACCGCCCGACGTCCGCGGGACGACCGTCCGGACGTCGATTCGACTGCCGACGCCGCGAGCGATCGCGGACAGCGGCTCGGACTCGTCGCGGACGACGATCTCGAGTTCGGCGACGCTGTCGGAAAGCAGGGCGCGCTTGCGCTCGAGCGCGCCGATCGCGTGGCCGGCGACGCTCGCGAGGTGCGTACAGGCCGCCCGCAGGTCTTCGTCGAACGCCGCGGACCGGGTCGCGTACGCGGTCAGCGTCCCGTACTGGAACTCGTCGTGTTCGATCGGGACGCTCAGCGCCGCACGGAAGCCCCGCTCGAGCGCTTCGCGGTGGACGTCCGCCCCGTTCTCGCGATCCCGGACGGCGGCCTCGAGATCGTCGACGACCGTCGGCTCGCGGCGCGTCGCAGTCCGGACGGCCGGATCGTCCGCGTCCGCCTCGAGCGGAAGCGATGCCGACTCGAGGAACTCGCCGTCGCGACCGGCCCACGTCGACGCGGTCAGCGTCTCGCGGCCCGCGGCGGTTCGGCCGACCCACGCCAGTTCGACGCCGTCGTCGCGGTCGCGGTCGCCGTCGGTCCCGTCGGCGGACGAGAGCGACAGCACGCCGTCGCAGAGTCGCTGTTCGACAGCCTCCCGTGCCTCCGCTGCGAGCAGGTCGCGCTCGCAGGTCCGGAGTCGCTCGTCGCGGGCGAGGGCCGACTCGAGACGCGTGCGATCGCGGCGGCAGTCGCGAACGCGGGCCCGCTCCGAGAGCCGGTCGAGAGCGAGTGACGCCGCATCCGCCAGCGCCGCCGGAGCGTCGAGATCCAGCGCCTCGAACGCCATCGGTTCGCTGCTGGTCGCCAGCACGACCGCGCGGTCGTCGACCGGGACGGCGAGCACGCGCTCGGCCCGGATTCCGGACCGAGCCAGCGCCGGCTCGAGGGCCGAGCGGTCGTAGACGGTCGGCTGGTCGATGGCGAAGGGGTCCGTACCCCCGCTCGAGCCGGCGTCCGGTTCGTCCCGATCACGGTCGTCGAACGCCGGCGGATCGCGCTCGATCGGCGGCAGTTCGACCGCCGGCTGTCCGTCGCGGGTCGTCATCGCCGCGGGCCTGAGTCGGTCCTCGTCGACGAGGTACCAGGCGGCTAACTCGGCGTCGGTGGCAGCACGAAGTCCGTCGACGACGGCCTGACGGACGTCCGCATCGGTCTCCGCGCGAGCCAAGTCGGCGAGCGCATCCTGAACTGACGAGAGCGCCGCGGCCCCAGAACGGCGCCGATCCCGGACGACACAGAGCGTCCGCTCTCGCTCGTCGTCGGGAAGCGGCGCGACGAAGACGTCGACGGGCCGTCCGTCACCGGCCTCGAGACCGTCGGCGTCGCTCGGTGCTGCAGACGCGTCCGACTCGGATCGCTCACCTCCACCTGCCACGAGGCGCCCGGTGATCGGCTCCATCCAGCGGACGATCGGCGATCGGGCGCGCTCGCGAACCGTCGCCGCGAGGGCGTCGTCGAACAGCGCGTCGACCTCTCGGCCGACGAGCGTCGTCGCGTCGGTTAGTTCGAGCAGCGCCGCGTTCGCCAGTTCGATCGTCTCGCCCTCGAGCACGGCTACTCCGTCCTCGAGCGCGTCGATCGTCGACTCGAGCAGTTCGAGGCGGTCGCGCTCCTGCCGTCCCTGCGGCGACTCGAGTGCCGACGTCCCGGGTGGCTTCCGGTCGCGAGCGAGGACCGTCAGCCCGTCGTCGTCGGGCGCGGCCACCACCTCGAGTCGGCGTTCGCCGACCGCCGCGTCGAAGCGGACGGTCGATCCGGTCGTCGCGGCCTCTCGAAGCCGGCTGGAGAACGTATCGCGGATCGACTCCGGCAGCAGGGACCAGACGACGGTCCCCGGCCGCGGCTCGCCGTCGAAAAACCGCCGCGCGGCCGGGTTCGCGTACCGCAGCTCCCAGTCGGGTCCGAGCGCGAACACCGGTCCCGGGAGGCGGTCGATCGCCGCTCGGACGCCGTCGTCGCGGCCGGCGGGACCGACGGCTGTGATGGTGACGACGAGGCCGTCGATCGCCGGTGCCGCGAGGCGGTCGGCGCAAGTCAGTTCGACGAGCCGCCACCGCCCGTCGCCGTCGCCCAGCCGCAGCGTCCGGCGCTCACTCGCACCGAACGGCGCCGCTGCGACGGCCGCGAGCAGGTCCCGAGCGTCGTCGCGGTCGTCGGGATGGACAAGCTGGGTGAGCGTCGTGCGCTCGAGTTCGTCCGGCGTGTACCCCAGTCGCGACTCGACGGCGGGGCTCGCGTACGCGATCGCGCCGTCTTCGTCGACAGTCAGGACGAGCGCATCGGATCCCTCGAGAATAGCACGAGCGCGCCGGTTCAGGTCCGATTTTTCGGTGGCGAGCCGCCAGCGCTGTGCGGCGTTTCGAACGCGAGTCGCGACGACGGCGCTCGAGTCGTCGGTTTCGACGACGTCGGTTGCGCCGGCCTCGAGCGCCCGGTCGGCCGACGCCCCGTCCGTGACGGCGACGATCGGCGCGTCGGTTCGGGCCGCAAGGCGCTCGAGCCGAGCGGGGCCGTCCCCGCGATCCGCGGCACCGGGATCGGCCCGAAACTCGCAGACGAGACAGTGGACCTCGGTCTCGGCCAGCCGCTCGAGCCCCTCCGAAACCGACCGCGCCCGGACCAGCGCGCCCGAATCGAACGCGCCGGCGAGAGCGTCCACCGTGCGGTCGATCCGAGGCGAGTCGCCGACGACGAGCACGCGAACGACATCGCCGACCGTCGCGGTAGCGCCGTCGCTCATCGGTCGCTCACCTCGCGCGTGTCGCTGATCCTATTGCGCGGGCGCTCGAGGTGCGTTCGATCGGCGGTCCCGCCGGAACGGCAGCCCACAGTGGAGGCCGATTCCGTCGCCGGCGGGTTAATTATCGATCTCGTATCGACGGGTAGCACCGGATTACGGGGCGGGCCGCCCGGCGAGTATCGTGCAGCGCCAGTCTCGGCGGTTCGGGCGGCGATCGGCTCGGACGATACCGCTACGTCTCCCGAACGACGACGACCGGAACCGGCGCGTTCCGGACGACTTCCTCGGCGACGCTGCCGACGACCAACTGATCGAGTCCGGAGCGTCCGACCGTGCCGACGATGATGAGGTCGATCGGGTTCTCCTCGGCCGCCTTGACGATCTCCTCCTGCGGGACGCCGTGGCGGATGGTCGACGTGACATCGAGGCCCGCGTCGGCCGCGGTCCGTTCGGCCTCCTCGACCGCCCCCACGGCCTCGCCCTCCTCGTCGTGGCGCATCTCGTCCCGGGTGTCGGTTGCGTGGGGGCCGTCTTCGGACACCGAGAGGATGTGCAGATTGGCATCCAGTTGTCGCGTGAGTTCGATCGCGTGTTCGGTCGCCTGGCGTGCACCCTCGCTGCCGTCGGTCGCGAGCATGATGTCCTGATACATCGTTGTCGGTAATTCGACAGGCGGAGGGATACCTTTCAGACCTGCGGGTGCCGGGGAGAGGGCGCGGTTCCGGGCAGTACGCGACACCGCTCAGAAAACGACTGTCCGTTCGTGACTGCAGTACTCGCACTCGAAGCACCGCTCGAGGCCGCATCCCCCGCTCGAGGTCGCCGTCCGCGGGCCGACACTCGCCCGCTCGGGCGGGTCAGATCACGTCGAGGATGACCACCGCGAGGTAGAGTTGCCCGAGGCCGGCGACGATCATGATCGCCCCTGCGAGGCGCTTGAGGCGCTTCCCGTGGGTGACGAACCGACCGGCACCCGCGAGCAGCCCCATCCCGGTGGCGACGGTCAACGAGACCATCAGGACGACGATGCTCCCGACGTAGGTTCCGACGACCGCGATCCCCGACGCCGCCGGCAGCGACAGCGCCTGCGCGACGACGCCGACGAACAGCGGCGCGACACAGCCCGCCGCGGCCAGCGCGTAGCCCGCACCGAAGACCCCGAACCCGAGGACGCTCGAGCGCCGCTGGGGCAGCGGCACCGACAGCGACGGCGCGCGGTCGAAGACGACCAGCAGGCCGAAGACGACCAGCAGCGCGCCGATCAGCGGCTCGAAGTAGACGATGTTCGAGAGCGTCGCGTGGCCGATCCAGAACGCGGAGCCGAAGAGCACGGCGAACGTCCCGAGCGTGCCGAGTCCCGCGACGATGCCGCGGCCGAGTGCACCGCCCAGCGAGGCCCGCTCGCCGTCGGTCTGGTTCACGTAGAAGCCGACGTAGCCGGGCAAAAGCGGATACGCACACGGGGAGAAAAACGTCGAAATCCCGGCGATCAGCGCGAACGTCAGCGACTCGAGGGTCGTCGCGTCGACCATGTTAGCCGTCGCCGCCCTCCTCGCTGGCGTCGATCGCGGCCTCGATCTTGCCGACGAGTTCGTCGGCCGACTTGACGCCGTCGTCGGCCCACAGCACCCGCCCGGACGCGTCGATCGTGACCGCGGTCGGGTAGCCCGACTCGAGGTAGCGCGCGCTCAACTCCGCGGCGGGGTCGACCGCGATGGGCCAACTGCCGTCGTGTTCCTCCCACCAGGCGGCGAGTTCGTCGTGACTGATCCCCTCGTTCGTGACCGAGACGAACTGGACGTCGGTATCGGCGACCCGCTCGTGGGCGTCGGCGAGCGCCGGCATCTGTTTCTCGCAGGGCGAACACCACGTCGCGAACAGGTCGATAAAGGTCGGCCGACCCGGTTCGGGGACGAGCATCTCGCCGGGCTCGCTGCCCGGCGCGTCGATCGTCTCGAGCTCGAGGGGGTCGGCGGGTTCCTCCTCGTCGTCGCTCTCGGCCTCGCCGGTGAGTTCGTCGACCGACGGAAGGCCGTAGACGGCGACGGCTCCGGCGCCCGCGAGCACGCCCGCGCTTCCGAGCCCGGTGAGGAGGTCGCGTCGGTGCACGATCGATCACTCCCGTGCGACGGTTCGTGCGTCGTCGACGATGTCCTCGATACCCGCCATGTCCGTGTTGAGCGCCTGCGGGTACGATCGTTCCACGACTCCCTCTTTGTTGGCCAGCAGGATCAGGTTGATGTGCTGGAAGGTGTACTCGCCGTGGTCGTGGTCGTCGTGGCCGCTTTCGTTGCCCTCGTGGCCGTCGCTCTCGTTGCCGGCACCGCCGTGTCCGCCGCCGGCGCCCGGTTCGCCGTCCTCGATCCGCTGCAGTCCGAGTCCGAACGTGTCGGCTGCGTCCCGGGCCGCCTCGTTCGTCTCCGGGCGAAGGAAGTGCCAGTTGTCGGCCTCGTGGTCGACCCCCTGCTCGGCGGCGTAGTCGGCGAGCACGTCGGGCGTGTCGCGTTCGGGATCGAACGTCATCGCGAGTAGGGCGATGTCGTCGGCGTACCCCTGCTGGGCGGCGTCCTCCTGAATGCGACGGAGCCGCGTCATGAGTGCCGGACAGGCACCGTCCGGACACGAGGTGAAGAAGTAAGTCATGACGATCGCCCGCTCGCCGGCGAACTGGTCGCGGGTGATCGTCTCGTCGGCGAGCGGATCCGGGAGCGAAAAGGCGGGGAACTCCTCGCCGTGGACCGGGTAGGCCGCGACGTCGGGATCGCCGCGCGACTGCTCCGGCGGCCCGAGTACCGTCCCGTCGTCGCCGAGTCCGACGACGCCCATCGCGTCGTCGAGACAACCGGCGAGTCCGACGGTGCCCGCCGCCCCGAGCGCCTGCAGATACGTCCGTCGTTCCATATCTGTCTCGTAGGATGGCGAGGTCAAAGGTTCGTTGGTACGCCTCCCGAAGGGACCGCGTCCCGGCCGTCCAGTTTCACTCCCGCAACTGATAGGCGCCCTCACACCACCAGCCGCGGCCGCCGCGTCGGAAGGCCCACCTTCGCTCGAGAACGAGGCCGACTGCGGATAATCAAACCCTAGTCACCGTTTCACCCGTTCGACGACGTAAACGACAGTATACCGATTCGAACGGTCCGGAACGGAACGCGTTCGGCAGCGTACGGCTGGTATAACTAATCGGGGTGTCAGCATACACCCGATGTATGTCGCAAGCGAACCGCTCGGCCATGCAGATCGGCTGTCCCGAATGTGATGCGACGATCGCTGCATCGCTGCCCGCCGGCCCCGGTATCAGCGACACCGGGTCGAACCGGCTCCAGGGCCGGGAGACCTGCTGTCAGAACTGCGGCCACGAACTCGAGCTGTACTACTACTGAGCAGCCGGTTCGGCTGCTTCACCCCTGCTTCTTTCGTCGCCTATCGTCGCCCCTTTTTGTCCGGGCGCGACACGCGAGCGGCGTCGCAGAATCGCGACTCGGCGAGCCCCGGAGTCACCGACTGCCGGCGCCGGTTTCCCAGCCGCGCGGCGAGTCGTTGAGTCGCGCCGCGCCGTCCTCGGTGACGACCACGAGGTCCTCGATCCGGACGCCGAACCGATCCCCGAGGTAGATCCCCGGCTCGACGGAGAAGACCATTCCCGGCTCGAGTTCCCGATCGTTTCCGTCGACGATGTAGGGCGCCTCGTGGACCTCGAGGCCGACGCCGTGGCCGGTCCGGTGGACGAAGGCGTCGCCGTAGCCGGCGTCTTCGATGACCTCGCGGGCGGCCCGATCCACGTCCTCGGCTGCGACCCCGGGCTCGACGGCCTCGACCGCGGCCTGCTGGGCCTCGGCGACGACCTCGTGGACGCGCTCGTACTCCGCGGGCGGCTCGCCGACGACGATCGTTCGGGTCTGATCGCCGGGATAGCGAGCAGTTCCGCCCTCGAGATCGGCGGCGACGAACGCGCCGAAGTCCAGCACGATCGGATCGCCGCGTTCGATCTCCCGATCTCCGCTGTGGTGGTGGGGTCGCGCGCCGTTGGGCCCCGACGCGGCGATCGTTTCGAACGCGGGCTCTTCCCCGCCGTACTCGGCGAGCAAGCGCTCGATTTCGGCGGCCAGTTCGGCCTCCGTCCAGCCGACCAACTCGTCACCCCGCTCGCGGACCTCGAGCGAGACGCGATCCGCGATCTCGGCGGCCCGGCGGAGCGTTTCGAGTTCGAGGTTATCCTTTCGAATTCGAAGCGGCTCGAGGACGGCACTCGCGAGGCCGAACTCGGCGTCGGGCAGGAGCGTCCGCAGGTCCTGAGTGAACGTCGCCCACATGCGATCGTCGACGAGGACGGTCGGTTCGCGGTTCGCACTCGAGTCGGCGTCTTGACTCGCGTGTGTGCGTACATCGACGTCCATGTCTTCGAGCACGTCCATGTCCTCGAGCGTCCGCGCAACCGTCCCGAGCGGCCCCTCCTCGTCGTCCCACAGTCGCAACTCGAGGGTCGACGGCGGAAGCGCGGCGAGTTGGGACTCGTACATCGTCGGTGCGACGAGCGTCGGCTCGGCATCCATCCCCTCGCGGGGCACGAACAGCAACAGGTGCCGTTCGGACGGCGATTCCTCGAACCCCGTGAGGTAGGTCAGGTTCGGACTCGGGAAACAGACCGCGAGGTCGGCGGCTGCCTCCTCGAGTCGGCGCCGGCAGGCGGCGAGTCGCTGGTCGAACGGCGTGTCCACAGCCATGGCCGAATCATCGGCCGACTGCGGGAAGTAGGTTTAGGGACCGGATCGCGTCCGGGACGGGCTTGCTCGCGGCGTGCCGTCGGGGACGGTCGCGGACTTCGTTTCAGGCGGTCGCGACCAACTGTGGATCGTCCGGAACCGACAATTTCCGCGTATAGCAGCCGTCAGAGGCGCACTCGTCGAACGAACGCTCGGGGAGACGTATCCCGACGAGTCATTAAATCCCCATGCGATCGCAGGCCGCGAATCAACCCGTCGCCGGACTGTGGATACGCAGCGAATGCGATTCCCTGAAGAGCGTTTGTCGTCGACGAATTCGTATCGGGGCCAGGTCGGTGCCGGCGGACGCGGTCGGGCGATCGAGGACCCCCGATCGGACGGCCCGAACTGCCCCGGCTCGCTGATCGTCGTTTCGAACCGGCAGCCGTACCGTCACGAGTACGAGAGCGACGGTGACGGCGATGACGACGAGCGCGATCGATCTATCACCGTCGACGAACCGGCCGGCGGGCTGACCGCGGGGCTCGATCCGGTCGTCCAAGAAGCCAACGGGACCTGGATCGCCTGGGGCGACGGCGACGCCGACTTCGCGGTCGCGGACGACGACCACTGCGTCGAGGTTCCGCCCGACGAGGGAGCGTACACGCTGCGTCGAATCGATCTCTCCGAGGAGGCCGTCGAGTCGTACTACTACGGTTTCAGCAACCGCGTCCTCTGGCCGCTCTGTCACGGCTTTACCGACCTCATCAACCACCGGTCGAACGACTTCGACTGGTACCGAACCGTCAACGAGCGCTTCGCCGATGCGGTCGTCGAGCACGCAGCCGACGACTCGATCGTCTGGCTGCAGGACTACCACTTCGCGCTCGCGCCGCGACTGATTCGCCAGTCCGTCCCCGCGTCGACGACCGTCGCGCAGTTCTGGCACATCCCGTGGCCATCCCCCGAGACCTTCCAGCAGTGTCCCGCCGCCGGCCACGTCCTCGAGGGGCTGCTCGGGAACGATCTGCTCGGCTTTCACGTCGACTGGTACGCGACCGAGTTCCTCGACTGCGTCGAGCAGTACCTTCCCTCGGCCAGCGTCGATCGCCGCGAGGGGACGGTTCGCTACGACGGACACACGACACGGGTCGTCGCGACGCCGATGGGTGTCGACGCCGACAAGTACGATCGCGACGCCCGTGCGGTCGACCGATCGCAACTCACCGACATCCGTACTGAGTACGGGATCCCGGACGACACCGTCCTCGGCCTCGGCGTCGACCGCCTCGACTACGCGAAGGGCATCCCCGAACGGTTCGCCGCGCTCGAGCGCTTCTTCGAGCGGAACCCGGACTGGCGCGGCGAGTTCACCTTCGTCCAGAAGTCGACGCCCTCGCGGACCGACATTCCGACCTACCAGCGGTACGGCGAGCACGTCCGTAGCGAGGCCGACCGAATCAACTGCCGGTTCGGCACCGACGACTGGCAGCCGATCGTCTACACCGAGGATTACGTCGAACACGAGGCGCTCTGTGCGCTGTACCGCTACGCGGACGTAATGGTCGTCAGTTCGCTGGCCGACGGGATGAATCTGGTCGCCCAGGAGTACGTGGCCGCGAACGTCGACGGCGACGGCACGCTGCTCCTGAGCGACCGGGCGGGCGCCCACGAACGACTCGGGCCCCACGCGCTCACGATCGATCCGACCGACGCCGACGGGACGGCCGCTCAGCTCGAGCGGGCGCTCTCGATGCCGATACACGAACGGCGACAGCGGATGCAAACCCTGCGGACCCGCGTGTTCGATCACGACCTCGAGGCGTGGATGGACACGCAGTTCGACTGGATTCGACACGTTCACGGCGAACAGTCGACGGCGACTGATTCGAACGAGGATAAGGGCGAGAACGAGGACGACGACCGCGACTCCCACGAATGGACGACGACGGCATAACGCACCGCGTCGAAGCCGACGACCGAACGCGTCCCCGATCGATGACGACTGACGACACCGTTCCCGACCCGCTCGAGGAACAGCTCCCGGCCGTTCGAACGGCGCTTTCGAACGCCTCGCGGTTACTCGCGTGTCTGGACTTCGACGGCACGCTCGCGCCAATCGTCGAGGAGCCCGACGAGGCAGCGCCGACGCCGGCGAACGAAGCCGCGGTCGAGGCTCTCGCGGCCGAATCGGCGGTTACGACCGCGATCATCAGCGGCCGCGCGCTGACCGACGTCCGCGAGCGCATCGACGGGCCGTCGATCTACGCCGGCAACCACGGGCTCGAGCTCGAGCGGCGAGGCTCGGTCGCCGTCCACCCGGTCGCTCGCAAGCGGGCGACGCGGATCGAACGCGCGTGCGAGACGCTCGAGACGGCCCTCGAGCCGATTCCCAACGCTCGAATCGAGGACAAGCGGCTAACCGCGACGGTTCACGTCCGGTCCGTCCCCGAGGCCGCACACCCCGTCGTCGAGCGCCGGACGCGCGAGGTCGTCGACCGGTTCGGCGGCGACGCGCTCGAGATTTCGGGCGGAAAACAGATCCTCGAGATCGAGCCGTCGATTCCGTGGGGCAAGGGGAACGCCGTCGAGTTGATCGACGCGGAACTGCCGGAGGACACGGTGGCGCTCTATATCGGCGACGACACGACCGACGAATCCGCGTTTCGGGCCGTCGAACCCGACGGCGTCGGCATCTTGGTCGGCGACGACGAGCCGTCGGCGGCCTCGACACGGGTCGCGTCGCCGGCGGACGTGGCGTCGTTTCTGGAGTGGCTCGAGACGACGGGGGTCGAACTGCTCGCGGAGTGAGGACGGGAAGCGCCACCGGGGTCGTGAAACCGACAGGGGCAGGCCGGGCACGATCAGGGCGAGTGGGGGACGTCTATCGCCGTCGCGTCGGGGGTCCGGGAGAACTGCCGTGATCGTGCCCACGCGAACGATCAGTACCGTAACCAATAATTCTTCCGATGGTAATAACCACTAGAACGGCGCCTGAGAGCCGAAAGTATTAGTTACCACTGGAAATATAGTTGCACCTACGAGAGTGAACTAGAGTGAAGCTACGTCAACCAACTGACTTCCTGATCCTCGAGGCTCTCGAGGACAAGGGACGAAACGTCGCGACGAACCTCGCAGAGCACACGGGGAAGAGTCGGAAGAACATCAACACGAGGCTGCCGGTGCTCGAGGACTACGGACTCGTCGAGAAGATCGGCCCGGCCGAGCGGTCCGGCCTCTACGAGATCACCTCGATGGGGAAGGCGGCGTTGGTCTACCGCGACCAGTACGACGAGGTCGACGACTTCGAGTCCCTTATCGAGGGACCGAGCGCCGGCGACGTCGAGGTCGAGGGCGACGCCAACGCGCAGGCGGAGTTCGCGCGCGGCGAGCCCGAGGACGACGACGAGTAACCGAACGGACAGACGCGGTTTCGGTTTCTGTGTTTGCCGTCGCTACGATCGCAGTATTCGAAGCGCACAGCGCCGCGAGTACGCGGGCCGATCAGGGTCGCCGCCACGAATTCACGAGCCGAGACTGGCCAGCAGCGGCCGCTAGCTCCCGGCGTGCACACGACGAGAAGGCGAAACTCAGCGCGCGCTCGCGACCGGTCGGGTCCGGATAGTCGGTCCCGCACCGCGAGCGATCGGTCTCGTGGTCGGGATCGAAGGCGTACGCGCTTATCATCGGCGTTGCGACGACGGCATCGCCGGCCCGGAACGCGACGCCGTGTTCGTGTTTGAGACCGAGCGCGTGGCCGACCTCGTGGACGAGCACCTGCATCGTCCGCGTCGCGTCCGTCATCGGCGCGATCCGGCGCGGGTCCGGTTCCGCCCCCGATTCGCTATCGCCGCCGGCGCCACCGAACAGTTCGTCGAACGGCTCGAGGTCGTCGATGTACCGGGCGCCGCCGACCGACGCGACCCGGGGCAGCCCGTAGCCGGTCGGCGCGCGTCGCATCCCCCCGTCCGTGACGAGCAGGTTGACGTCGGCGGCCGGCCGGAGGTCGCGCGCGCCGAGCGCCCCCGCGGCGATCGCCAGCGGCCACTCGCCGCGGCGCGTAACCTGTGCGCCGTCCTCGGTCGATACCGGGACGGTCCCGCCGATCGATAGCTCGACCGTCCAGAACCCCAGATCGAGGATCCGGCCGAGGTACTCGCGAATGCGGTCCGGTACGTTGTCGTAGTCGGCCGCCCGGTCCGAGAACCAAACGCGCACCTCGAGGGTCTCGCCGCCGGCGCGGGTCGCGTACGCGAACGTTCCGAGCGACGCGACCGATCCGACCGCCCCGAGAAACGCCCGTCGATTCACGCCGCGTCGTTCGACCGGGACGGTCTATGCCGTCCGCGTTTATATCGGTACGCTTTATATTCCGCCCGGGCGGTCAGTCGCGCCGGCGGGCAGGTTCGACGCATCCGAGCGGCGCCGATCGACGCCGATCGCCGCGTCAGCGGCGCGTCTCGAGCGACGGATACCGGGTGTCGACGACCCGCGCAGCGTCGCCCGCCACGCGGATCTCGACCCACGTCGGCAACGACGTCGGCTCGATCGCCGTCAGCATGAGCAAGCCGCCCTCGGTCGTTTCGACGAGGCGGCGATCCGGCTCCCGCTGACGAATGCAGCGGCGCCACGTCCCGCGCCTGAGGTTTCGCGTCACTTCCCAGTCGGTGTAGTAGTGGCCGTTCGAACCGGCGTAGAGTCCGTCGATCGGTGCGTCGCCGATCACGGGTCGTCCACCACCGACAGCACCAGTCTCCAATCGTCGGCCGATCGCAACGTCGTCCCTTCCATCCCGCTCGAGCGGTATCGAGCGTCGTCCATCGACGCTCGGGTTTACATGGTCGACCTTTATGAAATCATGACTATCCGCTTCCGCTGAACGTGTGCGACACGTTCGCGTCCGCGTCCGTCCGGAACCGGTCGAAACGGAGCGTCTGCCCCGGGAACAACGAAACCCACATTACGGAGACGACCCCACCTGCAGGTAGTGACCCGCGTCTGTCTCATCGGGAAGCCCGAGAGCACCCTCCGCTACGAACTCCTCTCGCGCGAGACCTCCCGCGAGGCACTCGCGACCTACGACCTCGAGCGGCCGTTCGAGAACTCGCTGGCCGTTCGGACGGTTAGCGTGGGCGCCGCCGTCTCCCTGCTGAACGACCTCGACTGGTATCTCACCCGATTCGTCGACGAGGCGCTCGTCCAGGAACCGAGCGTGAGCGACGAGGAGTGGCTCTCCCGCTCGCTGGCCGAGCAACTCCGGAACGGCGACGTCGACCCCGAGACGACCGCCGAGTACTGCAAAGTGTACGGACTCGAGGTGGACGAGCCCGAATCTGCGGCCGAAGCAGCGGCCGGCCCGGAGTCGGCGTCAGGCGGATCGGCACGGAGTGACTCGGAAGCCGCCTCGAGCGAGAACGGGGACGAGACCGCCGCCGACGCTGCCGCCGATCCCGACGGCAACCGCGGGCGACCGCGGCTCGTCGAACCGCTGTACGTGCGCCGGACGGACGGCGAGTTGCCGACGTACGACCTCCGGGACGTCGACGAGACGCTCGTCGTCCGGCTCACTGAAGAAGAATACTCTCCCTAGCGGGGGAAGTACGGCTACGACGCGACGTTGTCCTCCGTCTCGCTGTCGTTTGTTGACCCGGTTTCGTTCCCGCCGTCGGCGGTATCCGACTCGGTTTCGGTCGCAGTATCGTGGCCGGCGCCGATCCCGTGTTCGTTCCCGTCGTCGTCGACGATCCGCACCGAAATCTCCGTCACCGGCACCGACTCGAACGTCGCGCGAACCAGCAGTCCGACCGTCGTCTTCGCCTGCGCGCAGTACTCCGTCTCCTCGGACACGTCGCGGACGGCGGCCTCGAGGTCGAGAACGTCGTCGCCGTCGCCATCGATGACGTCGATCGACTCGAGGACCATCTCGTAGCAGTGGCTCGGTGCGTCGGCCTCGAGCGGGACCAGCACGCTATTCTCGAAGGTCGTGTCGGCGACGAACTCGGCGACCGGATCCTCCTCGAGGCCGCGGTCGGCGAGCCAGCCTTCGGCGCCGTCCTGCGTTACGAACAGCGCGGCGTCCGGTTGCGTTGGCGTTTCGGGATACTGGTAGGAATGGGTCTCGTACTCGAAGGAATTGTCGTCGGAGCCGTCGGTCCCGGATTCGTCCTCGGACTCGTTTCCGTCGCCGGATTCGTTCCCGCCGTCCGACTCGTCGTCGGAATTGCCGGAGTCGGACCCGGGGTCAGCGTCGCTGCCGTCGTCGAGGTTCTGGATACAGCCCGCGGAGAGGGCGAGTGCACCGCTCGTGCCGAGGAGGAGCGCTCGCCTCGAGCAGGTCGGCCGCGAAGTCGGGGATGTCATCTCGACCGAACGTAGACGCGGGTGACTAAAGACCGTTTGCGTAACTAAAAGAAGCGTTTTTCCTATGACGCCCTTCGATAATATCAATATCGGCAGAGGAAATCGAGGCGACCGGAGCGGCGAAAGCGGGGCGAACGATCAGTCGAACAGGCCCGTCGAGAGGTACCGCTCGCCGCTGTCCCAGAAGACCGTCACCACGAGCGGGCAGTCCTCGGCCGGCTGGCCGCCGTCGGGTTCGGGGGTCGCCGCCGGCTCGTCGAACGCGCCGGGAACCTCCGGACACTCGAGGTCGGGTTCGGCGATTTCGCGGGCGATGCGCTGGGAAACGAGGCTCGTCGCGCCGCTGGACTGGCCCACGAGGATGCCTTCGTCGCGGGCGAGGCGGCGACACTCCTCCTCGGCGTTCTCGAGTCGAACGGTTTCGACGCGGTCGATCAGGTCCAGATCGAGGTTGTCGCTGACGAAGCCGGGCCCCATCCCCTGGAAGTCGTCCTTGCCGGACTCGCCCGTCGAGAGGACGGCGTTGCGCTCGGGTTCGACGGCGATGATGTCCATGTCGGGGAACTCCTCCCGGAGTCGACGGCCGGTGCCGGAGATGGTACCGCCGGTGCCGACGCCGGCCACGAAGGCGTCGATCTCGCGGTCGCCGACCTGTTCGACGATCTCCTCGCCGGTCGTCTTGTAGTGGGCTTCGGGATTCGCGGGGTTCTCGAACTGCCCTAACTGAACCGCGCCCTCCGCCTCGAGTTCGTCGGCGCGAGCGCGGGCGTCTTCCATGTCGCCGTCGACGAGCTCGAGGTCGGCGCCGTAGGCGGCCATGACCTGCCGGCGCTCCTCGGATTTGTCGGCGGGCATGACGATCGTGAGGTCGTAGCCGCGGGCGGCCGCGACCAGCGACAGGCCGATGCCCGTGTTGCCGCTGGTCGGTTCGACGAGCCAGTCGCCGGGTTCGATGCGCCCCTCGCGTTCGGCCGCGCGGACCATCTCTCGAGCCGGCCGATCCTTGGCCGACCCACCGGGGTTGAAGGATTCGACCTTGGCGGCGACGGTCGCCCCCTCCGGCGAGTCGACCTGGACCAGCGGCGAGCCGATGGTGTCCAGGATACTCCCTTTCATTAGCAACCCCTAGTGCGTTCGAGCCATAAACCGGTGCTGGACTCAGGCAGGACGTGCCGGTGTATCGGTTAGTTGCGGAACGCGAGCATCCAGTACGTGCTTCGAGCGTAATGCACACCTCGAAAGCCCCTGGTCCGCTCGACTCGATGGGCTCGGTGCGCGCCTCGGCTCGCGTCCGGTCGTCGCTCGCCTGCGGTGCTTCCGTCGCCCGTCTTCGTCCAGCGGACCAGCCCCTTTCAGTCCCGCCCGCGGCGGTCGGTCGGCCCGCTACCGAAGCGGCTGGCGGTCACGCGAGCGCACGTGCAGAGCCTGCCAGAAGCACGGTCGTTAAGCCCCCCGACGAACAATCCGTGCGTATGAGTCTCGAGACCATGAACCCGAACCCGACGTGGGACGCAGCGTCCTACGAGGACGCCGTCGACACGCTCGAGGAACACAACGACGAACTGGTGTACAAGGTCTGGGGCGGCGACTGGTGTAAGGACTGCCGCGCCCTGCTGCCCGATTTCGGCGCCGCGCTGGACGCCGCGGAGGTTCCCGAGGACCGCATCGAGGAGATCGCGGTCGACGAGGACAAGCAGGGGCCGGGCGTCGACGAGTACGGCGTCGAGTACATCCCGACGATCGTCGTCGAGAACGACGACGGCGAGGAGATCACGCGGTTCGTCGAGGAGGAGGACCTCCCGCCGGCGATCTGGCTGGCCCAGCGACTCGAGGACGAACTGGCGTAAGCGATCCCGTTCTCCGTTCGGTTCCGTGCCGGCGTTCGATTCCGTTCGCTGACGTTCTGGCACCCCATCAGCGGTGCGTTTCGACTCCGAGAAGGGACCAGCACTATCCCGTTCGGCGTCGGACGTGCACCGTCATGGCAGCCGACGCGGACGATCGGGTCTACTACGTGGTAAGCGACCTCCACATCGGCGGCGACGAACAACTCGGCGAGGTCGACTTCCTCGAGGAGTTGCTCGACTTTCTCGAGCGGCTGGCGACGACCGACGAGAACGCGGAACTGGTCATCAACGGCGACGCGTTCGGGCTGTGGGAGTTCACCGAAGTCGACGGATTGGCGAAGTTCGACGTACTGACCGACCGGTATCCCGATCTGTTCGAACAGTTGCGCGAGACGGGCGAGTCGATCCCGATTACGCTGTTGCCGGGCAACCACGACAACGAGCTCGCGGCCTACGACGAGTACGTCGAGCGGTTAGCCGAGTACAACGTCGATCTCGTCCGGGCCGAGTCGATCACCCGACCGGTCGGCGATCGGACGATTTACTTCGAACACGGGCACCAGCGCGATCCCAACAACCGGTTCGAGGACTTCGGCAATCCGTACGAGACGCCGCTGGGCTACTACTACAACACCAACGTCACGAGCAGGGCCGGCCGGCTGTCCGAGCGGGGGCGGTTCAACTGGCTGAAGGACGTGCAGGCGGTGACGCCGACCGAACGAGTCCCGCGCTGGCTCCTCTCGAAGTACTTCTACCGCGAAATGAACCCCCTCCTGCGCTACGCTGTGATTCCGATCCTGCTGCTGTTCAACGTCAGCGTCCTGCTGGCGGTGCTGGCCGGGCTGGACGTCGCCGGCGTCTGGACGATGCCCGTCGAGGCGGCCGACGCGGCGCTCGCCCGACTCGGTCTCGTCGGGGAGGCGGTCCACTTCCTCCTCGTCGCCAACGCGGCGATCGCCGGCGTGTTGGTGCTCGCGGGCGTGCCGCTCTACCTCATCCTCCGCGACGTCGGGAAGACGGTCGATCGGTTCGGCGTGTTCGAGACGGACCTCACCGTCGACCCCGACGAACCGTACGCGGCGGCCGCCCGCGAGGTGTTCGCCGAGCGCCCCGAGACGGCGGTCTTCTGTTACGGCCACACCCACCGCCCGCTGCTGAACGACGTCGAGGGCCGGTTGCTCGTCAACACCGGCACGTGGCTGAAGCGCCTCCACCGCCGCGACGTCGTCGCCGGGCTGCTCCCGCCGGTGTTCTATCCGTCCTACCAGCTGTGCGCCGTGCGGATCGCCGCCGAACCCGACGGCGTCGCGGTCGAGTTCGAGCGGATCGAGAAGGACGATCCGAGCGCTGACGAGATCACCCGCACCGAGCGCCTGCTCACGCTGGGCCGAGAACCGACGCCGGCCCTCCCCGATCGAGCGGTCGTCGGCGACGCGGATCTCGAGTCCGCAGCCGATGCGGACGACTGAGCGGACGGGAGAACGTGCCACCCGCTCGGTCCGTCAGAACGGGCTTTCGTCCTCCTCGAGCGTTTCCGCTTCCGCACCCTCGGCCGCCGCGTTGTCGCCGAGCCACTCGAGGGCCTCCTCGACGTCGTGGGTCGGCGGCGAACAGGTCCGGTTCCGGCAGACGTACAGCGTCGGCTCGCCGTCGCGGGCCTCGCGGCCGGCCCAGATCGGCGGCGCCTCCTCCAGGTGCAGATGGTCGAGCCACTCCTCGAGTTCGCCCTCGGTCGCCGGTCGGCGCGCGAACAGCCGATCGGGGAAGTACCGCGAGGCGAACCGGTCGCGCCACTCGTCGGGGAGGTCGTCGGCCGCGACGGTCACCTCGAGCGCGCCGGACTCGAGGCGATCGGCGGCGAGACAGAGCGTCGTGTGCTCGAGCGAGTTGGCTTCGATCTTGTTCGCGTGGGTCTCGAGGACGGTCGCCGCGATCTCCTCGAACTCCTCGTCGGCGAACTCCGCGAGTGCGAGCAGGACTTCGACGGCGACGCCGGTCGCGGCGGGCGTCGACTGGTCGCCCAGTTCCTGCGGGCGGGTGACCAGCGACTCGCCGCTCTCGGGGGTGAAATAGAGCGTGCCGCGGTCGGCGTCCCAGAACTCGGCCTCGATCGTGCGGGCCAACTCGAGCGCGAATCGGAGGTGGTCGACATCGCCGGTGGCCTCGTAACAGCCCAGTGCGCCGCGCGCGAGGAAGGCGTAATCCTCGAGGTAGCCGTCGACCTTGACGTCGCCACCGTGAGACTCCGTCTCACGATCCTCCGACCGTGGCTCGGAGACGTCCTTGTACCGCCTGTTGAGCCGCTGCTCGTCGACGTCCCAGAGCCGATCCCGGACGAACTCGAGGGCCGCAACGGCCATATCGGCGTACTGGTCGTCGCCGAGCACGAGCGCGGCCTCGGCGCAGGTCGCGATCATCAGGCCGTTCCAGCCCGCCAGCACCTTCTCGTCGCGGTTCGGCCGCGGCCGTTGCTCGCGGGCCGCGAACAGTTGCTGGCGCGCAGCGTCGAGGCGCTCCTGTACCTCGCTGGCCTCGAGATCGTACTCCTCGGCGAGGTCGTCGATCGAGCGGACGCGGTTGGGCTGGTTCCGGCCCTCGAAGTTCCCGGACTCCGTGATATCGTACCGGTCACAGAAGAGGTCGGCCGTCGTCTCGTCCTCGAGCGCGTCGTGAACTTCCTCGGGCGTCCAGACGTAGAAGGCGCCCTCCTCGCGCTCGCCGGTCTCGGGGTGCTCGCTCTGCGCGTCGAGCGTGCTGAAGAAGCCGCCCTCCTCGTGGGTGAGTTCGCGGTCGACGAACGCGAGCGTCTCCGCGACGACCTCGGCGTAGCGCTCGTCGCCGGTGAGCTGATAGCCCGTGAGGTAGGCTCGCGGAATCTCGGCGTTGTCGTACAGCATCTTCTCGAAGTGAGGCACCGTCCAGTCGCGGTCGACGCAGTACCGGTGGAACCCGCCGCCGACGTGGTCGTAGAGGCCGCCTGCGGCCATCGCGTCCAGGGTTTCCTCGAGCACCTCGCGGTACTCCTCGCGACCGGTGCGGTCGTACGCGCGGGCGAGGGCCTGGAGGCGGGCGGGCTGGGGGAACTTCGGCCCGTCCGAACCGAAGCCGCCGTACTGGCGGTCCGCGCTCCGGAGTGCCGTGTTGGCGGCCGTTTCGAGCACCTCGCTCGAGGGCGGTTCGGCCGCGCCGCCTGCGCCCGCACCCTCGGGCGTCTCCTCGAGGCGGTCCTTCGCGGCCTCGGTCCACTGGTCGGCGCGGTGTTCCATCTCCTCGCGGTCTTCGCTGTTCCACGAATCGCTGATGCGCTCACAGAGGTCGAGGAACCCGGGCTGACCGCGCTGGCCCTCGCGGGGGAAGTAGGTCCCGATGAAGAAGGGCTTGCCCTCGGGAGTGAGCCACGCCGAGAGGGGCCAGCCGCCCCGCCCGGAGACGAGCTGGCAGACGGTCATGTAGATCGAGTCGATGTCCGGGCGCTCCTCGCGGTCGACCTTGACCGGGACGAAGTTCTCGTTGAGAACTTCGGCGACGTCCTCGTCCTGAAAGCTCTCTTCCTCCATGACGTGACACCAGTGACACGCCGAGTAGCCGATCGAGAGGAAGATCGGCACGTCGCGCTCGCGGGCCGCCTCGAGGGCCCGTTCGTCCCACGGTTGCCAGTTGACGGGGTTGTCCGCGTGCTGGCGCAGATAGGGGCTCTCCTCGTCCTCGAGCCGGTTTCGCCGGGTCGGGGTATCCATGCGCGACCCTAGGTGGGCGGCCGGTAAAAGACCCGGGCTCGCGGAATCGGGATCGGACCCTCGGCAGTCGCTACGCGTCGTTTGCGGCGGCTGCCGACTCGTCGGACTCGCCCGAATCACTCGAATCGGCCGCTCCGACGCGACGGACGGTCGTCCGCAGGAGGGACAACTGCGTGCTAAACAGTTGCGCGCCGACTTCGAATACGTAGCACGCACCCGTCTCGAGCGAGTCGCGCGTAAAGACGATCGTCGTCGACCGGACCTGCGTTGCCGTGAGCGTGGATCGGACGACGTAGCCGCGGTACTCGTCGGGCTGGGTGAGGACGGAAACCGTGTCCCCGTTCGGCAGCGCGAGGAGGTCGACGACGATCGGGGCCGGAAGCCGATCGACGACTCGGCCGGTCATCCCGGGCTGATAGTCGTTCATCGGAACCAGTACGAGTCGATCCGGCTCGTCAGTCTCGTCCGGCGAGCCGCCGTCGGCCGAACACGCGCCGGGATCGGCCTGCAACCGGATCGATTCGGCCGACCGCCCGCCGGCTGCGTCGGTCGCGTCCGATCGATCGTTCGTCGCAGTGGACACTGGATCGGCTCCTGGTACGTCTGACTCGCTCGAGCCGTTGGCCGCTGGTTTGGGCGTCATGTGTTGCTGATATGGTATTGGTTCTGTTTCGCTGCCGCTGGCGTCGACGGTCGCGCCGCCGCTCGGTCGGTTCGGTCTTCGACTGGCAACGGGACGGTGTTTCATTCATCCGCAATCACCCGGAACCGGCACCCGTCGATAAAAATAAAGGCCGAAGCGTTATTCTAGCGACGTCGAAATGAGGTTCAGTCGGCTGCTGAACATCTGTGCGTCTTCACCGAGCGAGCCGGATTCGCCGCTCTCGAAGGTCTGGTCGCGGGTGAACAGGAGCACCGTGGGACCCTGCGGTCCGTCGTCGGCCTGGTACCGGACGACGTGACCGTTGTACTCGTCGGGCTGTGAGATTTCCGGGACGGTCTCCTCGTCGGCGGTCTGGAGGATTCGGACGGTCGTCGACGTCTCGAGCTGTGAGACGACGTCGAAGCTCTCGCCGGCCTCGTAGTCGTACGTGAACACTAGGACCTGTCCGTCATCGTCTTGAACCATGTTAGTCACCTCCCTCGACCGTCGTTTCGTTCTCGGTTGTCGTCTCGTTCTCCTCGGTCATCATGTCGCTGTCGCTGGTTTCGCTATCGCTGGTGTCGGTGCCACCGCCACCGCTGGAGACCGACGTACTCATGAGGTTCAGGTCCGAGCTCAGCACCGACGCTTCCTCGCCGAGCGTCCCGCTGTCACCGGCGCTCAGCCCTGCACCGCGCACGAAGAGGAACGTCGTGATGCCGGACTCCTGCCCGATGTCGTACCGGATGATGTGCCCGGTCCACTCGTCGGGCTGGGAGATCTCCGACACTGTTTCCCCGTCTAATTGGAGGATCTCGACGGTCGTACTCTCCTGTAGCTGGGCGATGACGTCGAAATCCGCACCAGGATAGAGATCCGTCGCGAAGACCGCTATCTGGTCCTCCTGTGCGCTGACCGTGGCTGTCCCGAACCCGCCGAGCGCTAACGCGCCCGTCGCGAGGGCACCCTTCGCCATGAACGACCGCCTCGAGTCGCCTGTCGTGTCTTGTTCGCTCATTATTTCTCTCACACCCCGTTTTGGGGCGGACTGACCTTGACCGAGTTGTCGAATAAACGCCGCCGACCGTTTCTTTCCGTATCAATTAATTTAATCAGCCTGGGAGTATCCGCGAGTGATTGCGTTCGAAAGACGTTCGTTGCGCCCAATTCGCTGGGTTTAGGAAGACACGGTCGCTGACAGTTTCCCGGTCGAAAAATCGGATTCGCGAAGAACTGTCACCGCGCCACGAGCATCAAAAACGCGACTGACATCGTTTGCGAGTGGAAAACCGGAATTGCGTCGGTCGCCGAGCGAAACAATGGCGACGGTGGCTACCCGCCGATAACTGACCGTCGGTAGGTCGGTATAGCCGTCGGGCCGAGAGTAGCAGACGAATGCGCGCGCGGTCAAACGCGTAATCATCGGTAGTCGTGAACGAGCGTCCGACACGATCCACCACGAGTCCGTCGATCGTGTCGATTGCTAAACTACTTGCGGCGATAGCGGTGATCCATTCGCGAAATTGTCACCTTCCGAGTAAACAGAGCGATCGTGACAGCGGTGGAACGGGTTGTCCGTCGAACGCGCGTTCCTGCGACAGTCAGGCCGTATGAGAGACGGACTCGGCAGCGATACGTCACTCAGCGTGATGAACTCGGGGAGTAGCGATCGTGCACGGATCGACGCCAGTCCGGTGGAATCGAGCCAGTTCGCCCCGAATCGCCTCGTTTGCACTTGTGGCGTCCGAACGGCGATCGGAGCGGGTTCGAGACGCAGTTCCGACGAGACGCTCAACGGCGCCGTCCGGCGGCGACGGAAACTCTCCCTTTGCGACGGTAACGGGCATCATATCGAGTACGCCTCCGAAAACAACACCGAGATACGTCAGAAACGGTAGTAGACTTTATCGGTTTCTGCCGTCGACCACTGTCGATCATGGTAGCTCATGACAATGAACGGCCGTCCACTCGAGCGATCCGGCGTCGACGGTTCGTCCGAACGGTGGCGGCCGGAGCGGGGCTGGGTGCGATCGGCGGCCGTTCGGCGGCACAACGAGGCGCAGGCGGGAGCGATGCGACGCGCTCCCCTCCTGCAGCCCAATCCGAAGCGGCTCAACGGGCAGATGACGAAACAGCGGTTCTGTACACGTACCGGAAACGGCGTGCGCTCGAGGTGCTCCTGTCCGATCCCGAGGTCCACGCCGCCGCCGCGGACATGATCTCGAGTTACGAGGCGTACGAACCGCTCGCGAATCGCGACACCGTCAGCGTCCAGGGGTGTCCGGACGTCGAGATCGAGGGCGGCCTCGAGGAGGGGCGGTTCGACGTCACCGCCCTCGAGCGACAGGTAGCCTACGGCCACGTCGATCGGGGGACGGACGACCTCGTCGCGCTGACGATCACCGAGCCGCAGGACGTCGCCTGGCGCGCCTGGGAGGCGACCGACTTCGAGTCCGAACAGCTAGCGCGAGTTCTCGAGGACTCACGGGTGCAAGCGGCCGTCGACGGCGCCGACTGGTTTCCGCTGTTTACCGTCTCCGAGGCGATCACGTCCGCCAGGGGAATCGAACACGGCGGCGTGAATCCGGTCGTCCTGTTCGTCGCGGACGGCGACGCGACGCGGGCGGTCGTCGCCTACGTGGACATCCGAGACGGCAAGGTGGGCGACGTCGTCGACGTCAGCACGGTCGAGCGGTTCGCCGAGTATCCGCCGCACGAACTGGCCGCCAGCCTCGAGCCCGCCGAGGAGACCGTCCTCGACGCCGTCTCCGGCGTCCCGTTCGAGCGGCGACCGTGGTACACCGCGGACGACGGCAGCCATCGGACCGAGGACCCGCCCCAGTCGTTCGACCGGGACGACTGGACCATCGACTGGGAGCCGCCGGGCACCCACGGCGCCGAGATCACCGCCTCGTATCGGGGCACCCCGGTCTTCGAGCGCCTCGAGTCGCCGGTGACGTTCACCGGCTACGGGCTGCCGGAACGCGACGGCGAGTCGACGTTGGAGTGGTTCTTCCCGGACGACGAACCGGTCTTCAGCGGCGAGTTGCTCCGCTGGGACGTCCACAGTCTCGAGTTCGGCGGGCCGGGGCCGCTCGGCATCGTCGAATACGACGACGCGGACGATCGGCCGTCGGGATTCCGGTTCAGATCGCACTACGAGACGGGAGCGCAGGCGCCCGACGGGCAGGACCACCACTCCGGCTACCGGTTCGGCCAGTCGAGCCACGAACTCGCCTACGACTTCTGGGCGGACGGCGTGGTCACGCCCGTCTGGAAGCGACAGGGACCGGGATTCAGCACCGAGTACGCGGCTCCCGCGGTCGGCGATGCGGACGACGATGAGGACGGTGCTACTGCTGACACCGACGACACGGATGCTGCCGATGTCGCCGACGGCGAGGAACCCGAGTACGCCGTCGCCCACCACTCCATCTCGGCGATCGCGATGGATCCCGTTCCGGGGACCACGGACAGCGTCGCGGTCGAAGTCGTCGACGAAACCGGCCGATCAGCCCCCGAAACCGAGTTCTATCTCGTCGGCACCCCGGATACGGTCGTCCGATTGCGGAACCCCGAGGGCTCGGAGACGATCGAACTGCCGCTCGAGGACGGTACGGAGGTGGTCGTCGCCCGCCGCGCTGCCGGCGAGATTCCCCAGCAACAGCGACTCGAGGAGCCGTCGGTCGAGTCAGCGTTCTACCACCCGGCACAGTACATCGGAGACGAGCCGATTCAGGGCGAACGCGTCATCGTCTGGCTCCTGCGAGAGGCCCCGACGGCGGCGCTCCCCCATTCGACCGGAACCACGTCCTTCGTCGCTCAGAGCGCGATAACGCTCTCGGGGTACTGAACGGCGGCAGGAAACTATCGGACACACGGGTGCAGTCCGAGCCGGTCGACTCAGTAGCCGAGTCGATCCAGCGTCGCCTCGAGTTGCCCGACGTACCGACCGCCGAAGAGGTGGCCGTGGACGAGCAGCGGATAGAGCCGGTAGACGTACCGCCGCCGATCGAAAAAGCCGGACTCGAGCGGACGGTGTTCCCGATACCGGTCGACGAACGCGTCGCCGAACGTCTCGGTCCAATCGATAAACGCGAGTTCGATCTCGGGGTGGGCGTAGTAGGTCGCCGGATCGAGAAACGCCGTCACCCCGCCGTCGCGCGAGAGGACGTTCGTCGTCCAGACGTCGCCGTGGATCAGCGCGGGTGCGTCGGGTTCGACGAGCAGCGACTCGAGGTCGGCCGCGACCGCGTCGATGCGCTCGTCCAGCGCCGCCGGGAGCGATCCGCCCTCGAGCGCGAGGGCCGCGACGTGCTCGAGGCGATGCTCGCGGTAGAAGTCGATCCACGAGTCGGTCCACGGATTCGGCTGGCGGACGGGGCCCGTGAGGGTATCGCGCTCGAACCCGAACGCGTCGGCGGTGTGTTCGTGCAGGGCTGCGAGGTGATCCGCCGCGTCGCGGGCGACTTCGGGGTCGTGGTCGGTCGTTCCCTCGACGTACTCGAGGACGAGCAGGTCGTCGGCGGCGTAGTGTACCTCGGGGACGGGCAACTCGCTTTCGCGGGCGAGCCGCCGGAGCATGAACGCCTCGACCTCGAGCGGCGTGTCGCCGACCTTCGCGACGACGGGCGGGCCGTCCGCACGGTCGATCCGGTACGCGGACCCGATCTGTCCGCCCTGTAGTTCGACGGCGTTCGTGGGTTGCACCTCGAGCGCGTTTGCGACGGCGTCGGCGATCGAGTCGGCTGTCGTCATCTACTCCCGAACGTACTCGACGAACGCGAAGCCGTCGCGCTCGTCGCGCTCGATTGCGGTCCACGCCTCGCGATCCCAGTCGGGGAATCGGGTGTCGCCCTCCGGATCGTCGTGAACCTCGGTGACGATCAGCCGATCGAGCGCGGGCAGGAACTGCTCGTATACCGTCGCGCCCCCGGCGACGAAGATTCGGTCCGCGCCGTCGTGACGCTCTCTCGCCGCCGCCGCGGCCGCCTCGACGGCTTCCGCGAGATCGGTCGCGACGACGGCGTTCTCGGGCGTCTCGAGGTCCCGACTCGTCAGCACGACGGTCGTCCGTCCCGGGAGGGGTTCGCCCAGCGCCTCGAGGATGCCCTCGTAGGTGATCCGCCCCATGATGACGGGGCGGTCCATCGTGGTCTCCTTGAAGTGCTGTAGATCCGCGGGGATGTGCCAGGGCATGTCGCCGTCCTTCCCGATGACGCCGTTGTCGGCGACGGCGACGATGCCGACGAGCTCGCGGTCGAGGTCGAGGTCGATCGGAACGACGTCGGCTTCGTCCTCGCTCATTCGGCGACTCCGAACTTGATCCCCTCGTGGGACTCGTAGTCGTTGAGTTCGACGTCCTCGGCGGTTAGCTCGTCGATCGAGACGTCCGCTACCTCGAGCGTCGGCCGCTCGAGCGGTTCCCGCGACAGCTGCTCGAGCAGGCCGGGGACGTGATCCATGCGTTCGTTCCCCTCGGCTTCGGGCGGCGCCTCGGACTCGAGCCACTCCTTGACCGCGCGGTAGTCCTCGCGGTCGTCGACGTCGGCCAGCCGGGACTGGAGGTCTGCGAGGTTGTCGGCGTACCACTCGCCGCGCTCGCCCTTGCCGCAGTAGACGTGGGCGTCGACGACCGTATGGGCGAAGGTGCCGGGTTCGAAGCCGGTCTGCTGGGCGACGACCTTCGTCAGCAGCGCGTACGCGGCGATGTTGAACGGAACCCCGAGCGCGATGTCGCCCGAGCGCTGGGTCAGGTGGCAGTTCAGCCGGTCGCCCTGGACGTTGAAGACGAAGGAGTAGTGACAGGGCGGCAGCGTCGAGACGGCCGCGTTCGCGGGGTGCCAGGCGTTGACCACGAGCCGGCGCGAGTTGGGCGAATCCGAGAGCGTGTCGATCACGTACTGGAGCTGGTCGAACGTGCGGCGGCCGTCGTCCTCCGCAGTGACCCAGCGGTTCGTCTCGTCCGGCCAGGACTCGCCCTCGAGTTGCGCCTCGCTTTCGGGAATCGGATAGCGACGCCAGAAGCGCCCGTAGGCGGTATCGAGGCGTCCCTCCTCGTCGGCCCAGGCGTCCCAGATCTTAGTCTCCTCGCGGAGGTTGCGGATGTGCTCCTCGCCGGAGAGGTACCAGCAGACCTCGTGGAGCATCGAGTTCCACCGGTAGCCGTCCATCTTCTTGGTGGTCAGGAGCGGGTACCCCTCCTGGAGGTCGACCTCGTAGTGCTCGCTGAACGACGAAATCGTGTCGACGCCGGTCCGGTTGGGTTTGTAGGTCCCCTCCGAGAGCGCCGCGTCGACGAGATCGAGGTACTGTTGCATTATCGCCTCATTTGGAGTGCCCGTACATAGTGGGTTCGGACTGATCGAACCGACCACTTTCACCGCGCTGTCCAAACCCTCTTTGTCCCCCCGCGCCTCCCGACGACTAATGACCGCTCGAGCCGGCGCTCGCCTGCTCGCCCTCCCGCCGTCGGCGATCGTCGACCGGCCCGCCGCGACCCTCGCGGACGTCGATCGGACCCTCGAGCCCGACGCCGTCTGGGTGCTCGGCCCGTCCCGCGAGCCGCAGGCGTTCGCCGCGGCGCGACGGGCGTTCGACGCACCCGTCTTCCACCCGCCGCTCGAGACCGGCGACGGGGCCGTCCACCGGCGAGAGGTCGACGACCGCGACGTCGCCGTCGTACAGAGCGTACGAGCGATGCGGGCGTCTCCGGACGACATCTCGAGCGCGCTCGAGTCAGCAGACGACGGTACCGCGCTCGTCTGCGACAACGTCGCGACTTCGACGCGACCGACGGCCCTCGAGACGACCCTCGAGGGCGCCGACGCCCTCGCTGCGGCGCTGCCGACCGGCCGCGTGACGACCGTCCTGACGGGCGGCGAACCGGCCGGCTACGACGAACTGTGGAACCTCGAGGTCGACGGGACAGTTCGAAGCGTCGATCACGATCCTGCGATCAACTGCGAGCCCGCTGGCGATGACTGCGTCTCTGTCCGCGTGCAGGGAGTCGGGGACACCGAGGGTTACGGAGGCGAGCAGTCGGTCGCGCTCCTCGAGTTCACCGCCGACGGGATCGGCGTCGACACCTACGACGTCACCGACTTCGGCCTCGAATCGGTGTCCGGGATCGGTCCGAAGACCGCCGGACGCCTCGCCGAGCGCGGCGTGACGACTCGCGCCGAGTTGCTCGAGACGCCGGTCGAGACGCTCGCCGAACTCCCGAACGTCGGGTGGGACCGCGCTCGGCGGATGCACCACCACGCGACGGTCCTCGAGACGGGCGAGCCGCGGCGAGTAACGGATGAGTCGCTGCCGGGCGAGAACTGGTCGACGCCGCCGCTGTGTGTAGACATCGAGACCGACGGGCTCTCGCCGACGATCATCTGGCAGATCGGCGTCTACGACCCCGCCGCGGATACGTACCAGGCGTTCGTCGAACGGGACGATCCGAACGATCCAGCGTCGGTGCTCGAGGCCTTCTGCGACTGGCTGCTGGGCGTCCACCCCAACAGGGCCCTGCTGACCTGGAACGGGTGGCACTTCGACTACCGCCACCTGGACGCGTTCGTGGCGAAACACGTCCCCTACTACGCCGAGGAGTGGGACTCGATCCCCAAACTGGACCTCTACCTGTGGGCCGTCCGCAACGAGAACGCGATTCTGCCCGGCCGGACGAACAAACTCGAGTCGGTCGCCGGCGCACTCGGCTACGAGGACGCGGGGACGGGCCTCGACGGCGCGCAGACCGCGGCGGCCTACCAGCGGTTCATGCGGACCGGCGAGCCGCTCGAGTGGGACCGCCACGAGGCCTACTGCGAAGACGATTGTCGAGCACTGTGGCACGTCTACGAGCGGCTTCAGGACGCGCCGCGGGTTTCGGATTCCGGTGCGACGACAGGCTCAAATTCGGGGACTGCGGAGGCATCGTCTTCAGAATCGATCTCGACGCAAAGCGACACCAGCGAAACGAGCACAGCCGACAGCGAACAGACCGGACTGGGTGATTTCTAGATGAGCGACCGAGCGGGCGAAACCAACGACAGCACAGGAATTCCGATCACCGGCGACGAACTGACGAACACCTTCCCCGGTTACCGGTCGGACGACGACGTTTCGGTCCTCGAGTTACCCGGCCGAGACGCCCAGACGGTTCCGAACGAGGAGATCCTCCGGCCGGAACTCGCGGAGCCGCTCGCAAACGACCTCTACGCCCATCAGGCCGAGGCTCTCGAGGCGCTGGCGCGCGAGGAGAACGTCTGCGTCGCGACGAGCACCTCCTCGGGGAAGACCCGCATCTACGCGCTCCAGATCGCGCGGAACTATCTCGAGGCGCGGGCTCGCGGCGAGGACTCCACCGCCTACGTCCTCTACCCGACGAAGGCGCTCTCGCGGGACCAGGAGCGTGAGTTGAACGACCTCTTCGACGATCTTGGGCTCGAGATCTCGGTCCGGGTCTACGACGGCGACACGGAACGCGGACAGACCCGCCGACAGATCCGCGAGGAGGCCGACGTCATCATCTCGAACTTCGCGGGTGTGAATACGTATCTGCACGACCACGACCGCTGGGCGCGCTTCCTGTCGGCCTGCGACCTCGTCGTGATCGACGAGTCCCACACCTACACCGGCGTCCACGGGATGCACGTCGCCTGGATCGTTCGGCGGTTGAAACGGGTCCTCGAGTACTACGCGGCAGATCCGCAGTTCGTACTCACGAGCGCGACGATCGGCAACCCGGGCGAGCACTCCGAGGCCTTGATCGACGAACCCGTGGCCGTCGTCGACGAGGACGGCTCGCCGACGGGACCGCGGGATCTGGTGCTGTGGAACCCGCCGCCACGGGCGCGAGAGGATACGGAGGACGAGCGGGACGAGTGGAACGAACAAGACAGTAATGAGACAACACAGAGCGACGGCGGCGAGGACGCGGTCGTCGAGCGCGTCCCCGCCACCGTCGAGGCCCCGCGGCTACTCTCGCATCTCACCTACCACGACGCCCAGACGCTGCTGTTCTCGCCCTCGAGGAAGCTCGCGGAACTCTCGGTCAAGCGGGCGTCGAAGCACCGCCACGACAACCGCCGCTACTACGCGAATCCCGACCGCGGCAGCGCCATCGAACCCTACCACGCCGGCCACTCGCGGAAGAAGCGCCACGGGACCGAACACCAGCTCAAGACCGGCGTGTTGGACGGGGTCGCCTCGACGAACGCCCTCGAGCTGGGGATCAACATCGGCGAGATGGACGCCACCGTTCAGCTGGGGTATCCCGGCCAACGTCAGTCGTTCTGGCAGCAGATCGGCCGCGCGGGACGGGGTACGAAGCGGGCCCTCTCCGTACTCGTCGCTGAACACCGCACGCTGGACCAGTACGTCGTGACCAACCCCGACTACCTGCTCGAGAACGACGTCGAGGACGCGGTCGTCGACGCGGACAACGACGCCGTCTTCGCCCAGCACCTGCGCTGTGCGGCCGACGAACTCGCGATCGACGAGTCGGATATCGGTCGGCTCGCCGAGCGCGAACGCCTCGAGCGGGCGCTCGAGATGTGGCGCCGCGCCGGGCAGTTGCAGGGGAGCCTCGAAACCGGCGTTTCCTACGTCGGCTCGCCCCGGCCCCAGCAGTCCATTTCGCTGTACGCGACGACCGGCGAGGAGTACGAGGTCGAACTAGCCGACGGCGTCGACGAGGGGTACGACCCGCAGATGGAGCCGCTGGCGGAGGAGCGCGTCCTGCGGGACTTCCACGAGGGCGCGGTCCGCCTCCATCAGGGCCAGCAGTACGAGGTCGTCGACGTCGAGCACGACGCGCCCCGGCCCTCGGTGACGGTGCGGCCGACGGACGTCGACTACTACACGCGAACGCGGACCGACGTGACGGTGCTGGACGCGGTCTCGGAGGAATCGCGCGAGATCGGCGACTTCACCCTGCACTTCGGCCGCGGCCGGGTACTGGTCTACCACGGCACCTACGACAAGGTCGCCGTCCACGGCGGGAAGAAGAAAGAGCAGGCCATCCCCACCGACAATCCGCCGCTGTCGATGGAAACGCAACTCTGCTGGCTCGAGGTACCCCAGTACGTCGAGGACGCCCTCGTGGAGAAGTACCGCGAGTTCGAGGTCCCCGAGATGGACGGCGACCTCGCGCAAACGGCCCACCTCGGCTACGCGGGCGGGCTCCACGCCGCCGAGCACGCGACGATCGGCGTCGCCCCGCTCGAGTTGATGGTCGACAAGCGAGATCTGGGCGGCCTGGCGACGCTGACGATCGACTCGCACCTCGATCAGTCGCCGAGCGAGACGGACGGATTCGGGACGGCAGCCCCGGACGGCGACGCACCGCAGAACATCGCCGCCGCGGAAGCCACCGTCAGAGAGATCGCGCAGGGCCTCGAGCGCGAGCCGGCCAGCGGGTGGTTCATCTACGACGGGATCGACGGCGGCCTCGGGTTCGCACGGGCGATCTACGAGAACTTCGAGGCCGTCGCCCGGCGGGCCCGCGAGCACATCTCCGACTGCGACTGCGGGCGCGTTGACGGCTGTCCCGCCTGCGTGATGGACGAGCAGTGCGGGAACGACAACCAGCCGCTGCACCGAGACGCAGCCGTCGACGTGCTGGATCAGTTGCTGGGCGATGCCGACGAGGACGCGCTCGAGGCCCACCTCCCCGACGAGGAGTACGGCGGCGAGCGGCGGCCGCCGCTGTTCTACGCGTAATTCTGGTTCGGCAGCGTTACAGCCAGAAGTATCCGGACGAGTTCCGCAGCGTCCGGATCTCGTACAGCCCGCGGCAGAACAGTACCAGCCATCCGAGCAGCAACGCGGCCGCGAGACCGACGCTGAGGAGGCGAGGCACCGGAACGAGCGTTCCCTCGTAGAGGGCGAGCACGAGATGGAATCCAGCCCAGCAACAAAACGCCGGAACGATGTATCGCCGGCTCCGGTTCGTCTCGATAACTCTCGAGAGGACTGCGAGCAGGAGCAGACCGAATACCGGGATGGCGAGTGCGACGACGTTCGAAACCCCGCCGAACCACTCGAGCATTGAGGATAACTGGTAGGGACGGTATCGTGATTCTTCTGATGACTCGAGCGTCACCGCTCCGAGTCAGCAGCGGTGGCGAGCACTCGATCGGCGATCGAAACCTCGCCGTCGGTCGCGTACACCCAGAGGCAGATCAGTGCAACTCCGAGGAGTAATCTGACGGCCCAGAGTTCGATACCCGTGAGGAACGACGGGTCGCCGGTCAGTTCGGCGACGACGACCGACGGCAGCGTCAGTTCCGGATCAGTCGAGAGGGGTTGCTGGCGGATGCTGAGGTCGGCGAGGCCGCCGAAGTGCACGCCGATCGGGAGCGCCAACCGGCCCGTCAGGACGTACGCCGTCGCGAACAGGATACCGCCGATAGCGCTCGTGACGACGGCCATAGGGCCGCCGCCGAGTAGATGCAGCGCGCCGAAGACGGGAAGGCTGACGACGACCGCACCGACGACGGCGACCGTCGCGTTCGACGCTCCGGAGCGAAACCCTTCGACCGCGTTCCCGATCACGATCGCCCGAAAAACGATCTCCTCGAACGCATTGTTGGCGAGCAAAAAGAGCAGCAACACCAGGACGACGAGTCCGCCCAACGGCGGGGAGTCGACGCCGACGCCCGTCACCGACGGACTGAGAGCGACGTCCCCTCGAGCGGCCAGGTAGCCGATCGCTCCCGCGGCGGCGACGACGCCGATGAGGATACCGGCTGCGAAATCTCGGAGCCATCGGCCCGACACGTCGAGCCCGTAACTCGAGAGGGGGCGTCGATCGAGTCGCGACGCGACGAGTAGGCCGGCGACGCCCGCGAGGGCGATCACCGCCGACAGCGCGACGAACAGTACCGCGGTTGCGACCACCCGCGACGTTCCGTCAGCGATCGGCTCGAGGAGACCGGCCGCAAAGCGGTTGACCAGCGACTGACCGGCGGCGTAGATCGCGACGGCGACGAGGAGCGGGACGAGCACCCGCCAGAGAGCACGCAACCGTGCGCCGCTCGAATCGTACAGCAGTCTCTCGCCGATCGACCGATCGGGTGAGTCGTCGATCGTTGATTCGGCCATGGATCCGACTACCGGATCGGGGATCAAATACCGTCTATCGCGGCTTCAGAAACAGAACCCGCGCCCGCCGAGACCACCCGTGGCCGCGGGTTCGCGAGCGGGGCGGCGACCGAGCACGCGGGTCAATCGTCGGGACGCCCCCGACTATCGCCCGCTCGTGATCGACCGGGATCCATCGTAATCGCGCGGAGGATACAGAGGAACGCGAAGACGTTCGTCACCTGGTACACGGTTACCGTCTCGAACTCGGAGACCGCGACGACCCTCGTGACGACCGTCATCGCGAGTTCGGGGACGATTATCGCGGCGAATCCGATCGCGAGGAACAGCATGGGGCGGCTCCGGTTCCGCCGATAGCCCCGAAACGCGACGCCGACGATGGCGAGGCCGAGAACGGTCAACACGAGAAACAGACTTCCCTGGACGATCGCTTCGAGCGATAGGTCGGTGGTCGGAATCATTGTTACATCTCCTCGATGAGTCTGGTGAATCGGTCAGCGGGCGTGTCGTTGCGTTCGACGGTCAACTCGAACCCCTCCTCGGTGAGATCAACCGTCAGGCGCCGGACGTTCGTCCGATACACCTTGTAGTGATTGCCGTCGCGCTCGGGCACCGTCGACGCCGAGACGAGGTCGTGTTCGCGAAGCGTCTCGAGCCGTCGATAGATCGTCACCGTCGAGACGTCGCAGCGGTCGGCGAGCGCGCTCGCCGAGAGCGCTTCCGTGCGGGCGTGAACGAGGATAGACCGGGCCACGTCGTCTTCCAGAACGCCCCCGATAGTTTCGACGTCGCAGTCCTCGCCCATGGCAGACAGTCCGTTTCGGGCGCCGTAAGGTAAACCCCGCAGCTTCAGCATCTGAAGTCGCGAGCGCGGCGGTTCGAGCGGGACGGCGCGTCGAGGCGTAACGCGCACCGACGACTCGGATAGTCGCGATCGTGCATACTTTTGCTCGAGAAAAGAGCAACGCTTACAGGTTCGTGCGTTCCGCTAGCGACCATGCGAGAGAACGTGCTCCTGATCGGCGGCGGCGGGCGCGAACACGCTATCGCCCGCGCACTCGAGGATAGCGAGGCCGACCTCTACGCCTGCGCCAGCAACCGCAACCCCGGTATCGCCGCGGTCGCGACCGACTTCGAGACGCTCGAGACGACCAACCCCAAGGCAGTCGTCGAGTACGCGGAAGATGTCGATGCGACGATCGCCGTCATCGGCCCCGAATCGCCCCTCGAGGCCGGCGTCGCGGACGAACTCGAGGCCGCCGGCGTCTACGCCTTCGGGCCGAAGGAAGAAGACGCCCGCATCGAGACGGACAAGGCGTTCCAGCGGCGGTTCATGCAGGAAAACGACATTCCGGGCTGTCCGGACTTCGAGACCTTCGACGACATGGAGGCCGCCTGCGACTTCATCGACGAGTACGACGGCGATCTCGCGATCAAGCCCGCCGGCCTCACGGGCGGGAAGGGCGTGAAAGTCATCGGCGATCAGGTGACCGCCGAGGAGGGCAAGGCGTACATCCGCGAGTCCGATTACGACCGAATCGTCCTCGAGGAGCGACTGATCGGCGAGGAGTTCACCGTCCAGGCGTTCGTCGCCAACGGCGAGTTCCGCACCGCGCCGGCGGTGCAGGACCACAAGCGCGCCTACGAGGGCGACGAAGGCCCGAACACCGGGGGGATGGGCAGCTACTCCGACGCGACGACGCACCTGCCCTTTATGACCGAGGACGACTACGACGAGGCCGTCTCGATCATCGAGGCGACCGTCGACGCCCTCGAGGACTACCGCGGGATCCTCTACGGCCAGTTCATGCTGACCCGCGACGGCCCGAAAGTCGTCGAGTTCAACGCCCGCTTCGGCGACCCCGAGGCGATGAACACGCTGCCCGTCCTCGAGACCGACTTCCTCGACGTGCTGACGGCTGCTCGAGACGGCGAGTCGCTGCCGAAACTCGACTTTGCCGAGCAGGCGACGGTCTGCAAGTACGCCGTCCCCGAGGGCTACCCGACGGATCCCGAGGCGGGAGCGAAGGTCACGGTGGACGAGGAGAGCGCCGGCGACGCGCTGCTGTACTACGCCAGCGTCGACGAGCGCGACGACGGCATCTACACGACCACCTCTCGTGCCTTCGCCGTCGTCGGCCTCGCCGATTCGATTACCGAGGCCGAAGAAATCGCCGAGGACGCCCTCGCGGTCGCCGGGGACGAGGGACTGCACATGCGCCACGACATCGGCAAGCCCGACCTCGTCCAGCGACGGATCGACCACATGAACGACCTCCGCGGCGAGTAAGAGCGGACGGCCGCGGGGCGCTCACGTAGCGCCTACGCGCACACCGGAAAACAGCGATTCTACGCCTGCCCTTCGTTGCCTTCGTCGGTGAACTCCTCGGTTTCCTCGGAGACCGACGACTGGACGTCGCCCGTGTCGACGGGCGTATTCAGTTCGTCCTGGTTGATCGCGTCGTCGAGCGTCTGCGTGTCGGTCACCGCCTGCAGCCCGTCCTCTTCGACCGCCGACTTGATCGACTCGGCGTCGATGGCCGAATCGAGCGTCGCGTCGTTGGCGTTCGTCTGGGATTTCAGCGCGCGGCGGACGGCCACGTAACCGACCAGCACGAGCCCGCCCGAGGCGATCGCGCCCGGAATCCCGTAGCGTTTGTACCCGAACTTGACCGCTTTCTTCCCGACGGTAAAGGCGCCAATCATTGTACTCAGTCTTGTCCCGGACGCGAGAAGAGGCTGGGGCTTTCGTACGACGATGCGGGTGTGTCGTCCTCGAGACGGTCGCTATCGGTCGAACTCCGGTGCCACGTCTGCAGCTGCCTCCCGGAGCAACCGCAGACCGAGGTCGATTTCGCGCTCGGTGACGTCGAGCGGCGGGAGCAGCCGCAGGGTCTTGTGCCCGCAGCCCAGCGTCAGGAAGCCGCGCTCGAAGGCCGCCTCGAGAACCGCATCGCGGCGCTCCTTAGTATCGAACTCGACGGCGAGCATGAGGCCGCGGCCCCGGACGTCGACGGCGCCGGGGAGGTCGCCGTCGTCGATGGCATCCTCGAGTCCCGCACGTAGTTGCTGGCCCCGTTCGCGGACGTTCGCGAGCAGGTTCTGCTCGTGGATAATGTCCATCGTCAGCGCGCCCTGCATCGAGGCGATGACGTCGCCCGCGCCCCACGTCGAGGAGAGGCGGCTCTTCTGCTCGGGGAAGACGTCGGAGCGAGAGATCGTCGCGCCGACCCGCAGCCCCTTCCCCGCGGTGATGACGTCCGGCGTGAGATCGAGGTGGTCGACGGCCCAGAGTTCGCCGGTCCGGCCGACGCCGGACTGGATCTCGTCGACGACGACGGTGAGGTCGTAGCGGTCGCGCAGGGCCTCGAGATCCCGCGCGAACTCGTCGTGGGCGACCCGGTAGCCGCCCTCGCCCTGGATCGGCTCGAGGATGAGGAAGGCGACCTCGTCGGGGTCGATCACGCCCTGATCGGGGTGGAGCTTGTCGGCGACGACGTTGCCGCCGGGACCGTCGGTGAGCCAGCGGGTCTCGTAGGCTTCGTCGCTCGCTGGGTAGGGAACGCTGACTACGCCCGGGACCTCGGGGTAGCCGCGACGGTGGACCGTCTTCGAGCGGTTGAGCGAGAGCGCGCCCAGCGTCCGGCCGTGGAACGCGCCCTCGAAGGTGAACGCGCGGTGGCCGCCCGCGGCGTAGCAGATCTTGATCCCGTTCTCGACGGCTTCTGCGCCGGAGTTCGAGAGGAAGACGCGATCCATGTCGTAGTGGTCCGTCGCGGCGACGAGCCGGTCCATCAACTGTGACGGGCCGGGAAGCTTCGCCTCGGCCGGGGGCTCGCTGCCGTCGGTGCTCACGTAGAAGTCCTGGCCGGCGATCTTCAGCGGATCGACGAGGTCGAACGCCTCGAGTTTCTCGCGGAGGGCCGGGTTGTTGTATCCGAGCGGCGCGGCGGCGACGTGACTCGTGAAATCCAGCAGGACGTTGCCGTCGACGTCGGTACAGAAGGGGCCGATCGCCTCGCGGCTCGTATCCCAGACGAACTCGTAGACGTAGGTGCTCGGCGCGGCGAACTCGTGGTGGTAGTCGACCCACTGCTGCGCTCGCTGGCCGGGGAGCGCCTCGACCTGCGGTTCGACCGTCTCTCTGTCCATACCGTCCGTTTCGCGGAGGGCGAAGTAAAGGGATGCGACTGCCTTCCGGTTAGACGATGAAGACGAGCGACGCCAGCGAGCCGCCGAGCAACAGCGCGGCGCTGTAGATCGCGACCTGATTGCGGAATCCGTCGTTCGACGACGTCGCCGCCAGCATCGCCTTCACGAGGATGCTCGAGACCGTCGCGAGCAGGATAGCGATCGTCGCCTCGGCGGCTGCGAGTTGGCCCCCTCGGTAGAGGACGACCGCCGACGTGGTCGCGCCGGCGCTCGAGACGAAGCCGCTGGCGACGGCCGTCGCGTAGAAGCCGAGTGTGCCGAACGAACTCTCGGCCACCGACCCGAACACGAGCACGACGAGGAAGACCGCGCCGAACGCGAGGGCGTTCTTGAGGGAAAAGGGGCTCTCGAGGTCCATCTCGCTGGACTCGCCCCAGTCGGCGGTCAGGCCGGCGATAGCGAACGCGACGACGATGACGGCGCCGAGCGGGACGACCGCCTCGACGAGTACAGGACTTCCCCCGCCGATCGTGAACCCGACGGCGATCGCGAGATTGCGCGCGGCCATCGCGGCGTTCGCGAGTAGAATAGCGGCGACGGCGTAGGAGGCGGCGTCGGGCCGCTGGCGGACGTGATCGAGCATCGTCCCGACGACGGCCGTCGACGACGCGAGGCCGCCGAAGAAGCCGGTAACGGCGATGCCGCGGTCGCCGTAGGTCGAGACGATCGCGTAGTTGGCGATCCCGATCCCCGCGACCGCGACGACCATGAGCCAGATGACCGTCGGCTCGAGGTCGATCGTCGTGACGCCGAGGTTGAGTTCGTAACTGGACGGCAACAGCGGATAGATAACGAACGCGAGGATGGCGAACTCGGTCGTCGACCGCATCTCCTCGCGGGAGAGGCCCCACGCGAACTCGTGGAGTTCGCGCTTGAGGACGAGCAGCAGCGACGAGAGCACGGCGACGGTCACGCCCTCGATGATGTACTGTGCGGCGACGAGCGCGCCGACGCCGTAGGCGACGAGCATCGAGACCGAGGTCGTCAACGACAGGCCCGTGTCCTCGTCCCCGAGCAGTCCCTGGACCGCCAGTAGGACGCCCTGAACGATCACGAGGAAACCGCCCAGGACGAGCAGTCCCTCCCCGACCGCGGTCTCGAGCGAGAGGATCGTAAAGACGGCGGCGAGCAGGCTGATCAGCGAGAACGTTCGGATGCCAGCGGATTTCTGGGACCACTCGCGCTCGAGGCCGAGGAACATCCCCAGTGCGCCGGCCAGCGCAATCCGCACGACCGTCTCCTCTAGCGGCGGATCGGCGAGTTGCAGCGGAACCTCGTTCACTCTCGGACATTCGCCCCGACCGTACATAAACGGCGTGCTGGCGGCGGAGCACGCGTCAGGTGGGCGAATCGATGGCACCGAACCGTTGGCGGTTCGCGCTACTCCCGCGGGTCTCGCAGCCGCGATCCATCTCGAGGGCAGTGCTCGTAGCTCTGCTCGGTCGTGCGGAAGTCGCAGTCGGGACAGTGTCGCACCGCCCGAGCGGCAGAGTCGGTACGGCGGCCGCGATCGAAGAGGAACGGAACGAACGGCAGGAACAGAAACAGCAGTACCGTCTCGAAGTAGATCCACGCAGCGACGCTGACGAGTCCGCCGAGCGCGAGGCCGGCGAGTGCGGTGAGCGTTCGCGACGAAGCCACAGCCCCGGGTTAGAGGTCGACGTACTGGGATTCCCACTCCCGACGCGCCTCGAGTTCGCGCCGGCCGCGGCGCGTGAGCGTATAGAAGTTCGTCCGGCGGTCGCGCCGTCCCTTCTCGACGAGGCCCTTGTCGACGAGCGTGTCGAGGTTCGGGTAGAGACGCCCGTGATGGATCTCCTTCTCGTAGTACTCCTCGAGTTCCTCCTTGATGGCCAGCCCGTGGGGTTCTTCCTCGCCGGCGATCACGTAGAGTAAGTCGCGCTGAAATCCTGTCAGGTCGTACATTGGGAAAGTCCGACTCGGACTTACTGTCGAATTTTAATAAGGCTATCGGGTCGTTACGAGTGAAACGGAGCAATACCGGGGGAATTCCCGGGGCGTGAGCATCGTTTCGAATGATAATCGCCATGACTGATTTCCCCGCGACGCATACATAACGTGTCGTTCATGTTTACAGTACGGTGAATTTATTTCGGTATATTTATATTGGATTGAGCGAGACAGCGGCCAGTTGAACGGTATCGATTACTGTGCAGAACGAAGCAGTCGCTCGGACGTGTAGTAAACAGGAAAGCAAATCGCGTGACGGGAAAAACGTCACGCGATCGCTTGCCGCCCTGAATTGGTCCCCGCTGACGCTTCGGCCCTCCAAGCGAAGCGTCACCTGAAAGAATTCGTCGATAGGACTTAAATGTAACGGAACTAGACGTGTCGGTGAACAGTCACGGATTCACATGTGTTCCTCCTCGAGCACCCAGCCGAGTGCGCGCTTGTAGTAGGTGAACATCTGCTCGACGCCGTCGTGGCGCATCTCGTCGCTCTCGAGGTGCTCCGTGAGAAATTCGTACTGTTCGCGGATTTCTTCCTCGTCGCGCATACAGGGGACTACCGGAGACAGCACCAAAATAGTAGGGCGCAGACCGGTTCGGTGCTCCGTCTTCGAGACGGACCACCGTCGGTTCGACGGATATCGAGTTCGAACGGAATTCCCTCGCGGTGTCTTCGGCGGTGAGCGGCCGCAGGGACTTACTCGTCGCTCTCGTTATCGTCGCTTTCGTTGTCGTCAGTCTCGTTGAGGGCGCTCTCGTTGCCGTCGGTCTCATTGCCGTCCATCTCGTCGCCAGCGCCGCCTTCGCCGAGAGTCAGCGTAAGTTCCTCGTCCTCGCCATCGATCGTGACCTCGTCCTCGGCTTCCTCGCCGTCTGATTCGGCGGTGACGGTGTAGTCACCGTCCTCGAGTTCTTCGAACTCGACTTCGCCGTTTTCGTCGGTCTCATCCTCCATGGTCTGGCCCATACCGCCCATCTCGTCGTCGGTCTCGTTGCCGTCGGTCTCGTTGCCGTCAGTTTCGTTGCCGTCGGTTTCGTTGAGGGCGCTCTCGTTGTCGTCGGTTTCGTTGTCGTCGGTGGCGTTCTCATCCGTCTCGTTGCCGTCCATCTCGTCGTCCATCATGCCACCCGCTCCGTCGCCTTCGACCGAAACGGTGGCACCTTCGACGGGCTCACCCTGGTCGTCCTCGACGGTGACCGTCAGCGTGTAGGTTTCCGTCTCGGTTTCGTTGTCCGTTTCGTTATCTTCGGTCTCGTTCTCGTCGCCGAGCCCGCTCTCGTTGTCCTCTTCGTCGGTCGTATCCATCCCGTCTTCTTCGGTTTCGTTGCCCTCTTCGCCGCCGTTTCCGCCGCCGCCGTCGGTACAGCCGGCCAGCACGAGCGCGCTAGTTGTACCTGCCGCGGCGACGAATTTGCGTCGGTTGAGTCTTTGATGGGACATATCCCCGGATAGAACGTTCCGGTTGGTTTCAGTGCGGCCTGCAACTGCCGTACGTTAATCACCTATTGAACGTCATCCGGCGTCTCGTGACGGTCAGCGACGCTATACCGTCCGTTTCCGAAAACCGTCATCAGTTCGAATACTCCGGACCGGGAGACACTCGTCGTGAGATGACGAGTCACCGGGTTGAGAGCGACCACCGGCGCTCCGGAGGGACTTTTTGGATGCCGGCCCTATTGCCGGCCATGAAGATCAGGGGCGAGCGCGAGTGCAAGGAGTGTGGGACTCGCTGGTCGTACTACGAAACCGGCAGCATCGGCTGTCCCGCCTGCGGCAGCATCCGCAGCGTCGGAATCGACGAGCGAACTGAGCACACCGACCTGCAGGTTGCCTTCGATTTGACGGCGGTCCGCAGCGACATCGATGACGTCCCGACCGACGACCTCGCGGAACGTGCACAGGAACACTGCCGGGACTACGTCCGACGCCGCGGGTTCGTCAACGCCGGCCAGCTTCGCGACCTCGACGATACCTACCTCGCCGCGACCGAACTGCTCCACGTCGCAGACATCGTCGCGCGCGAAATCCAACTCGACGACCGCGAGGAATTGTACTTTCTCTCCCTGCTTCGCGACGCCGACGACGGCCAGCGTCCGCCCGTCGAGGAGGTACCGACCACACTCCGGACGGCCCGCGGACTCGCCTACGCCAACGCCGTCCGCGAGTACCGCCGCGACGTCCGCACCTGGGTCGACGAACGCGATCGGGACCTCACCACGAGCGAGCGCACCGCCCTCGAGACGCTCGGCGAACACGTCAAACGGATCCGGATGCTCGACGGCGATATCGAGTCCCGAACCGCCGAGCAGTTGATCGACGCGACCCGCGATCTGGCCAACGGCCTCCGGGGCGACGAACTGGCGTTCGGGCGGGCGCAGGACCGACTCGAGGGTCTCGAGTTCACGGCGGTCGAGTAGCGAGCGGGCGTTGCGCGGGAGCAGAAAACAGGACCGAAGATCGGCGGAAATTGAGGAAGCAACTCGAGACGACCGCAGTCAACAGCGATTCAGGGCAGGTCGACGTCGATATCTTCCTGCAGGCTCGCGGCCTTGACCGTGTTGTAGAGCAACATTGCGCGGGTCATCGGACCGACGCCGCCGGGGACCGGCGTGATCGCGCTCGCCTTTTCCTTCGCGCTCTCGAACTCGACGTCGCCGACCAGTTCGTACCCTTTCTCGTTATCGGCGTCGACGCGGTTGACGCCCACGTCGATCACGACCGCGCCCTCGCCGATCATCGAGCCGTCGACCAGTTCCGGCACGCCGGCCGCGGCGACGACGATGTCGGCGCTGCGAGTCTTCTCGGCGAGGTCGTCCGTGCGGGAGTGACAGACCGTCACCGTCGCGTTGCCGTCTTCGGCCTTCTGGATCAGCAGGTTCGCCAGCGGTTTGCCGACGATATCGGAGCGGCCGACGATCGTCACGTCCTTGCCCTCGGTCTCGACGTCCGCGGCCTCGAGCAGTTTCTGGACGCCGTGGGGCGTGCAGGGGCGGAAGCGAGCGTCGCCAGCGACCAGCCGGCCGACGTTCTCGGGGTGGAAGCCGTCGACGTCCTTCGCGGGGTCGACTCGGCGGATGACCTCGCGGTAGTCGACGTGGTCCGGGACGGGTGCTTGGACGATGTAGCCGTGGACGTCGTCGTTCTCGTTGAGATCGGCGATTTCGTCGTACAGCGTCTCCGGCGGGGCGTCGCCGTCGACGTCGACGTGGTAGCTCTCGATGCCGACCTCCTCGCAGTCGCGCTGTTTCATGTTCACGTAGGTCTCGCTGGCGGGGTCGTCGCCCATCAGCACCGTCGCCAGCCCCGGTCGCGCGCCCGCGTCGGCGAGCGTCTCGATGGCGTCGGTCAGGTCTTCGCGAATCTGGCTCGCGACGGCGTTGCCGTCGATGATCTCGGTCTCGGTCTCGGTTTCGGTTTCGCTCTCGCTCATACTCGAGACGGCGACCGCGAGACTCATTAACCCTCGGATTCGTGCGCAGAACGGGGGTTCTACTGGCTAATAGTATGCACGAGTGTGAATATGTAATCCAAGTCACGTTGGCAAAGACCGCTCGCTCGTGCCGATTCCGACGACCGATGAATCAGCCGAATCGCGACGACTGCGAGGCGGCGACCAGAACACTCTTAGCTGCGATCCGCCGTTCCGGGCTCCGAAACCTCCCACTCGGCCGTGTCCCGTTCGTCGGTGACGACGACGGCGTACGCCTCGAGGAGATCATCGTACTCGTCGGTCCCGGCTGCCGCGACCAACTCCTCGGCTTGGCGCTCGTGGACCGCCTTCGCGACCTCGAGCGCGCCGAGATCGACGTCCACGTCGCGTTCCTCGAGGGCCGGTGCCAGCCGTTCCGTCCAGGCGTCGTCGGGAAGTAGACAGACGGCTCGGTCGTCGACTGACAGCGGCGGCTTGCCGGCGACGTGATCGCCCGCTCCGACGAGGTCGTGGGTCTCGATGGCCTCGAGGATGCCGACGACGTCGGCCTCGGGAACGTCGGTCGGCGCGTTGGCCATGACGTCGTCGAACGCGAGCGGATCGATCGGCGCGTCCATCGTCTCGGGCCGGGGCGTCGGGTCGCCGTCGCGCTCGTGCTCGATGGTCCCCTCGGCGATCGGATCGCTGTCGTCGGGCGTGTTCGGCAGCGGTTCGGCGCGGTACGGTTCCCCGTCGTCGAATCGGACCGGAACGAGGCCGATCGTCTCCGCGGCCGTGATCGCGTCGAACAGCAGGGGCTGAGAGGGGTCGTACGCCTCGAGATCGAGCCCCAACCCCTCGGGCGGCTCGGCCCGAACGAGCGGGTCCGGGACGGGCGCGACGATCTCGCCGCTTTCCTCGAGCAACTGGCGCGGGTAGGGCGCGTCGGCGACCTGCGCGTCAGGGATGGCGCTACAGACGAGCATCGGCTGGTCTTCGTACTCGTCGACGTCCCAGTCGATCTGATCGCCGGCCGCGGCGTCCATGAACTCGGTGACCGGCGTCAACTCGAGCGCCAGCTCCGAGGCCGCCGATTCGTCGGTCTTCCGGAGTTCGAGCAACCGATCGTCGTCGAGAATAGTTCCGGTCGGGCGCGTGGACATAGCGGCGGTACGACCGGTCGGGGCAAAAGCCGCGTGCCGGCGAGTGACAGGGAGCGCGAGCGTGCTCGAGCGCACCTCGGGTGTCGGCCAAGAGTGATATCTGGTACCACACCGTGTTACAGTTTTATTAAATTTGCCAGTGTGTCACAGAGTATGACGGACCCACTCGGTCGCGCCGTCCGCGACCACTACCGAGGCGAGCGATCGGAACCGCTGCTCGACCGCGATGGCAACGACGTGCGCGAGCACCGGATCGAGGAGTGGTACTTCGGCGACCACGAGTCGGGCGCATGGCGGGACCAGTGGATCGAGGGACCGGTTCTCGATATGGGCGCCGGTGCGGGACGTGACGCGCTCTACTACCAGGAGCGGTACGAGACCGTCGCGATCGAGGTCAGCGAGCGCCTCGTCGAGACGATGCGCGACCGCGGCGTCGAGGACGCCCGCCGCGGGGACATGTTCGCGCTCCGCGAGCAGTTCGACCGCGACCGGTTCCGGTCGGCGCACGCGATCGGTACGCAGATCGGGTTAGCCGGATCGATGGCGGGCGTTCGCGAGTTCCTCGTCGATCTCGCACACGTGACGACGCCCGACGCGACCGCCGTCCTCGACAACTACGCGCCCGAACTCGAGGCCACGAGCGACGCCTTCGCCTACCGCGAGGATCCGACGCCGGGGCTCGCCTACCGGGTCTACCACCTCGTCTACGAGGACGCGGTCAGTGAGACGCTGCTCTTTCGACTCTTCAGCGTCGATCGGCTCCGCGAGGCGACGATCGGCACGCCCTGGGAAGTCGTCGCGACGAACTACGGGGACGCGCAGTGGCGCGCAGCGCTCGAGAAGGCGTAAAACGAGACGGGAGATGTGAGAGCGCAGTCGGTTCGGGGGATCCGAGCGGGGGTTACTCGTACAGCGGGTTCGCTTCGCAGAGTTCCTCGACTTCCTCGCGGACCTCGGCGATGACCTCTTCGTCCTCGAGGTTGTCGATCACGCGGGCGATGAGGTCGCCGACCTTGCGGCAGTCGTCCTCGTCGAAGCCGCGGGTCGTCAGCGCCGGCGTCCCGGCGCGGATGCCGCTCGGGTCGAACGGCGAGCGCGTCTCGCCGGGGACCGTGTTCCCGTTGAGGACGATGCCGGCCTCCTCGAGCGCCTCCTCGGCGTCGCCGCCGGAGGTGTCGGGGTGGCTCTCGCGCAGGTCGACCAGCACGAGGTGGTTGTCGGTGCCGCCCGAGACCAGCGAGAAGCCGTGCTCGGACAGCGACTCGCCCAGGGCCTTCGCGTTCGCGACGGTCTGCTCGGCGTAGTCCTCGAATTCGGGCTGGAGCGCTTCCTTGAAGCCGACCGCCTTGCCGGCGATGTTGTGCATCAGCGGGCCGCCCTGGCCGCCGGGGAAGACCGCCGAGTCGATGTCGTCGGCGTACTCCTCGTCGCACATGACGATGCCGCCGCGGCCCGCGCGGATCGTCTTGTGGGTCGAGCCGGTGACGAAGTCGGCGACGCCAACTGGCGAGGGGTGGACGCCCGCCGCCACGAGGCCGGTGATGTGGGCGATGTCCGCGAGGTGGAGCGCGTCGACGTCGTCGGCGACGTCCTGAATGCGCTCCCACTCGATCTCGCGGGGGTACGCGGAGTAGCCCGAGACGATGATGTCGGGGTCGAATTCCGCGGCGTGCTCCGCGAGGCTCTCGTAGTCGATGTAGCCCGTCTCGGGGTCGACCTCGTACTGCTCGACCTCGTAGAGCTGGCCCGTGAAGTTCGCGGGGTGGCCGTGGCTCAGGTGGCCGCCGTGGTTCAGATCCAGCGACAGGATCTTATCGCCGGGCTCGAGCATCGCGAAGTAGACGGCTTGGTTGGCCTGCGTGCCGGCGTGGGGCTGAACGTTGACGTGCTCGGCGCCGAACAGCTCCGTCGCGCGCTCGATCGCGAGTTCCTCGACGTCGTCGGCGAACTCGCAGCCGCCGTAGTAGCGCTCGCCGGGGTAGCCCTCGGCGTACTTGTTCGTCAGGGCGCTCCCCTGGGCGTCGATGACGGCCTCGCTGGCGTGGTTCTCGCTGGCGATCATCTGCAGCGTCGACCGCTGGCGGTCGACCTCGTTCTCGAGCGCGTCGGCGACGTCGGGATCGACCTCCCGAACGTGGTCGTGTTCCATGTGCGTTGTGCGAACTGGGGACGGCATAAGTGTACCTTTTCGCCCGATTCGAGCCGTCGGGACGGTCCCCGGGAACCCGAGGGTCCGAGTGTGGGCAACCCGCACGACCGACACCGATAAGTAACGGTAACAGTCAGTAAGACTAACTGAACGGGGTGACATGCAGTAGAGTACATGATCGAGTGGGAACTGGACCGCGAGACGCTCTACGCTCGCGACGTGGACAGCGCGACGGTGGCGGTCCGCGGCGAGTTTTCCGTCGTCGACGACGCGGTCGAGATGCCGCGACCGATCGACGAGAGCGTCGTCGTGACCGCGAGCGAACTCCAGTTTCCACACGCCGTCTGCTACGCCTTCGCGCTCGAGGCCGACGACCGGTACGAACTCGATCCGAACGGCGACCCGGTCGCGCTCCCGTCGGGCGAGTACGTTATCGACATCGACGCCGAAATCAAGGTCTACCTCCAGTTTACCGGCCGGGCGATCATCGAGCAGACCGACGACTTCGAGTCGATCGTCGTCTCCTTCCCCGAGCGAACGTCGGTGACGGTCGGCTTCCGGAGCCGCAACGAACTGCCCGTCGGCTCGATGACGGTGCCGGACGAGCCGGCGGCGATCGCCGAAGCGATTACGCACCTCGGCGCCGCCCACCGGACCGACGGCCCCGACCGGACGTACCCGACGCTTCGCGGTCATCCCCCGCTGCTCGAGCCCGGCGACGAACTCGAGATTTCGGACTGTCTGCGCGCGGACCTCCCCGAGACGGGGATCGAACTCGCCGTGCCGCCCCGGTACGAGCCGCTGTACGTGACGGCGCCGCTCGCGTACTACCTGCAGGCGTCCGTCCACGTCACCGATACGCTCGAGGGGGCGGACTGTCCCGACGGCGCGCGGCTGCGACTCCCCGAGCAGGGGATCGAGCGCCACCTTCCCGCGATGCCGGCCCTCGAGAGCGACGTCGAGCGGCTGCTCCGGAAGACGTTCTTTCTGGACTGCCTGGTCCGGAACGCGGGGCCGTACGGCACCGCCCTCGGCGAGTGCAGCGTCCTCGACGCGCTCGGCCTCGAGAGCGAGTCGCTGTACGAGGCGTCGCCGGACGAACGCCTCGCGGCGTACCTCGAGGTCCCCTACGAGGCGATCGAACACCGACTGCCCGAGTGGCACCTCGCGACGTACGTCTGCCCCTCCTACGACAGCCTCGAGACGCTGCCGTTCCTGCTCGATCGAATGAGCCTGATCTACCGGCCTCGAACCACCGAACTCGAGGGGAAGGAACTCGTCGAACGCTCGCTCGAGGAGTTCTATCGCGGTCGCGATGAGGTTGCGGAGACTGAGACCGGGACCGTAGACGGGAGCGGGACTGGAATCGAGAAAGGGCAGGTAACTGCGACCAGGAACGGGTTCGACGCACCACCGCAAATCGGTCGGAAACCTGAACTCGAGGCCGACTACCGCACCAGGGCCAGTAGCGGTCAGGTCGCCTCCGTCGACATCGTCAAGCCGGAACTCCGGCACGGCCGCACCCACGGCTGGCTCGCCGAGGGCGTCCCGATCGACGTCTTCAAATCCGCCCCCGAAGCCTACCGGAATCGGCTCGACTACCTCGAGCGAGCGGACGAACGCGAGTCGACGTCGATCCGCGTCGTCCTCAACGATCCCGAGATGGCCGGCGAACACGACGACGTCGCCGCGATCTACCGGCGCCGCGCCCAGGAGCGCTCGATGGACGTCACCGTCGAGGAATCGCTCGAGACGGCCGAACTCGCTCGCCTGTTCGAATCGGAAAACGACTTCGTCCACTACATCGGGCACTGCGAGACCTGCGGCCTGTGCTGTCCCGACGGATCGCTCTCGATTTCGTCGCTCGACCGCTGTCGGACCCAGACGTTCTTCCTGAACGCCTGTGGCTCCTTCTACGAGGGACAGAAGCTGGTCGAGAAGGGCAGCGTCGCCGGCGCGGTCACGTTCACGAAGGTCCTCAACGACCACGCGATCAAGGTCGGCTCGGCGTTCGCTACCTTCCTCGTCCACGGCTTCAGCATCGAACGCGCCATGCGCCTCGCGAGGCGCCGGATCATGATGGGGAAAGACTACGCGGTCGTCGGCGACGGCACCCACTCGCTCGCACAGGGAACCAATCCGTTCCCCACGACGATCACGATCGAACCGCTCACGGACGGCCAGCGGGCGCGCTCGCGATCGAGACGGACGGAGTCCAGAACGGGCGCGGGAACAGCGTCGACCGCGCGCTCGCGTCCGCGGTCGAGCGGTGACGCGGATACTCCCCGGTACCTGGTGACGTTCGACTGCTACTCGACGCGGACGACCGGGTCGTACTACGTCCCACACGCCGACGCCACGGCCGCGACGCTGTGTGGCAACGAATCGAACTTCGTTCTCTCGGCGCCGGAACTGGCGGCCCTGCTCGAAAATACGGAGGCCGCCGTCATCTACGACGGCGACGTCTACTGGTCGCGGGAACTGTGCGCTCGGTTCGAATGACGGTCGCTACGGACCGCCGTAGGTGCTGACTCCTTTCGATCCTGCAGGTGGGACAACCCGAACGTCGTCCGTTCGGACACGGGGGGACTGGTCGGCAAGCGATCGAGGGGCCAACCGCTGCGTATCGCGATCACCCATACGCTCTTGTGGTCACACAGGAATCACATAACAGTTGGCATAATGAAAAATACGTATTTGGAAGATAATAACGATCCCTAATCGCCAGCAGTAGCCGGAATCGCGTTAGACGACCGCCATATACTGTAATCTGACCAACGAATGATCGGACAAAAATTACCGTTAGATGGCCCAACAGCAAAGTTATCGCGTGCAAATGGCCACCAAAATTAAGTAGCGAACATCCGTTTACTTCTGTAGAGAGATGACCTCGAATTTACTCAATCACCAGATTGACGATATCCTCGAGTCCATCCTAACGGACGCGAGTGGGGACATTTACATGGTCAATCCGTCCCGGGATGCGATCGAGGAGTTCGTCGGCGTTGCGACCGGTTTCGACGGCACGTTGCCGACGGTGCACATGCTCGCCGACGAGCGGACGCTGAAGGAAGTGATGGACGACTTCATCGTCGCCTCGAACGCGGCCGACCTCATCAGCGAGGACGCCCTCGCCCTGCGGACGCTCGAGGAGGCGCCCGAGAACTCGCTGGTCATCACTGAGGATCGGATCGTCGCGATCGTCCACGCCGGCGACCGCGTCGGCGGGCTCATCACGGACGACGAGAGTTTCGTCGAGGACACCTACGACACCTACGCCGAGCGCTGGGAGGCAGCCTCGACGTACAACCTCCGGACGCCGCCGATCTCGGACGTCCGCGAAACGCTGTCCGAGGAGATCAGCCCCGAGGCCGAGGCCGACTTCACCGCGATCTTGGACTCGCTCGAGACGGCCCGCGGCGACGGGGACGGCCTCGACGAGGTCACGATCTCGCTGCTTGTCGCCGCCAAGAACGAAGCGCTGCTGTACGACATCAGCAAGTGGGGCGAGGACGTCGGTATCGCCTCGAAAGCGACGTTCAGCCGGACGAAGACTAAACTCGAAGACATGGGCCTGATCGACACCGAGAAGGTCCCGATCGACGTCGGCCGCCCGCGCCTGCGTCTGAAGATCGGCGACGAGCGCCTGCAGGAAGCGGATAACGGCCAACTCGCGACGGTGGCACAGTCCATCCTCAACTAGAACCGAACTTTTGCGCTGTCGTTCGGAAGACGCTTCGCGTCTTCCGTGATGACGAGACGCCTTCGGCGTCTCGAACCACGTGCGGTCGCTTCGCGACCGCACTCGGCAAAACTTCGATGAAAAGCACTCCTCCTTCCGTTCCGAACGCGTAGCGTTCTCCACGTCAGTCGTCGGCCCGCTCACGGCTGCGCCGTTCGCGGTTCCGAGCCGGCAGTGCCGCCTCGCTTCGCTCGCTCACTACGTTCGCTCGCGGTGAGTACCGGGCGACGGCCTGCCCTCCCCCGAGTCGTCCGTCTCTCGTGGTGCTCGAGACGGACTCCCGGCCTAACGATGGCGGATACGGTCGGTCAGCAGCGGCGGATGACGCAAACCCCAAGTCCCAGCCGCGAGAGGGGACGCGTATGTACGAGGCCGTCCACGCCCACCCCGACGGACAGAGTACGGTCGCCAGGTTCGCCCGCGCGGCCGCCGACTACGGCTTCGAGGGCGTGGTCGTGCGCAACCCGTCCGGCGCACGCGCCGACTACGACCCCGACCGGATTCGCGAGGAGTACGGCGTCGACGTCGTGGCGGGCGTCGAAATTCGGGCCGACAACCCCCAGCAGGCCAGCGGCGCGGTCGGCAACTACCGGACCGACGAGACCATCGTCACCGTCGCGGGCGGGACCCCGGCGATGAATCGCTTCGCCGTCGAGAACGAGAAGGTCGACGTACTCGCCCGCCCGATGGCCGACGAGGGCGACGTCAACCACGTCCTCGCGAAGGCCGCCCTCGAGAACGGCGTGCGCCTCGAGTTCGATCTCTCGCCGGTGCTACGAACCCACGGTGGCCGCCGAGTCCGCGAGTTGCAGTCGCTGCGCAAACTCGCTGAAATCGTCGACTACTACGACGCGCCCTACGTCGTGAGCGCGACGCCGGACTCGCACCTCGAGCTCCGGGCCCCGCGGGAACTGGCGGCGCTGGGCGAACAGATCGGCCTCTCGAGCGAGTTCGTCGAGGAGGGGCTCGCCGAATGGGGGCGGATCGCCGAGCGCAATCGCCACATCCAGTCCGAGTCGTTCATTGAGCCCGGGGTCGAACGGGGCAGGTATGAAGAAGGATCTTGAGGACCACGCCGCCCGGTTCGACGAGAAAGCCAGCGAGTACGACGAGTCCAAGTCGGACGAGTACCGCGCCTGCGCGAACCTCGTGATCGAACACGCCGCCCCCGAGTCGACGGACGTCGTCCTCGACCTCGGCACCGGAACCGGCGCCATCGCGCTCCCGCTCGCCGAGGACGCCGAGCGGGTCGTCGGCCGCGACATCAGCGAGGGCATGATGGAGGAAGCCCAGCGGAAGGCCGACGAGGAGGGCCTCGAGAACCTCGAGTTCGACTACGGTACCTTCCGCGAACCGGAGTACGACGACGCGGTCGACGTCGTTACCTCGAACTTCGCGATGCACCACCTCTCGGACGACGAGAAGCGCGAGGCGATTTCGGTCATCGCCGACCTCGAGCCGCGCAAGTTCGTCCTCGGGGACGTGATGTTCTTCGGCGAACCAGACCCGGCGGAACCGTTCTACTCGCCCGAGGTCGACGATCCGGCGACGGTCGGCGACCTCGCGGACGCCTTTACTGACGCCGGCTTTTCGCTGACGGCCGTCGAGCGCGTCCACGACCAGGTCGGGGTGCTCGTCGCCGAGCGGACGCCGGCGGCCGAGTCCGACGCTGAGGCCGTCGAAAGCGACGAATGAAGCACCTCCCGAAACACCTCCGGCCCCGGTGGCGCTACCTCGCCGTCGGACTCGAGACGTGGCCCGACGAGTCGATCGACCGGCGGGTGTTCCAGCGGGAGGTGTGGTACGCGGGCCAGAACCTGCTGGGCGATCCGGGGAGCGCGGACGCCGATCTGAGCGTCGTTCGGTTCGAGTTTACGGACGGAATCGGTGAGGCGATTATCAAAGTCCGTCGCGGCGAGACCGAACCGGCCCGCGCGGCGATCGCCTGTATCGACGAGATAGACGGTGCTGCCGTCGGAATTCGGGTCCGCGGTATCAGTGGCACGATCCGTGCCGCTGAAGAAAAGTATTTAGGTCGACGCGGGCAAGTTTCCGAGGAGAGAAACGTCGTGTTCGGGAACGAGGAGCGGGTCGCCGTCGTGCGAAACGAAGTCGCCGACGTGCGACTCGAGGAGTCGTTCGCGGGTGCGACAGACCTCGATTACGACTACGATTCAGATTTAGCGTGATACTATGCAGGGACAAGCCCAACAGCAGGCGTACGACCGCGGCATCACGATCTTCTCACCGGACGGTCGACTCTACCAGGTCGAGTACGCCCGTGAGGCGGTCAAGCGAGGAACAGCAAGCATCGGTGTGCGGACCCAGGACGGCGTCGTACTCGCCGTCGACAAGCGCGTCCCGTCGCCGCTGCTCGAGGACTCGAGCGTCGAGAAAATTCACAAGGCCGACGACCACATCGGCATCGCCAGCGCCGGCCACGTCGCCGACGCCCGCCAGCTGATCGACTTCGCGCGTCGCCAGACGCAGGTCAACCAGCTGCGCTACGGCGAGCCCATCGGCGTCGAGACGCTGACCAAGGAAGTCACCGACCACATCCAGCAGTACACCCAGGTCGGCGGCGCCCGCCCGTTCGGCGTCGCGCTGATCGTCGGCGGCATCGAGAACGGCGAGCCGCGCCTCTTCGAGACCGACCCGTCGGGGACCCCCTACGAGTGGAAGGCCCTGGCCGTCGGCGCCGACCGCAGCGACCTCCAGGACTACCTCGAGCAGAACTACGACGAGGAAGCCGACTTAGACGGCGGCATCCAGCTCGCGCTGGACGCGCTCGCGTCGGTCAACGACGGCTCCCTGCTTCCGAGCGAAGTCGGGCTGGCGACCGTCGACGTCGAGACGGAGGAATTCGAGCAGTTCGACCAGGACAAGATCGCGACCCACCTCGAAGAGAACGACCTCCTCGGCAGCGAGGAGGAAGAAGAAACCGACGAGTAACGACCCGTCGGCGTAATCGAGTCTCGAGTTCGGCGGGGGATCCCGGTTCGGGTCCCCCACCGATTCGACCGCGACGCGACCCCGCTTTTGCGACCGAGTCGACGTCGGCCCCGACACGGGCCGGGTTCGGCCCGAAACGTCCGTCCGGAGAGTTCCAACCGTGTTCGCACCTGAGCGGCAGCAAGACTTTGGTTGCGGTTGCGAGCCCGGTTCCGATACTCGAGCCGAACCGTCAGGAAAAGCTCTTTTAGTCGGCCGGAGGTATGCTCCGGTATGATATCACTCGACGAGGCGGTGACGGCGCGACTCGAGTCCCACGGGGCGCGCTTCGAAGTCCTCGTAGATCCGGACGCGGCACTGGCGATCAAACGCGGCGAGTTCGACGGGGACCTCGAGGACGTTATCGCCGCCGAAGACGTCTTCGAGGACGCCTCGCGGGGCGATCGGCCGGCCGAGAACGACCTCGAGAAGGTCTTCGATACGACCGAGCCCCTCGAGATCATCCCCGAGGTGATCAAAGAGGGAGAAATTCAGATCACGGCCGAGCAGCGCCGCGAGATGCAAGAACAGAAGCGCCGGCAACTGATCGACACGATTACGCGCAACGCGGTCAACCCGCAGATGGACAACGCGCCCCACCCGCCCGAGCGCATCGAGAACGCGCTCGAGGAGGCGGGCTTTACGGTCGATCCGATGGAACCGGTCGAAAGTCAGGTCGACGACGCGCTGGACGACCTGCGGCCGGTCATCCCGATCCGGTTCGAGGAGGTGACGGTCGCCGTACAGATCCCCGCCGAGCACGCGGGTAGCGCGCAGGCAAAGATCCGGCAGTTCGGCGATCTCGAGCGCGAGGAGTGGCAGTCCGACGGCTCGTGGATCGGCGTGCTCACGTTCCCCGCGGGGCTGCAAAACGAGTTCTACGACGTCGTCAACGAGCACACGAGCGGCGAAGCGGAGACGGAGATCATCAAGGACAAGGACGACATCAAGACGCGATAGCGCGTCGCGGGGCGGGAGCAACCGTTTCGAGCCCGTCGGCCGATTGCTTTTCCGCTGTGTCAGTCGATCCGAGACGGCCGATTACCCGCGGTGAAAGCCGATCAGAAAGCCGCTCGCGAATCCGGTGCCGATCGTCAGCGTCGAGAGCACCGACTCGAGCCACGGCGTCGCGACTCCGTCGACCTGTTCTCCACTACCGACGAGCCCGGCCGAGAGCCGCTCGTAGTCGACGATAACGATCCCCTGGGACTCGAGGTAGCGAAAGGCCATCAACTGGATTCCGACCACGATCGCGAGGACCTTCGCGACCCGCTTCGTCCCGAAGCCGACCAGCGCACCGATCACCAGCCCGCCGCCGAACTCGAGGGCGAGCGTTGCGGGATCGACATCGATCATCGCCACGACCATTCGAGTCGGCGATAATGACTGTTGTGATCGCTGTCCACTTGGACGGTATCGGATTTCGATTCGGGTTCGTCGCTGCGGAATTCGGCTGCTTTCGGCCGTGACGGGCTCGTCCGACGACGACGGGCGCGGGATTCAAGGCGGTCGGATGCGTACGTGCATCTATGTCACTCGTTCGGTCAACGGAGGTGTGCGGCCGGCATCGTTAGCGTGTCGAGGGTCCCGCGGCATCGGTCCCAGCGTCGACCGTCCGCGGCCCTCGAGCAGCCGTGCAGTCGGCTCACGACGGACACTGACGAAGCGCCGCCGCTCGGCTCGAGTCGCGTCTCACCCTCGAGCGAGCGACGTGACGACCACCGTCCGACTCACGCACACTCACATCCACTCGCATGAACGCGATCATCGCCAAGCGCGTCGACTCCGGAACGCCAGATACGACCGAAATTCGCGACCTCGCTACCGCGGCCGGCTACACGGTCGTCGGTGAGATCTCCCAGTCGCGGAAGGCCGATCCCGCCCTTCAACTCGGGGAAGGGAAGGCCGAGGAACTCGCCGCGGTCGTCGAGCAAACCGGGGCGACGACCGTCATCTTCGACAACCGGCTCGGTCCCTACCAGACCTACAACCTCGGCCAAATGCTCCCCGAGGGCGTCGAGGTCATCGACCGATTCACGCTGATCCTCGAGATCTTCGGCCAGCGCGCCCAGACCCGGAAGGCGCAGCTGCAGGTCGAACTCGCCGAACTCCGCTACGAACTGCCCCGCGCCGAAGCGAAGACCAGCCTCGCCAAGCGCGACGAGCACCCCGGCTTCATGGGGCTGGGCGAGTACGACGAGAGCCGCGAACAGGACATCAAGGACCAGATCAGCCGGATCAAGGACGAACTCGAGCGCATCGAACAGACCGAGGAGCAGCGTCGGGAGCGTCGCCGCGACTCGGGCTTCGATCTGGTCGCGCTCGCGGGCTACACGAACGCCGGCAAGTCGACGCTGCTGCGCCGGCTCGCGGCCGACCTCGACGTCGACGAGAACGAGGGGCTCCACCGGGACCTCGACGCGACGGCCGAGTCCCAGGACAAGCTGTTCACGACGCTGGGGACGACGACCCGCCGCGCGGACATCGAACCTCGCGACGTGCTGGTGACCGACACCGTCGGGTTCATCAGCGACCTGCCCCACTGGCTCGTCGAGTCGTTCAAGTCGACGCTCGATTCGGTTTACCGGGCGGATCTCGTCTTGCTCGTCGTCGACGTCAGCGAGGATATCGACGAGATCCACGAGAAACTCGTCACCTGTCACGACACCCTCTACGAGCGCAACGAAGCGCCGATCGTGACCGTGCTGAACAAGATCGACAAGGTCGACGACGACGAACTCGCGGAGAAGCGGCGGGCGCTCTCCTCGCTCGCGCCGAACCCGGTCACGGTCAGCGCACAGGAGGGCACGAACGTCGAAGCGCTGCTCGATCGGATCGATGCGGAGTTGCCCGACTGGGAAGCGGAGCGACTCATGCTGCCGATGACCGACGATACGATGAGTCTGGTCTCGTGGATCCACGACAACGCACACGTCGACGACGTCACCTACGGCGATCAGGACGTCATCGTTTCCTTCGAGGCCCGCCCTGCAGTGATCTCGCAGGCGCGCTCGCGCGCGGGCGAGTTGCGGACGACGGCGGCCGAGTCGGCCTAACCGCCCGTCGCAATCCCTATCCTATAAATTGCTGACTCGAGTCCCGTAGGATATGGAACGTGTTGCAATCATCGGCTCGTCCATGACCCAGTTCGGGCAGCGGGACGCCTGGATCCTGGACCTCCTCTCGGAGGCCGGGCTCGAGTGTCTCGAGGACGCGGGTGTCGACGCCGCGGACGTCGAGCACCTGTACGTCTCGAACATGGCGAGCGGCGAGTTCGAGGGCCAGACGGGCGTGATGAACGCCGTGGCACAGGACCTCGACGCGGTACCGGCCTACACCCAACGCATCGACCAGACCAGCTCCAGCGGCGGCGCGGGGATCTACGCCGCCTGGCAGTCCGTCGCCAGCGGGGCCAGCGACATGACCCTCCTCGTCGGCGGCGAGAAGATGACTCACAAGACGACCGGCGAGGCCACCGACGTCATCGCGTCGCTGACCCACCCCGCCGAGTACAAACACGGCGTGACCCTGCCCTCGTTTGCGGGCCTGACCGCGCGCCACTACTTAGAGCGGTTCGACGCGCCCCGCGAGAGTCTCGCGAAGGTCGCCGTCAAGAACCACAAGAACGGCGTCGACAATCCGAACGCGCAGTTCCGGAAGGAGGTCGATCTCGAGACGGTGCTCGAGTCGCCGATCGTGGCCGACCCGCTGCGGCTGTACGACTTCTGTCCGATCACGGACGGCTCGGCGGCCCTGATGCTCTGTCCCGAATCGGTCGCCCGGGAGTACACCGACGACTACGTCGTCATCTCGGGCATCGACGGCGCGACGGATACCCACGTCGTCCACGAACGCGAGGATCCGACCGTAATGGGCGGCGTCGTCGAGAGCGGCGAGGGCGCCTACGAGATGAGCGGTCGCGGCCCCGACGACATCGACGTGGCCGAACTCCACGACATGTTCACCATCCTCGAGTTCCTCCAGATGGAGGGGCTGGGCTTCGCCGAGCAGGGCGAGGCTTGGAAGCTCGTCGAGGAGGGCTACACCGAGCGCGACACCGGCGAACTCCCGATCAACACCTCCGGAGGGCTCAAGTCCAAGGGCCACCCGCTCGGCGCCAGCGGCGTCGCGCAGGCCGTCGAGATCTACGAACAGCTGATGGGCGAAGCCGGTCCGCGACAGGTCGAGGCCGACGTCGGCCTCTGCTGTAACGTCGGCGGCTTCGGCAACTGCGTCATCACGACCATCATGGAGGCAGCACAATGACGATGGAAGCCACCAAGTACGAGGACGGTTCGATCAGCTACCCCGGCCACCCGCGCGGCCCCGGCGGCGCGGAGCCGGCGGAAACGATCGACCTGAGCGAGTACACGGCCGAGGTCGTCACGTGGACGACCTCGACGGCAACGCCGCCCGGCGTCCGCGAACCGAACCACCTCGCGATCGTCGAGTTCGACGTGGACGGCGAATCGGTCCGCGCGATCGGTCAGCTTACGACCGGCGATATCGAGACCGGCGACGAAGTCCGGCCGGTCCACGTCGACGAACTCCGAGAACCCGGCGCCGGGATCCGCGAACCCGAGAGTCAGGACTGGGACGGCTACCGCTTCGAGCCCGTCGAATAGGGCGTGCGAGCGCCCCGCGGCTCGCGGCCGCCCTCACCTGCGGAACGCGTCTTTGAGGGCGTTCGTGAGCCGCTGGAGCAGCGATTTCGAACCCGGTCTCGAGGCCGATCGGCGGCGGCGGTCCGGCGGCGTCGGTTCCGAACCCCGGTCTCGCTGCGGGTCGGTCTCGGTCGCCGCCGATGATGTGTCGCAGTACGGACACGCGTCGTTCTCGTCGGCGTAGTACGGCAGGCCGCAGTCGTCGCAGGTCGTTCGCGCTCGCTGGGTGGCTGGTTCGGTACTCATTGGCCCACCGAAACGTGCGCATTGATCACTATTAGCATTCCGACCGTACACGCGGCGCCGCAAATTGTAATTGCCTGTTGGAGGGGCGGCGCGTGCGAGTCCGCGGCAGGCGCCGACGATAAACACGGGACTACTCACTCGCTTCTCGAGAAAGATTCGCGGTCGTATATCACGGAGCGAGCGGCGTTAGTCCCGTCGCTCGTCGAAATTCGAATCCGGGCAGGTAGCAGCGGTGTCAAGCCGAACAGTCGACCCCGGAGCTGAGATCACGTCGCGTCGTCGGCATCGTCTTCGTCCTCGTTCCCCTCGTCGGGCGTCGAATCGGGGCCGCGTTCGTTCGCGGTGCCGTTTTCGCCGTCCGCAGCGGGGTCGCCCTCGTCGTCCGCAGCGTACTGATCCTTGAGCGTCTCGAGTTCGGCGTCGACGTCGACGTTCGAGTTCTCGGATTCGGCATCCGTGGCCGCGCTCTCGCTCTCGCTCTCGTCTCGGTCCGCCTCGGCTCCGTCGGGCGTGCCCTCTTCGATGTCGATTTCAACCGCCGACGAGTCCGATTCGGGCTCGGTCGACGTACCGTCGCTCGTCGCCTCGCGAAGCCGGGCGTCGACCTCGTCGCGGAGTTCGCGCGCGTCGGTCAGCAGCGACCGCGCCTCGTCGTCGGCCGGGAGCGTCCCCTCCGACGCCGCTCGCTGGAGTTCGGCGAGTGCAGTATCGAGCCGCTCGAGGGTCGTCTCCCGGAGCCGGTCCGCGCGGTCGCCGCTCGCGGTCGCCGCGTCGGCCGTCCGATCGCGAACGTCGCGTTCCGTCCTGACGAGTTTGAGCCCGCGCTGGAACGCCTCGAGCGCGCGAACGCTCGACTCGAGGGCGGTGAGGGCGGCGGGGACCGCGACCTCGTCGGCGAAAGCGAGCAGTTCCCGCGGCGTCGGCGGGCGAAGCGGCGGTCGCCATCCCCGGCGTTCCCGGCCCCCCGTTCCCCGGTCCGACTGATCGAGTGCCTGCCGGAGATCCTCGAGGGTCCGCGTCAGTTCGCGGATGGCGTCCGCGAGGTCGTCGTCCTGATCGGCCATAGACGCACTACGAGAGCCGGGATAAAAAGTCGGCCGATTGTCAATGGATGATATTACGCAGCCCGGACGTTTTTGAAACGATGAACGGCCGAAATATTTATTTCAACGACGGCTATCCGTTAGTCCGGATGGACGGTGAGTACGCGAGTGGGGGAGAGACGCGTGCAGCGTTCCTGCGAACGTTGCCGGCGCTCAAACGGGACGGGAGCAACGTCCTCGTCGTCGGCGAAGACGTGACTGCAGTCCACGAAGTCGCCTGCCGGCAGTTGTGCGGCTGTGGAGACGGTAATCACGACGACGGCAACGAGTCGGTGACCGGCCGGTCCCGGTATCGCGTTCTCGTCACGGATCGGGCGGACCGCCCCTCGCACGATCCCGCGCCAGACGGAACGGTCAGATGGATCGAATACGCACCCGATGCCGACGGCGAGCCGTCAGTCGACGACACGCAATACGCCGGCTGTAGCGATCGACTCGAGGCACTCGGCCTCGAGATTATCGAAACCATCGACGAACTCGACGCCGCGGCGGACGGGCTTTCCCCCGCTGAACTGCGGGTCTGTATCGACTCACCGATGCCGTTACTCCGAAGGTACGGCGCCGAGCGCGTGTTTCGCCTCCTGCACATGACGACCGCTGCGATCGAACACGTTAACGGAATGGGCCACGTGCACCTGCCGCTCGCCCGGACCCACGAGACCGTCGCGCTGCTCGAGCCGCTGTTCGATGCGGTCGTCGAACTCCGGGAGCGAGCGGGAAGCTACGAACAGCGGTGGCGACTCCGCGAGCAACGGACGCGGACCGAGTGGCTATCGCTGTAAGCGGTCGGTGAGCGATCGTCGATTCGTGATCCGGTCCGAACTCGAGTACGATCGGGCCCGGCCTCAACTCCGACAGAGCGGCCGTCACCGCCGATCCAAGCGCTTTTACCCACCCCGTTCCCCTGAACAGGTGTGCGAATCGAGAACAGCTTCATCCCGGTCCGCGGGGTTGGCGAAACGACCGAACGCCGCCTGTGGGAACGGGGAATCACCCACTGGGACGAGTTCGACGGCAGCGTCGACGTCGTCGGCGACACGCTCGCCGACCGGATCGAGACGTTCATCGACGAGGGACGCGCCCACTTGGAGCGCGGCGACGTCTCCCCGTTCGCCGAGCGGCTCCCCTCCGCGAGCCGCTGGCGACTGTACGAGAACGTCCGCGAGCAAACCTGCTTCCTGGACATCGAGACGACCGGGCTCGACGCCTCGTGTCACGACGTTACGACGGTCAGTTGCCACCGCGGCGACGAGACGAAGACGTTCGTCAAGGGACGGGACCTCACGAGCGAGCGCCTCGAGCGAGAACTCGAGGCCTCGTCGCTGCTGGTCACGTTCAACGGCGCGCGGTTCGACGTGCCCTTCCTCGAGACCTGCTACGACATCGACGTCGACGTGCCGCACCTCGATCTCATGTACCCCTGCAAGCAGGTCGGCCTCGACGGCGGGCTGAAGGCGATCGAACGCGAACTCGGCATCGACCGCGACATGCCGGAGCTCAGCGGGCGCGACGCCGTCCGCCTCTGGCACGAGTACGAACGCGGCGACGAGGGCGCACTCGAGACGCTCGTCGAGTACAACCGCGCGGACACGAAGAACATGCGACCGCTGGTCGATATCGTCACCGACCGACTCCACGAGGAAGTTTTCGAAGCGGCGCGCACCACGATGTAGCCGTCGGCGCCGATCGTCGCCGTCGTGTGGCGTTTCTTGCTGTCACTAAGTCTACGCGCGAGCGACCGGGCGTGACAGGCGACGCTGATACCGAGCGGTACGCCTACGGTGCTGGCAGTCATCGCTGCTTATATGACAACTGAGTACGAGTACGACGTCAGCATCGACGTTCGGCTCCGCGACATCGACTTCATGGGCCACGTCAACAACGCGACGTACGCGACCTACCTCGAGCAAGCCCGCGAGGCGTACTTCACCGACGTGCTCGGCGTCTCGCTCGTCGACACCGGCACCGTCCTGGTAAACCTCGAGATCGATTACGTCCGTCCGATCGATGCCGACGCCGACGTCACTATCGCCCTCCGGGTCCCAGAACTTGGCACCTCGAGTCTCCCGATCGAGTACGAGATCCGAGCGGACGGCGACCAGGCGGCAACCGCACGAACGGTCCAGGTGCTCGTCGACGAGGAGACGGGCGACTCGCGGACACTGCCGGACGAGTGGCGACGACGAATCGACGCGACTCGAGGGTAAGCGGCGCTCAGCGGTGTCGTGTGCTGGACGTGTCTGAAGCTACGGGGTTACTGCTGTGGATCGTCGTCGTGTACTTCGACGTCACCGTCACTCGTTACGACGACGTGGTAGTCACAATACGTGAATTCGACGCGACCGGCGGTTCGAGCGGTCCCGTCCGTTCGCGGCGCGAAAAGCGAATCGAGGGCTTCGGGGTTGATCGCGTCGTAGAGCGCTTCGTACTCCGGAGGTTCGATATCGGTCGGATCGACGCCTTCCCGTTCGGCGACTGCGGCAATGACTGCAAAACTAAGCGACTGGTCGTCGGCTGCTTCCGAACGATCGACTGAGAGTAGCATTGGCCGGACTCTTTCTTCGCCGAGATATAAATCCTCTGGCCCTGTTCCGAAAGCAATGGACGGATTTGATCGTAGATGTATTTATTCGACCGCTATAGTACTATTTGGGCAGAGATGGAGAGATGATATTAGTATTGTAATTCGTTTTGAAACCTTTCAAGCAGGAATATTCGCCGAACAAGCAGGGGTTGTAAGCCGTTTTTGCCGACGAATGAGGGACAGTTCGGTTTCAGTTGCTGTAATCGCATCGCACTCCGAGATCGACCAGCGATAGCATCAGACAGATGTTGAGGCTAGTTGTCGGCCGTGTAGTCCGTTGAGACAAAACACCCGGTCGCCGATCTCGATAGACACCGTCCCTGTTCCCGACTCAAGCGGATCAGTTGTCGGGAAACGGCCGGTCCGATACCTTTATCACTGCTGTGAATGAACGTTCAATCGGCGAGGGGATGGGGGATCCACTATCGGTGCCCTGACAGCGCCTGTTCGCCCGGACAGATCTCCGCCTCGCCACCGTCGCGGGTATCACTGCCCGTGATACCGCGACCCTTCCGATCACCGACGGGACGGATCACCGGTTTGCCCGGCCGGTGATTCGGTCGCCGTTTGTGTGCCATAACTCACGGACCGATTTTTTGATCGACTCCTTCGGACGCTTCAATCGCAGTTGTGAGTCACGTCGCGACTCTATCTGTCGGACTCCAAACCGTATCGAACAGTCCTCCATCCCAAACATTATCACCGATGGTAACATACCGGATGGTGGTGTGGTGACAGTCAGTGTCACCCACCGAGTGGACGTCCCCCATTCCGACCCCCATTTCCCACTCACAGCGGTATTCTGTGGTCGGCTTCGCGGTTGGCTTGTGGATGCATCCGTGTTCAGTCTCGCCCACGCACGTGCTGCTGACCGACTGGCTGCTGGTTCAGACGCAGCGATCAACAGCAGCCAGCGAATCGCTATTGTCTTCCAACGACTGACAGCACATTCACGATTGCCGGTTCAAAATCCGCGTAACGTAGTGAACCGCTTCGAGACTTCCCGCGGGGTTGGGCTTCGGTCCGAGTTGCCGGCATACTCCGACCACTGGAGTCGAGCAATACCAGATAGGAAGGTTGAACTGACGGAGTCAAGCCAGGGGTGGGATTTGAACCCACGAAGTCTCGATTACAAGTCGAGTGCATGAACCGCCCATGCTCCCCTGGCGCGGGTCGTTGGTTACTCGTCCTCCTTTGAGTGTGTATCGTTTTCGGATTGCGCCGGTCGGTCATCGCGATCCGTGAGTGACCGCTCCATCGTCACGCGAAACGTGTCGAAGCCCCGTTCCCTGTAGAACCGGCGTGCGGCCTCGTTGTCGGCCATAACCTCCAAAATCACGACCTCGGCCCCCCGATCGGCGAGCGCGTCCTCGGCCGCCTCGAGCAGCGCCGCACCGGTCCCGCGATCGCGGTGGATCGGTTCGACGTAGATGTTCGAGATCGTTCCGCGGGTGGCGTCGAGGTCGAGGGTGCCGTGCTCTATGGAAAACGAGACGAAGCCGACGAGGGCGCCTTCGGTTCGAGCGACGAGCAGCCCGTCGGTGGCCTGGTGGGCGGCGAGCGTTTCGCGCATCCGATTTCGATTCGCGTCCGCGCGCACGTAGGAGTCGTACGCGCGCTGTCCGCGGGCCAGTCGGACCCACAGCTCCGTGACGGCCTCGACGTCGTCGCTCGTCGCGGGTTCGATCGTTACGTCAGCCGACATGGATGGAAAGCAGGGTCGAGAATCGGCGTCGGCCGCCGGAGACGTCTCATCGTCGGGTCCTCAATCGCCCCCGCCGAAAGGTCTTTTCATCGCCTCGAGGAGAGCGTGGGAAGCCCGGGGACGAGGGACGGGAGGGGAGACTGGAATTCGAACGCGCCCGCTACACCGCTCGGCAGTCCGGACAGACGAGTTGGCCGTTCGACTCCTGGAGCGACTCGGCTAACGAGCCGCAGGCCTCGCAGACGCCCTGCGTCGTGTACTCGTCGCCCCCGTTGGCGAGGGCCCGGTCGTCGGCCTCCGCAGCGGTGGATTGGGCCGCCGGGTCCTCCGGTCGCTGTCCGGGTTCCGATCCCGGCCCGGGCCCCGGAACCGCACCGTCCGAACTCGAGCGAGAGCGGGGTGCGACCGTCGCCTGGAACGAACTCGCGGCGGCGATGACGTCGCGCTGGGTGACGACCCCGCGGACGCCCTCCTCGTCCTCGACGACGACGTTCCGGATGTTCTCGCGGGTCATCAGACTCGCGGCATCGGTGAGCGAGCGGTCCGGTGCGACCGAGATGACCGGCGTCGTCATGACATCGCCGACGGTCAGCTCGCTCGGCTCGCGCTCGTCCGCGACGAGGTCGAGCAGGTCCCACTCGGTCATGATGCCGACGGCGTCGGCGCCGCGTACGACGAGGACACAGCTCGCGCGCTCGTCTCGCATGAGTTGCACGGCTCCGCGGACCGTATCGGACTCGCTGACGCCGACGTAGTCGGTCGTCAGGACGTCCGTGACCGACAGTTCCGATTCCATGTGTGAACGATACGCACAGACAGGCTAAAAGCTACCCCCGCTACGCTTAAGCGAGTCGCCGGCGAAGATTTACGGATCGGGGGTACTGGCTATTCCCACTCGAGATCGATCGGCTACTCCCACTCGAGTTCGACCCGGGTGCCGTCCGCCCGGCAGGTCTCGAGGGCGTGCTTTGCAGCGTAGCCGGCCTCGTGGGCGCTGTCACCGCGACCGACGCCGACTTGCAGGTCGACGTCGACGGCCTCCGCGACGTGGTGGATCGCCTCCTCGTAGTCGGGTTCCTCGAGGTCGGGACAGACGACGATGACGTTGTCGCCGCCGACGAAGAAGGAGAGGCTGTCGTGGGTGTGGCGCATGTGGCGCATGAGTTCGGCGTAGCCCTGTTCGATCTCGATGAACGTGTCGAAGGCGTTGAGTTCGTCCGTGTAGGTCCCCGTGGCGTTGATGACGTCGAAGTGGGCGATCTGGACGTCACCCTCGGTTCGGTGGCCGTCCTCGATGGCGCGGCCCTCGAGGACCTCGCGGCGGTCCTTGTCCTGGGCGCTGCCGGCCTCCTGCAGGCGCGTCGTCGCGTCCGAGAGCGCCTGCACGGGGGTCGTGCCGGTCGCGACGCCGAGGCTGAGCGTGACCGGATACCGGTTGCCGATCGAGTCCTGCAAGCGCGCGTGGTCCTCGATCGAGAGCCCGTTCGTGACGGCGATCATGTTGTCGAAGCGGGTGAAGAAGACGTAGCCGTCGCGGGCGCCGACGAACTGAGAGATATCGGCGTACAGGCGGGACTGCATGGTCTGCAGGTCGGTTTCCCGACGAGGCTCGGGCGTCACCGTCCACGGGCCGTAGTTGTCGATCTGAAGGAGCGTAACCTGCGTGTTAGTCACTGTAGGCCCACGTTTCGACGCCCGTCGTATAAGTGATACGTAATCCAGATTCGTGATGCGGGACGCGATGCCACAATCCGCGTCCGGGACGGCGGCTCCCGTTCGATCGGGCGGTTACGCGTGTTTCTTCTCGGGGTTGACGCCCTTCGGGTGGTACATCCAGAAGTCACCCTCGCGCATGGCGTTGCCGACGGCCTTGTGCATCTGCACCATTTCGTCGAACTCCTCGGCGTCGACGTACTCGAAGATTTCACGCATCGCGACGACCCGCTCGTGGTTGACCCGGATCGGGTAGTCGCCGTACTCGTCGACGAACTCGGCGACGTTGAGCGGGAAGTCCTCCTCCTCGTCGACCTTGTCCGCGATGATCCGCATGTCGTACTTGCGGCGTCCCTCGCTGCCTTCCTCGCCGTCGGGATCGACTGGCCAGTCGCTGCTCATGGTATACTCGGACGTGTGTAGGGGTCCCGCAAAAGGGTTACTGTTACTGCCGTTCGTCGCGACCGACGGCCGTCCGGACGACAAACGCGGCGGGATACGACGACCACGGGATCGGAGCGCGGTGACCGACGTGACAAAGAGGGGATATCGGGGTCGCTAAACGCTCTCGAGGCGATGACTCTCCGAGAAACTGCGTCGATAGCGCGCTGATTTTACCGTCGCTCCGATAGTGATGTGTGACATAAATATAATACAGATTAAAGATTTTTCCGGGACTGGGTGGTGGAGCCGGTGTCGACCCAGCTATGCCAGGTGACCCCTCATCAAGGACGGACGGACGGGACGGCAGTCGTATCGATCGGCGGCGGTTTCTCGCGCTCGCAGGCGCGAGCGCCGGGGCACTTTCGCTCGGTGCCTCACCGGCAGCCGCCACCGAGACACCCGAGGACCTCGCGTCGGCCGACCTCGACGGCTTCGACTGCGGCCAGCCGACGTTCGAGTGCGGCCAGCAAGTGACGGCTGCGGGCGGAATGGTCTCGGCCGAGGATCCGCGCGCGTCGGCGGCCGGCGCTCGCGTCCTCGCCGAGGGCGGTAACGCCATCGACGCCGCCGTGACGGTCCAGTACGTGCTGAACGTCGTCTCCCCGCAAGGGTCGGGTATCGGCGGCGGCGGGTTCATGGTCGTCTACGACGCCGAGAGCGACAGCGTCCACTGCATCAACAGCCGCGAACGCGCGCCGCGGGACGCACACCCGGAGATGTTCCTCGACGACGGGGAACCGCGGGATTTCGACGCGGCCATCCAGCGCAGCGAGGCCATCGGCGTCCCCGGCACGCTCGACGCCCTCGAGACGGCCCGCGAGCGGTTCGGGACCCGGCCCCGCCAGCGGCTGATTCGGCCCGCGATCGACCTCGCCGCCGGCGGATTCACCGTCGACGAGTACCTCTCCGAGGTGATCGCGGAAAACCGGGACAAGTTCAACGACGCCGCGCGCGAGGTCTTCCTCGACGCGAACGGGAACGTCCCCCAGCCCGGCGACAGGCTCGTCAACGAGGACTTCGCGGAGACGCTCGCGTTGATCGCCCGCGGCGGCCGCGACGCCTTCTACGAGGGCCCGATCGCCCGCGACATCGCCGCCACGGTCGAGAGCCTCGAGGGCGGCCCCGGCATCGACGAGCGGGACCTCGCGGAGTACTCGGTGACGATCGACGAACCGGTGCGCAAGGAGGCCTACGACTTCGAGATCGTCGGCCAGCCCGTGCCCACCTCGGGGCCGACGACCATCGCGATGATCATGCGGATGCTCGAGTTCCTCGGGGTCGAGGAGTACGACATCCGCGCACCCGAGAAGTACCACCTCATCGCCGAGGCGAACCGCGTCGCCTGGGCCGACCGGGACCAGTACATGGGCGACCCCGAGTTCGTGGACGTGCCGATCGAGGGGCTGCTGGACGACGACTACCTCCGGCAGCGCGCCGCTCGGATCGATCTGGATAGCGTCATCGCCGACTACGCGGCCGGCGAGCAGGTCCCGCCGGGCGTGCCGGCGGGTGCGCCCGAGCGGTTCACGCCCGACTGGGCCGCGACGGCGTCGACCGCCGACCCGGTCAGCTCGACCGCCCACTTCACGACCGCCGACCGCCACGGCAACGTCGTTTCCTACACGACGACCATCGAACAGCTCATGGGCTCGGGGAAGATGGTCAACGGCCGCGGGTTCATGCTCAACAACGAGCTCACGGACTTCGACTTCGAGCCCGGCGGACCGAACCAGGTCCAGCCTCGCAAGCGCCCGCTGAGCAGCACCAGCCCGACGATGGTCTTCCGCGACGGCGAGCCGATCTTCACCGCCGGCTCGCCGGGCGGCTTTACGATCATCACCAGCGTCCAGCAGGCCATCCTGCACCGGCTCGTCTACGGCCTCGAGCCGCTCGAGGCGATCCGGGAGCCGTCGATCTTCAGCGCCAGAAGCTACGACGTCATGTGGGAGCCGGAGGTTCCGGCAGCGGCCGTCGAGTACGGCGAGGCGCGCGGCCAGCCGTGGGCCGACGAGCCTGAGACGATCGGCAACGTGCAACTGATGGACATCGGTCCAAATGGGTTTACGGGGGCTGCGGATCCCGCTCGAGACGGACTGGCCGTTGGGGTGAATCTGCCCCAGGCTCGAGGGCGGAGTCCTGACGAGCACCCCGAATCGAAGCGGTCGAAACAGTCGAAATCGAAGTCCGAGGGTCGCTGACGGACCCGGCGATCCGTTCGCGGCCTCGGGATCGACTCGTCGCCGTCACTACAGATTATTTTTCTCGAGCACCACCTTCCGTTCCTAATCTTGGCTTCGAATCATGTACCCGAGACTGAAGATTTCCGCCTCCGTCGGCTGATTCGACAGAAGCGTCGCCGCTCGAGCGGGCGATCGGAACGTCGTCGATCCGGCGTAGGGCATGGCGTAGGCTGCCTCGAGTGCTCCGTCCCCGTCGGTTGCCAGATCGAGCCCGTCCGCGAGGAACCGATCGCGCTCGAGGCCGTAACAGAGCGCGACCGAATCGGTCGCGGTGACGATTCCGACGTCCGACGGCGCGTGCTCGGCACCGTCTCCGTCGACGATCGAGGGGAGAGCCCCGGATTCGCCGAGCCCCGAACCCTGCAGCCAGAGGTCGAAGCGCGCGGACGGATCGACGTCGGCATCCGCCTCGAACGACGCCAGTTCCTGCGCGACGTCGGCGTGGTCGGAATAGCACAACGACCGAAGCGACGACGTGCCCGAGCCGGCGATCGGAACCGTAAATTGCTGCTGTTCGCCGGACTCCAACGCGATACCGTCCGTCGTCCGACCGAGGCAGACCTCCTCGAGCGCCGCGTCGTCCACCGCGCCGTCGCCGTCGTCCCCGAGCGCGAGCGCCGCAGCCTCCTGCTCGGCGACGTAGGCACTGGGATCGCAGGGCATCGCGTACGCGGCAAGCAGGTCGGCACCCTCGCTGCCGTCGGCCGTTTCGACGCGACACTCGAGTTCGTCCCCCGAAAGCAGGCGCTCGCGATCCAGCGCGCGGAAGACGGTCGCCCGATCGGTGGCCATGCTGCCGTCGGGGTAGTCGCCGTCGGCGTAGCCGCCGAAATCGCCGATGTACTCCCACGCCGCGTCGTCGCCCTCATCCCCAGCGCTCTCCGCAGTACGGACCGCTAGTCGGTGGTCGTGGAACCCGAAGCCGTCGCCGATCAGCCAGAGGGCGAATCTGTCGGCCGGGTCGAACCCGTCCTGCGCCTCGAGCGTGGCCAGCCACGCGTACAGGACCCGATCGCGGGCGATCGTCAGCGTATTGACCGAGTCGCCGTCGACTTCGGCGCCCTCGACGTTCGGGACGAACGGGTCGAACCCGCTTTCGGTCGGGACGTACCCGTTGCGGACGTACCAGCCGACGCCGGCCGCGCCGGCCTCGAGCGAGGCCCGGAGGTTCATCCGCAGCGCCTGCTTGCTCGGCGTGTGGTTCGGGTTGACGGTGTGGCTCTGCCCGAGGTAGAAGACGGGCCGCTCGAGTTCGGTCCGGACGTTCGAGACGAGGCTGCGCACGGCCGCGTTGGCCGGCTCGGGACCGACGTCCTTCTCGTACCAGCCGCGGTAGAAGTCGACGAACCCGAAGTCGGGATCCGCGTCGTGTGCCTGCAGCCCGTCGGCCAGCGCCGCGAACACCTCCGGACGCTTCGAGTCGACGATGTACGGAAAGTGGACGAACGGTCCGACCTCGAGAGCGTCGTTGGCCTCCCGGACGGCCGACGCCTGCGCGGCGAAGATTTCGGGGCCGTACTCGAGCAGGTTCTGGACCGCCGCCTCGTTCCACTCCCCGCCCTCGACCCACTCGCCCATCACGGGGGCCTCCTGCCAGCAGATCGCCCGGCCGGAATCGAACAGTTCGCCGTGTCGCCGGGCCACCGCTCGGAGCTGCTCGAGGTGGGCCTCGCGGGCCTCGCCGTCGGTCGCGAGCCGGTCGGCGGGCACCTCGCTCAGCAGGCCGACGTTGAGCCAGACGTCCAGTCCGAACTCGCTCGCGGCGACCATCGGCTCTTCGAGTTTCTCGACCAGCGGCGTCTCGCTGGAGTGCGTGGCCACGAGGACGACCGCGAGGTCGTGGCGTCGCGCGAACGCGTACAGGTTCTCGCGAACGGGCTCGTCCTGCCACAGGCCGGCGCCGAGCCAGAGGAAGTCCTCGCGGGGACCCGACCGTCGACTCGAGGCCGGCGGCGCGGTGGAGTCGGCATCACTGGGCCCGTCGGACGATTCGTCGCGAAGTCCGCGGTAGCCAGCGTAGCCGCCTGCCAGTCCAGTTCCGAGCACTCCAGCAGCGAGATAGCCCCGGCGGGAGAGGGCAGCGTCGATACTCGTATCGTCCGTAGCGTCGTCGACCATGGGTATGGTTGTCGCTCGAGCGCGCGATAGGACCGGGCGCTCGATACCGCCCCGTATCACGGTCGGCGGCTTCAGCGTTGGCCCGGCACCGTCCACGCGGCGGTGCGGTAGTCGCTCCGTACACCCACCGACGAACCCGGCGGCCGCTCCGCTCCCCTTCTCGAGCACGGGCCGAGCACCCAAAACCGAGCAGAATCGACGAACCGGAAACGGACCGCACCTCGCCTCAGTCGTCGGCCGCCACCTCGCTTTCCTCGCCCAGCACGTCCTCGCGGTGTTCGTCGAGCAGCGGCGCCCGGCCGCGCGGTTCCGGCGGCGTCGCGGTCATCTTGATCGGGTTCCCCGCGATCTCGACCGTCTCGCCCGCTCCGGGCTGTTCCACCGGCACGAGCATGTCCCGATCGTGCACGTGGGGATCGTCGAAGATTTCCTCGGTCGACTGGACCGGCGCGGCCGGTACGCGGCCCTCGAGTCGGCCGACCAGCTCGTCGGTTTCGAGGCCGCTCGCCCAGTCGGCGATCTGCTCGCGGAGGTGCTCGCGGTGCTCGAGGCGATCGGCGGCGGTCGGATGGGCGTCCGCGAGGTCCTCGCGGTCCATCGCGTCGCACAGCGCCTGCCAGTGGTTGGTGCCGAAGGCGGCGATGACGGCGTACCCGTCGTTAGTTTCGAACGCGTCGTAGGGAAACAGCGTCGGGTGGGAATTCCCCTGCCGCGTGGGCGCCTCGCCGGTGTAGGACTGCTGGTAGATCGCGCGCTCGGTGAGGCTGAGCATCGAGTCGTACATGCCGGTGTCGACGTACTGCCCCTCGCCGGTCTGTTCGCGGTGATTGACGGCCGCGAGGATGCCGATGCAGTTCAGCGTCGCGGTGAAGAGGTCGCCGATGCCGGGGCCGACCTTCGTCGGCGGCCCGTCCTCTTGGCCCGTGATCTCCATCACGCCGCCCAGCGCCTGCGCGATGAGGTCGAATGAGGGCTGGCCCTGCCGGTCCGTCTCCCCCGTGCGCGGATCGCCGAACCCGCGGATCGAGGAGTAGATCAACCCCGGGTTGTGCTCGCGCAGCGTCTCGTAGCCGAGGTCGTACTTCTCCATCGTGCCCGCGCGGTAGTTCTCGACGACGACGTCGGCCTCCTCGACGAGCGAGAGGAAGTCCGCGCGGTCCTCCTCGTCGCCGAAATCGAGCTCGAGGCTCTTCTTCCCGCGGTTGACGCTCTGGAAGTAGCCGCCGTAGGCCTCCTCGTCGGGATCGGAGACGTACGGCGGGTTCGAGCGGATGAGATCGCCGCCGGGGCGCTCGATCTTTACCACGTCCGCGCCCATGTCCGCGAGCAACATCGTACAGTACGGGCCGGCGAGCACCTGGGTCAGATCCAGCACGCGCAGGTTCGAAAGCGCACCCATGGAGCCACCGTCCCGGGCCGGACGCAAAAACCTTTACTATCAATAATGATGTTGTGGCTGTATGCCACACTGTTCGGTTAAACACCATTAAAGAATATTATCATGGAAGATCATTAACTTTATAGCCCGCGCTCTCATCGTCGCGAATACGATGTCCGGAACGGTCGTCCTCGGCGTGATCGGCTCCGACGCTCACGTCGTTGGCATCACGATCCTAGAGCAGGCGTTCAGCGCGGCAGGCTTCGACGTCGTCAACCTCGGCGTCCAGACCTCCCAGGAGGAGTTCGCCGAGGCAGCCGTAGCACACGACGCCGAGGCCGTACTGGTCTCCTCGCTCTACGGACACGCCGAGCAGGACTGCCAGGGCTTCCACGAGGTCTTGGAGGACGCGGGCGTCGAGGCCGTCACCTACATCGGCGGCAACCTCGCCGTCGGCCAGGACGACTTCGAGCAGACGCGGCGCACCTTCCGCGAGCTCGGCTTCGATCGGGTCTTCGACTCCGAGACCGACCCCGAGGAAGCCATCGCCGCCCTCCGGCGGGACCTCAAGATCACACCGACCGAGTCGGAACGCGCCACGGTGAGTTCGTAGATCTCGATGATACGCGACGAACGCATTCCGGCCGACCAGCTACGGCGCATCGACGAGGAAATCCGGTCCGACTGGCCCACCGGCGACGAGGTCGACTTCGAGGAAGCAATTCGCTACCACGAGTCGCTCCCCGACCGTAAGCGGTTCGCAGACGTCCTCGAGTCGGCGGACAAACCGCTCCTGCAGCCGCGGGCGGGCGTCCCCCGCCTCGAGGACCAGATCGAACTGCTCGAGTACCTCCACGGGGAGGGGAAGGCGGATCTGCTCCCCACCACCATCGACTCGTACACGCGCGACAACGAGTACGAGAAGGCCCAGGAGGGACTCGAGAATGCCCGCGAGACCGGCGAGGACACCTTGAACGGCTTTCCTGCGGTCAATCACGGCGTCGAGGGCTGCCGGAAACTGATAGAGGCGATCGACGCCCCGATCGAGGTCCGCCACGGGACCCCCGACGCCCGGCTGCTCGCGGCGATCACCTTCGCGGGCGGCTTCCAGAGTTTCGAGGGCGGTCCGATCTCCTACAACATTCCGTACACCAAACGGCACGGGCTCGAGGAGACGATCGAGCGCTGGCAGTTCGTGGACCGCCTCGCGGGAGCCTACACCGAGCGGGGCGTGCGGATCAACCGCGAGCCGTTCGGTCCCCTCACCGGCACGCTCGTGCCGCCGTCGATCGCGATCGCGATCATGCTGATCGAGGGGCAACTCGCCGCCACGCAGGGCGTGCGCTCGATCACGCTCGGCTACGGACAGGTCGGTAACGTCGTCCAGGACGTGGCCGCCCTGAACGCCTTACAGAAGCTCGGCGACGAGTTCCTCCCCGACGAGGTCGTCGTCACGACGGTCTTCCACGAGTGGATGGGCGGCTTCCCGCCGGACGAGGCCCGCGCGAACGGCGTCATCGGCCTCGGCGGGATGACCGCCGCCATCGCACAGCCCGACAAGGTCATCACGAAGTCGCCCCAGGAGTTCCAGGGCGTGCCGACCAAGGAGGCCAACGCCGCCGGCCTCCGCACCACGAGACAGGTCATCGACATGGCGATCGAGCAGAACATCGACATCGACGGCATCCAGGAGGAACAGGACCTGATCGAACGCGAGACGCGGTGTCTGATGGACACCGTGCTCGAGCACGGCGACGGCGACGTAGTCCAGGGGACGCTGAAAGCGTTCGAGTCAGGCGCGCTCGACGTTCCCTTCGCACCCAGCGACAGCGCGAGAGGCGCCGTGCTCCCGGCCCGCGACGACGACGGCCGCGTCCGCATCTTCGAGTGGGGCGATCTCGCGATGGACGACGATATCAAGGAGATCCACAAGGCCCGGCTCTCCCGGCGCGCCGACACCGAGGGCCGCGATCAGTCCTTCAGGATGGTCGCGGACGACGTCGACGCGATCAGCGACGGGAAGCTCATCGGCCGACCGCAGTCGCGGTCGCAATCGACCTCGCAGGGTGATATCTAATGACGACCGAGACGACGATTACGGCGATCCACGCGACGCCCGGCTACTCCGGGTTCTTCTTCGACGACCAGCGCGCGATCAAGCGGGGCGCCCGCCAGGACGGATTCACCTACGACGGCGACCCCGTAACCGAGGGGTTCGACGAAATCCGCCAAGCCGGCGAGACGCTCATCGTCGACGTCGAACTCGAGGACGGTACGACGGTGCGGGGCGACTGCGCCGCGGTGCAGTACTCCGGGGCCGGCGGCCGCGATCCGCTGTTTCAGGCCGACGAGTACGCGCCCGTCGTCGAGGGCCCCGTCGCCGACGAACTCGAGGGCCGGGACCCGACCGCCTTCCTCGAGAACGCGGAGGCACTCGAGGAGTTGCAAGTGAACGGGGATCGGCTCCACACGGCGATCCGCTACGGCGTCTCGCAGGCGCTGTTGGCTGCGGCTGCCGGCGCACAAAACACCACGCGGACGGACGTGCTCGCCGACGCACTCGGCACCGAGCCCGCGACCGAGCCGGTGCCGGTCTTCGGCCAGTCCGGCGACGACCGCTACACCAACGCCGAGAAGATGTTCGTCAAGCGCGTGCCCGTCCTGCCCCACGGGCTCATCAACAGCCGCGAGAAGATCGGCGCGGACGGCGAGACCCTGCTCGAGTACGTCGAGTGGCTCGGGAAACGCTCCCAAGAGTTAGGCCCCGACGACTACGAGCCGCGGTTCCACATCGACGTCTACGGCATGATCGGTGAGCTCTTCGGCCCGCCCTACGACCGGGTCGAGGTCGTCGACTACTTCGCGGATCTCGAGGCAGCCGCCGCGCCGTACCCGATCCAGATCGAGGGGCCGATGGACGCGGGCGGCCGCGCCGAGCAGATCCACGCGATGGTCGAACTGCGCGAGGGACTGGCCGATGCCGGCGTCGGCGTCGACATCGTCGCCGACGAGTGGTGCAACACGCTCGAGGACGTGCGGGCGTTCGTCGACGCGGGTGCGGCCGACCTCGTGCAGGTCAAGACGCCCGATCTGGGCGGCGTCCAGCGCAGCGGGCGGGCGGTCCGCTACTGCGAGGGGACCGACACCCGCGCCTACCTGGGCGGGACCTGCAACGAGACCGAGACGTCCGCACGCGCCTGTGCGCACGTGGCGTTGGCGACCGACGCCGCGCAGGTGCTCGCGAAACCCGGCATGGGCTTCGACGAGGGGTACATGATCGTCGAGAACGAGATGCGGCGGACGGTCGCCCGCCGGGAGCGAGCGCAGCGACGGACCGACGCCTCGGCCGAAAGCGACGAGGTGACTGCCGATGACTGATGACGACTCGATCGAGTGGACCGACCCCGACACCTTCGCGCGGGCCCTCGAGCGCGCCGAAACGAAGGAGAAGGGCAACTACTTCGAGGACTTCGCGGAGGGCGCCGTCCTCGACCACGACCGCGGCCTCCGGCTCACCCGCTGGGGCAACGAGACGTGGATGAGCCAGACGCTGAACCACGATCCGGCCTACTGGCGCACCGACGCCGCCCGCGAGCGCGGGTTCGACGAACCGCCGATCCATCCCGACTACCTCACCGCGGCGACGCTCGGGATCACCGTCGAGGATTTGAGCGAGAAGGGCGGCTACTTCCTCGGGCGGACGGACGTGCGATTCCCCGGCGCGCCCGTCTCGCCGGGCACTGAACTCCGCGTCGAGAGCGAAGTCGTTTCGACAGCAACCTCGAGTTCGCGCCCGCAGTACGGCATCGTCACTTGGCGGACGCGGGGACGAGACGCCGAGACGGACGACGTCCTCTGCTCGTACGAACGGACGAACATGATCCCGCGCCGGGAGCCGCTCGAGACCGACGGAAGCGGCGCGGCGGCGGCCGAGGACGATGGCGACGGCGACGACCCCGCACCTGACCTCCCCGAGACCTTCGTCACCCCCGACGGCGGCTCCTACGAGGACTTCGTCGCGGCCCTCGAGGACGCCGCCGACCGCGACGCGGCCGTCGCTTATCGCCACGAACGCGGCCGCACGCAGGACGACGTCACCGTGGCCTCGCTGCCGCTGGCGACGCTCAACACCGCCAAACAGCACCACAACGCCGACGCGATGGCCGACGCGCCCTCGGGCGACATCGTCACCTACGGCGACGTGACCCGCTCGACGGCGCTCGGTCACGCTCGCTCGGACGAACGGACCTGGCGCGAGGTCGGCTTCGACGACGAGTCGTTCCACACCTTCGTCACCCCTGGCGACACCGTCTACGCGTTCACGCGGGTGCTCGAGGCCGACGACGACTCGAGCGCGCCCGAGGAGGCGGGCACGGTCCGCTTCGAACACGTCGCGTTCAACCAGAACGACGAGCCCGTCTACTCGGGTATTCGAACCGCGGAGATTCAGAAGCGATCCCGATAGCACACCGACGACACCCACCGGAACACCCCCATCCAACCCACAAATCCACAGATGACGACCGACGACACCGACACAGACATCCGACTCTGTCGAACCTTCCAGACCGCACCGGCCGCCGTTCCCAAAGAGGACTCGGCGAAGTACCTCACCTCCGGCCTCGAGGCCGACGGCTTCCAGGCCCCTGACTGGCTCGTGCCCGACTTAGAGGACGGTACCGCGCCGGACATGAAGGCCGAGGGCCTCGAGAACACCATCGAGCAGGTTCCCCGGTACGAGTTCCCCGGCGAGATCTGGCCCCGCGTCGAGTGGAGCTACGAGGACGAAACGTACCGCGAGAAGGGCCGCGAGCAGGTCGACCGACTCGTGGCCGAGATCGGCGACGAGATCGACGGCGTCGTCGTCCCCAAGGTCGGCCGCCTCGAGGACGTCCGACGTGCCGCCGAGACCGTCGCGGAGGCCGAGCGCGAGCACGGCTACGCCGACGGCTCGATCGGGCTCTCGATCATCGTCGAGACCGGCCGGGCGCGCTCGGATCTGCGCGAAATCGCGAAGTTCGGCGAGGACTCCCGGCTCACCGCACTCGTGTTCGGGCCCGTCGACTACACCGCCGAACTCGGCGGCCGCGACTTGGGCGACGGCCGTCCGCGCTGGGACGGGCTGCTCGAGGCGCTCTCGAACGAGGCCAGCGCCGCAGGACTGCTCTCGATCGGCGGCCCGTTCGACGACCTGTTCAAGGAACGCGCCGGCCTGACCTACTACAACGCCGAGGCGTACGCCGATCAAGTCGAACACGAGGCCCGGTTGGGACTGGACGGTTCCTGGTCGCTGTATCCGAAGCAGACGATCCAGGCCAACACGATCCACATGCCCACGCCCGAAGAGCTCGAGCGCGACGTGCACAAGATCGAGCGGTTCAACGAGGCCAAACGTGAGGGGACCGGCGCGGTGACGATCGACGGCCAGATGGTCGACGAGGCGACGTTCAAGAACTTCGTGAACACGGTGCGGACGGTGCGGACGATCGACGAGCGCCGACCGGACCAGACCGCCGAGTACTACGACGACGAGTTACTCGAGCGCGCGCTCGAACTCGAGTTGTCCTACCGGTAGCGCGCTTCCGCACCTACTCGAACGTCCACGCCGTCTCGACACCCGACGGGTTCTCGAGGGTTTGATACACGACGCAGTATCGCTCGGTATACTTCTGCAGCGCTGCTTTCGTCTCCTCGTCGACGTCACCCTCGACCGTGACGTCGAGACGAAGCTCCTCGAAACCCACTGGGGCGTCCTCGTCGACGCCCATCGTGCCCCGGAGATCGAGGTCGCCGCTGGCCTCGACGCTGATATCGACCTCGTCCCCGATGCCGAAGTTCTCCGCGACGGCCTGGGCCGTGAGCTGGGAACACGCCGCCAGCGCCCCCAGCAGAAGATCGCCCGAACAGGCGCCGGACCCGGGCCCGCCGGCGCCCTCGTGTAACTCAGCCTCGTAGATCGCACGCCCGATGTCGACGTTGCACGCTCGAGCGTCGTCCTGCTCCTCGCCGGTCGCCGTGAGGGTGAGCTGTGCCGCTTCCGGGTTCGTTTCGTACTCTCGCTTTAACGGCTCCTGCTTGTCGTGTAAGCTATTATCTACCATGGTTGGTCGATCACCGCCGTGGGAAATTAATCTACGGGCTCGAATCGGAGTCGGACAGCTCGCCGGGATGGAATCGTCGATTCGCGCCGATCGTCACTCGGAGGACTCCGCGGTCCGCGGTTCCTCGCGGACCACCAGCGAGTCGACCCGAGCCCCCTCGACGGCGGCGACCTCGAGCGCGTAGTCGTCGACTTCGATCCGGTCGCCGACCTCCGGCGCGCGGCCCAGTCGATCGAGGACGAGCCCGCCGATGGTACCGAACGTCTCCGCCTCGAAGTTGGCGTCCAAGTGCTCGTTGACCGCCGATACCGTGACCCCGCCGTCGACGACGTAGGCGCCGTCCCCGCGCCGATCGATCGACGGCTCGTCGGCATCGAACGTGTCGCGGAGGTCGCCGACGATCTCCTCGACGACGTCCTCGACCGTGACCAGTCCTTCGAAGACGCCCCACTCGTCGATGACCGCAGCGAGTTGGACCCGGTCGCGCTGGAGTTGCTCCAAGAGATCGACCGCCGGCGTCGTTTCGGGAACGATCGGCAGCTCGTGAGCGATGTCCCCTGCGGTCAACGACTCGAGGGACTGCTCGTCCTCGAGCGCTCGTAACACGTCCTTGGTGTCGACGAAGCCCACCACCTGATCGGGGTCGTCGGCATCGACGACGGGATACCGGGTGTGGCCCGCCTCGAGGATCAGCGATCGAACCGCTGCAACTGACTGATCGCTGGTGACGGTGATCGCGTCCGGCCGCGGGACCATCACTTCGCGGACGTCAGTGTTGTCGAGTTCGAAAATCTGGTCGATCATCTCGACCTCATCGGTGGCGATCTCTCCCTGCTGACCGGATCGAGCCAGTACGGTCCGAATTTCGTCCTCAGAGAGCGTCTCGTCGGTTTCGGAGGCCGGCGGGATGCCGAGCAATCGGGTGAAGCGATTCGCCGTCCCGTTGAAGACGATGATGCCGGGGAGCAGCACGTAGTAAAAGAACTTCATCGGCGGCGAGACCAGCAGGGCGACTCGCTCGGCCTCGGCGATGGCGACCGTCTTCGGCGCGAGTTCGCCGAAAACGACGTGGAGGAATGTGATGAAACCGAAGCCGACCGCAAAGGCCACGAGATGCAGGGCGCTCTCCGGGAGTAGGGGTGCGAGTACCGGCTCGAGCAGCGCTGCGACGGCCGGCTCGCCGAGCCACCCGAGCCCCAGCGAGGCGATAGTGATGCCGAGTTGAGTAGTCGCGAGATAGTCGTCTAAGTTGTCGACGGCATCTTGCAGGAGCTTCGCTCCGGTCCGACCCTCGGCGACGAGTTGCTCGACGGCTGAGGAGCGGACGCGAACGTAGGCGAACTCCGAGGCGACGAAAAAACCGTTCAGCGCGACCAGCAGGAACGCACCGGCCAACCGTGCGCCGGAGACTGCGAGGTCTACCATCGGGGCCACCTCCGTGCTCGCTGGTGGCGCCCCCGACCCCGACCCCGACCTCGACCCCGATCCCGACTCCGGCTTCCGTCGCTCCACACGCGTCCCGCCGGTTGCCGTTCACCCGGCGCAAACGCTGTCGCCGAATCGACAGTTTCCATACGCTGTCTTGGAAGCCCGGGAGCAATAGTTTCGGGGTGACAGACGCAACCCCAGTATCGACAACTGTCGTCGATTACTAGATCCCTCTCTTTGAAGCAGTAGTCGAGATTGGGGACCCCCAAATTCGGTCAGTCTACATACAGTAACGAGGGAGAGAACTGGTGCTCGAGTGGTCCTCGCGGCTGTTCAGCGTCACAAACACGTCGCAGAAGCGGAAGGGATGGGATTTGAATCAGAGAGGGGCTTCGCTCCGACCGTGTTCAAATCCCACCATATCGTATTTACCGCTCACGGGTTTGTTCGCGGCAGAATACGGTGGGGATGGGATTTGAACCCATGAGGCTATACAGCCACCTGCTCTCAAGGCAGGCGCGTTGGGCCGCTTCGCTACCCCACCTCACCACCTCGTACCGCATCCGTTCAAAAAGGGTTATCGGTCTATCGCCGCTCGAGCGAGTCGCCGTCACCGACCACCAGTCCGAGTTCGTCCACCACGGCGGCCGTCGCCGCCGCACTTGGCCGTTCCGCCGCCTGCCGCGCCTCGAGGCCCGCGATCGTCGCGCACAGCCCCGACTCGGACCGCACGTCCGGCACCATCGGCGCAAAGCCGAGCTTCAACCCGGCGCTCTCGCTGCGGTCCGCGAGCGTAGCCAGCGCGGGCGTCGCGTACGCATCGGCAAAATCGATCGGCGCGGTGAACCCGGCGAAGTACGCTCGGCCGCCCGTCGACGGCCCGAGAATCGCGTCGTAGCGCCGCAGCGACATCGCCGCCGAGTCGATCTCCGAGCGGCTCACCAGCGGCGCCGTCGGCTCGAGCACCCCGACGCTGCCCGCGTCCTCGCGCTCGAGGAGGTGCGTAACGGTGTTGCCGATCCGCGCGGAGTGACTCGAGCCGACCTGCCGTTCGAAGCGGACGTCCCCGGTGTCCTCGAGGGCGGCAGCCGTCAACTCGCGGATTTCGGTCTCCGGATCGTCGAACTCCGGGCCGGTGAACTCGTCGGGGAGCGTCTCCTCGTCGCGGTAGTTGACCAGCAGGTCGCCGCCGCTCGAGGCGACGGTGTAGAGCACGTCCGCAACCGCAGCCTCGTACAGTGAGACTGCCTCCGCAGCGGTCAGCGGCGTGGTCTCGACGAGCGATGGAAGGACGAGTCCCCCCCGCGGCGGGTCGACGGGAACGACGACGATCATACGGATACTTCGACGGCGTCGTCCTTGAACGCGGCGTTTTCGCGACCGGTACGGAGAACTGAACCGGGAGGAACCGACCTGCTTGAGGCGAAGCAATCCGCTTACTTCTATCCACCCGTACGATTACGAGCCCGGACGACGGTTACGAACCTATGGACGCACAACCGCTCGCGGGGCTACTCGGTTGTATCGGTATCGCGGCACTGCTCTCGATCGGACTGTACGGCGCTGCGAACGGCTACCTGACTGGATCGACCGACCTACTCGCACCGTCGATCGGGACGGCTATCGTCGCGCTCGTTGTAGTCGGCACGCTGGTCGGGCTCGGGACGCGGGCCAGCCGCCGGCTGGAGACGCCGTACTGGTAGCAGGCGAGCCCGTCGCTATCGACATCTCGTCGTTACCGACCCTGCCGCCCCTTCGTCTGGCGGTAGTCCGACGCCATTAGCTCCGCGAAGTGTTCGACCCACGCCTGGGTCTGTGCGTCGGTCTGCTCCGACGGGGCGATCATGGGAACGAGTTCGAACCCGCGGCCGCGGATCGTCGTCGCGTGGGCGTCCGGCAGTTCGAGGTCCTCGACCGGCGTCGTCGTGTACTCCTTGCCCAGTTCCGCGAGCGCGCGCTCGCCGACCGGAATCAGAATTTCGGGGTTGATCATCCGGATCTCGGCGTTGAGGTAGGGCTCGCAGTTGCCGATCTCCTCGTCGGTCGGCGGCCGCTCGGGCTCGCGACAGCGGGTGAGGTTCGTACAGTAGACGTTCTCGAGTCCCGGCTCGTCGCTCGGCGAGGTCGCGTCGCAGAGAGCGAGGCGCTCGAGGATGCGCCGGAGGTCGGTGCCGTCGGCGTCGGGGTCGTCGGCGCCGTCCGCGTCGCTGCGACGGGCGACGAGCGGAATCCCGATCTCGTCGGCCGTCGGCGTCGGCTGCTCGCCGACGAACAGAAAGTCCGCGCCGACGTCGCCGTAGCCGTGGACGACCTGCGTGCGCGTCTCGCAGAGCGCGGGACAGTTCCGACACTGCTCGTCCATGTTGAACGGGTTCGCCCGGCGTTGCTGATTCGCGTCCACACTCGCGTCTCGGGCGGAACGACCAAAAGCGACGCGGCTGGCCGGCAGCGTTCGAACGAGCCGCAAAAAAACGGGATCGGCGCCGCGGGAGATCGAAAACCGAACGCCGGACCGCGATTACCCCTGCGTCTGCGCCGCGTCGATCCACTCCTCGGCGTTCTCTTCCGAGATTTCCGCGGTGCTAGCGACGGTGTGTGCGTCCGCCTCCGCGAGGTCGGTGATCGTTTCGATACCCGCCTCGGCGAGGCGGTCGGCGTACACCTGGCCGACGCCTTCGATCGACTGCAGGCTCTCTTCGACGACTTCGGTCCCGCCTTCGGCCGCGGTTTCGATCGCGTCGGTCGTGTCCGACGCCGTGTCCTCGGCCGCTTCGGCCGCTTCACCGACGAGGTCCTGAGCACCCTCCTGGGTTGTTTCGACGGCGTCTTCGGTCCCCTGCTGGGCCGTCTGCACGGTCGCGGCGACCTGTTCGGACTGCTGCTGGATGGTTTCGGTAGCCTGCTCGGTCTGCTGCTGGACGTTCTCGGTGGCCTCCTCCGCGAGCTGAGCGCCCTCGACTACCTGCTGCTCGGTCTCCCGGTGGGTTTCGAGAACCGACTCGATCGACTCGGCGACGACCGTTTGCTGTTGCTCGGTCAGGTCGTCGAACGCCTCGAGGAACTCCGACTCGAACTCGTTCCAGGCTTCGTCCTGCGTGCGTTCGAACTCGTCGAACTGCTCGTCGACGGCCGCTCGCACGTCCTGTCCGTCTCCCTCGAGCGTCGACTCGATCGCGTCGAGCTGCGCGTTCAGCAGGTGTCGAAACAGGTCGGCGCTCTGTTCGAATCCCTCGTTCAGCAGTTCCTGCGTCTGGGCCGCGTTGTCCTCGAACTGCTGATCGATCGTCGAACGGACGTCGTATCCGTCCTCGTCCATCGCCGTCTCGAACGCCTCGAGCTGGGCGTCGAAGAGTTGGCGGGCGAGTTCGGTCCCCTGGCGCTGGGCGCTTCGCTGCGCCGCGATTCCGTTCCGGAGGACCGTCTCGGTCGCGTTCTCCTGCATCTCGAGTCCGCGCTCGAACAGCTGCTGGCTCTGTTTGATCGACTGGCGCTGCAGTTCGAACGTGGCTTCGATGGGCGTGGTTGCGTTAGTCATGGGTATCACTGAGTTCGGTGACGAGGCGGGCCGGACCCCTCGTCGCCGCTTCCTATCCGAACGGAACACTCACACACGGATAAGCGGGACCCTTGCATGGTCCTGAGAGGTATTAGATGGTATCCAGTGGAGAGATGCATCGACGGCGAACGGGCCGCGGAGATCCGAGACGAGACGCCGTCGCTATCGAGAGTACCGAGTACCGGAAAACGCGATGAACGGCGATCAGCCGGTTCGACAACGATCAGGTGCGATCGACGGTGATCGGATCGACGAACGACGACCGACGGAGAGAAGCGGACCGGTCAGCGGCCGAGCCCGCCGCGCTCGTTGACCTCGAGAATGAACTTGACGTTGCGAACGATCTCCTCGGGCGTCGTCTCCTCGTCTTCGTCGTAGAGGTCGCTGGTCCGGTAGAGGATGTTCGCGAGCTGTTTGCTCTCGCTGGTCTCGCCGCGGACGTCGTCGGCGACCTGCCGCAGGAGGTCGACGCGTTCGGGGTCGGGGTCGAACTCGTCTGCGTCCGCGCTCGCGTCGCTTCCCTCGTCTCCGTCTGCGGTCACGTCGCCCTCAGTCATCGCTCCGAGACGCCGCCCGCTGCGATTGGGAGACGCTGCGCCGGTGGACGATCCCCGTGTTGTTCGCCACGTTCTCGGTGATCGTCCGGAACGACTCGCCGACCTCGCTGTCGTCGTCGAGGACGGTCGGTTTGCCGCTGTCGCCGCCCTCGCGAACGCTCGGGTCGAGCGGGATCGAGCCGAGGAACGGCATGTCGTGTTCGTCGGCGAACTCCTTCCCGCCGCCGGAGCCGAAGATGTCGTGTTGGCCGCCGCAGTCGGGACAGGCGAACGAGGACATGTTCTCGGCGATGCCGAGCACGACCGTGTCGTGCTGGGCGAACATCTCGAGGCCCTTGCGCGCGTCGTCGAGCGCGACGTCCTGGGGCGTCGTCACGATGACCGCGCCGGTGACGGGCATCGTCTGGAGCATCGTCAACTGGGTGTCGCCGGTCCCCGGCGGGAGGTCGACGACGAGGTAGTCGAGGTGGCCCCACTCGACGTCCTCCGTGAGCTGCGTAATGACCTTGTGGACCATCGGACCGCGCCAGATGACGGGGTCGTCCTCGCCGGTGAGGAATGCCATGCTCATCAGCTTGATCCCGTACTTCTCGGGGGGCATCAGCGTCTCGTCCTCGGTGGCCATCGGCGGCTCGTCGGCGTCGACCATCCGGGGCACGTTCGGCCCGTAGACGTCGGCGTCGAACAGCCCGACGCGCGCGCCGAGTTGCGAGAGGCCGGCCGCGAGGTTGACCGCGACGGTCGACTTCCCGACGCCGCCCTTCCCCGAGGCGACGGCGATCACGTTCTTGACGCCCGGGAGCACCTGCTCGTCGCTCGAGAGGTCGTCCCGGTCGGGCACGCTGGCCGAGAGGTCGGGCTCGAGGCCCGCCTCGATGAGCACCTCGCGGGCTTCGGCCGCGATGTCCGATTCGGTTGGCGAGTAGGGCGCGCCGAGTGCGAGGTCGACGCTCACCTCGTCGCCGTCGACGGTGATGTCGTTCACGAGTCCGAGCGAAACGATGTCGTCGCCGAGTTCCGGATCCTCGACCGTCCGGAGGCGGTCGCGAACGGCGGCTTCGTCCATAGAAGAGTGTACTTCCCGGCGTCGAAAAGGGTTGTGTTCCCACCTTTTTGCTGCGGGCCTTCGCTCGCGTCGCTCGCTCAAACCGCTTGCAAAAATCGGGACCAAAAACGCCGCTCGCTCCGCGGTCGTTCGCGGGTGCATTGCCTGTGTTGACCGCAGTTGCGACTTGTCGGTCGGACACGGTGGCGTCTTCCTTACGCGTTAAAATCGAACCGCGGCCCGCCGTAGGTCGGCGGATCCGGCTCGAGTTCGACGCCCTGCTCGTAGCGGACGAAGTTGAGGTAGAAGGGGCGGCCACAGCCCTCGACGGGCTCGCCCTCGAGGTCGGTGACCGGTCCGTCCTCGCCGCAGAGAAACTCGATGCCGTCGGCCGACTCGCGGTCCGGGTCGTCGGGGGCGGCGTACTCCCAGCCCGGCTGCTGTACTTTGGTGACCGAGCGGTCCGCGAGATCCGGCGGCCGCTCGAGGCTGACGACGGCGTCGCAGTGGGGACAGGTGTACCGGACGGTGACTGTCATCGGCGACTCTAGGTGCGTGAGGCAGGTAAAGTTGCGGTCGGCCCCGCCCCTCGATCCCGAACCGTTTACCGGCTCGCATCCCCAGGAACGGGCATGAGTAACGGAAGCGCCGAGTTCGACCCCGAAAAATTCGAGGAGAAGTACGTCCACTACTTCGAGGAACTCGAGACGGCGTACTCGAACGCCTACCAGCAACTGCACGGGAAGTACGATTCGACCGTTCTCAAGGCGATCGACCGGAAGGTGCTCGCCGAGAGCGAACCGTTTTACGAGGGGAGCGCGGAGCCGCGCTCCGCGGGTGAGGCGAGCGGGCAGCGCCCGCGAGCCCACGACGGCGAGTTCCGCGTCGAACTTCCCGACGACGTCGAGGACCGCGTCGGCAGCGTTGCCGACCACGAACAGTTCGACGCCGTCCTCGAGGAACTCGTCGACCGCATCGAGGGCGAGTTGCGGCGGATCTTCGGGTTCGAATCGAGCGAGTAATCGCGGCCGCGACCCGAACGACCCGCAGCCGGACGCTGACGGCGACACTACCCGGAACACCTTTGCCGTTGACGGGAAACCCCTACAGTATGATCGACGAGACGGTCGAGGAGATCCAGGAAATGCAGACGCACAGCTCCTCGGTGGTCGCGGTCCACGCGGCCCAGGCGCTCGAGGAGCTGCTCGATCGGGAGTTCGCCACCGTCGACGAGTACCTCCGGGACCTCGAGCGCAACGGCACCGTTCTCCGGCGCGCGAACGCGTCCCACGCTTCGCTCCAGACCGCGATCCGCGAGATCGTCAAAGACGTCACCGACGCGGATCCCGACAGCGTCGAGGAAGCCAAGGAACGCACGGCGAAGAAGATCGACGCCGTCGTCTCGCGGGTCGAATCCGGGAAGCGACTCGCCGCCGAGAACACGGTCGACCACCTCGAGGACGGCGCAACGCTGCTGACCCACGACTACTCCTCGACGGTGATCGAGGCGCTGGAACAGGCGACCGACGCCGGCAAGACCTTCGACGTGTACGTCACGGAGGCCCGTCCCCGGTACATCGGCCGCAAGACCGCGCGGACGCTCGCGGACCTCGAGGGCGTCGACACGACGCTGATCACCGACAGCGCGCACGGCGTCTACCTCGAGGAGTGCGACCGCGTCGTCATCGGGATGGACTGCATCGTCGAGGACACGCTCTACAACCGCGTCGGGACGTTCCCGATCGCCTCGACCGCGAATCGCCTCGACGTGCCGGTGACCGTGGTGGGCTCGGCCTCGAAGATCGTCAGCGAGGGGTTCGTCTTCGAGAACGAGTTCCGGCCGGGCAGCGAAGTCATGCCCGAGCCCGCGGAGGGGTTCGCCGTCGAAAACCCCAACTACGACGCGACGCCGGTCGAGTTGCTCGAGAGCGTGATTACCGACGAAGGACGGCGAGAACTGTAGGTTTCGTTTCGCTTTGCAGACCGCCGCTCACTCGCGCTCGCCGAACGTCCGCGGCGAGCCCTCCCGCGGGCTCGCCCACTCGACGGCGTTGCTGAGGACCCGCTGAATGTCCTCGTTCTCGTAGATGGGGAACGTCTCGTGGCCCGGCCGGAAGTAGAAGATTCGGCCCTTCCCGCGCTGGTAACAGCAGCCGCTGCGGAAGACCTCGCCGCCCTCGAACCAGCTCGTAAACACGAGGCGGTCCGGTTCCGGGATATCGAACGGCTCGCCGTACATCTCGGTTTGGGGCAGTTCGATGTACTCGTCGATACCGTCGACGATCGGATGGCCGGGGTCGACGACCCAGAGCCGTTCGGTGCCGCCGTCCTCGCGCCACTGGAGGTCGCAAGTCGTCCCCATGAGGCGCTTGAAGATCTTCGAGAAGTGCCCGGAGTGGAGCACGATCAGGCCCATCCCCTCGAGCACGCGCTCCTGGACGCGGTCGACGATTTCATCCTCGACCTCGTCGTGGGCGATGTGGCCCCACCAGAAGAGGACGTCCGTCGCCTCGAGTACGTCCTCCGTAAGGCCGTGTTCGGGTTCGTCGAGCGTCGCCGTTTGCACCTCGTCGACGGGGTCGTGTCCCTCGAGTGCGTCGGCGAGGGTCGCGTGGATGCCGTCCGGATAGACGGCCGCGGCGTCTTCGTCTTCCTGCTCGTGTCGGAACTCGTTCCAGACGGTAACGGTGACCATTATCCTCGTGTGGCCGTTCGATCCCCTTAGGTCGGCCGATCGCTTTGCGTGAAAGTCAGGATATAAGATATTATTTTAACTCGCAGTTGCCCGTCCGATTCCGGGAAAACTATCTTAATACCTGAATGAATCCCACGGAGAGAGCGTAATCAGTCACAACTCTTATTTCGGTTGCTGACCGCGTTTCTGTATGAACTGGAACCGCCCGCCTATGGGATCGAAACGAGATTTTTCTCACCGGTCGCTCGCCTCCCGTACAGAGATTTCCTCCCCCCTCGAGACGCGAGGTGACCGCGCGTGATCGGCGACGGCATCGGTATCGGTGTCGTCGGGCTGGGCGGTATGGGGCACCTACACGCCCGAACCGTCGCGGAGCTGGGAGCCTCGGTCGTCGCCGGCGCTGACCTCGTCCCCGAGCAACAGCAGCGGTTCGCCGACGAGTTCAACGCAACGACCTACGAAACCCACGAGGACCTCCTCGAGAACGACGACGTCGACGCGGTCATCGTCACGACGCCAAACCGGTTCCACGAACCCATCACGGTCGACGCGCTCGAGGCGGGGCGCCACGTTCTCGTCGAGAAACCCCTCGCACACACCTTAGAGAGCGCGGAGCGGGTCGCTCGGACGGCTGCCGAGAGCGACGCCGTCTGCATGGTCGGCTTCCACAACCGCCACGCGGCCTCGATGGCCATGTTCGAGGAACAGCACGCGCGCGGCCGCTTCGGCGAACTCACCCACGTCGAGGCCAACTACGTGCGCCGGCGAGGCGTCCCCGGCCCTGGCTCGTGGTTTACCGACCCCGATCTGGCCGGCGGCGGCGCCCTGCTGGACATCGGCGTCCACGCGCTCGATCTCGCCCTCTACGCGCTCGATTTCCCCGAGATCGTCGAGGTCTCTGGCACGACCAGAACCACGTTCGGCACCCGCGAGGAGTACGCCGACCCCGAAGGGTTCGGCGACAACTGGGACGCCGAGAGCGAGACCTACGAGGTCGACGACTCGGTCAGCGCCTTCATCCGCTGTGCCGACGGCACGACGGTCTCGCTCGAGGCCGCCTGGGCGACCAACCGCGAGGAGAGCATGGACTTCCGCATCCGCGGCACCGAGGGCGGCGCGCAGTTCGAAATCGGCGACACGAACCTCAAACTGCTCGAGACCGGGACGGCCGGCTCCGACCACTACGCCGATATCCGGTTGACCGGTGAGGAGTCGATGACCGGCTACGCCCAGCAGGACGAGCAGTTCCTCCGTGCGATCGCGACGAACTCGCCGCTGGAGACGAACACGGTCGCGGAGGCGCTGACCGTCCAGCGAGTCATCGACGCGATCTACCGCTCGAGCGAATCCGGCCGCGCCGAGGCGGTCGAGATGCCCGACCTCGAGGCCGAACTGACGCCGCGGGCGGACTGACGCGGACGCTGCGGGACGGTTTCGGTTTTTATTTGTCGTTTCTCAGGTCTTCGTCTGAGCTACAGCGGACGCGCTGGAAAGTTGATGACCAAAAGCGAAGCAGCACCTGCGAGACGCACCGCTCTCGAGCACGGTGACAGTGCCGGGCGAAAAGCGAGAGCGAACCCGGAAAGGAATCGGGGCGACCGAGACGGCGGCCTTAGACGACCTCGTCGAAGTCGTGGTGGCCGTGGATGTCGACGCCCTCGTCGGTGATCTCACAGAGGAAGACGCCGTTCCCGGAGCCGGTGTCGCGCTCGGCGGCGGACTTGATCGCGCTGGCGGCGATCGTCGTCGCCTCGTCGTTCGAGAGGTCGTCCTCGTACTCCTGCTCGAGCAGGCCGTAGGCTAGCTGCATGCCGGAGCCGGTGACGGTGTAGTCGTCCTCCATGACGCCGCCGGCGGGGTCGATGCTGAAGACGTGGCTGCCTTCCTCGTCGACGCCGCCCAGGATGGGGTGGATGGCGAAGAACGGGCCGCCGCGGGCGAAGTTGCCCGCGAGGTTCGCCAGCGCCTCGATGCTCATGTTCTCGCCGCGGCGGGACTCGTAGAGGTTGACTTCGGCTCGCAGCGTCGAGATGAACGACTGAGCGCCGCCGACGCTGCCGACGAGGGTCAAGGCGCCGGTCGGGTGAATCTGTTCGACCTTCTGGACGTTCTTGTTCGAGACGAAGCGCCCGCCGAGGCTGGCGCGCATGTCCGTCGCGATGACGACGCCGTCGGTGGTCGTGATACCGATGGTCGTCGTCCCCGTCTTGTTGACGTTGTCCAGATCGTTCATCGAGAGGTCGTTCTGGGGCATGCGCCCGACTTCCGGCGCGTAGGGGTCGGTGTCGTCGGCCAGCTGGTCGGCCGTCCGGGAGAACTCCGAGTTGTGTTGGGGTGTACGCATTGACGGAACCTTACGGCCGGAACGGTATAAAAGGCCGGCGTTCACCACGGTCGTTTCCGCTACCATCGGTGACGGCGCAGTCGACGCTCGAGGGCCACGGATCGGCGAAAGCAAATTCGTTCGGACGGCCGCGTAGCAGCCGTCAGCCGTCGAGAACGGGGATGGGGACGGCAGTCGCTCGGCGGTCGAAAGACAACAGAACGGTGCCGTGTGTTCGGATTAGGGTTGGGTGGCCTCGTAGGCGTCCTCGACGTTCTCGAGAACGCGGTGGATCGGGAAGGTCAGTCCAGCCTGGCGGGCGGCGACCGCGAGCGGCATCGCGAGGATGCCGACCACGATACACAGTTGGTACAGTGCGAACAGGGTCGCGCGGTACACGCGGGATATCATCAGCGTTCAGCCGTGGTTCAGACGAGGGTCGTATATAAGCTTTCTTGAACGCTCAAAACTATAATTATCGTTAATTTACTATTGGGTCGACGCCGTCGTGCGATTCAACCTGGGTTTCGGTCCAGACAACTCACGGTGTACTCGCGGCGAAATCCGGCTATGCAGACGGGAATCGATCCGGCCGATTCTCGTAACTTATGAGAATTATCCGATTCGCGGGCGCGCTTCGCGAGCCCCGTGGCACGCGTATTCGTGACACTACTGGCGCTGACGGCGACGAACCGCAAAGCAGGAAACCCCTCGGGCCGAGGATGTGGTATGGGCAATTATCTCGTCGCGATGGAAGCTGCATGGCTCGTCCGTGACGTCGAGGAGATCGACGACGCGATCGGCGTCGCCGTCAGCGAAGCCGGGAAACGACTCAACAGCGAAGACATGGACTACGTCGAGGTCGAGGTCGGCGCGACGGGCTGTCCCGCCTGCGGCGAGCCCTTCGACTCCGCCTTCATCGCGGCCGACACCGCGCTCGTGGGCTTGGCCCTCGAGATGGAGGTCTACAACGCCGACGGGGAGGAACACGCCTCGCGTATCGCCAAGAGCGAAGTCGGCGGTGCGCTGCGTGACGTCCCCCTGTCGGTCGTCGAGGTCGTCGAAGTCCCCGAGGACGAATAACCCGACGACTCCGCCGATCCGCGAGTACTGGCTCGACCCAAAGTACTTTTGATAACCGGTAGTTATCTATGCGTATGGAACTCCCGACGCCCGCCGACCTGCGTCAGCGTCGCACCGAACTCGGGCTGACCCAGAGCGAACTCGCCGAGAAGGCCGACGTCTCCCAGCCGCTGATCGCACGCATCGAGGGCGGCGACGTCGATCCGCGCCTCTCGACGCTCCGCCGAATCGTCAACGCCTTGGAGAAGGCCGAAAGCGACGTCGTGCGCGCGGCGGATCTGATGAACGAGGCCGTCGTCAGCGTCTCGCCGGACGACGCCGTCGCGGAGGCCGCCCGCAAGATGGAGGAGGAAGCTTACTCCCAACTGGCCGTCATCCAAGAGGGGATCCCGGTCGGCTCGATCAGCCAGAGCGATCTCGTCCACCTCGACTCCCAGGCGCGGGACGAACCCGTCGAGGAGCACATGAGCGAGAGTTTCCCGACCGTCTCGAAGGACGCGACCTTAGACGAGATCAGCAACCTGCTCGAGCACTACAAGGCGGTGATGATCACCGAGGCGGGCGAGACGGTCGGAATCATCACCGAGGCCGACATCGCCTCGCGATTTTCCTAGTTCAGAACTCCTGCTCGACGTCCGAAAAGAGGTCGAGCGACGTCCGCTTCTCGCGGTCGATATCGACGCGGAGCGTCCGATCGTCGCCGAGGTTGATCGCGATCCGGTCGAAGTTCGCGACGTACCGCGATTTGGCGTTCGGTCCCTGGCGGATCCCGTTCGCCTCAGTCACCAGGTCCGCATCCGCCAGGCGGTCGAGTTTCTTGTACGTCGAGGAAAGGGGGATCTCCGCCTTCTCGGCGATCTCGTCGGCCGTCAGCGGCTCCTCGAGCACCGCGATGATCCGACGGCACGCGTCGTCGTCGAGCGCGGCCACGATCGACTCGAGGCCGGCGGAATCGTCGGACGACGAAAACTCGAGTGACATTGGGTGCGAACGGGTTAGGAGCGAGGCCTAAAGACACGTTTGGTCGGCGGTGGCATCGCCGGTACGGTGGCTCCGACCGGGGCGTGACTGCTGTGCCCGCCCCGGTCGACGCGCCGCGGGACCCAGTCGGTGGCTACATGTGCCGGCGCGCCGACGAGTCGTCCATGAGCGACGAGCGCAAGCGTCCGTCCGCCGGTGCGGACTCAGACTCGGACTCGGCTGCCGACAGGAACGGAGACGCGGCTGCGGACCCGGTCGCGAACACGCCCGGCCAAGGACGCACGCCGGAACCGGAGCGCATCGAACCCGCCGCACCCGAGGCGTTCGGCCTCGTGCAGGTCTGGTGGGGTGACGGGAAAGGCAAGACGACGGCCACGCTCGGCATGGGGATGCGCGCCGCGGGCCACGGCTACCGCGTCCACATGCTCCAGTTCATGAAGGGCGGCGCCTCGAGCGTCGACGCCGTCCGGGGCGAGTACAACGCGATCGCGGCGCTGCCCGGCATCAGCTACGAGAACCTCGGTCACTACGGCTGGCACGGCATGGCCGACGGCAGCGACGAGGAGGACCACGAAGCGCAGGCGCAGGCAGGCCTCGAGCGCGCACGTGAACTCCTCGGGGCAGCCCGCGAGGCCGACCTCGAGACGCCGTTCCCGCTCGACGGACCGGCCGACGAGGGCGTCCACATGCTGATCCTCGACGAGGTGCTCTACGCTGCGGACCGCGGCCTGCTCACCGAGGCCGACGTGCTCGAGTTGATCGAGGAGAAGCCCGCCGATCTCGAACTCGTGCTGTCGGGCAGTCACAGCGAGCCGAGCTATCTCGAGGACCGCGCGGACCTGATCACGAACGTCCGCAAGGAGAAACACCCGATCGATGCGGGCCAGCGGGCGCGCCGCGGAACCGAGTTTTGAGTCGCCTCGGAGAGGGAGCGATAGCGACCCACACTCGGCGAACACGTTCGGTAAACCGTCGCCCTCGGTCGATCTTCCCCAGCACAGTTATTACCTACCGTTGATAATCGCCGCTGGATGGGAGCCATACGGGTAGCTGGGTTGACGAAATCGTACGGGGACGTTCAGGCAGTCGACGGGATGACCTTCGAGGTCGACCGGGGCGACGTCTTCGGCTTTCTCGGGCCCAACGGCGCGGGGAAGACGACCACGCTCCGCGCGCTCACCGGCCAGCTCCGTCCGGACGCAGGGGACGTCCGGGTGCTCGACTGCGATCCGGTTGCGGAGCCGATCGAAACGCGCCGCCGCGTCGGCATCGTACCGGAACGGGGCTCGCCGCCGAGTTTCCTGACGCCGCGGGAGTACCTCGAGTTCGTCGGCGACGTGCGGGACCTCGAGTCCGACTACGTCCGCGAGCGGACGGAACTCTGGAGCGACCGGTTGGGGTTTTGCGGGAAGCTGGACACGCTCCACACCGATCTCTCGCGCGGGCAGCAACAGAAAGTGATGATCGCACAGGCGTTCCTCCACGAGCCCGACGCGGTGTTGATCGACGAGCCGCTGGCGAACCTCGATCCGCTCGTCCAGGAGCAGGTCAAGCGATTCCTCGTCGCGTACGCGGCCGACGACAACGCCGTCTTCGTCTCGACGCACAACATCGACGTCGCCGCGGAGATCTGTACGCGGGTCGGGATCGTCGCCGACGGCCGATTAGTCACCGAGCGGACGCTCGAGGACGGCCTCGGCGACGGGGACGGTACCGAGGAGGGCTCCCTGCTTGAGGTCTTCCTCGAGCACGTCGATCCGACCGAGACGCGGGACGTGCCGTCGCTCGAGCGGGTCGCGCCATGACGGCGGACGCTCGTTCGGGAACTGCCACTCGAGCCGTCTTCCTCGCGCTCGCTCGCGAGGAGTGGCGCCTCCACGCGCGGCTGTTCGGCGGCTGGCGGTTCGGCTGCTTCCCGCTGGTCGTCGCCGCGCTGACCGCCGCGGGCGCGTTCGCGCTCGTCGAAACCGGGACCGCGGCCGCGACCGTCGTGACCGGACTCCACGTCCTCGCGCTCGGATTCGGGCTCTACAGCGGGACGGCCGCCCTCGCCGGCTCGTCGATGCTCGAGAACGTCTTCGGCCGGCTGTCGCTCGTGCTGTCGACGGCGACGACGCTGCCGCTCTCCCGGCGCCGGCTGCTGGGCCTGTTTCTGCTAAAGGACACCCTGTTCTACGGGCTCGTCTTCGTACTGCCGATGGCGACCGCTGCGGTCCCGCTCGAGGTGCGCGCGACGTCGACGGTGACAGTACTCGGCACAGTAGCCGCGGTAGTTGCGCTCTGGCTGTCGCTCTGTCTCGTCTTCGCCGCCGGGGCGACGGCGACGGTCGGGCTGATCGCCGTCCGGACGCGAGGGATTCCGACGTGGGGGATCGGACTCGCGCTCGGGTTCGTCGCGGTCCTCGGTTGGCTCGCCGGCCCGGTCGACCCCGCGGCGGTTCGCACCGCACTCGTGCCGCTGAACGGCTCGCTGCTCGGCGCCGTCGGACTGACCGCCGCGGCGGTGCTCGGGAGCGTCGCCGCGCTCGCGATCTACGATCCGACCTACGGGAAGCCGTCGCGGACGGCGGGCGACCGGTTCGGGACGATCAGCGACGCGCTCCCGTTCGGGACCGACGCGCTCGTGGCGAAGACGCTGCTCGAACTGGCGCGCTCGGCCGGCGGCGTCTGGAAGCCGTTCGTCTCGGCCGCCATCCTGTTCGCGCTGGTCGCCGCGCTCGTCGGCGTCGTCGAGTCGATCACCGGCATCGCGCCCGCGCCGGGGATCTTCTTCGGCGGCGTCCTCGGGCTCTCGGCGTTTACCACCTACAACTGGCTGACCCAGTTCGACTCGCTCGAGACGTACCTCGCCTTCCCGATCCCGATCGAGGACGTCTTCCGGGCGAAGCGAACGGCGTTCGTCCTCGTCGGCGCGCCGACGGTCGCCGTCCCCTACGCGGCGGCGATCCTGTGGTTCGACGCGACGCTCGTCGACGCCGTCGCCGGCGCGCTCGTGCTTTCGGGCTACGCGCTGTACTACTACGGGCTCACGGTCTACCTGGCCGGCTTCGACCCCAACGAGTTCCTCTTCGACGCCGTCCGGTTTTCGGCGTTCACCGCGGGCGTCGCCGTCCCGCTCGTGCCGACGCTGGTCGCCGGCTTCGTCGACGCGCCGCCGTCGCCGACGGTCGCCGCCGCGCTCGGACTGGCCGGGATCGTCGTCGGCGCCGTTGGGTACATCCTCTCGAGTCGCGCGGGCCCGCGCTGGGACGAGCAGTATCGGGACGGCGCGGGGTAGCCACCGCGGTAGCTTCCCGTCACGGTCTCGTCTCGGCCTTCGATCCGTCCGTGGCAATCGCAGCCAGCACCGCTATGGGCGATCCCGGCGTAGAAACGGCGATTCATGCGCCGACGTGACGTCCTTCGACTCGGCGCGATCGGTACCGTCAGCGGCGCCGCCCTCGGGCCGTTGGCGGGCTGTCTCGAGTCCCTCGAGCGGGAGGACGCCTGGCGGCGGCTGGTCGTCGATCCGCCCGACGGCGTCTACGTCCCGCCGAAGAGAGACGAGATGGTTCCCTACGGGTCGGAGACGATCGACGGCCGCGAAATCACGGCGCTGGCGACACGACCCCACTCGTTCTGGACGGTCACCGGCGACGAACGGACGCGGGCGGACCTGCACGACGACCACTCGCTGCACCTGATGGTCCGCGTCCGGGACGTCGCGACGAACGCGATCGTGCCGACGTCCGTGTCCGTTACCGTCCGCCGGAACGGCGAGCGCGTCGACAGGCGGACCCTCTGGCCCATGCTCTCCCAGCGGATGGGGTTTCACTACGGCGATAACGTCGCCCTCGCGGGCGACGGCAGCTACGAGGCGACGGTCCGCGTCGGCGGCGCCGACTGTCGGACGGCCGATCCGTCCGCCGATCGGCTCGGGCAACCCGCAACGGCGACGTTCGCGCTCGAGTTCTCGAGGGAAGAAATCGAGTCGCTCGAGCGAACCCTGGTCGACGCCGACGAGCGCGACGACGGCGATGCGCTCGAGCCGATGGAACCGACCGACGAGGACCGCGACCGGCCGGCAGCGGTCGCGCCGTCGATCGAATCGTTTCCCGGTGACCCTCTCACCGTAGAGACTGGCGGCGACGTACGCTTTCCGGCGGTCGTCGTCGACGGCGTGCCGGCCATCACGGACGGCCCCTACCTCGCGGTCGTGCCGCAGACGGCGTACAACGGCTACGTCCTGCCGTTCGCGTCGCTCTCGGTGACCGGTCGGAGCGGCGAGCGAACGATGATCGACGAACCGACCCGCGAGACGATCGCTCCCGAACTCGGCCACCACTACGGCCTCGCCCTCGAGGGGCTGGGGGCCGACCGGATCGACGACATCTCGTTCACTCTCGAACCGCCGCAGGTCGCCCGCCACGAGGGGTACGAGACGGCGTTTCTCGAACACGAGCGCGTGCAACTAGCGTTCGATGGGGATCGATTAGCGTAGTCTCAATCGGCCGATCGCGTGCTCGTCCGCTGCTCGGTGCCGTTCGCGGACCGCAGGATGAGCGCGCCGAGCGCGAGCAGGAGGACGCTGACGACGACCCAGTGTGGGTTCCACGCCTCGGTCCCGTGGACGACGTTGTGCAGGTCGAGCACGTAGTGATCGACGATCCCGTCGAAGACGTTGAACACGCCCGCGCCGACGACGATCGAACCGGCGAGCGCCCGCGTCGAGAGGCGCGCGTCGGTCCCGTTGACGACGCGCCAGAGTAGCGCGATGCCGATCCACCCGATTGTGAGCGTGCCGGCCGTGAACAGCCCGTCGAACATGACGTTCGTTCGGACGCCGTCGTAGGTGTACGGATCGTAGAACCCCGAGAGCAGGTGGTGGGTCTGGAGAATCTGGTGGAAGATGACGACGTCGAGGACGGCGCCGAACCCGAACCCGATAATCCCGCCGGCGAGGAGCAGCCGTCGTCGCAGACGACGCCGCTGGGTAGCCATGTACGGACTATCGGCGACGACGAGCAAAAATCGAGTCCCGACGCCTGCCACGTCGGTTCCGTGACCGGTTTGAAGAGGTCGGTTCGGCGTCGGCCCGCCGCAACCGATAGGACGATACGCGAGGCCGCGCGAATACGCGTACGCGGATGACTCGAACGCTGCTCGTCGCCGGCACCGCGAGCCACGTCGGTAAGTCGACCGTCGCCGCCGGTCTCTGTCGATTACTCGCCGATCGGGGCGTCGCCGTGGCTCCGTTCAAGGCTCAGAACATGAGCAACAACGCTCGCGTCGTCGTTCGCCCCGAGTCAAGCGACCGCGGGGAGACGACGGACGGACGCGACGCTCGAGACGAAGCCGTCGGAACCCCCGGAGAGAGCGGGGACCACGGCGACGGAACGACCCACGCCGACCGCTGGGGCGAGATCGGCGTCTCGCAGTTCGTTCAGGCGCGAGCAGCACGCACGACGCCGACGACGGACCACAACCCCGTCCTGTTGAAGCCCCGCGGCGACGCGGAGAGCCAACTCGTCCTCCAGGGCGAGGCCCACGACCACGTCCCCGTCGGCACCTACTACGACGAGTACTGGGATCGCGCGCGCGAGAGCGCCGTCGACGCCTACCGGCGGCTGGCGGCCGACAACGAGGTAGTCATCGCGGAGGGTGCGGGCAGCATCGCCGAGATCAACCTCCACGACCGCGACCTCGCGAACGTCGAGACGGCCCGGTTCGCCGACGCCGAGATCCTCCTGCTGGTCGACATCGAGCGCGGCGGCGCCTTCGCCAGCCTCTACGGGACGATCGAACTGCTGCCCGAGGACCTGCGCGAACGGGTCGTCGGCGCCGTCGTCACCAAGTTCCGCGGCGACCGCTCGCTGCTCGAGCCCGGCATCGAGGCGATCGAATCCCGAACCGGCGTCCCGATTCTGGGCGTGCTGCCCTACGACGATCCGGGACTGCCCGAGGAGGACAGCGTTGCGCTGCCGGGGCAGGAAGAACGTGGCACGCTCGGCGACGACGACGGCGTCCCCGAAGATCGCCGGATTCGGATCGCCGTCCCGCGCTTTCCGCGCATCTCCAACGCGACCGATCTCGAGGCGCTGGCGGCGGAACCCGGCGTATCGGTCGTCTTCGTTCCGCTCGATGAGGACGGCACCCAGATCGCACGCGCAACTGATCCGCTCGAGCGCGTCGACGCGGACGCCGTCGTCCTCCCGGGCACGAAGAACACGGTCGACGACCTGCTCGCGCTGTGCGAGTCGCCCGTCGGCGACGCAATCCGGGCCTTCGACGGCCCCGTCGTCGGCCTCTGTGGCGGCTATCAGATGCTCGGCGAACGCATTACGAACGCCGGCCTCGAGGGGACCGGGACCGGCGACGTCGACGTCGTCGAGGGGCTGGGACTCTTGCCAGTTGAAACCCGATTCGAGGCGGACAAGCGACTCGAGCAACGGACGGTACAGGTCGACGGCTCCGCGACGCCGCTGCTTTCGGACGTCGACGGCGAGGCGACCGCTTCGGGGTACGAGATTCACGCCGGCCGGACGCGCGCGCTCGAGGGCGTCGCCCGGCCGCTCGAGGACGCGAGCGCCGCGCGCGGCCAGGTGTTCGGAACGTACCTCCACGGCCTGTTCGACAACGTGACGGTTCGGACGGCGTTTCTCGAGGCGGTCGCCGAGTCAGCGGGCGTCGATCGACCGAGCGGTGCCAGTGGCGATCGGTCTACACGCGAGTCGGCCGCCGAGACGCCCTACGACCGCGCAGCCGCACTCGTTCGGGACCACGTCGATCTCGAGGCGCTCGGCGAACCGTTCTGCTGAGCGCTGACTACACCGATCGTAGTAGTCACAGCGGCACCGCTCAACGAACGCAGTAGGCGGAGTTCGAGCGACGCTCAGGGCGACTTCTCCCGGTACGTGCCAAGCAGTTCCTCGAGGATGATACACTCCTGGTCGGTCGAGTCGTAGTGGGTGTCGATGAACCGCTCGGCGGCTTCGTAGTTGCCGCGCAGGCCCTGTTTCCGGACGGTGATGACGGCGTCGAGAAAGAGCGTCCCCCCGTCGGCACCCAGCGCCTTCGCGTGGTCCTGTTCGGTGATATCGAGTTCCGACTTGATCTCGTCGAAGTTGAACGTCTCGACCTCGTGCTCGTCGTTGATCAGCGTGAGCACGTACTCCGCGGAGAACCGATAGAACTCGGATTTGCTCTCGAACATACCGTCTTCGACGAGCGCGTCGATCTCCTCGACGACCTCGTCGGGGTACCTGACGGTATCTTTAGCCATACGATGAACGTCCCGCCGCGGATTAATTACTGTTTCGGGAAAATATCAGCAGCTAGTGACTCGGATCGACGGGCGTCATCTCGAGTAGCGATGGAGTCGTCGGTCGAACCTCGAAAAACGCCGCGACGGACACACCGCTTCGATTTCGCGGGCAATCGCAACTACCCACAAATTTATTATTTACGGTATGCAAATCGGAGTCACGATGGCAGACGAAGCCGAACTCCGACAACAGATGATCGACGCGTTCGAAGGTGCAGACTACCCCGTCTCGAGTCCGATGGATCTCGTCCCGGCGCTGCCGAACGGGCCCGGAACGAAGTTCGAGTCCGGCGATTTCTCGATGACCGCGATGGAACTGAACACGAAGGTGTCGGGCGGGGACTTCCCCTACGACGACCCCGAATCGCTCGTCGACGACCTGCTCCAGGAACTGAAGGACAACGGCGAACTGTAACTGGAACCGGAACCGTCCTGATCTCGGACGGTGGCCGCCGCTCGCTCGACGGCGCAGTTACCCCTGCGTCTGTGAGACCACTACATTTTTATTCCGACATCCGGTTGTAAGTAGAAAGGTGCCGCTCGACGACGCACCGTCGGGCGGTATCGAACCGGGTGGACATGACACTAGATTCGCACGGGCGACCGATCGTCCTCGTTTGCGGCTCGGAAACCACCGAGAGTTGCCTCGCTGGGCCGCTCGAGGCGGCGGCCGACCGGCCGGTGCGGGCGATCGAGGCGGCGCGGCTCGCGGACGCGCTCGAGACGCTCGACGGGGCGGAGAGGAACGAGGAATCCGACACCGACGACTCGAGTGCGGCCGCCGGGGATGACGATGCCGACGCCGACGCTGACGCTGACGCCGATGCCGACGGCGGCCTTCGCCGTCCCGCGGCTGTCGTCCTCGAGACTGACGACCGATCGGAACTGCGGACGCTCCTCGAACGCGTCCGGGACGTCGCGGACGTGCCGACGGTCGCGGCGCCGCCGGCGGGCAGCGAACCGCTCGCGGCGACCGCAGTTCGGGCGGACGCGGACGAGTACGCGCCGGGCGACCACGACGATACAGTTGATCGCATCCTCGGGACGGCCGCGGACGGACCCGACCACGACGGAACCGACGGAGAGCGAGACTACCACCAGATCCTCGCCAACGAACTCCCGGACGAGGCGTTCGTGATCGGCAAGGACGGTACTTACCTCGACGCGCAGATCCGACCCGACGCCGCGGAGTTGTACACCGTCTCGTCGGACGATCTGATCGGCCGCAGGCTCGAGGACGCGTTCCCCGACGACACCGTGGCGAAACTGCGGGGATGTATAGACCGCGCGTTCGAGACCGACGAGATCCAGTCCGTCGAGTACGGGGTCGAGACCACCGAGGGCTGGCGGCGATTCGAAGGGCGGGTCGTCCCGATCGACGAGCGGATCGAGGGGCAGCGGGCCGTCGTCTGGCTGGCTCGCGACATCACCGAGCGCGCGAGACGCGAGCGCGAACTCCGCTCGCGACAGGCCCGACTCGAGCGACTCAATCGGATCAACGCGGTCATCCGCGACGCGATCGAGACGCTCGTCCAGGCGCCCACGCGGGACGCGATCGAACGGCAGGTCTGTGAGCAACTCGTCGACTCCGACCTCTACTGCGGCGCGTTGATCGTCGAGCGAGCGGCCGACGACACCCTCGCCTACCGGATCGGCGCGGGCGACGCGACGGCGTACATGGAGCGCACTCGGGACGTCGGCGCCGACGAACACTGCTCGGTCACCCGGGCCGCCGAAACGGGCGAGACCCAGATCACCGACCACATCCTCGAGTCCGAGCCGCTGCCTGCCGATCTGCAGGAGGCGGCCCGCGAGGACGACGTCAGAGCCACGATCGCGGTGCCGATCACGTACGAGGACGCCACCTACGGCGTCCTCTCGGTGCTCGCGAGCCGCACCGATGCCTTCACCGACAGCGAGGCCGCCGCCTTCGAGCTACTCGGCGAGACGATCGGCTTTACGATCATGGCGGTCAAGAACCGCCAACTCCTGCTGGCCGACACCGTCGTCGAACTCGAGTTCCGCATCGACGGCGGCGACACGTTCTCGTTCGACCTCTCGACGGAGTACGACTGCACCTGCTCGCTCGAGTGGGTCGGCACGTCGTCGCGGGGAAAGACCTTCCAGTTCGTCACCGTCGACGGCCTCGACGGCGAGACCGTCCTCGAGGAGGCACAGGCCCACGACTCGATCGAGGAGTGTCGGCTCATCCACGACGGGACGAGCCAGTGTACGATCGAGATGCGGCTGGCCGAGTCCGGCGTGCGGACGCTGGCGAACCACGGGACGACGATCCGGGACGTCGCGGTGAGCGACGGCGTCGGGACCTGCCTGGTCGAGGTGCCCCAGGACGCGAACGTTCGCGAGATCGCGGACGCGCTGTCGGTGATCTACGAGAACACCGAACTGGTCGCCCGCCGCGAGGTCGATCGCCCGGTTCGGACGGCCGCCGAGCGGCGCAACCGGATCCTCGACGAACTGACGGAGCGCCAGCTGACGACGCTTCGGGTCGCCTACTACGCCGGCTTCTTCGACTGGCCCCGCGAGAGCACGGGCGAGGAGATCGCGGAGGCGATGGACGTCACGCCGCCGACGATGCACCAGCACCTCCGGAAGGGGATGAAAACGATCCTCAACGAGTTCTTCGAGGAAGGCGACTGGACGCCCGAGGAGTTGTAATCGCGGCCGCCGGTAATTCGGGCGAACCGCTTCAGGCTTCAGGCTTCAACTCAGGGCTCGACCAGTTCTGCGTTCTTCGCCGCCTCTTCGGCGCGCTCGAACAGCTCGTCGGGTTCGGCCTCGAGCAGCGGCTCGAGGCGGGCGTTGGTCTCGGTCCGATCCGGCGCGACGCGGTTGCAGCCGGCGTCGATCGTCGAGTCGGTGAACGTGCCGATCTCGCGAGCGGTTGCGACGATGTCCTGTTTATCGCGGGTCAGCAGCGGGCGGTGGATCGGCAGCGTGGTGGCGCGACTGGTGACCGCGAGGTTCTGCATCGTCTGGCTGGATTTCTGCCCGACGGCCTCGCCGGTGACGATCCCGTGGGCGTCGATCCGCTCCGCGAGCACTTCGGCGGCTCGGTAGAAAAAGCGCCGCAGCGAGAGCATCCGGCCCTGCTCCATCTCCCGAACGAGGAGGTCTACGGTCTCGCCGCCGGGAATCTTGTAGACCTGCATGTCGAAGTTGGGCGCGTACTCGGAGAGCGTCCGTACCGTCTCCATCGCTCGAGCCTCGTGGTCGATACCGCCGTAGGCACCGAGGTCGACGTAGACCGGCACGACCGGGGCGCCGCGTTTCATCATCTCGTAGGCCGCGACCGGCGAGTCGATCCCGCCGCTGATCATCGCGATCACCTTCTCTTGGGCGCCAAGCGGGAGGCCACCGGGCCCGTCGACCTGCTCGAGGTAGATGAACGCGGCGTCTTCCCGGACTTCGACGCCGAACGTGAGGTCGGGATCGTCGAGGTCGACTTCGGGTTCGAACTCGTCCTCGACGGCTTCCCAGATCGCCGTTCCGCCGTCTCGAGCCAGGTCCTCGCTGCCGTAGGGAAGCTGCTTGTTCGCTCGCCGGGCGTCGACGGCGAAGGTCCCGCCGTCGTAGCACTCGCGAGCCGTTTCCGCGAGCGCCTCGAGGACCTCCCCCTTCTCGGTGCTCGTGGTCAGACACGGGCTCGCGGAGACGACACCGAAAGCGTCGGCTGCGGCCGCGGTCGCCGCTTCGACCGCGTCCCGCTCGGTGTGGATCAGGGGCCGGTTCCACCGGTGTTCGACCTCGCCGGGGATCGAGCGGTCCGCGAGCAGCGCCTCGAGATTCTCGATGAGGAGCCCCTCCATGCGCCGCTTGACGACGTTGCTCTTCGTGTTCAGATCCCCATGGCGAACGAGAACGGTGTCGGCTCCCGGCGGATGCATGCAGGGGGATAGACGATTGGGGCTATAAGGGGGTTACGAGGGACAGCCTCGCGTGGGACGCGACACCGGGGAGTCGGTCGAAAAGAAAACCGAGACTCGCGGGAGCCGCGGCGCACGACCCGACTCGGTCAACCCAGGACGTAGCGGAGGTTCGGGTCCCTCTCGACCAGCCGCTGGCCGCCGGCGCGGACGTTCTCGAGGTAGCGGTCGACGCCGAGGATGCGCCCGGCGCCGAAGGCTGCGAGCGCCAGGAACAACACGGCGTAGGCGTTCCTTCGAGGGTAATTCCACCGTCGCGGCTCTCGAGTCGGTTTCGGGTTGTTGTAGACATCCGGAACGGACGGCTGGAGCGGCCGTTAGCTCGCGGACTCGCCGATCGAGGGGTTCACACGGCCGGTGTGGGCGTAGATTCCGGCGAGGAGTACGACCCCGGCCAGTACCGGCAGGATCGCGCTGAGCCCGTAGACGAACTCGAAGCTGACGAGGTTGACGAGCGGCAGAGAGACTAGCGGTCCGAGACCGCCGCCGACATCGCCGAAGACGTTGTTCGTCCCCATCGCGCGGCCGACACGCTCCTCCGGCGTGAGATCGGCCAGCAGCGCCGTCAGCGGGCCGCCGACGCCGCCCTGGCCCGCGCCGATCAGGAGGCAGGCGAGCACCAGTACTTCGAAGCTCCGTCCCATCGCCAGCGCGACGAAGCCGACGAACGACGTGAGGAGGAATCCGAGCATGACGGGGACGCGAGCCCCGACGGCGTCGGAGAGCGCGCCGCCGCCGAGCGTGAACACGGAGCCCGAGAGCACCGTCGCGGCCATCAGCATTCCCGAGGAGCCCTGCGCGTTGAGCCCGAAAATCGCGATGGCTCGCTCGTCGAGCAAGAGGACGAGCGTCGAGAACAGCACGCCGATGTACGCGAAGTAGAGCCCGAAATTGACGAGGCCGACGGTCAGCGCGGGGACGGTCGTCTCGATGTCCCAGGGCTTGACAGACTTCTGCTCGCTGTCGACGTGGGTCTCGGGGACGATCAGGAACGCGATGACGCTCGCGAGGCCGGCGAAGGCGGCCGCGAGGACGAAGGCCTCGACGTTCCCCCAGACGTCGCTGACCAGCCCGCCCAGCACGAGCCCGGCGGGGAAGCCGAACGTGATCCCGGCGCGGACGATGCCCATGCTCGTCCCCCTCGAGTCGGCCTCGCTGACGTCGGCCGTGATCGTGTACGCGGTCGCGAAGACGAGCGCACTGCCGATGCCCCAGAGAATGCGGGCGACCATGAACCAGAACTCGGGAACGTTCGGCAGAAACCACAGGACAGACCCTCCGGCGGCGAGCGCGACGACGTAGCCGAACGTCGCGACACCCTCGATCGCCAGGCCGGCGATGAACGGTTTGCGGGTGCCGATCCGGTCGACGAGCGAGCCGGCCGGCGCGTTCGCCACCAGCCGGGTGAACCGGTTCGCGCTCAGGATGATCCCGACCAGAAACGACGAGATGCCCAGCACCTCGCCCAGATTGGGGAGGATCGGAAAGACGACGCCGCCGCCGAACCCGACGAAGAAGGTACTGGCGACGACGGCGAGGACGACGCGGTTCGAACTGGCCGACGGACGTGACACCTGAGGCTCACCGCTGTTTCGTTTCGATACACGAACGCACGCTGCGGGACGGTTTGGATGTTGCGCTGGCGGCAGCCTCGAGGCTGGGAGCGATCGCAGCACTCGAGACGCGAGCGTCCATGGACTCCAGACGCGAGCGTCCATGGACTCCAGACGCGAGCGTCCATGGACTCCAGACGCGCGCGATCAACGAGTGCCGGACGACGGCCGGCTCAGTACGTGGTGAGCTCGCCGTCGATGACCTGCCGCGTGATGTCGGTGACGTTCGCGAGTTCCCGATCGACGATGGCCTCGATGTCCGCTTCGACGTCCTCGAGGTCGACGCCGTCGGCGGTGACGACGTGGACGTCGGCGACGTGGGGCTGATCGATCGGGCGGCCGATCTGTGAGAGCAGGCGAACGCGCAGGTCGCGGATACCGTCGACGTCGGCGACGACCTCCTCGGCGATCTCGGTCGAGAGCAGGTTGTAGATCTTCCCGATGTGGTTAACGGGGTTCTTCCCGCTGGTCGCTTCCATCGACATCGAGCGGTTGGGCGTGATGAGCCCGTTCGCGCGGTTGCCGCGGCCGACGGAGCCGTCGTCGCCCTGCTCGGCGGAGGTGCCGGTGACGGTCAGGTAGATCGATCCCTCCTCGTAGTCGTCGGCGGTGTTGACGTGGACGTTAACGTCGCGGTCGGTGTGGTCGGTCGCGACGTCTTCGACGAACTCCTCGACCGCGTCGACGGCCTCGATATACTCGTCGAGGTCGGCGATGTACTCGTCGATCATCGCCGCGGCGACGGTGACGTCGATCGTGTCGCCCTCGCGCTTGCCCATGAGCTTCACGTCGGGGCCGAGGTACGGGTTTTCGTCGGCGAACTCACCGTTGAGCCGTCGCTCGGCCTCGAGGACGATCTGCTCGGTTTCGGTCAGGGGTGCGTGGCCGACGCCGAAGCTGGTGTCGTTGGCCATCGGGACCGAGACTTCGTCCTCGCCGAAGACTTCCTGCAGGTCGCCGCTGCCCTCGCCGAGTTTGACGTCGACGACGATGTCCTCGCCGACGTTCAGCTGGGGAATCTCGGACTCGAGGTACTCGCGGGCCGCTCGCAGCGCGATCGTCTCGGCGGGGATCGTCTGGCCGTCGTAGTGTTTGGTCGCGCGGCCGACGATCAGGAGATAGATGGGGTCGACGACCTCGCCGCCGCCGAAGGCGGGCGCGGCTTCGCCCGCGACGAGTTGCGTCTCGTCGGTGTTGAAGTGCAGCACCTCGCCGACGCGGTCGATGTACTCCTGGGCGAGCGCCTCGGAGACCGCCTCGGCGACGCCGTCACAGATGGTGTCTGGGTGACCGATCCCCTTTCGCTCGACGATTTCGACTTCTTGATCCTCGACTGCGTGCCGGTCGATCGGCTCGACCCGGATGTTCCGCTCGCTCATTGGCGGTCTTTCGAAGAGCGCGGTTCTATAACTTGCGGAAACAGATTCCGCTTGGAAAATACTTGTTAGTAATACGCACGGCAAGCGTTGCCGTCACGACTCCAGCAGTAAGCCGAGGTACGAGGTCCGAATCTGGTCGGCCGGATCGAGGGCCAGCGACTCGAGGACGGCGTAGGCGCCCTCGCGGGCTGGCTCGAGGTCGGCTTCCCGCTCGACGTCGGTTTCGACCTCGACGTACTCGCCGACGTCGTCGACGGCGTCGAGGGTGATCGTGTAGGTGTACGCGCGCCGGTCGCCGTCGTCGCCGACCGTGCGCTCGAGGGTGTAGTGCTCGCGCTCCTTGCGCACCGTCGCGGCGGGGGCGAATCCGAGGTTCGTCAGCACGGCGTCCATCTTCTCGCCGTCCGCGACGCCGGTCTCGATCTCCTCGCGGCTCTTGGACTCGTCGTCGAGCAGCGGCCCCTTGTAGGTGATGCGGCTCTCGGCGTCGGTTTGATCGGCGTCGGGCCTCGACTCCCGGCGAATCCGCAGCGCTTCGTCGGTCTCCGGAAACGATCGGTGGGGCGCGTCGTAGTAGGTATCCTCCTGTACGACCGTCCCCGCCCGCTCGGCCTCGAGACGGCGCGCCTCGTCCTCGCCGTCGGAACCGCCCCCGCGCTCGAGGCGCTCCCGAACGGCCGCGAGATCGGGGTCGGCGGGCACCTTGACTTCGACCTCGTACATTGCGCTCGTCTGCCTCGAGTGGGCGACCGACCGAGTAAGTATCGGTCGCGCTCGGCCTCGCGGGAAAACGTCGCCCTTAAATGCAGACGGCGGGACGTACAACGTATGACCGAGGAAGAGGAGGCCGAGCTAGACGAGCAGGCCGATGACGTCGAAGCAGACGCAGAAGACGCCGAATCCGAAGCCGAAGGGCTTCAGAACGGCGACTTCGTCGAGATCGAGTACACCGCCTACACCGTCGACGGGGACCAGCTCGTCGACACGACCGATCCCGAGGTCGCCGAGGAAGAAGGCGTCGACGACCAGGGACAGGAGTTCAAGCCGCGCACGATCGTGCTCGGCGAGGGTCACATCTTCGAGGCCGTCGAAGACGACATCGTCGGCTCCGAGCCCGGCGACGAGGGGACCGTGACGGTCCCCGCCGAACAGGCCTTCGGCGAGTACGACCCCGACGACGTCCAGACCGTCAGCGCCGAGAAGATCGACGAGGACGACCGCTACCCCGGCGCGAACGTCCAGGTTGACGGGCAGCAGGGCTACATCAGCACGATCATCGGCGGCCGCGCCCGCGTCGACTTCAACCACCCGCTCGCGGGCGAGGACATCGAGTACGAGTACGAGGTCGTCGAGGAAGTCGAGGACCGCGAGGAGAAGGCCGCCGGCCTGTTCGAGATGTACCTCGGCATGGAGCCCGAGCTCTGGATCGAGACGGACGAAGTCGAGGAAGAGGTCCCCGTCGAACCCGACGAGGACGACGAGGACGCCGAGCCCGAGTTCGAGACCGAGGTCGTCGAGAAGGAGACACTCTACCTCGAGGCCACGCCCCAGATGACGATGAACCAGCAGTGGATGATGGGCAAGCAGCAGATCGCTCAGGACATCATGGGCAAGGTCGACGTCGACCGCGTCATCGTCCAGGAAGTCATCGACGGCATGGGCGGCATGGGCATGCCCGGCATGATGGGCGGCGGCATGGGCGGTATGGGCGGCGGCGACATCGAGGAGGCCCTCGAGGACGCCGACGTCGACGCCGACGAGATCGTCGAAGAGCTCGAAGGCGCCGACGAGTAAGCGCGACGCCGACTCGCGTTCTGCCGTTTTATTCTGGAACCGCGTAGTCCATCGGCTCGGTTTTCCGGCACCGATCTCGTTCTCGAGTCCCCGGTTTCGTCCGTGGTAGCGGATCGTAATGCGGCTCCGCTGGCAGACCGTCCCGCGGACCGCACACGTGCACCTGCGCGGCCCGGATTTTTCGCTCGCAGGCTCGTAGATCGACGGACACGATGGCCGACTCGTCGAGCGACGAGGCCGAATCGACGCTCGAGGCCGGGCCCGACGATCTCGCGCAGTGGCTCCGTTTGGACGGCAACCGGGTCGCGATCGCCGCCGGCGTCGCGACCGGGCTGGGGGCGCTCTATCTGGCGCTGACGGTCAGCGGGCTCGCGCCGCTGTCGGATACCCAGTCGCTGTTCTACGCGTTCAGCGGCCTGATATCGGGCAACTTCACGCTGATCACCGTCGTCGTCTCGATCAATCAGTTACTGCTCTCGCAGGAACTCAAGCCGCCGGGGGAACTCGAGTCCGAAATCGCCGAGACGGTCGACTACCGCGAGGAGATCGAGTCGGTGGCGAACCGGACCGCGCCGGCCGAGCCGTCGGGCTTTCTTCGGCTCGTCATGGAAAGCACCCGGCAGGACGCCCAACGGTTGGGCGGGCTCGCCGCGAACACGTTTCCGGACGACGCCGCCGGCGAAATCGACGACGTCGTGGCCGGACTCACTGAGGAGTTCGACCGGATCGACCGTCTCGTCCGGGAGTCAGACGAGGGCATCTTCAACACGCTCTCGACGCTGCTCGAGACGAACTTCGCCCACGAGATTCGACGGCTCGACGAGGTCCAACGAGCGTACGAGGACGAACTGTCCGACGAGGCCGACGCCGCGATCGACGATCTGCTCGATCGGCTGCGGGAGATCGACATCGCCCGGCAGTACTTCAAATCGGTCTACCTGCAGGTCGAACTCTCGCGGCTTTCCCGGAACCTCCTCTACGCCGGAGTGCCCGCCGTCGGGGTCGCGATCGGGATGCTGTTCGCGCTGACGGGGTTGTCGGGGCCGCCCTTTGCCCGATCGGTCCAGCGGGTGGTCTTTCCGATCGCCGCGGCGGTCGGCTCGTTTCCCCTCGCGTTGCTGTTCGCGTACATCCTGCGGACGGCAACGGTTACGGAGCGGACTGCGGCGATTACGCCGTTTACGACGCCCGAGCAAGAAGTTTGAACTGCGAAGTATCGAGTTGCGCCACCGCTGGAGCGGTCAGGCGATATCCCGACTCGTGTCGATCTCGACTTCCTCCGTGAGCTCGAGTTTGATCGCCTCGGTCGGCTGGCCGCCGTTGCGGAACTTCGGGATCGTGAGGTGGTTCTCGAGTTCCGTCCCGGTAATGTCCGTCGTGAGATCGAAAATGGCGTCGGCGGCGTGGAACGTCCGCGCTCGGTTTGCGGGTGGGTCCTGTCCCTTCAGGCAGTGCAGTACCGCGATCGATCCCGTCTCGACCATCCGACGCTTGAGGTCGTTGAGAAAGTCGATGTACTCGTCGGTATCCGTCCGCTCGAGCGTGTTCATCGTGTCGATGATGAGGTTCGCACCGTCCGGCAGCGCGTCGACGAGTTGTCGGGCCGCCTCGAGCGGCGCGTCGCCGGTGACGTGTCTGATCGTCGGACTGCCGACGGCCGAGGGCGAATCCTCGATGGCGTACTCGACGGTCTCGGTCGACCGTTCGGTCGTCAGATAGAGGGTGCCGCGCGCGGCCGTCAGTTCGTACAGGAGCAGTTCGGACTGGCTGGCCGGCAGCGCCGTATAGGCGATGACACTCCCCGGCGGGAGGCCGCCGTCGAGTTTCCGATCCAGCACGTCGATGCCGGTTTCCAACCGATCCACCATACGATTGTACGTAGTTTCCCCAGTGCCCGGATAATTCTTTGCCTTCGCGTTCGACCCACAACGGCGTTGAACCGGCGGGATAGGGTTATTTTACTAACATGTAAACGGCGTCGGGATCGGGATCGATTCCGAGGTGTCGTTGCTAATTACGACCGAGCGCAGCGCCGACTCCGAATGGAGGGATTCAAGGGGCCGGCAGAAGCCTACACGAACGAAAAGGAATGCGCCACGATCACCTCATCACGAGCAAACAGCTTTCGCGGGGGGACATCGAAACCGTCCTCGATCGGGCGGCCGAGATCGACGCCGACCGGGCGGCCGTCGCCGACCGCCACGCGGGGAAACTGCTCGGGCTCCTCTTTTTCGAGCCGAGCACGCGGACGAAGATGAGCTTCGAAACCGCGATGAAGCGCCTGGGGGGCGACGTCGTCGACATGGGTTCGGTCGAATCCTCGAGCGTCAAGAAGGGGGAGACGCTCGCCGATACCGTTCGGGTCATCGAAGGCTACACCGACGCGCTCGTCTTGCGCCACCCCAAACAGGGCGCGGCGACGATGGCAAGCGAGTTTATCGACGTCCCGCTGCTGAACGCGGGCGACGGTGCGGGCCACCACCCGACCCAGACCCTCCTCGATCTCTACACGATCCGGGAGAACGCCGGCCTGGACGACCTCACCATCGGGATCATGGGCGACCTGAAGTACGGCCGAACCGTCCACTCGCTGGCCTACGCGCTGACGAACTTCGATACGAGCCAGCACTTCATCAGTCCCGAGAGCCTGCAACTCCCGCGGGAGGTCGTCTACGACCTCCACCAGCAGCAGGACGCCCAGATCCGCGAGCACGAATCGCTCGAGGAGGTCCTGCCCTCGCTGGACGTGCTCTACGTCACCCGCATCCAGCGCGAGCGGTTCCCCGACGAACAGGAGTACCAGAAGGTGGCCGGCGAGTACCAGATCGATAGCGAGACGCTCGAGGCGGCCGACGACGACCTGACGGTGATGCACCCGCTGCCCCGCGTCGACGAGATCGCGCCGGAGATCGACGAGACCGACCACGCGGCGTACTTCGAGCAGGCACACAACGGCGTTCCCGTGCGGATGGCGCTGCTGGATCTCCTGCTAAGCGACGCCGAGGGACAGGGAGGTGAGACCGATGAGTGACGACCACGACCACCACGACGGCAACGCGGACCACGAACTGCGCGTCAGCAAGATCCAGGATGGCACCGTCATCGACCACGTCCACGGGGGTCAGGCGCTGAACGTCCTCGCAATCTTAGGCATCGACGGCAGCGAGGGCGAGGAGGTCTCGATCGGGATGAACGTCCCCTCGGACCGGCTCGCGCGCAAGGACATCGTCAAGGTCGAGGGCCGGGAACTGAGCCAGGACGAGGTCGACGTGCTCTCGCTGATCGCGCCCGACGCGACGATCAACATCGTCCGCGAGTACGAGGTGATCGAGAAACACCGCGTCGAGCGCCCCGACGTCGTCGAAGGCGTCCTCTCCTGTCCGAACCGCGGCTGCATCACGACCGGCGACGAGCCCGTCACCTCGCGGTTCGAGGTGCTCGAGGACGGCGTTCGGTGCGCGTACTGCGAGACGATCGTCCGCGACGAGATCGCGTCGCTGATCGAGACGAACTGAGACCGGAACGGAAACCGAAACTGCAATTCGGTCGGGGTCGACCGCGTCGACGGTTGCGGCAACGACGACGGTCGACCGTCATTCGTTTCTAGAAAGTCATCCAGAATATCTAAGTGGTTTCCGCGCGTTCGTTCGGGTGTACATGTCGCGTACAGTCAAACTCTTGCTCGCCCTGGTCGTCATCGTCGCCCTCTGGAAAGTCGCGTTCAGCGGCTCGTCCGACGTCGAAGAGATCGACTACGAACCGACCGAGTAACGGCCCGCTCGCAACGCAGTCGTACCGTAACCGAACGGCTTACGGCGACGGCGTCGTACCCTGAGCTATGTACGGCGTCGTCACCCGAAACGCCGAAGAAGTCCGGTGGCCGGAGTTCGACCGCGGATTCTACGAAGTCAAGGACGTGACCGGCCGGTCCGCCGAACCGATCGACGACGGGATCAACATGGTCTCGTGTTTCGCCGACAACGCCGCGGCGGACGCCGATCCGTCGCTCGTCCCCGTCGACGACTTCGGCCGACCGGCGACGCGCGACCGCCCGCAGTTCGACTGGGACTACGTCTGTCCCACCCGCACCGACTACCGCGAGGGACTGCTCGAGATCATCGACGACTGCGTCGCGGCCAACGAGGACGTCCGGCTCGACGACGTCGGCTTCCCGCGGGCTGAGTACTGTCACTGCGGCGTCTGCGAGCAGGCGTTCGAGGCGAGCGAGTACGACGACCGCCTCGAGTGGCGCGCCAGCGTCGTCACCGAGTTCGTCGAGGAGGCGGTCGACCGCATCCCCGGGAAGACCTACATGACGCTCTATCCGGACCCCTATCCCGGCCACCTCTACGAGCGGGCCGGGCTCGATCTCGAGGCCCTCGAAGACTTAGTCGACGAGTTCGTCGTCCCGCTGTACGACACGCACTACGGGACGACCTATTGGCTCGAGACCATCGCGAAGGGCTTCGAGAGCGCGCTCGAGACGCCGTTCAATATCGAGTTGTACGCGGTAAACGTCGATGTCGACGACCTGATTCACGCCCTCGAGGTGGCCGAGGCGTACGGTGACGGCGTCCTGTTCGGCTACGAAGCTTCCAACGCGCGGGCGGCGCTGCGGCGCCGCCGCGCCGACGAGCGGGAGGGGAAATCGTTCGGCGAGCCGAACTCCGAGTCGTAAGGTACCAGCTGGTCTCGAGACCGTCAGGGAGAGATCCATCGGGTGTTGCACGAGACGCCATCTGGCTTCGGCGACCGCTAAGCTGCTGTTACCACACTAAGCATCCGTTCACGCTCGAACTGGAGCTGATTACTCCCGCAGAACTCGAGTAGGATTCACCCTCGCTGGCCGTGGGGAATCACCGTTTCCGATCGTTTCGAACGGTTGGCCTCGTGCTACCCGACTGGAACCGACGGCGACCTTTATTGACTGCTCCGTCGCCCAGGACGACTGCGGGTCGGCGGGCGTCGAGGGGACGGCAGCGACGGTGATAGGTGAGCGCTACACCGTCAGCGCGACGGCACAGCGCCGATAGCCGTCCTAGCCGGATCCTCACAGTGCGAGCGGAGCGTATCCTTACGCGACGGAGCCAACCAATGACAGACCAGCAATCCAACTCCAGCACGGACCCGACCACACAGATGCAACGAACGACGATGAATCAGGGACAGGAGGCCCTCGAGCAACTGCTGAACCTCCAGCGAAGCATGGCCCAGATGACCCTGAGCGCGCTGCAGTGGCAACAGACCGCACAGGAGCAAGGCATGGAGATGACCCAATCGATGCTGGATCAGGTTCCGGGCCAGGAGTTCACGCGGTCGATGCTCGAGAGCTACCTGCAGGGGATGGAGGCGATGGCGCCGGAGATGGAACGCGCGCTCGAGCGGGGTGCCGCGGCGGGAATGGCCGCACAGGCGGGTTCGCAGTCTCAATCGGGGACCCAGCTACAGCCACAGCCCCAGTTCCAGTCTCAGCCCCAGCCTCAGGCCCAGCAACAAGCGCAAGCGCAAACACCGCCGACGCGCCGGACACAACGGAGCGAACAGCGGCCGTCGATGGAGGGCCAGAGCACACAGATGGGCCGTCAACAGCCGTCACCCGAGATGGGTGCTCGGTCGACTACTGACCAACACACCGAGCGAGCACGCCACCAGAGCGGACGGCAACCACAGCAACGGCAGTCCCAGCAGCCGATGGAGGCCTACCCGCAAACGGGTGAGTGGATCGATCAGGGGCAGTCACAGCCACGATCGCAGCCACAGCCTCACCAAAATCAGGGGATGACCTACGGCGGGGAATCCGCCAGCGCGACCAGCCCCGAACACCGCATGCAGGAGGCCCAGTCCTCGGGGCAATCGACCACCCGCCGCGATCAGGAACGGCGACCGGAACAGCGAAACGACCAGTCGGGACACCCCGCCGGACGGAGCTCCCCACAGCAGGGTCGCGGTCAGCAAAGCCAGCACCCCCAGTACGACCAGCGCGGCCAGCAAACGCAGCACGGACAGCGTCGCCAGCAATCACCCGACCAGTCTCGAGACCAACCCTCACAGCGGATCGACAGCGGAACCGGCGGTTCGAACTCGAGTCGGGGCCTACAGCGCGCCGGCCAACGACGGGCGATGAACCAGCAACCGACCCAGACTCAACGGGGCCCGGAGGCGACCGACCGCGGGATCGACGCGACTCGAATGGAACACGAGCAGGACCGCGACAGCCAGGATCGCAGCCAAAACCGCAACCGCGAGGATCGGACCAGCGAGCGCTCTGGGGGGGCACACGAGCCCTCGAGCGAGCGGCGGCGAGGACGAGACGCCGACACCGGAAGCGACTACCAAGAGCAGAGCGAGAGCAACGCACGAGAGGAGTAACGGGCGACTCAGACGGGGAGCAGATCGATTTTTCGCCGTCCTCGAGAGCGGACTACGCCGGTGGCTATCGGTCAGTTAGCGGAAAAAGGTAGCACTCGGCCCGGGGCGACCGGATCACGGACCGGCTCAGCGAGTGGTCGTGTTGCCGCTGTCGCCGATGTGATCGTCGTCATCGTCGTCGTCGCTCATGAGCCCGTCATCGTCGTTATCGTCGCCGATCAGGTCGCTGTCATCGTCGTCGCTCATCAGGCCGTCGTCGTTGTCGTCGCCGATGAGTTCGTCGTCATCGTTCCGTCGCCGCCCTTCGTCGCTCCGGCGGCTCTCGTCGTCACCGATGAGCCCGTCATCATCGTTATTGTCGCCGATCAGGCCGTCGTCGTCATCATCGTCGCCCATCAGTCCGTCGTCGTCGGTGATGCCGGAATCGGTGCCAGTGCCGGTGCCGGTGTCCGTTCCAGTATCCGTGTCAGCCGTTCCGGCCGGTCCGGATTCGAGGTCGCTGGACCCCGGAGACCCGGTCGTATTGGATTGGACATCGTCCGCATCCGTGCCCCCTGTTCCGGTGGTGTCGGTTGTTCCGGCCGTTCCTGCTCCCATCCCCGTCTCGGATCCAGTCTGGCTCCCGGATCGCTCGAGGTCGCTCTCGAGGCGGATTTCGTCGTCGGTAACCCGCGCGACCGCCTCCTCCTGGAGCGGGTAGGCGTCCTCGTCGGCGCCACCCCAGCCGAGCGTCGCCTTGATGGTGTCCGTAATCCCCGGGTCCGGTTCGACGTGTGCGGTGCCGTGCTCGACGTCCGCGACGATCCCGACCTTGTCGCCGTGTGCGTTGACGACGTCTTTGCCGATGTCGTCGTCGGTAAATTGTGCCATTGTGTTTCAATTACCGTCGGAAACGCCCAAGTTGGTGGTGCTTGCGGTGGCTTGCGACGATCCGGGCCGCTCGTTTCCGTCTCGAGAGCGATCCGGTCGAAGCGATGCGAGGCTGAGCGCCGACTGCAAAATTACTGTGACTGTGTGAACTCTCCGCCCGTCCACATCGCGGGACTCGTGTAGTCGCTCGACGAACACGAGTCGAGAAAACATCGAGGGGACGAGTTAGCTGTTCGAACCGCCGAACGCGGGCCGTCCCGTTCAGTCCGAGGGCATCGGCGGTGCGGTCGTCTCCTCCTCTGCGACGTTCAGCTCCGAGGTGACGAGCGCCCGGTACGCGCGGCGGAGTCGCTCCGAGAGCGCCTGGTGGGAGATGCCGAGTTCGTCGGAGAGTTCCTGCATCGAGACCTCGCGCGGGATCTCGAAGTAGCCGTGATCGATCGCCGCGACGAGCGTCTCGTACTGGCGCGCGGTGAGCCCGCACTGGGAGTGGGTCTCCTCGGCCACGTCGAACAGGCGGACGATCGTCGGCGTCACGTCGTTGTCGACCAGTCGATCGTAGAGCGTACTGACCGACTCGCGGTCGACGACGCGGACGCTCAGCAGCCACGTGTCGTTCGAGGCCGAGGCGGACAGTACCGTCCCGCCTTCCTCGAGGACGACCGTGAACGGATCGACGGTGTCCGGATCGAACTCGATGTCGTAGAGCCAGCGATCGCCGTCGCTGCTGATCATCGTGTACTCCTCGATTTCTGTGGATTCGGCGAGAGCGGCCTCAACGTCGTCTTGTGACGCCCCCGAGAGCCAGAGCCCGTGCCCGCTCGAGGCGATGACGCGCTCCATCTCACAGTTCAGTGATGGAACGGCCTCGAACAGCTCGCCCAATCCGGTTCCGTCGGCCGGAATCTCGATGTCTGCGATTGATGTCATGAACTCATACTCTGCTACAGCAGGGATCGCAATAACCCCACTTCCAAAGAGATTAGCAACGCCGATAGCGACTATCTGGATTTTTTATCGCTTCTTTCTCGTTCCGTCGAAAGTCAATAATTCCGAGGCGTTCCGACGAGCACGCGCACGGCGACGACGGCGAGCAGCGTCACCGCGAGCAAGGCGAGCGCGATCGGCACGATCGCCTCGAGCCCCTGGGAAATGTAGGCGACGCGGATCTGGGTCGGCATCGTCCGCGGATTGTACGCGACCATCATCGTCGCGCCGAACTCGCCGAGCGCCCGGACGAACGTCAGCACGATCCCGGCGGCGATCGCGTTCCGGGCCAGCGGCAGCGATACCGCACGGATCGTCTCGAGGGGCCCGTAGCCCATCGTTCGGGCGACCTCCTCGAGCCGCGGGTCGACGCCGTCGAAGCCGGCCTTCGCGGTGACGACGAGGTACGGCGCGGCGACGAACGTCTGGGCGAGTATCACACCGGCGCGGCTGTCCGTCAGGGGGACGCCCAGCGCAGCGGCCGCGGCGCCGATCGGCGTGTAGCGGCCGACGACGGTCAACAGCAACACGCCGCCGACGATCGGCGGAACTACGAGCGGGACGACGACGACGGCCTCGACCAGCCGCTTGCCCCGAAAGCTCGCTCGCGAGAGAACGTACGCGAGCGGGACGCCGAAGACGGTCGCGATGACCGTCGAGACGGGCGCGGTGAGCAGCGAGTTGCGAATCGCCGTCCGAACGGCGGGGTCCGCGAATCCCGCCAGGACGTCGATCGACCCGATCTGCAGGACGAAGACGACGAACGGGACGAGGAAGTACGCGAGCAGGACTGCGCCGAGCAACGCCGGCACGAGCAGCCCGCTCGAGGTGCGGCCGTACCCGAGTTCGATTCCGAATCGGGCGTCGCCGGTTCGGTCGCCGTCGATCACGCCTCGAGCACCTCCGCTTCCGACGTCGTCTCGGTTTCGGTTTCGGTCACGGTTCGAGCGGTAGCGTCCTCGAGCGCCGCCGGCACGTCGCCGTGAGCGCGCGGAAGCGCGTCGCCGACACGCAACCCGCGGTCGGTGAGCAGCGACGGGTTCGACGCGAGAAAGTCGACGAACTCGCGGCCGGCCGCCGGCGCGTCGCCCGCGTCACACACCGTCGCGCCGTAGACGACGGGCGAGCCTCGAGTCGTGTAGTCGTCGTCGGTCGTGTAGCTCGCCTCGGCGTACCGATCCGCGTAGTCGGGGTTCCCGAAGTTGTACGCGTCGGGGAGCCGACGGTAGGGCAGGTCGTGTTCGACGGCCATGTTCTCGTAGGCGACCGCACAGGCCCGGTTCCCCGCTTCGAGGCCGGCCAGCAGATTCGCCTCGTCGGGCTCGCGGTAGACGCGCTCGAGCATCGCCTCCCGAAAGCCCTCGAGGCCGTGTTCGCGCGCGGCCAGGTCGAACAGGTGGACGGCGCGGTAGCCGAGCGGGTCCAGATCGGGATCGCTGATCGCGATTTCGTCCGGTCGGGCGTCGGTGAACACCTCGTACCACGGTTCGCCGTCGGCCAGCCGGGCGCCGAGGGTCGTCTCCGGCGCGTAGGCGATCACGACCTCGTTGGCCGCGAAAGCGAGGTCCCAGTCGGCGTACTCGGGCCGGAGCCGGTCCCGAAGCAGGTCGATATCGGCGCTGATCGCGACGTCCGGTCGCTTGGTCCCGTCACGAATCATGCGGACGACGGCGTTCGAGCCGTGGTACTCGCCCTCGTACTCGACGCCAGTTTCGGATCGGAACGCGGGGCCGACGCCGTTCTCGAGGACGGTCGCGAGGCTGCCGGCCGAGAGAACGCGGACGCGGTCACCGTCGGCGAGACAGCCGGCCGTGCCGACGACACCCAGCGTCGTGCCGGCCAGCGTCGCGAGGAGAGCGCGACGGCTCCCGGTTGGACTCCCGGCGGTGCCGTCGGCGCGTCGCATACGCGGTCATCGAGTCGCGCACACAATATAACTGATTTCAGTTCCTATTTTGTGGGAACGTAAACGCATATGTTTTCTTCAACGGCGATACGCGAGCGAGTTCGCCCTGTGACTGCGGTGAAAACCAGCGCGGTTACGGCCACCAATCGGCGGGTCACTCGAACTCGAGCGGGTCGACCGAACGGATCGCTTCGACGAGGGACTCGAGGCCGTCGTCGCGGCGGCCGATGACGGGCCCGCCGATGTCGGCCGGCGATCGATCCCCGACGAGGATCGTCGGCAGCGGTGCCGCCGAAAACCCCTCGACGAGGACGATGTCGTAGCCGCGGCGCTCGAGGCGCTCGAGGGTGCTGGCGAGCGCCTGCAGTTCCCGCCGTTCGGACGGGTCGAGGTCGGTCCTGGGCTCGAGATCGAACGGATTCACTCCGGGTTCGTCCGGCGGATCCCGTTTCCCACGCGTCGTGATGTCGAAGGTCAGTTCGGGCGTAATGCCGACGACGGTTTCCGCGCCCGCGGTCCGGTGACGGTGCGTGTCCGCGCCCGGCGTGTCGATCTCGATGTCGTGGTGGATCGACTTGACGGTCGCGACGCGGCTATCCTCGGCCAGGCGCGGCACGAGTTCCTCGACGAGCGTCGTCTTCCCCGAATCGCTCGGGCCAGCAAGACAGACGACTCGCAGTCTCGGCCTCGAGTCGGCGCTCATACGAGCGAGATTCGGGGAGCGGCGTTAAGACGCGTTCGAACGACCGCGGCCGGCTCCGTCAACGGAGACAGCCACGGCCGCCACGGACTCGGACCGCTCCGCGACTGTCGAACGGAGCGGGCCGGCGCCGCGCTCACATCGGGCCGTCGCGATCGCCCATCGGCATCTGATCGCTTCCGGGCGTCGGGCCGGCCGATGGACCCCGGGGCTGGCCCTGCCCCTGGGCCGGCGACTGCGACGGGCCGCCGCCGCAGGTACCACAGCGGAAGTCGCCGTCCTGCTGGGTGAAGTCCTCGAGCGGCGACGGCGGCGTCTCGGGGAAGACGTCCGGCTCGACGCCGAACCGCTCGGCGTCGGCCTCGACCAGGGCCACCACGAGGTCCGCCAGCGCGCGGTAGAACGGGTCGTCGGCGTCCTCGTGGACCGTCTCGCGGAACCGCGGGAGCCACCGTCCGAGGTGGTCCTCGAGGAAGTCCGCCTGCGCGTTCGCGACGATCTCGACGCCCTTCTCGTCGCCGGTCTCCGCGAGGTAGGCCGTCTGTAAGGCGAGGTGGGAGACGAACTCGAGTTCGACACAGAGGTGGTCGACCCGCTCGCGGTTGCCCGCCTCGAGGTCGAGGTCGAAGGCGCCGTAGAAGCCCGCGATGTCCGCGAGCGTGTCGGTGTTGGTCACGAGCGTGCCCGGTCCGTACTCGACCTCGTACTGCTGGATCTCCCCGCCCTGCTCGAAGCCGAACAGCGCGGCGTAGGTCGAGTAGCAGTCGTCGATCGCGTCGGGGTCGGTCGGGCTCTCGGCGGCGACGGTTTCGGCGGTCTCGCGGAGGTCGTCGTCCCCCAGCGCCGCGGCTGATTCGACGAGTTGGTCGTCGAACTCGTCGGACTCCATCGCCTCGCGGAGGTCGTCGGTCGGCCGGTCGAACGCCAGCGACGCGAGCTTGTAGAGTCGCGCGCGGTGGACGTGGTGGTCTGGTTGGGTCATGGTGGTGTTGGTGTCGTCGGTGGTCGGTAGGCGGTGAGCGCGGTCAGCGGTGTTACGTGATGTCCAGTCGGTACGCGTTGTGCTGGTCGTCGAAGCGATCGCGCTCGTACTTCGGTTCCTCCATCGGGACGCGGGCGACCGTGTGGCCGTCCTTGTCGTAGCCGATGGCTTCCTCCTCGGTCACTTCGAACTCCTCGATGCGCCACTCGGTCGAGCCCATCAGCTGGATCACGCCGCGGAGCTTGCGGTACTCCTCGTCGCCGCGGCGAGCCTTGCGGTAGGTCTCCTGGGCCTCCTCGACGCCCGGGCCGAACATCTGGTAGAGGTAGTCCGTCGGCACGTTGATCGGCGGGATGTAGTAGACGTTCGGCTCGAGGCCCAGCTGTGGGTACAGCGGGAGCGCGACCTCGGCCTCGTGGACGAGGTAGTCGACGGGTGCGGAGGGGTCGGCCTGCTCGGGCTGGTTGACCCAGCCGTGCATCCGGATCTTGCCCAGGCAGTTCTCGAAACACTGCGGGACGAGTCCCTGCTCGACCTTCGGGTAGCAGCCGACGCACTTCTGGGAGTTCATCTCGACGGGGTTGTAGATCGACTTCCCGTAGGGGCACGCGCGGACGCACTCCTGGAAGGACTGGCAGCTCTCCTCGTCGAGCAGGACGATGCCGTCCTCCTGGCGCTTGTAGATGGCCTGGACGGGACAACCGCCGGCGCAGGCGGCGAACGTGCAGTGGTTACAGACCCGCGGGAGGTAGAAGAACCACGTCGGGTGGTGGTCCTCCTCGATGTGGGTGTCGGACTCGACGGCCTCGCCTGCGGGTTCGTCCTCGCCGAGGTTCGGCTGGGCCCAGTCCTCGTCCTCGGGGATGTAGCCCTCGATCCCCTCGCTGTGCATGGTGTCGGGATCGTCGTCCATCGCCATCGACTCCCAGTCGAAGTCGCGGACCTCGAAGATCGTGTCGCCGTCGTAGACGCCGTCGGAGCCCCACTCCTGGACCCCGAGCCGGTCCAAGATCTCCTGGTCCCACCCGAGCGGGTAGGAGCCGTAGGGCTTGGTCTCGACGTTGTTCCAGAACATGTGCTCCTGGCCCTCGTTGTTGGTCCAGGTCGTCTTACACGACAGCGAGCACGTCTGGCACGCGATACACTTGTTCAGGTCGAACACTGCTCCCCACTGTCGCTCCGGACGCGCTTCCGGGTAGGGGTACTCCATCTCGCGGCCGATCTGCCAGTTGTATACTTCTGCCATTGTAGATCACCTCGTCGTTAGTCGGATTCGCTCGTGTAACCGCCCTGCAGGTACTGTTCCATCCGGTCGTCCTCCTGGGTCGGCCGGACGCCCTCATCGACTGGTCGCCAGTTGCCGCCGGGCTCGCCGTCCTCGTTCACGCCGCCGTCTTCGGCCTTCTCGATCTTGACGAACGATTCCTTGGGCGCGCCGTTGGCGGCGTGGACGTCGGGCTCGAAGCCGACGTCCATGTTCTGGCCGAACATATCCTTGCGCGGGAGCGTGTCGGTCAGCCACGTCCGGCGGAGCCACGTCGAGGTCATCGACTGGTGGCCGCCGCTGCGGTACATCGACACGTAGTTCGTGTCCTCGGATTGGGCCTTGCCGTCGTCGCGCTCCTGCTGGGCCTCGTAGGACTTATGCGAGGTCTGGCTGACGTTCATCCAGCTTCGAGTGACGCCGCGCGGGAGGCTCGGCTGGAAGCGGACCCGCATCAGCGCACGGGTGTACTCGGTCTCCTCGTCGTCGGGGTCGTACCCCGGGAACGGACGGTCCGAGGGGTCGGCGTCGACCCACACGTAGTCGCCGTCCTGTAGGCCCTCCTCGCGGCCGTCCTCGGGGTTCATCTCGACGTATCCCTCGCCAACGAACGGCTTTCGCTTGTCGAAGGAGTCGCGCTCCGTCTTGCGACCCTGGTCGCCGAAGTTACTCCACCAGACCGCCATCTCCTCGAGGTCGGCCCCGAAGGTGTGGGTCCCGTGGCGGTACTTCGGCGTCATGTAGACGTAGTCGTAGCCATCGTCGACGTCGGTCAGCGGGTGGCTGGTGTCGACCAGTTCCGACGGCGACCGGACCTCGTTGCGGACCTGGCGGTCGTTGGTGTCGCGAGCCTTCTCCTGACTGTCCCAGTCGCGGTCGTCAGGCGTTTCGGGCGCGACGACCGGACTGTCGCTGTCGTCGACGATGACGTTCGGCTCGTAGGGGGTCGCGTCCATCGGCTCCCGGTGGAGGGGGATGTGCTCGCCGGCCTCGGCGAACTCCTCCTCCTCGCGGAAGAACTCGAGGCGGCCGGTCTTGGTGTACCAGGGCTGGTCGTCCTGGGTCTGCTCGTTGCCGACGTGCTTGGGGTAGGTCCGGGTCATGATGATCGCCGGCGTCCCCTCGCGGGCGTCGGAAAGCAGGTCCTCGACGTCGTACCCCTTGACGGCGTTGGAGTTGTCGAGGATGCGCTGGATGTACGGCTTAGCTCGGTACTCCTCTTCGTCGATGAACGCCCAGTAGTCCTCGAAGCGGTCGTCGCCGGTGAGTTCGGCGAGCTTCCTGGCGACGCCCTTGTAGTGTTGGGTGTCGTTCAGGGTGTTGTAGATCCGGTCGATCTCCGTCTCCGGCATCGTCGTGATGAACGGATTCGTGACGGAGGCGGTGATGTCGTGGACGTGGTGTTCCGCCCACGAGTCCGCCGGGAAGACGATGTCGGAGTACTCGCAGGTCATCGACCACCACCACTCGTTGGTGAAGAACGCCTCGATGTTCCCGGTGCGCAGGGCCTTCTCGATGATCTTGTAAGCGCCCTTCGCGTTGCCGAGGATGGAGTTCGACCCCGACACCCAGATCGACTTCGTGGGCGTGTGCATGTGCGAGTCGCCCTGGAAGTATTCGCCGTCGACCTTCAGCGGCTTGTCGAGGTTCGTGTAGAAGTGCGCCGAGTGAGCGTCCCAGCGCTTGTCGGTCGATGCGGGTTCGTCGGGATCGAGTTCGGGATCGAACGGGTCCTCGTTGGCGTACTGGCCGACGCCGTTGAAGTAGGCCATCCGGTAGTTCCCGGAGTAGGAGCCGACGTTGCCGGTCTGGTAGCCGACGTTGCGCGTCAGCGACGCCAGCAGGAACGCGGCGCGGCCGTGCTGGTCGGCGTTCGCGTAGTGGTTCGGCCCCATCCCGGTCAGCAACATCGTGCTCTGCTGGTTGTCCGCGAAGTCCTGCGCTAAGTTCTTGACGGCCTGCGGGTCCGTCCCAGTGACCTCGGCGGTGGACTCGAGGTCCCAGGTCTCGGTCAGGTGCTCCTTGATGAGATCGAAGACCGTCCGGACCGCGACGATGCTGCCGTCGGCGAGTTCGACCTCGAACTCGCCCTCGATGGTCGCCGGGACGTCGAAGTCGTCGCCGACGTCGTCGCGAGTGACCGGCTCGAACTCGCCGCTCTCGTCGTTGCGGACGACGAAGTCGCCCCACTCGCGGCGGAGTTCCTCGGTGATGACCTGCTCGTCGATGTCGGTCACGTCGACGCCGGGGCGATCGGCGTCGTCGGCGACGGCGTCGGTCTTCTCGAGGTCGGCGGGCTCGTAGTCCGCGAAGACGTCGCTGGCCCGCAGGAGTTCGTTGTCGTCCATCCGGACCAGCAGCGGCAGGTCCGTGTGTTTGCGGACGTACTCCTCGTCGTAGAGCTCTGCTTCCATGATTTCACGGGCCGCGCCGAGGAACAGCGCCGAGTCGGTCGCCGGGCGGACCGTGATGAGTTCGTCACACTTCGAGGCCGTGGCGTTGTAGTCGGTAAAGATGCCCGTGACCTTCGACCCCTTGAGCTTGGCCTCGGTCAGCCAGTGACAGTCGGCCATCTTCGAGGTCAGGAAGTTGATCCCGTCGAGTACGATGTGGTCCGCGTACTCGATCGAGGCGAGGTCGAAGTCGACCGTCTGCTGGCCGGTAACCATCGTGTGGCCCGGGGGCAGGTCGGTGTGGAACGAGTAGTTGTCCAGCCCCATCGCGCCCAGGGCTTCGTCCTCGGAGACGTCCCGGACGTAGTTGTCCAGCAGCGCCATCGAGTTGGCGTTACGGTACTGGCCGAACAGCTTGATGACGCCCAACAGCGGCATCCCGCCGCGGAACTTCATCGTCCGGACGCCGGCACCCTGGGTCTCCTCGACGACGCGCTCGTCGTAGCCCTGCTCGAGCAGCGACTGCATGCCGCTCTCGCCGCTGTACTGCTGGGCGAGCTCGAGGAAGGTCCGGGCGGCGTACTCGTGGGCCTCCTCGTGGGAGACCTCGATGAAGTCGTCCTCGCCGCGCTGGGCGTACTCCTCGGGCATGGAGCCGTCGTCCTCGCGCGGGAAACCGTCGTCGACCCACTGCATGAAGCCCTCGCGGATCATCGGGGCCTTGACGCGGCGCTCGTTGTAGAAGCGCTCGACCATCGCCAGGCCCTTGTTACAGACGCGGGGGTCCCAGCGCTGGGAGGACTGATTGCCCTCGAGGTCCGTCGCCTCGCCGTAGTTCATCGACGGGCCGAGGCGCGTGATCTGGCCGTTCTTGACGGAGGCCTCGAGATAGCAGTTGTGGGTGTCGTTCGGCGTACACGTCAGCATATAGGAGTCGTCGGGCTCCCAGATGTCCCGATACTTCTGATCCCACTCTTCGTTGGGATACTCCTCGAGCGGGTTCATCGCAACCTCGGGGCCCTCCTCGGCGTCGGCCTCTTCGGGCTGCAGGCGCCGATAGCCGAGGAAGCCGAGTCCGGACGCACCGGCAAGCCCCGCGGCCGCCGCGCCGAGTTCGCGGCGGGTCAGTTCGAGCCCGCCGTCGTCCTCGTCACTCATCGTACCACCTCGCACGTGTCGTGCGCGGATGGGCGGCGGGCGAGCCGTTCGCCTGCCGGCGCGGACAGCGACAGTCGATCGTTGATCGTCCGTGTACCATCACGGTCGGTACTGCGGACTCTACTCTTTAACCGAGCGCGTCTATTCCCACGAGTTGAGGACGCTACCGCCAGAATCCTGCTAATAGTGGGTCTTTATAATAGGGCAGAAATGACGCGACGAGAGTGCAGACGGACCGGCAAAATCAGCGGTGAGCCGAGCGATCAGGTCGCCGGTTCCGACACCGCCGTCGACGACGCTGACGGCTCGAGTTCGACCAACCAGCCCTCGTAGCCCAGATCCTCCACGTCGGTTCGCTCGAGCGAGCGGCCGTCGCGTTCGAGGCTCTCGTCGACGACCGAAACGAGGTCGTCGGGTTCGCCCCGCATCACGACCGACACCGGCCCCTCGGTGACGCCGAGTTCGGTGACGACCTGCCGGTGACAGGTTTCCGGCGGCAGCCCCCGCAGGTCGACGGCATCTTCGGGAACCGCCGGCCCGGCTTCGTGCTCGAGGAACGATTCGACGGTCGCCCGCAAGTCGGCGATCGCTCGCTCGCCCTCGGTCTCGGGGTCGGCGAACGACGCCGCCGTCGGCTCTCGCAGGGCCGGATCGAAGGGCACGGGTGCTACGTCGGCGTAGGCCGCCTCGACGACGTCCTCGGCGATCGTCTCGGGATCGGCGTCGTCGAACGGCCCCGCTGCGTCCGCGACCGAGCCGACCATGTTGGGGACGACGCCGACCGTCGGCACGTCGTTGGCCGTGTACAGCGCCGCGGTGCGCTGGGTCGCTCGGACGCCTTCCTCGGTCGGCGTGCTCACGAGCAGGCCGCCGTCCAGCGGCGCCTGCTGGACGATCGTGTAGACCGCGTCGCCGATCCCCGGCGGGAGGTCGACGAGCAGCACGTCCCGGTCGTCCCAAGCGGCGTCGCCAAGCAGGTCCTTCACGACGTCGTGGACCATCGCGCCGCGCCAGGCGACCGGTCCGTCCTCGGCGATCAGCTCGATGCTGACGACCTGAATCCCGTCGACCTCGACGGGCATCGGCTTCCCCGACGGCGACGATTGGACCGGCCCCTCGGCCTCGAGCAGGTCCGGCGCGTCGGGCGCGTAGACGTTCGCGTCGAAGACGCCGACGTCCAGGCCGGCCTCGTTGAGCGCCCGCGCGAGCGAGACGGTGACGGTCGTCTTGCCGACGCCGCCCTTCGCGCTGCCGACGGCGATGAGGGAGTCGACGCCGGAGACTGGGAGACCGGTCTCAGGGGCGTCCGAGCCGGCGGCCTCGACGCGGACGTGGATCACGCCGTCGGTCGCCAGTCCGGCGCCGCGCAGTTGGTCGGTGAGGCGGTCCGCCAACACGCGACTGACCGGTTCGAAGTCGACGGTGAAGGTGACGATACCGTCCTCGACGTCGACGTCCTCGATCAACTGTTCACTGACCGGATCGCCGCCCATGATCTGGACCTCGCGGACGCGGTCGATGACCGCCCGTCGGATCTCGTCGTCCGTCTGCGGTGTCTCGTCGGGCATACTCGAGCGTTCAGTCCGGCCCAGTATTTCACTCGTCGGGAGTTCCCACGACGCGGGAAGACGTGCGAGCGTCGATCGACGGTGACGATTTCGGTCTCGAGTCGGCCGCGGTTGCCGCCGCAATCGACGCCGCTCAGACGACCCCGAGATCGAGTAGGGCAGCGGCGACCAACCCGGCAGCAGCGAGTATCGTTTCGGGGACGACGGGACCGCGGCGAATCCGTTCGCCGTCTCGAGCGTACATCGCGTACACGAACCGGAGTCGCGGCAGTATCGCGAGGAGAACCAGGAGGTAGCGCGGATCGACGTACCCCAGCCCGATCGGAACGACGAGCACCAGCAGTTGCACGAGCGTCCAGGCGAGGACGTAGTGACCGGTTCCGCGAACCCCGAGGACGACCGGAACGGTTCGCACCCCGGCTTTCCGGTCGCCGTCGATATCCCGGAAGTCGCCGACGATCGACGTCGTGAGCGCGATGAGTCCGAAGAACGCGACCATGACGACGTCGAGGACCGCGATCGTTCCCGTCAGACTGCTCGTCATCACGAGCAACAGCGGTCCCGAAAAGAGCGCGACGACGACGTTCTTGAGAACGAATCGCTTTTTGAACCGAAACGGCGGCGTCGAGTACGCGACTCCCGTACACAGGTAAAAGAGTACGACGGCAAGCGGGAGCGGGCCGAGATAGGCGGCCGAAATACCGACGGTCGCCACCAGCGCCGTGCCGAGATAAGCGATAATGACGCGTCTGTACGTCTCGTCCAACACGGGATTGTAACTGTCGTTCAGCCTGTCTTCTTCGACGTCGGTGAAGTAGTTGTACAGATAGACGATTCCGTACGCGAGGACCATAACGACCGCAGCGAGCGTCGCGGTAGTCCAGTCGAACGCGCCGGGGTGAAGCAACGCCCCGGCGACCGCCACCGCGAGGCAGTTTACCGCCGGCCTAATCCGGAGCACGGCCAAGAACGTTCGCAGTTTTGTGCGGACTGTCTGTAGCGTCTCTCCTGGTGCATCCGTCCCCTCTGTCGAAATCATCTAAATCCATTCACATATACGGCACACCGACATTATTTGTATCGGTGACAACCAGTGGCAGAGAGGACCGGCGGACATCTCACATCGAATCGAAATCGTCCTCGAGACCGACCACAACGTGGTTCTGTCACCAAACCGGTCAGCAAACGGCAGCCGTGACGGTCCGGATTTCGGTCGACCGTCGGATGCTGTCGCTCGATCATCCCCGAGAATTAAGTATGTGATTCATGGTAACAAGTATATGAATCCTCGCGAGGAGCAGGCCCTCCGACTGATCGCCGATCGGCAAAACCGGGCGATACTGACGGTTCTCAACGACGCCGCGCAGCCGCTCACCGTGGCCGAGTTGGTCGACCGGCTCGTGACGGCGGAGACCGAGCGCTGTGATTCCGTGGAGACCGAGGCCGACCGGAGGCGAATTCGCATCTCGCTTCACCACAACCGACTCCCGAAACTCGAGGAAGCGGGCCTCGTCGAGTACGACCGCGCGGCGAACGTCGTCTCCTACGAGCGCTATCCAGCGGTGGATACGGAGATCCTGGAACTGGAGATGATCGACGAGTTACTGTCCTATTTCAATACCGGCACCGGGATCTCCGACGACACGATCGGCGTCATCGAAGGCCGGGATGCAGTAATCGAATACGGCCACCACCTCACCGACGCGGCAGAGGACGAACTGTTCCTCATGTACGAGTCCGACGAACTGTTGCGATCCGCGTGTCTCGAGCACGTCGATGCGGCCCTCGAGCGGGACGTCGACGTTGCGCTCGGCTCGAAAAACGCCGAGGTGCTCGAACGAACGCGCGACCGCCTGCCCGACATTACCGTCTGGGAACCGCAACTGGACTGGTGGAACGAGCCGGGAACGTATCCGACGGTCGGACGACTCGTCTTCGCCGACCGGGAGCGAATTATGCTGGCCATTCTGAAGGCGTCTGATCTCGACGGCACGACTACCGAAATGGCAATCGTTGGCGAAGGTCCCGAAAATCCGCTGGTCGTCCTCGTGCGGCAGCTACTCGGCCCGCGACTCGACCATCTCGACTACCAGAGCGAGAATTTCCTGGACAACCTTCCGTTTGAATCGTGACGACTATTCGAGACCTCGGACTTACGTATGACTGAGACACCACGCACGGACGGCGGCAGTACCGACGATTCGACCCCCCGACTGCAGCTTTCGTACACGCTCGAGGACGGCGAAGCACCCAGTACCGGCGTCGTAAAGGCGGCAGCGATCCTGACGGACACGTCGCCGCTCGACCTCGAGCCGCTGTACGACGTGATCGATCCCGACCACTTAGACGGCATGTTTGAATCCCCGGACGGCGGCACCGTCTTCATCGAAACCAGATTCGTCTACTGTGGCTGTACGGTGACCGTGACGCCGGAGACCGTGTACCTCGAGCGGATCCGCGACGACTGTTGATCTGGTGGGCTGCTCGAGCGGGCGACAACAATTCGAGAGATGCAGAAAAGGAGGGTTAGATGTATTAGTAGCCTTCAAATTTTGAGGCTGTTTCTCGATACTTCGAGTACTGGGCTCTCGCCCATGCAATAGCAGCAGAAGTGTCGTTAACGAGTGTTCCTTTCACTCCACCGTCTTCGTACACCGTGATACCAGCGTATGTAGATGTGTCTTGTTCGGTTAGCCAGAGGGCGTATGGAAGTGATTCACCGATAACATATGCATCGACAGTATCAAACTCCATGAGTGCTGCAAAGTCATCCTCATAATTCTGTTCTATGGCTTCAAGAAGGGAAGTTTCGAGAATCAGTTCCAACTCAAATCCGCCCTCTGTGAGTCGCTCGATGAAGTTATCAAAATAGCTGCGCTGGACAACAGGTGCTGTTCCGATCATCCTACTTGCTTCTTCTAATAGTTCCGTGCCGGGTTGATGTGCGATATCTGGAGTTCGAGTTGACGAATACACATCTGCTTCAGCGAGGAACGCTTTATCGAGAGTATCCGCTGGAAGTGTGTTTAACAGCGCGGTATTCGCTTGAATTCGCTCAGTCTCTGCCCGGTACTCACGATGGAATTGAAGTGCTGCCTGTCCCGCCATAGTGAGTTGGAACTCCGTTTCTGCCGGTTGGGTGGGTTCGACACACTTCACATCGAGTAGTTCATCGATTGCTCGATTGATCGTTGAGCGAGAATAATCTAATTCATTTACAAGATCGGGTTTCGTTTTCGGCTCGTCAGAGAGGGCTTCAATAAGCCGGTATCGCTTCGAAAAGATGTCTCGCAACTGTTCAGCCTCTGTACTCACCATATCGTACTGGACCAAGTTGGTGGCTTTAGGTCTGATTATTCTCTTCCGGTACCTGAGAGAATATCCAGATCCTGGTCACTTGGCCAGTGAGTACATTTACATTACACATATCACAACTATCGTGCGGGGTGGACGGAATGGGGGTCCGAAGTTACTGTCAGAAGGAGGGGGTGGCGATATGAGCACGTTTTGGAACTCTGAAACAAGTGCTTCACCGGAAGAAACCACGATCCCGAGGATTACACTCTCGGGAGTTGGGCTTGGAGTAGCTATAACAAGTGCTACTGAGGACCCCAACTCCCACAAAAACGGCTGCAAGGGCGACCAGAATACGTAGTGAGTTCAAATTAATCTAGGAAAATACTACAATAGCCACTATGGAAAATAAAACCCAATCATTCTCAACCGAGGTCCAGTCCGCAGATACAATTTTTGCTCTTCTGAGCAATCAACGCCGACGATACGTCGTTAATGTACTTTCCGAACAAGAGCCCCCGATAGCACTACACGATCTTATCATTTCAGTATCATCATTGGAAGCAGAGACAGAACCCGAGAATATTGCAGCAGAAACGATTGATGAGGTAGCTACTACATTAAACCACGTTCACTTACCGAAATTAGACGACGCTAACATCATCAGCTACAACACGGAGACAAATACTGTTACTTCTGTTCAAACCGAGAAACTCAAACTACTCATGAGTTCCGTTGAGGATGTTCAACGGGTTTACTGTTTGGAAGCATAGGTGCAGTGAACAGATCGCCTGCAGATATGCAGAGGAGCGCCGGCAATTCATGATAGCGCGCGATCGTTCGACGCCCACAGTTTTAATTCGTAATCCACCGATTCCCGTGTCGCCAACTCTGGCCCGGTCAGCCAGGCGTTGCGAAACGATTCACAGAAAGTTGGTCAGTTCAGGCTCAACCCTACGCATGCTTGCGATTATCTCGTACTCCAGAACACAAGCGAAGGAAGCGGGCCGGGCGCGATTTGAACACGCGACCGTCTGATTAAGAGTCAGACGCTCTGCCGGACTGAGCTACCGGCCCTTGCATCTGCGAGTTTTCGCCGGTCGTTAAAATACGTTTCCCTTGAAGACCGGCGTGGCAGGCGCCGACACGTGCCGTACCACGGTCGAAACTACGCAACCGACCGTGACAGTATCGCAACGTAACAATCTTCGGGAGCGTTAAGTGCGGTCGGTCCCACCACACGGGCAATGAGTACGGGGGTTACGATCTCGTCGATCTCTGACTACGCGATCTTGGGCTGCGGGAGCGTCGGCTACGCCGTCGCCGAGGAACTCGTCGAGCAGGGGAAGGACGTCCTCATCATCGACCGCGACGAGAGCCGCGTCGAATCCCTCCGCGACCAAGACTTAGACGCCCGTACCGCCGATATTCGCGAGCCCGAGGCCGCCGACCTCGTCGCCGAGCGCGACGTCGTCCTTATCCTCGCCTCCGACGTCGAGTCGAACAAGCAGGCCGTCGAACACATCCGCGACCAGAACGACGGTCAGTTCGTCGTTGCGCGCGCGAGCGATCCCGTCTCCGGCGACGAACTCGAGGAGCTGGGCGCCGACATCGTCATCAACCCCTCCTCGGTGATCGCCGAGTCCGCCCTGCGTGCGCTGGAATCCGGCGAACTCGAGTACAACGCCGGCAAACTGGCGGACCTGCTCGAGGAGACCTCCACGCGGCTGGCGATCATCACCCAGGACAGTCCGGATCCGGACTCGATCGCGTCGGCGGCGGCGATGCAGGCGATCGCGGACCACCTCGGCGTCGAGTCCGATATCATCTACCTCGGCGACGTGGGACACCAGGAGAATCGGGCGTTCGTCAACCTGCTCGGCATCGACCTCGTGCAGTGGGACGAGATCGAGGACTACTCGGTGTACGACACCGTCGCGATGGTCGATCACGCCACCTCCGACGAGATGGACCTCCCCGTGGACGTCGTGATCGACCACCACGAGCCCGAGAGCGACTACGAACCGGAGTTCGTCGACATCCGGCCGAACATGTCCTCGACGTCGACGATCATGACGAAGTACATCCAGGAGTTCGACATGAACGTCTCCGAGGAGGTCGCCACCGCCCTCCTCTACGGCATCCGCGCGGAGACCCTGGATTTCAAACGCGACACGACCCCCGCCGACCTCACCGCGGCCGCCTACCTCTACCCCTTCGCGAACCACGACACCTTAGAACAGGTCGAATCCCCGTCGATGTCCCCCGAGACGCTGGACGTCCTCGCGGAGGCCATCGCCAACCGCGACGTCCAGGGGAGCCACCTCGTCTCCAATGCCGGCCTCGTCCGCGACCGCGAGGCGCTCACCCAGGCCGCGAGTCACCTCCTCAATCTCGAGGGGGTTACCACCACCGCCGTCTTCGGCATCGCCGACGAGACCATCTTCCTCGCCGGCCGCTCGAAGGACATCCGCATCAACATCGGGAAAGTGCTGGACGACGCCTACGGCGAGATGGGCGAGACGGCCGGTCACTCGACCCAGGCCAGCGCGGAGATTCCGCTGGGCATTTTCACCGGCATCGAGATTTCGGACGATACCCGCGACACGCTGCTCGAGTTGACCGAGGAAGCGGTCAAGCGGACGCTGTTCGACGCGATGGGCGTCGAAGGAACGGAAGGGTCGAACGGCTCCTGAAGGTCCGAAACCAGCCGCGCTCAGTCGTCGTCGATTGCACCGGGCTGTCGGTCCGTGAATCGCGCATTCTGAACCGTCGGCAGCCGCCAGTCGTAGGTCACCGCCACTAACCGCGTCCCGACGGTCACGATCGCACACGCCGCGGCGGCGAGACTGCCGGTCGCGCCGACGGCGGTCGCGATCCAGTACGCACTGCCGCCCAGTACCGCGCAACTCGCGTAGAAATCCTCGAAGAGGATGAACGGCGACCGGTCCAACAGAATATCTGCGAACGCGCCGCCGCCGACCGCGTTGATCGTCGCGATGGTGACGACGCCGAACGCCGAGACGTTCGCCTCGGTCGCGACGATCGCGCCGGTCGTCGCGAAGGCGGCGAGCCCGATTGCGTCAGAAACGAGCGTGATCGGGTGGGTGTCGACCGACGAAAAGACGATGTTCAGTGCGATCGCTAATCCGACACCGAGCAGCCCCAGTGCGATCTCGAGCGGAGACTGCAACGCCAGCGGCACGCGCGTCACGAGGAGGTCCCGCGTCGCGCCGCCGGCGAACGCCATCGTTAGCCCGACGACGGCGATGCCGAACAGGTCGAACTCCTCGCGAATCGCCTTCGTCGAGCCGACGAGAGCGAACGCGACCAGCCCGATCGTGTTCATCGCGGCGAATGGATCGCCGAACAGTACGGTGAGAAGCTCCGAACCCATTAGCGCCGGCTACGTGGACCACTGTCTTGAGGGCACCGCCACGGCACGGAACGGGGCGGGGAACCGGAACAGGACGGAAGACGAGACGAGGAGACGAGACTGGCAACCGCTCGGACACCACCGTCGACTCGAGGAGAGGAGACTGGAGTACCAAATCGACTCGAGAAGCGACCCGGAAATCAGGCCAGCAGCTCGTCTTCTTCCTCGTCGGGTTCGCGGACGCGCTCGACGACGTCGTTGACCAGCACGACGTCGCCGACGGCTCGGACCCACCGATAGGGAACGATGACGCCCTGTCCCGAGCGCGCTTCTTCGGTGAACAGTTCCGAGTTGAGGTTGCCGAGCGCGAGTCCGGTGACCGACTGTCCGTCGATGTTCAGCTGCAGATCTTCGATCTCGCCGACGAAAACGCCGCCGTTCGAGTACACCTCGCGGCCGACGATCGAGGTGATCTCCTGGGGAGTGTCGTCCATCTCTACCATGTCTTGCTCCATGGGGGGCGGACTCTTAATTGTTGGTCAGACGTGGCAGTCTTCCGAGGCGAACAGTCGCGGACGAATACAAAAATCCCTCCGCGTGCTGACAGCTGAGGGCGAGTCAGTTCGACTCGAGCTCCAGGATCGAGTCGACGGCCGCGTGGTCGGTGAGCAGTTCCTGCATGCGCTCGACGGTCTCCTCGTTCTGCGTGCGACCGCTGCGGACGACGTCCTCCGCGCGCTCGACGGTCGTGAGCGTGTCCGTCTGGACCGACAGAACCGGGACGCCCTTCTCGGCGGCCTGGCCGAGGACGGCGCCCGACGGTCGGTGGCCGCCGGTGAGGATCAGACAGCGGACGCCGGGCGCCTCGAGCGCGGCCGTGTGAATTTCGGCGCGGTCCCCGCCGGTGATGACGGCGGCGTTTTTCGTCCGGCGGAAGCGACGCAGGGCGCTGTCGGCGCCCATCGCGCCGACGGAGAACCGCTCGACGAAGGCGTCGTCGCCGTCCTCGACGAGCATCGACGCGCCGAGTTCGCTCGCGAGGTCCTCGACCGTCACGCCCGCGAGCGTCCGGTCGCTCGGCAGCACGCCGAAGACCGGCACGTCCCGGCCCTCGAGGAAGGGAACGACGTCGGTCTCGAGTTGGTCGTAGGCGGCGTCGGGGACGTCGTTGAAGACGACGCCGGCGAAGCGGTCGCCGAACGCGTCGGCGGCCGCGAGGACGTCGTCGACGTCGCCGGGCTGTTTGTAGGGAGCGACGAGCACCACGCGCGCGTCGAGCAGGTCCGCGACGTCGACGTCCGTGAGGTCGACGATGCCGCCGACCTCGTACTCGCCGCCGCCCTCGACGAACATGCGGTCGGTATCCGCCGCGAGCGAATCGAACGCCTCGCCGACGCGCTCGCGGAGTTCCTCGGGATCCTCGCGGCCGCGGATCGCCTGCTCGATGAAGGTCGGCGAGTAGACGACCGGCTCGAGGTCGTGCATCTCAGCCTCGAGGTCGAGCAGTTCGCGCGCGAGCATCGGGTCCTCGTCCAAGGTCTTGCCGACGTTGCTCTCGAGGCGCGTCCCCTTGGGCTTCATGTAGCCGACGCTGTCGCCCTCGGCCCGCGCGAGCCGGGCCAGCGCCAGCGTGATCGCCGTCTTGCCGACGCTCTCCTCGAGCGAACTGACGAGGATCGTGTCCGTCGCGCCGTCAGTCGCCGCGGCGCCGTCGGTGGTCTCGGTGTCCGTGCCGGTCGTGCCGTTGTCGGTATCAGTATCGGTGTCAGTGTCCGGGGTGTCGGTATCAGTCATCGTTGAGTTCCTCCGTGTCCACGGTGAGTCGCAGGTCGATCGCCTGTACGCCGTCGGGGCCCGCCACGAGCGGGTTCACGTCGAGTTCGAGGATCGACGGGAAGTCGGTCACCAGCTGCGAGAGCCGTTGGACCGTCTCGACGATCGCGTCGACGTCGGCCGGTTCGCGGCCGCGAGCGCCGCGCAGCAGCGGCGCCGCCTGGATCTCGTCGATCATGTCGCGCGCTTCGTCCTCGCCGATCGGCGCGACGCGAACCGAGGTGTCCTCGAGAATTTCGACGAAGATGCCGCCGAGCCCGAACAGCAGCAGCGGGCCGAACTGCGGGTCGCGGTTCATGCCCACGATGGTCTCGGTCGATTCGTCGACGTCGAGCATCTCCTGGATCTGGACGCCGATGATCGTCGCGTCGGGCTGGTAGTTGCGCGCCCGGGAGACCAGATCCTCGTAGGCGTCGTAGACGTCCTCGTCGCCGACGCCGACTTTCACCCCGCCGATGTCGGACTTGTGGGTGATGTCGGGGCTGACGATCTTCATCACGACGTCGCCGTCGATCGACTCGGCGACCTCGCGGGCCCGATCCGGATCGTCGACGATGTCGCCCGCCGGCGTCGGGATGCCGTAGGCCTCGAGCAGGTCCATCGACTCGACGCCCAGCCGGTTGTCGTCGCGGTCGGCCGCTCGCTCGAGAATTTCGCGGGCGCGCTCGCGGTCGACGTCGAACTGTGCCGGTTCGTCGACCGTCCGCTCGCGGACGTCGCGGTACCGCGCCAGGCCGTCGAGTCCCGCGACCGCACGCGAGGGGTCGAAGTAGTTCGGGATGCCGAACTCCCGCAGCACCTCCTCGGCCGCGCGGGCCCGGGCGCCGCCCATCAGGCTGGTGACGACGGGTTTCTCGTACTCGTCGCGCTTCTCGATGACCGTCTCGGCGAGGCCGTCGTACTCGAGCACCGCCGTCGGCGCGGCCACGACGACCGCACTGCCGACGTTCGGATCCGCCAGCGCGATCTCTAAGGCCTCGCCGAACCGCTCGACGTCGGCGTCCCCGATGGCGTCGATCGGGTTGTAGACGTTGGCCTCGTCGGGCATCGCCTCGGCGAGTTTATCGATCGTCTCGTCGGTGAAGTCGGCCATCTCGAGGGAGGAGTCGCCGACCGCGTCGGTCGTCAGCACGCCCGGACCGCCGGCGTTGGTGATGACGGCGACGCCGTCCGAATCGGGCTCCGGCAGGCCCGAGAGCGCCCGCGCGTAGTCGAACAGTTCCTGGACCGACTCGGCGCGGATCACGCCCGCCTGCTCGAGGCCGGCCTCGTAGGCGCGTTCGCTCCCCGCAATGGCGCCGGTATGGGAAGAGGCGGCCTGCGCGCCGGCGTCGGTGCGGCCCGACTTCACGAGGACGATCGGCGTGTCGTCGGTTACCTCCCGGGCCGTCCGGACGAAGCCCTGTCCGTCGTCGATGTCCTCGAGGTAGCCGATGATGACGTCCGTCTCGGGGTCGTCGCCCCACTCCTCGACGAAGTCGGTCTCGTCGAGGACGGACTTGTTGCCCACGGAGACGACGTCCTTGAAGCCGATCCCCTCCTCGTTGGCCCAGTCGAGAACGGCGGTGATGAACGCGCCCGACTGGCTCATAAAGGAGATCGACCCCTCGCGGGCGTTCTCCGGGCCGAAGGTGGCGTTCATGCCGATCGGCGTCGACATGACGCCCAGGCTGTTCGGCCCGACGACGTTCAGGTCGTACTCGGCGGCGATCTCGCGGAGTTCGCGCTCGCGTTTGGCTCCTTCGCCGCCGGTCTCGGAGAACCCGGCCGTGATGACCACGACGTTTTTCGTCCCCGCCTCGCCGAGTTCCCGAACCGTTTCGAGCACCACCGGCGGCGGGACGACGACGACCCCCAGATCGATCGGTGGCGCGCTCGCTACGTCTTCGTAACACTCGAGCCCGAGTACCTCGTCGCGTTTGGGATTGACCGGGACGATCTCGCCCTCGAAATCCGACTGCAAGTTCTCGAGGATCGCCCGACCGACTGCACCCTCGCGGTCGGTGGCACCAACCACGCCCACGGTCTCGGGTCTGAAGAGTTCGGATAACCGTCCCATCGGTCGAGGGTTCACTCCGGACGGAGTTAAACCCCGTTCTCATTCCCGCCGCGCAGGCACAGAATCTTCCTGATAAATACACTGAGATGCCTGTTTTCGACAGACTTCGGATGTGGTTGAATAGCACCCAACTCGGCGGATCGAGTCAGCGCCGACTTCGTTCGTGTCGGTGCGGCCCACTCGATTACCGTCGGCGCTAACAGTGCTCGAAACCGGCTGCTCGAGGAGTCAGTGCATCGAAATCGCGGTCGCCGATCGATCCGAGAGGAAGATCGCACTCAAGTAAAACAGGATGGCGACCACGATGATCGAGCCGCCCGAGGGCAGGTCCAGCCCGAGTGCGAGCGCGAAGCCGCCGAGTACCGCGCACTGACCGAACAGGATCGAACAGTACAGCGTCTCGCGGAAGCTGCGGGCGAGCTGGGAGGCCGTCGCGACGGGAATCACGAGCATTCCGGCGACGAGGATCACGCCCAGCACTTGCATCGCGCCGACGACGACGACCGCGGTCATCACGATCAGCAGGGTGTTGTACCAGCGGACGTTGAGGCGGGCGACGCGGGCCGCCTGCTCGTCGAACGTGATGAAGAGCAGTTGCTTGTAGGTCGCGGCGACGACGGCGACGACGGCGACGCTGAGAATCGCCATCATGCGCGCGCCGTCAGCCGTGACGACCGAGAGGTTTCCGAAGAGGTACCCCTCGATGTCGATCGCGATCGACATGGACGAACGGCCCCAGCTGATCAACAGCGTGCCGACGGCGAAACTGCCGGTCAGCATGATCGCGATCGGCACGTCGCCGAACGCCGTCGTGTGCTCGGTGAGCCACTGGACTGCGAGCGCGCCGAGGACGCCGACGACGAGCGCGATCCACAGCAGCGAGCCGTTCCAGCCGGTTAGCCCGATGAAGATGAGGCCGACCGCGACGCCCGCGAAGGCGGTGTGGGCGAGCGTCTCTCCGATCAGCGCCATCTGCCGGTGGACGAGGTAGGTGCCGACCAGCGGCGCGACGATGCCGATGCAGACGCCCGTCGCGATCTGGCGCCACATGAACGCGTGCTGGAAGACGTTCGTCCCCAGGTAGTAGTCGAGCCACATCCCGGCGATGAGGAACTGCTCGAACAGGAGCGCGGCCGGCGAGAGGACGTGTCGAAGCCAGTCGAGCGCCACGAACCCGACCATCGCGGCCGCGAGGGCCGCGACGAGGCCGAGTCCCGCGAGTTCGATTCCGCGGCGCGGCTCGAGCGATCGGATGGAGCTGCTGTTTGACTGCGCGTGTGGCTCTCCGTCCATCGTTCCCGTCGTGCGTTCGTCCCTGCTCATCGTCAGTGGTGGTGATGGACGACCGTTCCCGTCGCCCCGTAAGCCTCGCTCAAGGCGTCGCTCTCGACGAACGACTCCGTGTCCCCGTGGTGGTACAGTTCCGTGTTGATACAGGCGATGCGATCCGCCCGGTCCGTGACGACCCCGATGTCGTGCTCGATCAGGATGATCGTGATCCCCTCGTTATTGAGCGACTCGAGCAACTGGTAGAACGCGTCCCGCGACTCGGCGTCGACCCCGACCGTCGGCTCGTCTAACGCGAGCAGATCGGCCTCGGAGGCTAAGGCTCGCGCGATGTAGGCGCGCTGGCGCTGGCCGCCCGAGAGCTGGTTGAGTTGTTGGTCCGCGAGGTCGGTAATGCCGACCGTCTCGAGCGCCTCATCGGCGATAGCCCGATCCTCGTCGGTCAGCCGGGAGTGGCCGACGTGGGCGAACCGGCCCATCCGAACGCACTCCCGAACGGTGACGGGCATGGTACCGCCGCCGCTCGTGGCCTGCTGGGAGACGTAGCCGATGCGTTCGCCCTGCTCGAACTCCTCGACCGGCTGGCCGAACAGTTCGACCGAGCCGCTGTCGGGACTAAGCAGCCCGAGCATGATCCGCAGCAGGGTCGTCTTGCCGGAGCCGTTGGGGCCGATCAAGCCGAGGAAGTCACCCGCCTCGACGGTCAGGCTCACGTCGTCGACGGCGGGTTGCTCGCCGTAGGCGAACGAGACGTGCTCCAAGTCCACGACCGGGGCCGGGGCCGGGTCCGCGTTCGCAGTCACTGTTGTCTCACCCACCTCTCAGGGACGCTGGTACTTCGGTCTTCCACTTCCGCCGCGGCGTCACCGCTCGAGTGACGCCGGCTCCACTCACGGGTACAGCCGCGTTGCAGTTGCCGGTTCATTCCGTCACTCCTAGCGCTGCTCGGAGCGCCGGCAGGTTCAGTTCCGTCATCTGCTCGAGCCAGCCCCAGTCGCGGTCGTTCCACTCGGCGGTGGTCCCCGCCAGCGGGCTGATCGGCTCGGCCGACTCGGCGTGGCTGTTCTCGAGGAGGTGCGTGACCTCCTGGGGCAGATCGTCGCTGCCGGTCGCCTCGAACGGGTCGTACAGGATCGTCTCGATCTCGTGCTCGTCGATGAGGGCGATCGTGTCCGCGAGCTGTCCCGTGGTGATCTCCGCGTTGGGCGAGACGTCGACCGGCGTGTGCAACTCGAAGCCGTAGCGCTCCTCGAGGTAGCGGAACGAGTCGTGCCCGGCGAGGACGCCGACGTCGCGGTCGGCCTCGGCGACGAGCGACTCGAGTTGGTCGTCGACGTCCGCGAGCTGCTGTGCGTACGCGTCCGCGTTCTCTCTGTAGGTGTCTTCGTTGTCGGGATCGGCTTCGGCGAGTCCGTCCGCGATCGTCCCGACGATGTCCTGCGCGAGTACGGGGTCGACCCAGACGTGGGGGTCGTAGAACTCCGCGCCGCCGTCATCGTGGGTATGGTCGTGGTCGTCGCTGTGGTCGTGTCCGTCCTCGTGATCGTCGGTACTCTCGCTGTCGTGATCGTGGTTGTGTTCGTCCTCGTCCGAATGACCGTCGTGGTCGTGTTCGTCGTGGTTTTCGGTACTCTCGTTGGTATCGTGGTCGTGCTCGTCGTCGTGTTCGTCTTCACTCCCGTGGTCGTGATCGTGTGATCCGTCGAACGCCAGCAACTGGTCCTCGAGTCCGGCCATCCCGTCGATCAGCGTGACGTGATCGTAATCGGTCTCGAGTTGCGAGGCCACGTCCTGCGCCCAGGTGAACTCGGGCGAGTCGAGATAGACGAAGACTTCCGAGTCCGCGATATCGGCGGTGAGATCGCCCTGGGGCTCCCAGCCGTGGCCGATCTGGCCCGTCTCGACCGGGTTTTCGATCGAGAGCTGATCGCCGGCAACGTGCTCGCTCCAGTCCGCGAGGGCGAAAAATGCCGCGTAGCCCCCCTCGGGACCGGATCCGGCATCGGGTTCGCTCAGACAGCCGGCGAGGCCGGCGAGCGACGAGAGCGCGAGCGACCCGGCACCGGCCCGCAGCACCGAACGACGTGACAAGTTCATACGAGGGAGTACGGGCTCGAGCATAAAAGGGTTGTTATCCTACGCGCCGTTGTTAATAACTCGTGGCAGCTAAGACAGGTATGTTAGTAACTGGAAGCAGTAATCGGCCGATGGCGAAAAGACACGGTCCAGTGTACGGCGATCACGACCGCGAGCGCGAGCACGACAGCCTCACTCGCGCTCGATAACACCGATTCGAAGCGTCCGAACCCGGGCCAGCCCGCCGCGGAGCCGCCGTTTCCACTCGGGTTCCTGTCGTCGTTCCTCCTCGAGTTCCCGGCGGAGTCGCTCGTTTTCGCTCTCGAGGTCGCGGTTCGTCGCCTCGAGAGTATCGACACGCGACTCGAGTTCGTCGACCCGGTCCTCGAGCCGGTAGCGCCGGCTGCGCTGGGCCGCGAGGTCGTGTTGCAGTTGGTCGCGCTCGCGGACGACGGTCTCGAGTTGCCCGGTCAGATGCTCGCGTTCTCGCTGGACATCGTCGATCATCGGCGGCCGTTTCGATTCGGGGATCGTTTCGAACTCGTCGACTGCGTCCGTCTCGTCTGTGTCTTCGTCCGCATCTGCTTCGGGCTCGAGTCGACCTGCGCTGACCGCGTTGACGACGCCGCCGAGCAGCAGGATGAGCCCGCCGAAGTAGAGCCACGTGAGCAAGAGGAGGATAGCGCCGAGCGGGCCCGCGCTCTCCGAACTCCCCGCGAAGGAGACGTAGACCTGGAACAGCGACTGGAGGGCCGTCCAGCCGACGGCGGCGACGGCGGCGCCCGGCAGCACCTCGCGAGCGGTGACGTCGGCGTCGGGGAAGTAGTAGTACATCGGGAGGAAGGCGACGGTGAGGACGCCGACGAGTAGGAGCGGCTGGAGCACGCTGATGAACGGAATCGTCGGGAAGAACGCGAGGACGATGCTCGCCGCGACCGCCGCGAGCAACGCGCCGCCGAGCGCGCCGAAGACGATCAGTCCGTCGCGGAGCTGATCGATAAGCGAGCTCTCGGCCGTCGTCTCGTAGATTTCGGAGAAGGCCGTATCCAGCCCGCGGAAGATCTTCAGCGCCCCCCATAACAGCACGACGAGGCCGATAATCGACGAGCCTGCCGACGCGGGCGAATCCTCGATCGCGTTCTCGATGATCAGTTGGCCGCTGTCGGGGAGAAAGCCCTCCGTCGCGGCGGTGACTTCGGTGGCGAACTGGTCGCCGCCGACGATCGTAACGAGGAAGAAGACGAGCACCAGCAGCGGCAGCAGCGAGATAAACGCCTGATAGGCGATACTCGCGGCCATGAACGTGACGTTTTTCTGTTGAAAGCCGGCGGCGACCGTCTTGCCGAACGAGACGGATCGCCTGATATCGGGAGCCATAGAAGACGAACGGCCGTGAGCGACGTAGGACATTGGCTTGCATGTTCGCCGTACGTTTTTTTCGGCTGGGGACGCGTCATCCCCGCTACTCGTCGATCAGCGATACAGCGATCGGACCGCGATACCAGTCAGTAGACCGGCGAGGATTAGGCACACCGAAAACATAATCGCCGTATATCGTAATAGATCTTTGCGAAGGCAGAATAATTGTTTTTGACTGGATAAACTTTAAGTGGCTCGCGGGCCATGTATTGCATACGATGAGCACCCAGAAGACCGTCCGTCAGTCCGCCGATACCGTCGAGGAGAACAAACTCCGCCTCGAGCAGGAGAAAGCCGAGCAGATCGTCGACGCGCTGAACACGGAGTTGTCGAACGCGTACGTGCTGTACCACCAGCTCAAGAAGCACCACTGGGTCGTCGAAGGCGCCGAGTTCCTGCCGCTGCACGAGTTCCTCGAGGAGGCCTACGAACACGTCGAGGAGGGCGCCGACGAGATCGCCGAGCGCGCCCAGGCGCTGGGCGGCGTCCCCGTTTCCGGCCCGACGAACCTCGAGGACCGCGCCACCGTCGAGTTCGAGGGTGAGGACGTCTACGACGTCCGCACGATGTTCGAGAACGACCTCGAGATGTACGGCGACATCATCGAGTCGATGCGCGACAGCATCGAACTCGCCGAGAACCTCGGCGACCACGCGACCGCCGAAATGCTGCGCGAGATCCTCGTCGACCTCGAGGAGGACGGCCACCACTTCGAGCACTACCTCGAGGACGACACGCTGGTCCTCGAGGAGGCGACGAAGTAAGGCCGGCTTCGGGCGGAATCACGGCGGGCAGCGTCTAGCGGCGGCAGACTGCCTCGTTTTTACCAGGACACGCAGTCGACGGAAGCAGTGACGAGTGCGAGAAGCGGAGAAACGCGGTTGTGTGCCGATACGGTGGGCGGCGGCTGGTTCGGCCGCTATCCTGATCGCGGTCCGATCGAGAACCCGTTGTAACCGTTGCGATCGAATCCAAACGGGCCGTTCAGGGCTCGAGATCGACGGTTAGATCGGTCGCGATCCAGCCGTCGGAGTTGTCGCGTTCGGTAAAGACGACTTTGCCGGGGCGGGTCTCGTGACTGGTCACGACCGCCGCCGGCTCCTCGGGTTCTTCGGTCTCGGGTTCCTGCCTGCGAGCGGGTACGTCCATCACGCTGAGTTAGGTGAGCCTAATTCTAAAAAGGTTTTGGTCGGCCTAAGTTCTCTGGAATTGTGAGGTTCGCCCCCGCTGCGTCCTCTCGTGACCCAGCAGGAGTACGAAAGCCATCTCAGGGCTCGAGACGCCTGATTCGAGGGCCACTTCCAGCAGCCACTTCCTCGAATCGAGACCTGATGGCTGACTTTCAATCCGCTCGAGGTCGTCCTATCACATATGGAGTTCGACGTGATTCAAGGAGACATCGCCGCACAGTCCGCTGACGCGCTCGTCAACGCCGCGGGTACGAGTCTCCGAATGGGCTCGGGCGTCGCCGGCGCGCTCCGTCGCGGTGCTGGCGAGGAGATCAACGAGGAAGCGATGGCGAAGGGACCCGTCGATCTCGGCGAGGTCGGCGTGACCGACGCCTACGAACTGCACGCTGACTACGTCATCCACGCCGCCGCGATGCCCCACTACGGTGACGGCCAGGCGACCGCAGAGAGCATCCGCGACGCCGCGCGGAACTCCTTGGAGAAAGCCGACGAACTCGGCTGCCGATCGATCGTTCTGCCGGCGCTCGGTTGTGGCGTCGCCGGATTCGACCTCGCCGACGGCGCTGCGATCATCGGCGAGGAGATTGCGAACTACGAGCCCGACGTGCTCGAGGACGTCGAGTTCATCGCGTATAGCGACGAGGAGTACGATACGATCCGCGCCGCGACGGGGAAAGCCGAGCAGTCCGAGCTGTCCGAGGAGGGCGAGTCGGATCGGTAGCTCGGTAGCGACGCGACGCCGGCGATGCGCTCGAGCGTTAGGACAGCGAGAGCCCGCGAATCTCGACCGAATTGCCGTCCTCGACACGGCCGATAATCCGTCCGTCGGTCTCCGCGACGAGGTCGTCCGCCTGATCTTCCGGCAGCGAGACGACGAAGCCGGTTCCCATGTTGAACGTTCGGTGCATCTCCTCGTCGGTCACGTCACCCTCGTCCTGGACGAACTCGAAGATCGGCTGGGCCGGCAGCGGGTCGTCGATCACGTACTCGCGCTCGCCCATCCGCAGCAGATTCGTCCAGCCGCCGCCCGTGACGTGGGCCGCCGCGCGAACGTCGTACTCGTGCATCGGCTCGAGCAGGTCGGTGTAGATCCGGGTCGGGCACAGCAGTTCCTCGCCGATGGTCCGCTCGGGATCGAGGGGGAACTCGTCCGTGTACTCGTACTCGCGCGTGACCGCCTCGCGAGCGAGCGTGAGTCCGTTCGAGTGGATGCCGTTCGAGGGGAACCCGACCAGCGCGTCGCCGACCGCGGCCTCGCCCTCGAGTACCTCGTCCTTCCCGGCCAGCCCGGCGCAGGTGCCCGCGAGGTCGAACCCCTTTACGACCTCGGGCATGACCGCCGTCTCGCCGCCGAGCATCGTCAGATCGGCCCGCTCGAGGCCGACGGCGAGCCCTTCGCCGATCTCGTTCGTCAGGTTCTCGTCGGGCTCGTCGATCGCGAGGTAGTCGACGAAGGCGACGGGCTCGACGCCCGCGGCCACGAGGTCGTTGACGTTCATCGCGATGCAGTCGATGCCGATCGTGGAGTAGTCCTCGATCGCTTCGGCGACGAGCAGTTTCGTGCCGACGCCGTCCGTGGCGAGTGCCAGATAGCGATCGCCGATGTCGATCAAGCCGGCGTACTCCGTCCGAAGGTCGCTGCCGAAGGCCTCGAGCAGGGCCGCGGTCGCGTCCTCGCTGGCTTCGATGTCGACGCCGGTCTCGGCGTAGGTAAGTCGGTCCTCGTCCGCCTCCGCGCTCCCGTCGTCCGCTGGGTCGGTCATGTGTGAACGACCTCTCGGGGTGAGCAAAAGATCACCGGTCCCCGGTCCGGCGAGCGGCGATTCGACGCCGCTCTGTCGGGACCCGCGACTCGAGTTCCACAGCCCCTGCAGCTACCGACGGCTACCGAGCCCTGGGGAGCGGCAAATACGGCTAAAGATATTTCCGTATCCGAAGCGGAGGAAAACGCTGATACCGATCATGATGGCCACGACCCACGCGCTGATGGGTGTTGCACTCGTGGCGCTCGTCTTCCCCGAAGTCGGCGCCGCGCCGACGGCGGGGGTCCTCCTAGCGGCGTTCGTCGGCGGGATCGTCCCCGACCTCGATATGGGGGCAGCCCACCGGAAGACGCTGCACTTCCCGGTCTGCCTGCCACTCGCGGCCGCCTTCGTCGGCGGCGGCCTCCTCGCGAGCGGCGCGACCGGAAGCCTCGCGCTCGGCCTGTTCGCGTTTCTCCTCTCCGCGGCGCTGCACTCGGCGATCGACGTCTTCGGCGGCGGCGTCGAACCGGAACCCTGGAAGCGAACCTCGAACAAAGCGGTCTACAACCACGTGCTCGGCCGCTGGCACCGACCGAAGCGGTGGGTCCGCTACGCCGGCGCGCCCGAAGATTTCCTGCTGGCTGCCGTCTGCGGAACGGTCGCGATCCGCGCTGCGGCGACCACGCCGGAAATCGATCGCCTCCTGTTGGGAACGCTCGCATTTTCGGCCGCGTTCACGCTCGTCCGCAAGCGGATTCCGGACCTGCTGTCCTACGCGAACGCGTCGCTGTCGTACTCTCGGTCGTAGCGCCGAGCCGGTCGACCGGGGCTGCGATCACGGCCACGACCACGACCGCAGCGCCCGAGGTAGCTTCAAAGGGGCAGCGGTCCAACCTCGAGGCGATGCCCGAGGTGCCAACCGAGTGAACCGTCTCCCGCTCTGGAAACTGACCCGCAATCCCGTCGGCCGCGCACTCTACGACCGCGTGAGCGGCCGTGGCCTACAGTTTGCGTCTCTCGAGTTGTACCGGCGGCCCGCCGACACTGACGAGGGAACGGCCGACTCGAGCGCGACGGCCGGCGACGACTCCGCGCGGCTCGAGTTCACTGTCCACGAGTCCGCGGCGACCGTCGACGCCGACGTGCCGTACAAACCCGCAGAGGCCGACGAAGCCGACCTGCTCGTTCTCGGCCACTTGGACGGCGAGGTGGTCGGCCAGGTCTTTCTGAACCGCGACGAGACCTACGTCCACGAACTCGAGGCGCGGCTGTCGATCGACGGCGCGTACGTCTGGCGGCTCTACGTCGACCCCGACTACCGGAATCGCGGGTTCGGGGCCGAACTACTCGCGGGGGCGATAGCCGCCGTTCGCGATCGCTGGGGCGTCGTGGATCTGTACGCGCTGATCGCGGACGACAACCTGCCGTCCCGTCGGCTGTTCGAGGGTCACGGATTCGTTCCGGAATCGCAGTTCCGGTACGTTCGAGTCGGGGCGTTTTCGAAACGCTGGCAGTCGCCGTCGCAGCGATGAGTAGAGGCGCTCGCCCGCTGCTACGAAGGGTTTGATTCGATACCGTGTCGATATAGTTGTCTATATAGACTACGTCGAATAAATTTATCCGGTAGCTTTCCGATGGCCTAGGTGCCTGCCATGAGTGACAGCGAACCGCCGATCGGGTGGGGACGAATCCGGGACTGGCACGCGCGGTCGACCGAATCGGTCGGGTTCTCGGACAACGCGTTTGTCCGAGCGATGGCCCCCGCGGACTACTGCAGCCTCGCGTCGCTGCTGTTCGCCTGGGCCGCCACGCTACTGATCGTCTCCGGGGAATCGAACTGGGGCGTCGTCGCCATGTTCGGCGCCTTCCTCTTCGACAAGCTCGACGGGGCGCTGGCCAGACGCGGCTACGGCTCCGACTACGGCCTCGAGATCGACTCGTTCATCGACGTCTTCACCTATCTGGTGACCGCCGCCTTGCTCTACCACGTCGCGCTCGCACCCAACGTCGTCGTCAGCGCGGTCGTCGGCTTCGCGATCGTCGCCTTCGGCGGCCTGCGACTGGTGCGCCACGTCGACGAAGGCTTCGGCGCAGACGACAACGGGAGCTTCTACCGCGGGATCACGGTCGTCCACGTCAACGTCGTCGTCGTCCTCGCGTACCTGCTCGCGCAGTTCGGCCCCGGCTGGATCGGCTGGGCCGCTGCCCCGGTCGTCGTCGCGGTCTCGCCGCTGATGATCTCGGATTATCGCTGTTACAAGACCGACGTCGGCCACGCGCTGGTCGCAGTCGGCGGAATCGCCGCGGCGGTCGTCTGTCTCGCGCTCGAGCTCGGATATCTATGACTCGAGCGAACGCGAGATCGGGACGTGAAACGGAGTTGAACGCGAACTCGGAAACGGAACTGGAACCGAAACCGGAACTGGAGTCACACCCAACCCCCAACGCGACCGTTTCGCTCGATCTCCACGTCCACACCGAGGAGTCCTACGACTGCGAGACGCCGCTCGTGGACGTCCTCGAGCGCGCCGCCGAGGCCGGTCTCGACGGGCTCTGTATCACCGATCACGACGCGATCGAGCAGTCGCTGGCGGCCGCCACGATCGCCCCCGAGTACGGCCTGTTCGCGATCCCCGGCGTCGAGGTGTCGACGCGGGACGGACACGTCCTCGCGCTCGGCGTCGAGACCCGACCGAAACCGGGCCGGTCGTTCGGCGAGACCGTCGCGGCGATCCGCTCGCGCGGCGGCATCGCGATCGTTCCCCACCCCTTCCGGCGGAGTCGACACGGCGTGCCAGCCGACGTCATCGACGACTGCGACGGCATCGAGGTCCACAACGCGATGTGCGTCACCGGCGTTCGCAACCGGCAGGCCGCCCGGTTCGCCGACGACCACGGGTTCGCCGGCGTCGCGGGGAGCGACGCCCATACTGCTCGCCTGGTCGGTCGGGCCGTGACTGACGTCCACCTCGAGCCGGCGGCAGGAACCGACGGCGATCCGACCGCGATCGATCGGGGCCGCGTCCTCGAGGCGATCGCCGACGGTCGAACGACCGTCCGCGGTGGCCTAGCCTCGCCCGCGAGTTGCGTTCGCAAGTACGCGCAGAACGTCTCCGTCAAGTTTCGGACCGGCGTCCGAGTCGGTATCGGCCGGCTGAAAACGGGAAACGTCGACTAACGTCGAGCAGCCCGTCTTTCTACAGGAAGATTACGTAGACCGCGAGCGCGAGACTCGGCGCGAACACGAGCGCGAAGACGCCCTTGTTCCACTCGAGGACCGATCGCCCGTCCAGCGGGCCGAACGGGATCATGTTGAACGCGGCCAAGAAGAGGTTGATCCAGAGCCCCATCTGTCCGATCGTGCCGACGACGCCGGGGAACAGCACCAGCGGGAAGAACAGCAGGGCCAGCAGGAGGTTCGTAATCGGGCCGGCGAGCGCGATCATCGCGTTCTCGCGCTGGGTGATCTGGCCGCGGTGGTAGACGGCGCCCGGTGCGGCAAAGAGGAAGCCGGCCAGCGCGCTCATGAGCGCCAGAAACAGCATCTGGTAGTCGGCCCGAAACTCCGCGATCTGGCCGTACTCGACGGCGACGACCTTGTGGGCCAGTTCGTGCAACAGGAAGGCGACGCCGACGGTCACCAGACTCAGCCCGGTCATCGTCGCGAGGTAGACCACGTCGATGGCGTTCGTCCGGATCGGCGTCCGCAGCAGGGCGAACGCGAGGCTCAGCGTCAGCCAGGCGACCCCGAGGTCGAACAGCTCCTGATCGCTGAAGGTCAACTCGGGCTCCGGCTGACGACCGGTTCGCGAGGGCGTGCTCACGTCAGCACCTCCCGGAGCAACTCGAGGCTGTTCTCGGCGCCGCGGACGAGTTCGCCCATCAGCGCGTCGACGCCGCCGATGTCGGGCGCGAGCCAGGGGAGCACGATCAGCGGGAAGAGCACGCTCGCGATGATGCTCCCCACGTTCGTCAGCGCGACGATCATGATCAGGCGGAACAGCGGCACGTCGAACATATCCTCGAGCGCCTGCCCGATCGGTCGCTCGGTGTCGTCGACGATCTCGTTTAGCGTCTGGATGTCGCGGACGTTGACCGGTCGGTGTTTGAGTTCGATGTAGCCGGTGAACCAGCCCGGCGCGAGCAGCGGGTTGATGCTCGTCAGCCAGGCGACCAGCCCGCCGACGCCGGCGCTGGTCCAGCGCGCGCCGGCGAGGCGAGCCAGCACGAACGCGAAGGTCCCGTTGAACAGGAACCACGCCGCGAACAGCTTGAGCAGGAAGGCGTTCTGAACGCCCGCCATGACCAGCAGGAAGAAGAACACGACGAACCCGAGCGTCAGGAGGTAGCCGACGAGCTTCGCCGGCGAGAACCGGCTGCTCGAGGCCGTCCCGGTCAGCGACTCCTTCGCCGGGAGCGTCTCGGGGTTCTCGAGGTAGCGTTCGATGCCGGCCTTGTGGCCCGCGCCGACGATGGCCAGCACCTCGTAGCCCTGCTGGCGGAGGTCGTGGAGGTTGTGCGCGATGTAGGCGTCGCGCTCGTCGATCAAGGCGTTTGCCCCGCCGGGACTGAACTGGCGGAACTCTTCCATCATCGCCGAGACGACGTCGCCGTCGGTCATCTCCTCGATGTCGATCTCGTCGACCTCCTCGACGTCGCCGCTGAAGGTGTCGAGGACGACCCCGAGCAGGGCACCGACGGCCACGCCGACCCCGAGGCCGGCCAGGACGCCGACCGTCCCGCGGATGACGTAGGTGCCGGCACCCTCGAAGGCCGCGCCCGATATCGGACCGACGGAGGCCCCGCCAAGCGAGATCGGCCCGATGGAGACGCCGGTCACGACCAGCGCGAGACAGGCCGCGATGCCGGCGAGGACCGCGACCGCAAGTTGGCCGGCGAACGTCTCGAGGAGTCCGCCCGCAGCGTGCCCGAGCCGCTCGAGCGACGGGAGAAAGAGGAAGCCGCCGATGAGCCCGAGGAGGGCGCCGACGCCGGCCGCGCCGACGTACTGGAGCGCCGTCGACCCCGTGATGCCGAGCATGAGGAGGTCGGCCACGCCGAAGTACGGCGCGAGAAACAAGGTGAAGACGAGCCCGAAGAGGACGCCGGTGGCGGCCCCGATCGCGAGGCCGATCGTTCTGGGATCGGTGATTCCCAGCGCGAGCCCGCCGACCATCTTCAGTTTCTCGGTGAACGATAACCGCTGCCAGAACCGCTGGATCGTCACCTGGATGTCGCGGTCGACCAGCGCGACGCCGCTGCCGTTGCGCTCGGCCGCTTCGATTCCGGCTTTCATGTCCGCGCCGGGTTCGATGTCGAACTGATCGCCGAGCCGCGACTGGACGTACGAGAGCATCCAGTAGGCCAGGAACTGGAACACGGTGTTGCCCGAGAGGAGGTCCTTCGCCTCGAGATCATCGGGAGTGCCGCCCTGCATCTGGCGGTAGCGTCCTTCGTCGAGTTCGACGGCGACCACGTCGGGGCGTTCCCGATCGACCGCTTCGTGCACGTCGTCGACGCTCGCCTGCGAGACGTGTGCCGTCCCGAGGACGGTGACGGAGCCCTCGTCGTCTGTGGAGGGGGACGCCGGGGGCTCCGGCACGTCGGCGTCGCCTGCATCGCTCATTAGCGGGTAAACTCCGCCCCGACTTTTACCAGTATCGGACTCGATAGTCGTGTGAGCACGGCACAGGGGGGCGCCCGACCACCAGCGGGCACTTGACCACAGCCTCGAGCGGGACGGTAAGACTCACCTGTCCGCTTTCGAAACGACGGGTAATGACCGATCTCATCGAGACGGTAATCGAGAACCGCGAGATGGTACAGCCGAACCACGCCAACATGCTCGACGTGGCCCACGGCGGCAACGTGATGAAGTGGATGGACGAGGTCGGCGCGATGTCCGCGATGCGGTTTTCGGGAGAGACCTGCGTCACCGCTCACGTCAACCGGATGGACTTCGAGCGCCCCATCCCGGTCGGCGACACCGCCTACATTACGGCCTACGTCTACGACGCGGGCACCTCGAGCGTCAAGGTCCGGCTGGTGACCGAGCGCGAGGACCTGCGCACTCGAGAGCGCGAGAAGACCACCGAATCCTACTTCGTCTACGTCGCGATCGACGAGCACAACGAACCGACCGAAGTCCCCGAGCTGACGGTTACTACGGAAGAGGAAGAGCAACTTCGGCAGGAAGCGCTCGCGGGGGAGAACGGAAACGGCCACGAGCCGAACCTCGAGAACGGCAACCACTGAGACCGGCCCGCGTTCCGCCGCGGGGTTCAGTCGCGACTGCCACAGCCGCGCGACAGCTCACTCGAACCGCACCGTCTCCGCCCCCGGATCGATCTCGACGCGGCCGCCGATCGGAATCGGCGTCGTCGGCCAGGTGTGACCGAAGTCGACGTCGAAGACGATCGGCACATCCGGATTGTACGTGGCGAACACGCCCTCGACCGCCTCCCGCTGTTGCGCTCGATACTGCTCGCGTCGCTCCGGCGGTCGATCCTCGAGGTGCGACCGCGCCGGCGGTCGCCCGACGAGGACGCCGGCGAACCGCTCGAGCAAGCCGCGCTCACCCAGTGCACGGAGGACGCCCTCGACCCAGGACGGCGCCGGTAGTTCCTCCGACGTTTCGATCGCCAGGATCGTCCCGTCGAGCGCGTCTTCGTCGGGCAGGTATCGGTCGGCGAGGAACTGCTGGTCGAGAATCTCGAGACAGCCGCCCCAGACGCGCCCCGAGACGGGGGCGTCGCCGCCAGCCCACCGCCAGCCGGGGTTGGGTTCGGTGTCGCGGTGCTCCGCGAGCGAGTCCGGGTCCGCCCAGTCGCCGGGCGCGTCGGTGAACCGCTCGGCGGGCCGAAGGTCGCCGAACGACTCCTCGAAGAACGCCCGTTCGGCGTACTCGACGGTGTGATCGAACATCGCGCCGTCCATCGCCAGTTCGGTGAAGACGCAGGGCCCGTAGTAGGAGACGATCCCGAGGTTCCAGAGGTACAGCGCGAGGTTCGTGTTATCGCTGTAGCCGTAGAATCGAGTCGGGTTCTCGCGGAGGATTTCGGGATCGAGATGCTCGAGGACTCGAATCTGGTCGTTCCCGCCGATGAGTGCGATGATCCCGTCGATATCAGGGGCTGCAAAGGCATCGATCAGGTCCCGAGCGCGCGCTTCGGGATCGTCGGCGAGGGCCTCCGGCGCCATCGAGACGGTGGGATACTCGACCGGCTCGAGGTCGAACACCTCGCGCAACCGCTCGAGGCCGAGTTCGTAGACGTGGGGAAACTCGTCGGTGGGGTTCGACGACGGTGCGACGACCGCGATCTCGCTACCGCGCTCGAGCGGCGGCGGGGTGACGAACGATGACATCGGTCACTGTCACCACTGACGGACGTGTCGAATAAATAATCCGATGTTCCGCCAGTAGCGGACGAGACTGCAGACTGAGTCGCGAACGACGGAAGAGAATCGGGGTTACTCGTCGGCGGTTCGGCTCTTCGCCTTCTCGACGTACTCGCCCGCGGTGTCGCGCGTTTCGGCGACGAAGATGCCGACGAGTGCACCGAGCGCGCCGCCGGTACTCGCCGCATTTCGACTGAACAAGGCACCGATTCCGGCGCCGATACCGGCGCCGATGGCCGCGTATCGTGCACGTCGCAGGACGGTCGTGATTTTCGCCTTCATGTGTCGTATATAGGGGCTGATACGGGTAAATATGTTTGGCCGAGTTACAGTCACGACGGCTGACTGTGCGGTGACGCTCAGAGGATCGTCTCGACCTCGGCCAGCGACTCGAGGACGTAGTCCGGTTCGACGGGCGACTCCGCGAGGTCCGCCCGGTCCGTGACGCCGGTGAGCACGACGGCGGTCGTCATCCCTGCGCGGGCGCCGAGTTCGATGTCGGTGTCGAGGCGGTCGCCGACGACCAGCGTCCGCTCGGGGTCCGGGTCGTTCAGCAGCTCCAGGGCTGCCTCGGCAGCCGTCGCGGAGGGTTTGCCGAGGATGGCGTCCGGCTCGCGGCCGGCGACGGCTTCCATCGCGGCGAGGATCGCCCCCGAGCCCGGAATCGCGCCGTCGTCGACCGGGATCGTCGCGTCCGGATCGGTCCCGTAAAAGGGGACGTCGCCCTCGAGCGCCCGCAGCGCCTCGCGGAGCGCGTCGTAGGAGAACTGGTCGTCGAACGAGCCGAGGACGACGTCGGCCGCGTCGGGCACCGCGGAGAGGGTGACGCCCGCCTCCTCGAGCAGTGCCTCGAGTCGCGGGCCGCCCACGAGGTAGACCGCGTCGTCCGGATGGCTGTCGGCGAGGTACGCGGCGGTGATCGTCGCCGAGGTGAGCACGCGCTCGGGATCGACGTCGACGCCGAACGGCGCGAGTTTCTCGCGGTAATGGTCGCCGCCCCGCGTCGGGTTGTTCGAACAGAGGACCCGCGAACAGCCCGCATCCTCGAGGGCGCGGATGCCGTCGGTCGCGCCGGGTAGGAGTTCGTCGCCCCGGATGATCGTCCCGTCTACGTCGAGAATCGCCGCCTCGTAGTCGCTCATCGATCGGTGATACGGGCGACGACCGATTGAGTGTTGGGGCGAACGGTAACAGTAGCCGGGCAGCGGCGATTCTCAGTCCGAGCGCTCGAGTTCGGGTTCCGGGCCGGAGTCGGATCCGGAGCCGAACTCGAGGTCCTCGGTGTCGATTCCGGCCCGGTCGGCGCGCTCGTTGGAATCGATCAGGCGCTCGAGTTTCGCTTCGAACTCCGCGTCAGAGAGTTCGCCCGCAGCGTAGCGCTCCTGCAGCCGGGTAACGGGATCGCGGTCGTCATCGTCGGCCGAGGCGGACTCCGTCGCGGTGCGATCGGCGTCGGTCTCGGCCGACCGCGCTTGCACGTCGTCGGTCTCCTCGGATCGCGTGAGGTACCAGACGAGTATAAAACTGAGAACGAGCAGCGCCAGCGTTACGACACCGTACACCGGCCCGGCAAGCACGAACGCCGCGATGACCAGCACGTCCCCAAGGACGAACTTGATCGCGAAGAGTTCCGTGAGACTGTAACTCCGACCGCCGGTCTCACTGGCCATACGGGACCTACGGCGGCCGGACGAATAACTGTAGGGATACCACCACTTTCGGCGACGCGCCTGCGGTCGGCGCGCGAGGTGAGAATTCTTATCCTTCGACCCGGCCTACGGACAGGTATGACACTCGAGGTCGAACCCCCCGAGCCGCCGGAACTGGAGTTCGTCGACCCGAACGAGTACGACGACGCGACGATCAGCGCCGACGGCGACGTCGACTACCGCCGCGAGGAACTGCAGGAGTTCCTCGAGACCGGCGCCTGGGAAGAAGCGTTCGACGCGTGGCGCGAGGACACCGATCTCGAGGAGCGGGAGTACGAGATCGCCCGCGACCTCGATCTGTTCTCGCAGTTCGACTTCTTTTGGGACGACTTCGCCGACCGCGTCGGCTACCACGCGCCCGGGATTCCGGAGGACTGGCAGGCCCGGGAGTACCATCCCGAACTCGATACGTGGGGCACCGTCTCCTCGATCAACGCGGAACTCACGGAGTTCGGCCAGGTCGTCTCGGAGGTGCTCAAGGAGGAGTACATCGACTGGGAAGCCGAGTACGAGCCGCCGGAGGATCTGCCGGACTTCGACTGAAAAGAACTGCGCGTGAGCTGCGGTGAAGCGACTACTCGCGGGCGACCGCGATGTTTCTCACGGCACCGTCGCATTCGGGACAGGCCTCGAGCGATTCGGCCGTCTCTCGGTAGCCGCAATCGCGACATTCGTAGTACGATCGGTCGGGTGAGTACGGATCCATGTAGACCATAGCTCAACGGGAACCAATACCACAGAAAAGGATTGTGCTGAAACAGTCTAGTACCGATCTGTACAATCACAGTCGGATAAATCCGGTTAATTACCGACCGTTCGTCAAATTCTGAGGTCGCCGAGCGCGAGGGAATCGCCTCGTGGTCGGTCGACGGCGAAGGAATAATTCGGCCCCCTCGAGTGCGGAATCGGTCATCAGCAGCCGGAACGTGCAGGGACAACGACAGTTGGAATCGCTGACCGATCGTCACGCGTGGTCGACTATGAGCGAGTCCGACTTCGACTCCGACTCCGCCGACGTCGAGGCGGCGCATAGTTCGGCCACGACCGATCACGAGACGATCCGTCGCTGGGTCGAGGAGCGTGACGGCACCCCCGCCCACGTCGAGGCGACGGCCGAGGGCGACGATCCGGGCTTGCTGCGGCTGCAGTTCCCGACACGAAACGCGATCACGACGAACTCGAGCCGATCCCCTGGGAGAAGTTCTTCGACGAGTCCGAGGCCGAAAACCTCGCGTTCGTCTATCAGGACGAGACCGAGGGCGGGCGGATGAGCCGTTTCTACAAGTTCGTCGACCGCGAGTCGGTAGGCGAGAGTGAGGCGTAAGCGGCGCGACGCTCGAGGGTCGCAATACACCGGCTTCGCCCGCCGCGTCGGCTGACGAGCTGTCCGACGCTTAGCCCGTCCACTCGCCGCCGATGTCGCCGGCGATGTTCGTTCGCCATCGGTCGAATCGGTGTTCACACGCCTCGTTCTCGTCGATGTGATCGACGAATCCGGCGCCCGGCGACGGCAGTTCGTCCCCGCAGAAGGGACAGACGATCGGATCGACCCACTCTCGAGTACCGTTCGTTGACATCGTGCCTCGACGTACTCGAACGTTCTATATAAGGCTCTGCTGTATATATTCAATATACCTAGGTAGTCATAAAATACCCCTAGAAGATTCGTTGAAACCGGACGATCGACGGGCGTCGTGACGACCGGCGTCGGCGACGCGGACCGCAACCGGTGGTTTCTCGTCACCCGACGGCGCTACACTGACAGGAACGCGATGGAATCGGTATCGACGACGGTCCGACGGCTCGTCCGGTTCGACGTCCTTGCGCTGACGGCCGCGATCTGGTTTCTCGCGAAGTTTCTCCGGTACGCGTTCCCGCCGTTGTTCGGCGCCTTCCAGACGAGTTACGGCGTCTCGAACGCCACCCTCGGAACGGCGTTTACCGGCTTCATGCTCGTCTACGCGGTCATGCAGTTTCCGTCCGGCGTGCTCGCGGACCGACTCGGCTCGGTCGTCGTCGTGACGGCGGGCGCCCTGATCGCCGCGACCGCAGCGCTGACGCTCACCGTCGACGCGCCCTTTGCCGTTCTCGTCGCGGCGATGCTCGTCATGGGCGGCGGCACCGGCGTGCACAAGACCGTCTCCGTTCGGCTCCTCTCTCGAGCCTACCCCGAGCGGACGGGCAGAGCGCTCGGCGTGTTAGACACCGTCGGAACCTTCAGCGGCGTCGTCGCCCCGACAGCGGTGATCGCAGTGGCCGGCCTCACCTTCGCGTTCGGCGAGAGTTGGCGCTTGATCTTTCTGGGCGGCGGCCTCGTGGGCCTGACACTCGCGGCGCTGTTTCGCGTTCGAGTGCCGAAGCGTGTACCGGACGAAACGACCGCCGACGGCCCAACCGGGGGCGTCGACGCGATCGACCTCGGCACGTACACCAGACTCCTCCGAAATCGGCGGTTCGCGACGTTCGCGCTCCTGACGGTGCTGTTTTCGTTCACCTACAACGGGCTCGTGGCCTTTATTCCGCTGTACCTGACGGACGCGGCCGGCTTCACGGACGCGACGGCGAGTCTGCTGTACAGCCTGTTCTTCCTCGTGAGTTTCGTCCAACTCGGCACCGGCGAACTCAGCGATCGACTAGGGCGACTCCCGATCATCGCGTGCTCGCTCGGCGTCGCCGCGGTCGCGCTGATCGCGTTCATCTCGCTGACCGGAACCGCCGGCCCGCTCCTCCTCGGCGGGACGCTCGTCGCCGTCGGCGTCGGCTCGCACGGGTTCCGACCGGTCCGCGGGGCGTACCTGATGACGGTCATTCCGGACGACATCGCCGGCGGCGGGCTCGGCGCCGTCCGGACGCTGCTGATGGGGGCAGGGGCGATCGCGCCGGCGATCGTCGGCACCGTCTCGGAGGTCGCCGACTTTCGATCGGCGTTCTGGCTGCTGGCGGCGACGGTCACCGGCGCGACCGCCCTCGCCGTCTTCCTGCTGGCGACGGACCGCGGCGTCGATCGCTACCTTCGCGCCGTCCGCTCGATCGCGCGCCGGTGAGCGCGGTCCCGATACGACCGAACCATTGCTCAACACGCTATCACGATCGAGCAGTGAATATTATTTCTTTCTCGAGTACAAATCCATACCTACCTTAATACCGACAATTAGTCTTCGAGTAACCAGACCGGATTGATAGATGGTAGAAGGTATGTACCGAATATCTGGTATCGAACCAGGGTAAGTTATGACACACAGCGTTCAGAATATGTATATTTATATGTCGAGGTGAGTGGGTGGTAGGTATATGTCCGAAACCGGGACGGAACCCCGTCCACTGGCGACACAGCTCCCCGATCCGGCGACTGCGCAAAACGTCCGCTACAACCCCTCCCTCGAGGAACTGCGCGACCTCGCCGCCCACGCGGAGACGACGACCGAGTTCGGCTCGCCGTCCTACGTCAGCGAGGTCCGGTCCCGAAGCGCCGACCTGACGAAAAACGCCGTCGACCACGAGTTTACCGACCGCGATCGCGACCTGCTCTCGGCCGCGGTCGCCCGCGCGGGCGACCGCGAGATGGTCTGCGTCGATCGGCTGATGGGCCGCCACCCCGACGCGACCTTCTGCTGCCGGCTGTTCGTCCCGGTCGATCACGCCCGCATCGCGCTCGCGTGGGCGAACCTCTTCGAGCCCGCCGACGGGCGCGAGCCGGACCTCTACACCGTGCAGGATCCGGACTACGACGAGACCGCGATCCGCGTGCTCCCCGACGAAGGCGTGACCGCCGTCCTCGGCACGGACTACATCGGCGAGGCTAAGAAGTCTTTCCTCCGGCTGTTCATGTACCGGATCAAGCAGCAGGGTGGGCTCGGCCTCCACGCCGGGAGCAAGCGCGTCCGGGTCCGCGACGCCGACGGCGACCTCCGGACCGTCGGGCAGGTCTTCATGGGCCTCTCCGCGACCGGGAAGTCGACGCTGACCTCCCACGGCTGCTGGCTCGAGGACCCCGAGGACGCCACAATGTTGCAGGACGACGTCTGTGGACTCCTCCCGGACGGGACGGTCGCCGGCAGCGAGGGCGAGGGACTGTTCATCAAGACCATCGGCCTCGATCCGGACGAACAACCCGAACTCTACGCGGCTGCAACCCACGAGTCTGCGGTCCTCGAGAACGTCGCCGTCGACGACGACGGCACCGTCCACTTCGACGAGGATCGGTACACGTCCAACGCCCGGGCGATCGTCCGGCGCGATCGACTCGAGAGCGCCGACGAGGAGATCGACCTCGAGCGACTCGATCAGGTCTTTTTCATCACCCGAAACCCGCTGATGCCGCCGGTTGCGAAGTTAGACGACCGGGAGGCCGCCGTCGCCTTCATGCTCGGCGAGTCGATCGAGACCAGCGCCGGCGACCCCTCACGCGCAGGGGAATCGATTCGCGTCGTCGGGACGAATCCGTTTATTATCGGCTCCGAAGGCGAGGAAGGCAACAGCTTCCAGGACCTCATCGACGAGTTAGACGCCGAGTGCTACATCATCAACACGGGCTATCTCGGCGACGAATCCAAAGATATCGGCGTCGAGGAATCGGTGACGATCCTGACCGAAGCCGCCCGCGGCACGATCGAGTGGACCGACGACGAGCGCACCGGGCTGACGATTCCCGACGCCGTACCCGGACTCGAGGTCGAGGAGTACTACGTCCCGGACCACGTCGACGACTACGAGGCCGCGGCCGCCGACCTGCGAGCGGAGCGCCGCGAGTACCTCGAGCAGTTCGAGGACCTGCGCGAAGAGATCACGGACGCCGTGTACTGAGGCGGGCGGATTCCTCATCAGTCAACTGGTAGAGGGACCACGGCCCAGTTCTTTGGGCTTCATGTCAGCGACCAGCGGCAGCGATTGCCGCACAAGAGTAGCGTTATATGCGTGCAGTTCTCACGGTCCCCTAATGAGTGCACAGGTCCGAGCGCCGACGGCTCGCGTATGCGAGCGGTGCGAGCGCGCTGAGTACTGGGACGAGGAACTCGAGGCATGGCAGATCGACACCGACGACGGCGAAAAGCAAGTCGGCAATCCCCACTGTCTCCACGAGTGGGACATCAACGGCGCGTTTAATCCAGTCGTCGACAACGCCTGACGTCTCGTCTCGTTCGATTTGCGGTCTCGAGGCAACGCCATCAAACGACGAAGCGACGAAGGATCCTTTTTGAGCGACCCCGACGTAGCCGACGATAATGCCGACGGTCTACATCACGGCGCCGCCGGATCACGCCGACGACCTCGCCGAACGGTTGGTCGACGAGCGGCTGGCCGCCTGCGTCAACCGACTGTCGACCACCTCGACGTACCGCTGGGAGGGCGAAATCCATCACGACGACGAGGTCGTCCTGCTCGCGAAGACCACCGACGAGGCGTACGACGACCTCGTCGATCGCGTCCGCGAACTGCATCCCTACGACGTGCCGTGTATCGAACGGTTCGACGAAGCTGCTGTGCTCGAGTCGTTCGCGGAGTGGCGGGCAGAGAGCGTCGACGGGCGCGACTAACGGCGTACTGGCCGTAGTGCGCTCGAGGGCCACAGCACGCGTTGTCCTGATCGGTGATCGGTGTACGTGAGCCTATCACAGGCGACGACTGCCCGAAAAAGCAACCCTTAAAACTCGCGCACGGGTTGTGACAGGTATGGCTGGAACCATCGAAGTGCTCGTTCCGGGTGGCCAGGCCGATCCCGGCCCGCCGCTCGGTCCCGAGCTCGGACCGACGCCCGTCGACGTACAGGCGGTCGTCCAGGAGATCAACGACCAAACCGAAGCGTTCGACGGCACGGAAGTTCCCGTCACCGTCGACTACGAGGACGACGGCTCGTTCTCGATCGACGTCGGTGTCCCGCCGACGGCGGAACTGATCAAGGACGAAGCCGGCTTCGAGACCGGCAGCGGCGAACCCCAGGAGGACTTCGTCGCCGACCTGTCCGTCGATCAGGTCAAGCAGATCGCCGAGCAGAAACACCCCGACCTGCTCGCCTACGACACGAAAAACGCGGCGAAGGAAGTCGTCGGCACCTGCGCCTCGATGGGCGTGACCATCGAGGGCAACGACGCTCGCGAGTTCAAGCAGCGAGTCGACGACGGCGAGTACGACGACGTTCTCGCCGAATAACGGTTCTGGTCCGGTTCGGAAACCGCCCGACGGGCTCGTTTTCTGCCGTTCCGACCGTGCCGTGCGATAGCGACGCCCCGAAAGCCGCCGGCTCGGCCGGCCCGGACACCTACCTCGCGAGTGTAACGGATGGACCGCGTCAGACGGGCGTCAGACGACTTTTGCAGCGTCCGTCGATTGAGGGACTGGCTGACGGTGGTTGTATCGACGGCCGACGCCTCGAGCCGAACGGCGAGAATCCGGCAGCGTCGAAATCGAACGATCGAGAACGCAGCGGCCAGAACGCGGCTCAGATCTTGTTTGCGGGCGGGACGGTTCGCTCGTCGGGTCGCGTCGACCCGCGGGCGGCGAACAGGGTGCGCGCCCCGGCGCCGACCCCGAGCGCAGCAGCGAGTACGGTTAGGGCGACCGTCGCCTCGAGTGCGCCCCCGGCTGCCCCGGCGAGGAGACTGCCGACGAGGACGCCGGTACACAGCCGGTCGTCGCCAACCCGCGCTGCGATCGATTGACCGATCGCGACGAGTCCGACGGCCGAAAGCGGCGGCAGCGTCGCGAGCCCGAGGACAACCAGCGGGATGCCGAAGAAGACGCCGACGCTCTCACCGGAGATGAGGTAGCCGGTTCCCGCGAGGGAGGCGACGACGAGCGCGGTCGGCAGCCCGATACAGATCGAAATGACCGGGCTCCGGCGGGCAGTCTGGACCGATCGGGAGCCGTATCCCTGCACGAGTCCGAGCACGAGCAGTGCGAGCAGGGCTGCCGTAAGGAATTGTCCGCCCGCACGCACGGGGAGCGCGAGCGATCGATAGACCTCGATCCACTCGGCACCCAGGAACGCGAGCGGGCCGGTCGTCGCCGTTCCGGCGCCGCCAACCGTGTATATACTTTCTGGCCACATACGTCTACAACTATGGTTCAGTCTAATATTACCTTTGGTTGGTGGAGGTCGTTGTAGCTGGGCGTTCACGCTTCCGGACGTGATGGCGGAGCTCGCGCCGACCGCTGTGAGATCGAGCGGTGGCGTATCGGATGTGACAGCGCCGCACGCTACCGGTTAGACGGACCCGCGAGGATCGCAGTTCGACGGGTTTAAGTTCGACATGGCATTTGCTTCAACAGAGACAGGCCTAGCCTGTTTCACTGACCCGTAGGAGCAACCCTGCGTACTACGGAGGTGAACGATGGCAGATTCGGATATTGAAACCGCAGTGGCTCGCGCACTCGAGGAGTCGCCGGACCGGAACTTTACCGAGACGGTGGACCTCGCGATCAACCTGCGCGACCTTGACCTGAACGAACCGTCGAACCGTGTTGACGAGTCCGTCGTGCTCCCGTCCGGAACCGGACAGGAGACGCGAATCGTCGTCATCGCCGAAGGAGAAACCGCCGTCCGCGCCGAGGAGGTCGCGGACGAGGTCCTTTCGGAGGACGACGTGGCCGACCTTGACGACGACGAAGCCAAGGATATGGCCGACGAGACGGACTTCTTCATCGCCGAAGAGGCGATGATGCAAGATATCGCCCGGCACCTGGGTACCATCCTCGGTCCCCGGGGGAAGATGCCGGACCCGCTCTCGCCCGACGAGGACGTCGTCGAGACCGTCAACCGGCTCAAGAACACCGTGCAGCTTCGCTCGGGTGACCGACGCACGTTCCACACGCTCGTCGGCTCCGAGGAGATGGATGCCGAGGACGTCGCCGACAACATCGACGTCATCCTGCGACGCCTGCACGCCGACCTCGAGAAGGGGCCCCAGAACATCGACGCCGTCTACGTCAAGACGACGATGGGGCCGTCCGTGGAGGTGGCCTAATATGAGCGCACAGGCTGAACGCAAAACCGAGAACCTTCCCCAGTGGAAGCGAGAAGAGGTCGACGAACTCGCCGACCTGCTCGCCGACTACGAGAGCGTCGGCATCGTCGGCCTCACCGGTATCCCCTCGAAGCAGCTGCAGGACATGCGCCGCGATCTGTACGGCACCGCAGAGCTGCGCGTCAGCCGCAATACCCTGCAGATCCGCGCGCTCGAGGACGCCGGCTACGACGACCTCGTCGAACACGTCGAGGGCCACGTCGGCCTGATCGCGACGAACGACAACCCCTTCACCCTCTACAAGGAGCTCGAGGCGTCCAAGACGCCCGCTCCGATCAACGAAGGGGAAGTCGCCCCGAACGACATCGTCATCCCCGAGGGTGACACCGGGATCGATCCCGGTCCGTTCGTCGGCGAACTGCAGAGCATCGGCGCGAACGCGCGCATCGAGGACGGTTCGATCCAGGTCATGGAGGACTCGACGGTCCTCGAGGCCGGCGAGGAAGTCTCTGCGGATCTGGCCAACGTCCTCAACGAACTGGGTATCGAGCCCAAGGAAGTCGGGCTCGACCTGCGCGCCGTCATCGCCGACGGCGTGCTCTTCGACCCGGAGGACCTCGACATCGACGTCGAGGCCTACGAGAGCGACATCGCGACGGCCGCCGCTCGCGCACGGAACCTCGCGATCAACGCGGAGTACCCGACCGCGGCGACGGCGCCGACGCTTATCGCCAAGGCCACGGGCGAGGCCAAGAGCCTCGGCCTGCAGGCCGCGATCGAGGACGAAGCCCTCATGCCCGACCTCGTCAGCAAGGCCGACGCACAGGTTCGTGCGCTCGCCGCCCAGATCGACGACGAGGAAGCCCTGCCCGAGGAACTGCAGGACGTCGAGGCGCCCGCTGCCGAAGCTGACGCTGAAGCGGCCGCCGAGGACGAGGGCGAGGACGAATCGGCAGACGAAGAGGACGACTCCGAGGCCGAGGACGCCGACACCGACGATGACGAAGACGACGGTGACGGCGCAGCCGGTCTCGGCGAGATGTTCGGCTAACGACCACTAACGGAGGATACAACAATGGAATACGTATACGCTGCACTCATCCTGAACGAATCGGGCGAAGAGATCAACGAAGACAACCTCACCGACGTGCTCGACGCCGCTGGCGTCGACGTCGAAGAGTCCCGTGTCAAGGCGCTCGTCGCCGCACTCGAGGACGTCGACATCGACGAAGCGGTCGAGGAAGCCGCTGCCGTCCCCGCCGGCGGAGCCGCCGCGGGCGGTGCCGCTGCGGGCGGCGCCGAAGGCGGTGCCGAGGAAGAAGAAGCCGAAGAAACCAGCGACGTCCCGGACACGACGGACGAGGACGAGGACGACGACGAAGACGAGGGCGCCGGCGGCGAAGGCCTCGGCGAGCTCTTCGGCTAAGTCGGTTCCGACGAGTTAGACAACCTTCCGATTTTTTGGCGCGTCCACGACCGTAGAGCGGCGGTGCTGTGACCTGCTTGCGGTTACAGTTGTCTGAGGAGTAGCGGCTCGAGCGTCGACGCCACCGCCTCCGTAGCGGGACCGACGATCGGACGATAGCGATCTGATTCACGACTGCCGAACGTACCAGATCCCGCCGCGGCGATCGAACCACTCGCCGACGGCGACGTGGGGCAGGGCGATGAGGCAGACGAAGAGCGTGTAGAAGGCGACCAGTCCCGGCAGGAGTTCGCCGCCGCCGAGCGGATTCGGGACGAGAATCCAGAGGAGCCCCGCGACCGCCGCGGTCGCCGCGCCAACTGCGAGGACGGCGCCGGCGGTCGCGCGTCTCGAGGACTCGACAGCGTTCGGTCCGGGCCGCGTCGCCAATCGCTCGCGCGCGAGTTGTCGCAGCGAGTACCACAGCGGGAAGTACAGTCCGACCGCGACGATGGGCGGGACGACGACGAAGTACGTCAGCAGGAGCGTCGTTTCGGCCGCGTCGGAGAGCCACGACCGCGAACGGGCGGGCTCGCGCTCGAGCGATCGAATAGCGTCGACGGTACCGAGTGTGACGTATCCGACGATCGCCGTTCCGAACACGGCGCCGACCAGTAATCGGACGGCCGGCAACGATTCGCGGAGGACGACCGCCGCACCGGGATCGACGACGCTCGCAATGTACGCCGCGGTCCCGTAGAACGGTCCCGGATGAGCCAGCAGCGGGACGATCAGCACGCTGCCGCCGCGGACGAAACCGGCCAGAATTCGCCGAGTACGGCGTGGTCGTCCCTCGAGCCGATTGCGCCCCGCTATCGCGTCGAGCACCCGCAGATCGCCGTAGCCGGCCTTCGCGATCGCAGCGGTAAAGCCGATCCCCAGTGCGACGATCGGCGTGAGAAAGAACGCCGCGACGAACGCGGCCAGACAGAGCAGGTACAGCGCCACGTACCGGACGCCGAACCGAACGCCGCGCCCGCGGAGGTTGACGACGTGCTCGTACCCGCCGTGGGGAAGGTTCAGCCCGATCATTCCGACGAGGTAAACGAGCAGTTGCGCCTCGAGCGAAAGTGACCACCCGGCGACAGCGCCGAGGCCGAATCCGAGAACGAGCGCAAGCAGCGCGATCCGCGACCCCTGGATGCCGAGACGTTCGAGCGACAGACGGGACCGTTGTCGCAGCAACACGGTCTGCATGGACCGGCATACGAACGCGCGATCCTTGACGACTGGCCGACGTCGGACGGGTGTTTTTCCCAGTTGGCCCGATTCTTTACGTCGGTCCAGTCGCCACGCTACGGTGAGACCGATCGAATGACCGAACTACTGATCTATCGCCGCGGGACCCGATGACGCTGAGCTACCTCGAGTTTCACGCGGCGTTTCTGTGCCCGCCGATCCTCGCGCTGGGCTGGCTCGCATACCGGCGGGCCGAATCGTCGCAGGCGCGACGCCGGTGGAGCCGTCGAGTCGGAACCGGACTGGCGATCATCGTCGCCCTCGCGGTCGTCTACACCACGCCGTGGACGAACCTCCTGATCCCGCAGGGCGTGTGGTGGTACGGCGAGGGCGTCGTTCGCGGAACGCTCTGGCACACGCCGCTCGAGGAGTACCTCTTTTTCGTGCTCCAGCCGATCCTGACCGCGCTCGTGCTGGTGCAGTTCGGACCGCCGGGGTCCGAGCGGTCGGTGGAACTGGGACTGAAACTGGAGCTACCGGGCCGACACCGTATCGCCGGCTGCTGTGCCGGCCTCACCGTCATCGGTCTCGGATGGGAGCTGCTGAGTTCGGGGTCGACCGAGACCTACTACCTCGGTGCCCTGGTGCTGTGGGCCGGGCCGATCCTCACGCTGCAGTGGGCGTTCGGAGCACCCTACCTCTGGGCGATCCGACGGTTCGTCGGGGTCGCGATCGCGCTACCGACGCTCTACCTCTGGTTCGCCGACCGGCTCGCCCTCGAGTGGGGGCTCTGGATCATCTCCGAAACCCACACGACCGGCTACGCGCTCGCCGGCCTCCCGCTCGAGGAGGCGCTGTTTTTCCTCGCGACGAACGCCTTCGTGGTCCAGGGGATCGTCCTCTACGCGTGGGTCGTCGAGCGAGCCGACGAACTGCCCTCGGTCGACGATCTCCGGCGGATTGGACGCCGCTCGAGCCGACCGGTACAGAGAGTGGAGACGAACCGAGAGACGGAGCCGGAACCGAACCCCGACGCTGACTCAGCCGATGCTCGCTGACGTGGCGAATCGGGCTTCATCGGAGACGGATACGGCGGTGAACGCCCGTCGACGGGCGGCGGGTGCGAGCCACGTGGCGGGACTGGTCACAATCATTTTGGGACTCGTAATCAGCGTAGTCGCTGACTCGATCCCGCTAGTCTATCAGTACGCACCGCTGGCCGCCAGCGTCGTCGTACTCGGGCTTCCCCACGGTGCCGTCGACCACCTTGTCCTGCCGCGTTCGCGGGGCCAATCCGTTACTCCTCGAGCACTGGCACTCGTCGGGGGCTGCTATCTCGCGATCGGCGGCGCGTACGCGGCTCTCTGGTTCGTCGCCCCTGCGGTCTCGTTCGCGCTGTTCATCCTCCTCACCCTCGTCCACTGGGGCCAGGGCGACGTCTACGCGCTGTGCGAACTGACCGGCGTCAGCTATCTCGAGACGCCCGCTCGGAAGGGACTCGCGCTCGTCGTCCGCGGCGGCCTGCCGATGCTCGTGCCGCTCGTCGCCTTCCCCGATCAGTACGGGTTCGTCGCGGGTTCCCTCGTCAGCCTGTTCGATCCCGGTGCGGCGGCCGCGCTCGAGGGCGCGTTCCGACCGGCGGTTCGCCACGCTATCGGCGTCGGCTTCGGAACCCTCGTCGTCGCCACGCTCGCACTCGGCTATCGCCGGACGGACGACCTCGAGCCCTGGCTGCTCGACGCGAGCGAGACGCTCGGCCTCGCGGCCTTCTTCGACGTCGTGCCGCCGATCCTCGCGATCGGCCTCTACTTCACCGGCTGGCATTCGGTGCGGCACATCCTCCGGACGCTGCTGGTCGACGACGCGGCGGTCGCGGCGCTGGCAAATGGCGACGTTCGAGGCGCGATCGGTCGATTCGCACGCGATGCTGCGCCGCTGACCGCCGGTGCGCTCGCTGTCTTCGCTGCACTGGCGGTCGCCGTTCCGCGGACACCCGCGACGGTCCCCGACGTTGCCGCGCTGTATTTAGTCGGCATCGCCGTGCTGACGCTGCCCCACGTGGTCATCGTGGCGCTGCTCGATCTCGAGCAAGGACTCTGGACGGGGCAGTAATATGGTCGACACCGCTCGAGCGCGAGCCCGGATTTAAGTACGAACGGGCGGCCAGCACGAACGATGGCTGGGCCAGTCGCTGCGGCGATAGCCGCATCTAGTGCGTCGGCGGCAGCCGCGTCAATCGCGCCGATCGATCTGGCCCTCGATCCACGGCTGACAGCGCAGTTGCTCGCGTGGACCCTCGCCGGCTGTCTGCTCGGGGGTTGTAGCGGCCTCGTCCCGGGCCTGCACGCCAACAACTTCGCGCTCCTGCTGGCCGGCGTCGCGCCCGCGGTGCCGGGCCCGCCGCTGTTCGTCGGCTGCGCGATGCTCGCGGCCGGCGTCGTCCACACCTTTCTGAACGCCGTCCCCGCGATGGCGCTCGGCGTCCCCGACGCCGAGATGGCGATCACGGCGCTGCCCGGCCACCGGATGGTTCTCGAGGGCCGCGGCTACGAAGCGATCCGGCTGTCCGCGCTGGGGAGTATCCTCGCCGTCCTCGCGGCCGTGCCGCTCGCGGTACCGATCACCAGAGGTGTGACGGCCGTCTATCCGACGGTCCGGGCGCACCTATCGCTCGTCTTAGCCGCGGTCGTCGTCGCGCTGATCTCCGCCGAACGAACGTGGCGCCGGATGGTCGGCGGCGCCCTTTCGTTCGCGCTCGCCGCCGGCCTCGGCTGGCTCACCCTCGATCTCGAGCCGACCGCGCCCCTCGAGGCCGGCGGGACGCTCGCGCCACTGTTCGCGGGGTTGTTCGGCGCGCCGGTGTTGATCGATGCGATATTCGGGAGCGGGATTCCGCCCCAAGACGGCGAGGGAATCGCGACGTCGAAGCGGCTCGTCGGGACGACAGCGCTCGCGGGCGCGCTGGCGGGTGCCGTCGTCGGCTACATACCCGGCGTCTCAGCGGCCATCGCCGCCGTCGCGGTGCTGGTAGTCGTCCCCGGCGGCGCCAGCGACCGCGGCTACATCGTCGCAACCAGCGGCGTCGACACGGCGAACACCATCTTCGCTCTCTTTGCGCTGGTCGCCATCGGCCAACCGCGAACCGGCGTGATGGTTGCCTTCGAGAACGTGAACGCGCCCCTCGAGCTACCCGTCCTGATCGCGAGCATCGTCGTCGCCGGACTGCTCGGCTTCGTCCTCGTAATTATCGTCGGCGACGCCTACCTCGAGGTAGTCGGTCGACTCACGTACTGGAAGCTCTCGGCGGCCGTACTCGCGCTGTTGCTCGTTCTCTCGGTGCTGTTCGCCGGTCCGATCGGCATCGCAATCTTCGTCGCCGCGACGGCGATCGGACTGGTTCCGGTTCGGCTGCGAGCCCGGCGCGTGCACCTGATGGGCGTACTGATCGGGCCACTGATGCTCGGACTCTGAATCCGACGGTCCCCTTTTCGCGCACTACGCGTCGCTCGAGCCCGCCGTCCGCGCGGCGTCGACGAGCGATTCCACGCGCTCCCTCGAGACGGGGTTCGTCGTCTCGCCGTCCGCCTTGAGCGCCGTGCCGACGATCGCGCCGCTGGCTCCCGCCCCAAAGCAGTCCCCTACCGTCTCGCGCGTGACGCCGCTGCCGATGAGTACTGGGGCCTCACGGTCCGCAAGCGCGTCGGTGACACGCTCAACCTCCTCGAGCGACGTCTCGGCGCCGGTTCCGGATCCGGAGACGATGACGCCGTCCGCGCGGCCGCGCCCGACCGTCTCGAGGGCGGCCCGTCCGATGTCGGTCTCGCCGATCGGCGTCGCGTGCTTGACGTGGACGTCCGCGAGGATCGCCACGTCGGCGTCGATACGATCGCGTAGCCGGACGGTCTCGTGGGCCTGCCCTTCGAGGACGCCCTGGTCGGTCGCGGCCGTCCCGACGTGGACGTTGACTCGGACGAACTCGGCGCCGGCGGCGGCCGCGATCGACAGCGCCGCCTCGGCGTCGTTTCGCAGGACGTTGATTCCCACCGGGACGTCGACCGCGTCGGTTACCGCCGACGCGACGGCGGTCATCTCGGCGACGACGTGGGGCGGCACCGACTCGGGGTAGAAGGGCGCGTCGCCGAAGTTCTCGAGCACGATGCCGTCGATGCCGCCGTCCTCGAGTCGGCAGGCGTCCTCGAGGGCGCGCTCGCGGATCGCCGCGCGGTCGCCGTCGAAGGCCGGGGCGCCGGGGAGAGGTGGCAAGTGTACCATGCCCAGAACCGGCCGGTTGGCCTCGAACCGGTCCGCAAAAGGTGTCACTTCAGTCATACCGGAAATCGCATCTCGAGGTGGTTATACGATTCGTCGTCACGTCGTCGACGAATCCGCGCTCATCGGGACGACGGATGCGACCGCGGACCGAACGCGATCGGTACGCAATCGCAAGCCGGCAAAGCCGTCGCCGTCCGCGGTCGTTTTTCCTCCGCCGTCACTACGATCGACCGTCCATGGCTGACCTCTTCTCCGACCTGTCGTTGCGCGATCTCGAGATACCCAATCGACTCGCGGTCTCTCCGATGTGTCAGTACAGCTGCGATACCGACGGGCTGCCGACCGAGTGGCACCGCGTGCACCTCGGGAGCCGCGCCGTCGGCGGCGCCGGGATCGTCATGACCGAGGCGACGGCCGTCGAACCGCGCGGCCGGATCACGCCCCACGATCTGGGCATCTGGAGCGACGAACACGCCGAAGCCCTGCAGCCGATCACCGAATTTATCCGCGATCAGGGCGGGGTTCCGGGCATCCAACTGGCCCACGCGGGCCACAAGGGGAGCAAGACCCGGCCGTGGGACGGCAACGTCCCGGTCTCGCCGGACGAGACCGACCCTGACGGCGCGGAGGGGTACGAAGTCCTTTCGCCCTCTCCCGACGCCTACCCGCCGTTCGCGGGCGACCGCCCGGCCATGCGGAAGGCCGATCAGGACGACATCGAGGGCGTGATCGACGCCTACCGCGCCGCCGCCGAGCGCTCGCTCGAGGCCGGGTTCGAAATCGCCGAGGTCCACGCGGCCCACGGCTACCTGCTCCACGAGTTCCTCTCGCCGGTCACGAACGACCGCGACGACGACTACGGCGGGAGCTTCGAGAACCGCACGCGGCTGGTCCGCGAAGTCGTCCGGGCCGTCCGCGACGTCTGGCCCGACGAGAAGCCGGTCTTCGTTCGCATCTCCGGTACCGACTGGCTCGAGAACCGTGAATCGTGGGATATCGACCAGTCAGTGCGACTGGCCGGCGACCTCGCCGACCTCGGCGTCGACCTGCTCGACGTCAGTTCCGGCGGGCTCCACCCCGATCAGCGGGTTCCCGGCGGGCCGAACTTCCAGGTCCCGCTGGCCGAAGCGGTCCGCGAGGGCACCGACGACCTCGCCGTCGGCGCGGTCGGCGGCGTGACCGAACCCGAGCAAGCCGACGCGCTCGTCCGCAACGGGCGCGCGGACCTCGTGCTCGTGGGGCGAGAATTCCTGCGCGACCCCTACTTCGGGCTGCGCGCGGCCGGCGAACTCGAGGACGACGCGGCCCAGGAGTGGCCGGTACAGTACCGGCGGGCGGTGCAGCGGTAGCGACGGCGATAGCTCGATTCAGTCGCCGCCCGTTGCCCGATCCTCGAGCGACGAGCGACCGCGGTCGGCGCCGATTCCGTCCACCTGCAGCGCCTCCGCGCGGGCCGCGTGCACGCGCTGTGGGAACGGGATCGAGATCCCTTCGCGGTCGAACGCGGCGTCGATCGCCTCGATCACGTCGGTTCGCGCGTCCAGTCGCCGGCGCATCGTCGGGTCGCCGATCCAGGCCCGACACTCGAGCACGATCGCCGAATCGCCGAACCGTTTGGCGATCACCTGCGGATTCGGATTGTTCTTGACCGACTCGAGGTCGCCGACTGCGTCCGTAACGATCGACCGAGCGTGCTCGATATCGGCGTCGTAATCGACGCCGACTTCCACGTCGATCCGAAGTTGATCGTTCTTCGAGTAGTTCGTCAGTTGGCTGTCGGTCACCTCGTCGTTGGGGACCAGAACGTGTTTGTCGTCGAACGTCTGAATTTGGGTGGTAAAGAGCGTAACGTCGGTGACGATGCCGGAAGTCTCGTTGACCCGAATCCAGTCGCCGACGGTAAACGGTCGAGTGAAAAGCAGGATGAATCCCGCGAGCATCGCCGCCAGGGTCTCCCGGGCCGTCAGCGCGACGACCGCGGTGATCGCGCCCGCGCCGATGAAGATGTTGGTGAGGTCGATCCCCCAGAGCGTGAAGATCACGGTCCCCGCGGCGGCGACGATACCGATATCGGCGACGTGGTAGGCGACCTCGCTCTGGTGTTTCGTCAGCGCTTTCGTCTGGGCGAGCTTGTCGATCGACCGGTTGACGAACCGGATCGCGAGGTAGGCCGTCAGCGCGATCGCGACCGTCACGAGCTGGTAGGTGGCGATCATCCGGTCGACGGTCATCATCTCGAGGGTGGACTCGAGGATGCCCGAGACCCACCAGACGAGGGTGAAAGCGTACACCGACGAGACGACGACGGCGCCGACGACCAGTACCGAGGATATCTCCGCGAGTTGCCGCCCGTACCGGCGCCTTACGAGGGGACGCATGCGAGACGCGGCGACGAGCCCGAGCCCGACGAAGACGACGAGAAGGGCCGTCGCGAGCAACTGGATCTCGAACGCGGTGAAGTGCGTCTCCTGAAAGCGCCGGATCGGGTCCGGTCGAAGCGAAGTTGCGACTGCAGAGCAGAAGTGGTCCACGTCGACAATTCGGGTACGGGAGGCGCGCATTTGTGCCCGGAGCCGGCAGTTTCAACCTCCGGACGTCGTCGCATCTTCTGGCACCCTCCTCGGCGGGCGCGGTCGGTGTCCGTCGTTCGCTGACTCGAGCGTCTCAACCGAAACGCGTCCCGCTAGTCGTCTTTCCACTTGATCGAACAACCCTGCGAGGGCTGCCACTCGAGGTCGACGTCCTCCCCGGCCAGCACGGCGTCGATCGCCTCGCGGATGTGGAACCGCGTCGGTTGGTCGTCGGGGTTCAAGGCGTCGTCGAGTCGGCCCTGGTAGACCAGGCGGAACTCGTCGTCCTCGTCTCGCGGCTCCGCCGCTCGATTCTCCGCGGCGCGTGGCGCCGCGCGTTCGAACAGGAACGGATCGGGCGTACAGACAGCACCGTACTCGGCGGCGACGTCCTGGCTCTCGTCGCGCAGGTAGGCGTCGTACCGAATGCGACCTTCGTCGACGAACTCCTGCATTTTCTCGAGGGAGTCCTCGGGGTACTCCTCGGCGTCGTTGGGATTGATTCCGACGACCGAGACGTCGTCGTACTCCTCGGCCAGTTCGTTCAGCAGGTCGAACTTCGCCTGCGCGTACGGGCAGTGGTTACAGGTGAACACGAGCAGCAGCGCCTCGCTGTCGGCGAAGGACTCGAGCGTGTACGTCTCCCCGTCGACGCCCGGCAATTCGAAGTCCGGCGCGGCGTCGCCGGCCTCGAGTTCGGTGTCGGACTCTTGCAGGACCATATCGAACCGTTCAATCCGTCGATGCTTAAGAATCCCGCTCGCGGGATCCGCCCGGACGACTGCGCCGACGCGTGCGACCGCAAAAGCGAGCCGTCTGTGACGGCGTACCTATTTGTACCACCCGCAGCATCGATGGACTATGAAGACGCTCGAGATCACGGACGAACAGTACGCGTTCATCCAGCGACTCCGGCAGGAGATTTCCGAGGAGGTCGTCGGCAAGTACGGCTTCGTCCGCGAGCGGGACGCGGTCCAGTTTCTGATCGACAACATCGACGGCGAGGCCGACGTGGACATCGAGATCGACGAGGCGTTTCACTCCTCGGCGACCGACGACGTCGCCGGTTCGGTCGGTGCCGCGATCGAAGCGGACGGCGAGTCGGTCGGCGAAGAGGTGTCCTACGACGAAACGGCCGATCCGGCCGATCCCGACGAGGCCGAGGATGACGACGACACCGACGAGTCGAACGACTCGAGTACGAACACGGACGACTCGAGCGTCGAGTCCGGCGGCGGCGAGGGAGATGCTGACAGCAGCGACAACGGGAGCGAGAGCGAGAGCGGCGACGCCGACGACGACGAAATGCTCGACGAGATGATGAGCCTCCTCGAGACCCACGACGACAAGTGGGAGGAGTCGTCCTCCGCGGACTACCGGTACACCGTGACGCTGCCCGACGGCTCCACCGAGGACGTCCAGACGAAAGACGACGTGCGGGCGCTGCTGTTCAAGAACTACCGGTAACGCGTCGAGTCGCGTCTCGAGTCTCGGTTCCCGATCCTCGTCTCGACCGCCCGATCCTTCCTCGTTTATCGTGGGAAAGAACAACGTTTTTACTCGCGCTTGCGTTTTCACGCGGTATGAGCGAACGCGAGGTGCTCGAGTTGCTTCGTGAGAACGCGCGATACTCCACCGCCGACATCGCGCGAATGACCGACCTCGAGGAAGACGAGGTCGAGGCAGCAATCGCGGAACTCGAGGCAGCGGGCGTGGTTCGCGGCTACCAGGCGGTCGTCGACTGGGACAAACTGGAAGACGAGCGCGTCCGCGCCGAGGTCGAGTTGAACGTCCGCCTCGACCGCGAGACCGGCTACGGCGACATCGCCGAGCGCCTCGCACGATTCCCGCAGGTCAAGGCCCTGCGGCTGGTCAGCGGCGACTACGACTTCGACATGGAGGTCGAGGGCGACTCGATCCGCGAGGTCTCCCAGTTCATCAGCGAGAAGGTCGCGCCCGTCCCCGAGATCACCCAGACGGTCACCCACTACGTGATGACCTCTTACAAGGAGAACGGGATCGAACTCGGCGACGGCGACGAGGACGACCGGCTCTCAGTTTCGCCCTGACCCACCATGACCTTCGAACTCTCAGATCGCGTGCAGGCGGTTCCACCGTCGGGTATCCGGCGGTTCTTCGAGATCGCCGAGGAGCGCGACGAGGTCATCTCGCTGGGCGTCGGCGAACCCGACTTCTCGACGCCGTGGGCCGCCCGCGACGCCGCGATCACGTCCCTAGAGCAGGGGAAGACCTCCTACACGGCCAACCGCGGCAAGCGGGAACTCCGCGAGGCGATCAGCGACTACGTCGCCGACCGGTTCGATCTGGGCTACGGCGCCGACGAGGAGATCATCGTCACGGCCGGCGCGAGCGAGGCCGTCGACCTCGCCTTCCGCGCGCTGGTCGATCCCGGCGACACCGTCGCGATCGCCCAGCCGTCGTACATCTCCTACGAGCCGGGCGTGATCTTCGCCGGCGGCGAGGTCCTGTCCGTCCCGACGAAGAAGGAAGACGACTTCCGGCTCACCGTCGACGCCCTCGAGGCGGCCGGCGCGAGCGAGGCCGACCTGCTCGTCCTGTGCTACCCGAACAACCCGACCGGCGCGATCATGCGCGAGTCCGACCTCGAGCCGGTCGCCGAGTTCGCCCGCGAGCACGACCTGACCGTGCTGGCCGACGAGATCTACGCCGAACTCACCTACGAGGGCGACCACACCTCCATCGCGACGCTGCCGGGCATGCGCGAGCGGACCGTCGTCTTCAACGGGTTCTCGAAGGCCCACGCGATGACCGGCCTCCGGCTGGGCTACGCGCTCGGCCCCGCCGACGTCATCGGCGCGATGAACAAGATCCACCAGTACACGATGCTCTCGGCGCCGACGACGGCCCAGCACGCGGCCCTCGAGGCGCTGGATTCCTGCGACGGCGACGTCCGAGAGATGGTCGAGCAGTACGATCGGCGCCGCCAGTTCGTCCTCTCGCGGTTCCGCGAGATCGGGATGGACGTCTTCGAGGCTAAGGGCGCGTTCTACTGCTTCCCCGAAGTTCCGGAGGGCTGGACGGCCGAGGAGTTCGCCGAAGCGGTACTGCGCGAGCAGGGCGTCGCCGTCGTCCCCGGCGACGTCTTCGGCGCCGGCGGCGAGGGCCACCTCCGCGTCTCCTACGCGACCGGCCTCGACGACCTGCGCAAGGCGCTGAACCGACTCGAGGCGTTCGTCGAAGACCACGTCTGACGGCGGTTCGCGGACAGCGGAAGGGATCTGCCGGGCGCTACCAGCACCGTTTTCATCGTCGCCTGCGCGTTCGTCCGTATGGTCGACTATCGCCCCATTCCGGATCGCCGGGAGCTCTTCCACGAGTACCGGATGTACGCTTTCGCGCCCGAGCAGGGGCCGCCGGCGTACGACCCCGAGGAACACGACACGCCGCGTGCGCTGCTCGGCAACCCGCGCGGCGTGTTCGCCGACGGCGAGACGGGCCCGGACGCCGATCCGCGCTGCGTCTGTCGCCACTACTGGCTGAACGCCCGCGTTCGCGGCGACCGCCATCCGACCGCCGGTCTCGCGGCGGTCGCGACCCCGCCCGAACACCGCCGCGGCGGCTACGTCGGGACGATGCTCGAGCGCTCCCTCGAGGAGTACCGCGAGCGCGGGGACCGATTTTCGGTTCTTTGGCCGTTCGAGTACGCCTTCTACCGGCAGTTCGGCTGGGACACCAGCAACCGGATCGCGTTCCACGAGTGCGAGCCGACCGACCTCTCGTTCGCGACGGCGGCGGTCGACGGCGATCGTGAGGGATCGTTCTTCCCCGTCGATTCCGACGAGTACGATACCCTCGAGCCCGCTTACGAGCGCTACGCCGAGCGGTACGCGCTCGCGCTCGAGCGCGACCGGGAGTGGTGGCAGTGCCGGCTGCTCGAGAACTACGATACCGACCCGTTCGTCTACGCCTACGAGCGCGACGGCGACGTGCGAGGGTACCTGATCTACACGATCGACGACGAGCCGACCCGCGAGGGCCGGACGCTGGACGTCTTCGAGCCGGCGTTCGCCGATCACGACGCCCTGCTGGCCCTCCTTTCGTTCTGCCACAAGCACGATTCGCAGGTCGAACGCGTTCGGCTCCGGCTGCCTACCGACGTCTCGCTGCTCGATATCGCGCAGCGCCCGGATGCCTTCGAGACGACGGTCAAGACGGGGCCGATGGTACGGATCGTCGATGTCGCCGAGACGCTCTCTGCGCTGTCCTACCCCGACCTCGAGGCGCCCGCATCGGTCACGCTCTCGGTGACGGATCCGGTCGCCGACTGGAACGAGGGGACGTTCGCGCTCTCGGTTTCGGACGGCCGAGGGACGTGCGACCGAGCTGCCGAGGAGACGACCGACGCGCGCCTCGACATCGGCGCCCTCTCGCAACTCGTCGTCGGCTACCGCTCGGCGACCGACCTCGAGCGAACTGGACGGCTCGAAACCGGCGACTCAGCCACCCTTGAGACGCTCGAGGCGCTGTTCCCCGAGACGGCGGTCTACCTCGGCGATCGGTTCTGATGCGGTAGGTGCGTCGACACTCGTCTCGGTCGCAGTCCGCACCGGCCTCGAGTGTCGCGCCGACCGGCACAGATCGCGTCAATCTGCAACGGCAGGTCGAACCCTTGTCCGCGTCCCGACCCTGGATCGAGGCGATGAGCGACTCCCAACACTCACTCGAGGATACGACCGTCGCGATCTTCATCGCCCCCGAAGGGACGGAGGAGATCGAGTTCACCGAGCCCAAGGACGCCGTCTCCGAGGCCGGCGCAACCGTCGACGTCCTCGGGAGCGAGACCGGCGAGGCACAGACCGTCAACGACGATCTCGAGGAGAGCGAGATGTACGAGGTCGAGAAGACCTTCGACGAGGTCTCCGCGGACGATTACGACGCGGTGATCGTCCCCGGCGGCACCGTCGGCGCGGACACCCTGCGCGCGAACGAGGACGCCGTCGAACTGCTCCGCTCGCACGTGACGGCCGGCAAGCCGGCGGGCGTCATCTGCCACGGGCCGTGGCTGCTGGTCGAAGCGGACGTCGTCGACGGTCGGACGCTGACCTCCTACCCCAGTTTGCAGACGGACATCCGCAACGCTGGCGGCGAGTGGGTCGACGAGGAGGCCGTCGTCGACGACGGACTCGTGACCAGCCGCAACCCGGACGATCTCGAGGCCTTCTGCGAGTCGATTCTCGAGGCGTTCGCCGGGGCGTAACGTCGCCGAATCGTCGTCGATCGGTCGACCTCCGTTTTTGACTGTTCTCGAACAGCTTCGAGCGGAACGCGGCCGGTACGCGGATAGTCATCAATGGGTATATGTCCCGACGTTCCGTACGGTTCGGCCACGACAGTCAAATACGGCCTTCGTGAAATACTGCTTGACTGTTGGGCAATGGTGACAGTGAACGACAACCTTCACGCGAGCGGGATCGACGCGCGGCCACCCGCAGGTGTAGGTTGGTTCAGCCGTCCGAATTCTGATCCGGGCTCGGACTCGAGTTCGGGTTCGGATTCAGATTCGATCGCGGGTGATCGACCGTGACGCGGCGATCGATACCGGCGCTCGACCGGATTACGGACGCATTCTTCGCCCTCGATACGGATTTCCGCTTTACCTATCTCAACGCGCGCGCCGAGTCCCTCCTCAAGCGTTCGCGCGCGGAGCTGATCGGCCGAGTTATGTGGGACGAGTTCCCCGAAACCGTCGAGACGCAGTTTCCCGACGGCTTCCACCGGGCGATGGACGAGCAGGTCCCCGTCTCCTTCGAGGTCTACCACACCCGACTCGAGACCTGGTTCGAGGCCAAGGCCTACCCCTCCGAAACCGGGCTCTCGGTGTACATGCGCGACGTCACCGAGCGCAAGCGCCAGGAGACGTCGCTGGCCCAGCACGCCGCCGTCGTCGAGGCCATCAGCGACGGCGTCGTGACGCTGGACCGCAACCGGGAGATCGTCTCGGTCAACGGCGCCATGAAACGGATTCTCGGCGCCGATCGCGAGGACCTCGTCGGCGAACACGTCGAGATCCTCCCGGAGCTGGCCGCGATCGACGACGACGACGCGGTCGAGATCGGCCGCGCGATCACCGACATCGACATCGGCACCGCCGAAACGCGCCGCCTCGAGGCGCCCTTTACCGCCGCCGACGGCACGGAGCGGATGGGGGAGTTCCGCTTCGTCCCGATCGAGGACGACGCGGCGACCGTCGCCTGCGTCCTCCGGGACGTCACCGACCAGCACGAGTACGAGCGCGTCGCCGCCTCCTTACACCAGGTCACGCGGTGGCTCCTCGACTCCGACGACCCCGAGGAGATCTGTGCGATCGCCGTCCACTCGGGCAGCGACCTGCTCGATCTGCCGATCAGCGGCGTCTGGCTCCTCGAGGAGGAACACGGCTACCTCGAGCCGGTCGCCGGCACCGCCGGTGCGCACGACGAGTTCGGGGGCCTCCCGCGGTTCTACCCCGGCGAGGGGTTGGTCTGGGAAGCCTTCGAGGCCGGCGACGTCGAGCGGTTCGACGACCTCGCGTCCCGGGAGGAACTCTACAATCCGGAGACGCCGATCCGCTCGGAGATCATCGCTCCGATCGGTACCCACGGCGTCCTCATGACCGGCGCCCTCGAGCCCAACCGGTTCGACGAAACGGACGTCGAACTGATCTCGACGCTCGTCGAGAACACGCGCGCGGCCCTCGATCGGGCCGACCGCGAACGCGTGCTGCGCGAGCGAACCGCTGAACTCGAGCGCCGCACCGAACGCCTGGAAGGCGTCGCCGACATCCTCTCGAACGACCTCAAGCGCCAACTCGAGACGGTCGCCGAAGCCCTCGAGGACGGCGAGGACCGTCGATCCTCGAGCAGTCGGACGCAGTCCGACGACGCAACCGACGACTGGCAGTTCCCCCTCGCGGAGGACTCCGTCGAGACGACCCTCGACCGCGCCGAACGGCTCGTCGACGACGTCAAGGAGTTCGCCCGCAACGCCTCCTCGGTGCGGACGCGCAGTCGGATCCACCTCGAGAGCGCCATCGAGGAGGCCCTCGATGGCTCGCGACTGGACGACGACGCCGTTATCGTCGAGCGGCCGGCGACGCTACGGGCCGACGCCGACCGGTTCGTCCACCTCCTCGAGACGGCCTTCGACGACGTCGCGTCTCGGAGCCGCAGCCGCAGCGATGTGACGGTCTGGATCGACGTGATCGGCGTCGAGAATGCCGACCGGTCGCGGGGCTTCTTCATGCGCGACGACGCGGCCGAGGTACATCCGGGAACCCACGACCGGCTGCTGGATCCCAGTACCGACGACGAGACGGCTATCGAAGGGCTCGGACTGGCGCTCGTCAAGGCGATCGCCGAAGCCCACGACTGGACGCTCTCGATCGAACGCGGTTCCGAGGGCGGCACGCGGATCGAGATTCGAGACGTGATGACGCTCGAGGTTCCGGAACCGGAATCACGGCCGGAGTCGACCGTCGACTAACCGACTCTGCACAAGTATCGTCGCGGCAGTTAGTCGTCGTCATCGCAAAGTACGTCGCGCATTACGTCGCGGCAGTTAGTCGTCGTCATCGCAAAGTACGTCGCGCATTACGTCGCGGCGGTAGCGATCGCTCTCTGCTGCGAACAGATCCGCCATCGTCTCGTCGGCGCGGGTCCGCGCCACCGCCAGCCGATCCTCGAGGGCGGCGTAGCGCCGGCTGGCGGCGAGTTCGGCGTCGTGTCGGTCGCGATCGAGCAGCGCCCGCTTCGAGGCGAGTTCGTAGAAGGTGCGGAGGTGGTCGTCGTAGATCGCCTGCAGTGCGAGTCGGTCGACGACGCGCCGGAGGTCGGTCGACGAGATCGGTGCAACGAGGGAGTCGTCGACCGCTCGCCGGACGGTCACGGTGGAGGGGGCAGACGCAACGATCATCGCAACACGACAACCGAGATCGCGGTCGTGGATCGGTTGTAGAAGCGTTTCGATACCAGGGCTCGAGTCCGACGCCGACGGTGAAAGCCGCCGATCGAAGACGACGACGTCGACCGCCGCACTGATCTCGTCGACCGCGTCAGCCTCGCTTTCGACCGCCTGGACGTCGTACTCGTCCTCGAGCCACCCCGTATAGCGGGCTGCGAGGGCTGGATCGGGCTCGACGAGCAGGACGGATGGGGGTGACGACGGGGACGGGGACAGGGACGGGGTATCGATATCCATCGGCGAATCGACCGCGAACGGGTCGTTGGAGGAGTCGTACCGAAGGCGTATTAAAATACCGGGAGTTCACCGAGATAATATTACTACCGTCGCCCGCTCACTCGAGTTCGCGCTCGATCGTCGCCCGCCGGTCGCGGATCGTCGTCGCGTCGGTCTCGAGCGTTCGATCGCCGGCGGCGATCGCGAGCGAGCCGTCGGTCGTCGCCGATCCCAGACCGGTGACCGGCGCGATGCCGTCGAACACCTCGCGGACCGCGTCGGGTGCAGCGGTCTGGATCAGGACGCGGCCGGGCTGTTCGTGGAACAGCGCGCCGATTGAGTCGTCCGCGGGCAGGGTTACCTCGAGACCCGCCTCGTCGGAGACCATCTCGGCGAGGGCGACCGCGAGGCCGCCGTGGCTGACGTCGTGGGTCGCGAGCGTCGCGTCGTCGTTTGCGACCTCGGCGACGGTCCGGACGAGCGCCGACGGCTCCTCGGGGAGCGCGGGGAACGCGTCGCTGCCGTCGAATCGAGCGAGGTACTCCGAGCCGCCCAGCGCGAACTCGCCGTCCTCGAGCGCGATGTCGCCGACGAGCAGCAGTTCGGCCTCGGTGTCGGGCGCGACCGTCAGCGGCGGCGCGTCGTACCCGTCCTTCGCGCCGACCATCGCGAGCGTCGGCGTCGGCGGGATCGGTCCGGCGACGGAGTCGTTGTACAGCGAGACGTTCCCGCCGACGACGGGCGCCTCGAGCGTCGCGCACATGTCGGCGAGGCCGTCGACGATCCCCTTGAAGCCGCCGTAGACGTCGGACTTCTCGGGGTTGCCGCCGTTGAGGCAGTCGACGGCCGCGAGGGGCGTCGCACCCTTGGCCGCGACGTTCGTCGCGTTCTCGAGGGCGACCGCCTGCGCACCCTCGTAGGGGGCAGTATCGGTCCAGTTCGGTGCGGCGCCCGAGGAGATGGCGAGGCCCGTCCCCGCTTCGCGGACCGCGATGATCGCGGCGTCGTCGCCCGGCCCGACGCTCGTCCGGACGCCGACCTCGTGGTCGTACTGGCGGTAGACCCACCGCTTCGAGGCCGTGTTCGGACTCGCAACGACCGTCTCGAACGCCTCCTCGAGATCGACGTCGGGCAGGTCGGTTTCGGGCTGGGTCGGCTCCGCGGCCGGCAGGTCGTTCATCGGCGCGCCCTCGCCGAGGAACTCGGCGTCGACGTCGACCACGGGCTCGCCTTCGAACGTGCAGGTGTAGTTGCCCTCGGTCACCTCGCCGATCACGGAGCAGCCGAGATCGAACCGTTCGGCGATCTCGCGCACGCGGTCGACGTTCTCGGGTTCGACCTCGTAGCACATCCGCTCCTGCGATTCCGCGAGCAGGATCTCGAGGGCGTTCATGTTCGGCTCGCGCTGGTGGACCCGCTCGAGTTCGATGTCGGCGCCGAGGCCGCCCTTGGCGACCAGTTCGCTCGAGGCGCCGCCGAGGCCGGCCGCGCCGAGGTCGCGGGCCGATTCGATCAGGCCCTCTTCGATCAGTTGCTCGTTGGCCTCGATGAGAAGCTTTTCCGTGTACGGGTCGCCGACCTGGACCGCGGGTCGGTCTTCGGTTTCGGCGTCCTCCGAGAGGTCCTCGCTGGCGAAGGAGGCGCCGCCGAGGCCGTCCCGACCGGTGCCGTTCCCGACGAGGACGAGCTTATTTCCGGGTTCCTGCGCAACGGCTGTGACGAGTCGCTCCTCGTCGGTCAGGCCGACGCAGGCGACGTTGACCAGCGGGTTGCCCTCGTAGTCGGGGTGGAAATCGACGCTGCCGGCGACGGTGGGGACGCCGATACAGTTCCCGTAGTGGCTGATTCCCTCGACGACGCCCTCGAACAGATATTTGGAGTGTTCGCGGTCGAAATCGCCGAAGTACAGCGAGTCGGCCAGCGCGATGGGGTAGGCGCCCATCGAAAGCGTGTCGCGGACGATGCCGCCGACGCCGGTTGCGGCGCCGTCGAACGGGTCGACGTAGGAGGGGTGGTTGTGGCTCTCGATACCCATCGTGATGTAGGTGTTCTGGGTCTCGTCCCCGCGCCCCTCGTCGTCCGTATGGTCCGGCAGCGCGACGACCGCCGCGTCGTCGCCCGGCCCGACGACGACCTGCTCTCCCTCGCTCTCGAAGGCCGACAGCAGGGGTCTCGAGGAGCGGTACGCGCAGTGTTCGCTCCAGAGGTTCTCGAACAGCGCCGCCTCGGCCTGGGTCGGCTCCCGCCCCAGTTCGTCGACGACGAGTTCGCGGTCCGAATCGGCAAGACTCATTCATCTAGGTGGTGAAAGCCGGCCGGTAAAGGGGTTTCTATATGCACCTTCGTGTATACTACTCCGGATCGTCGATACTCGATGGCTCGAGTCGGGACGAGATCCGTCCGTGGACGCCGTGAGAGACGGTCGCAACCGTCGCTCTCAAGGTCAACCGTTACTCCCGCCAGCGCCCTCCGTTCTGACGTCATGGGAAGAAGCAGACCCACGTCCGTCCTCGAGAGAACGCTCGAGTTCGATCCGCCCGGCTCGCGTCGGCTCCGCCTGGCGTTTGCCACGCTCTGGGTCGTCGATCTGATCGCCGCGGCTTCGTTCTTCGTCGTTCCGTACGCGAGCGAACTCAACCCGGTCACCGTCTTCTTCTACGACCTGTTCGGGCTGGCCGGCGTCGCGCTCGCGGCCATCTGTTACGCCGCGGTCGTGGTCGTCGTCGGTAACGTCCTCTCGGCGCCGATCGACGGCCGGTTCGTAGCGGGCGCCGTCGTGTTGTACGCCGCGTTCGCGTTCAACAACGTCGTGCTACTGCTGTTCCGCCAGGCGCCGCTGGAGATGGCCGTCGTCGCGCTGTGAGTCGGCGCTCGAGTTTGGAGGAATTCGACCGCCGGCCCCGACTACTGGTAGGCTTCGAACTCCTCGCCGAACAGGAGGAAGTAGCCGGTGCCGACGACGCCGATGACCGCGGCGATCGTAAAGGCGAGCTCCGCGCTGACGAACTCCCAGAGGTAGCCGCCCAGCGCGGCGCTGGGGATGACGATCGTGTTTCGGAGCAGGTAGTACGTCCCCGTCACGCGACCGCCGGCACCCTGCTCCGCGGGGCCGACGATCAGTGCCTTGTGTGATGGGAGCCCGGCGAACCGCAGCCCGGAGAACGCGAACACGAGGATCATCGCCGCTGCGGTGTTGGTTGTGAACTCGGGGACGTTAATCAGGACGATCGGGAATATCGCGTAGACGGCGAAGCCGAGCGCCACGACGGGCTTGAGTCCGACGCGCTCGGCGACCTTGGCCGCGGGGACCATCACGAGCAGCGCGACGAGCATCTCGACGCCCAGCAGGTAGCCGAAGAAGGCCTGCGGGGAGAGGTCGATCGCGTAGGAGAACCCGCCGACAGCGATCGTCGTCTCGAGGCCGACCTCGTAGAGCCGGGTCACCACGAGCACGAAGAAGGCGTAGACCATCCCGTTAGCGAACCGGACGAGCGTGTCGCCGACCAGCAGCGGCCGCAGCGGGTCGGGCATGTCCCGCAAATCCTGGACGATCTGCTCGAGGCCCGCGAAGGAGCCGCCGATCGAGTCCTCGCTGGCATCGTAGAGGACGTGCTGGATGGCGGTTCCCAAGACGCCGAAGACGACCGCGACCGCGAGGACGAACTGGAAGCTGGTGGTGAAGTCGGGGTGGAAACCGATGAGCACCGCGGCCAGGACGGGCCCGACGAGGAAAGCGGTCCGACGGAACGTCTCGGTGCTCGCGAAGCCGGCCGCCAGCCGCGAGGGGTCGGTGGCCTGCTTGACGACGGCGAAGGTCGCCCCGAGGCCGAACGACTTCCAGGCCTGCGCGAGCACCAGTCCGACGAAGATCCAGAGCCAGGGCTCGATCGTGACGGGGCCGACCGCGATCGGATCGAACTGCCCCGCGACGAGCCAGAGCGCAAAGCCGAGCGTCGACAGCAGTCCGAACAGCGTCAGCGCGTACCGCGAGCCGATCCGATCCGAGATCGCGCCGCCGGGATACGGGTAGACGGCCGAGATGATATTCCCGAACGTGCCGAACAGCCCGACGACGAACCCCGACGCGCCCAGTGCGACCATGTAGTCCGGCAAAAAGCGACTCGTCATCTGGAAGCCGAGGCTGAAGGCGAACATCGCCAGCGACAGCACCAGCACGTCCCGCTCGAGGGCGAAGAACTGGCGGAACGTATCCAGAGCGCTCGGTTCCTGTTGGTCGACTTCGATCTCTTCCGTCCCCATCCTCGGTCACCGGCGTGTACTCGCCGTTGACCGGGGCAACGGTCGCGTCCGTAATAGGAGTACCGTGTTTGGTACGGTTTGATTCGATTTTGATCGAACTCAATACTCGTACATAGTAGTCAGTATGCGACCGTATTCGGCTATAACGGGGATTCTTACCGCCTTTTGAGTAGTGGAGTCGGAACCATTAATTGAAGAGCCACTCAACTAATCGGCGATGGCACGAGCGACGGAACGACTCCAACGCTATCTCGAGTCGGAACTGGACGAGTGTCGCGACGAAGACATCGATTGCCGCCTCGAGGAACTCGACGCGCTCGAGGCGACGATCGGCGAGGATCGGGTCGAGACGGAACTGGACGTCCTCTCGGCGATGGGAAACGAGACGCGCTACCGGATCGTCCGCGCGCTCGTGGCAGCCGAGGAGGAGCTGTGCGTCTGCGAACTAGACGCGATCGTCGACGTCAGCGAGAGCGGGCTGAGCCACGCGCTCTCGGAACTCGTCGACGCGGGGCTCGTCTCCGGTCGCAAAGACGGCCGCTGGAAGAAGTACCGGGCGACCAACCGCGCCGTGGCGCTGGTCACGGTCCTCGACGGGTGCGTAAGCGATGAGTAGCGAGACCGTCGACGCCACGGGCCACGAACACGGCCCGAACTGCGGCTGCGAGAGTTGCGGCGATCCGCGGTCGATGGATTTCCTCGATAAGTACCTCACCGTCTGGATCTTCGCCGCGATGGCGGTCGGCGTCGGCCTCGGTTACATCGCGCCCGAAGTCACGCAACCGATTCGAGACCTCCACTTAGTCGAGATCGGCCTCGTCGCGATGATGTACCCGCCGCTGGCCAAAGCCGACTACGGGAAGCTCCCGACGGTGTTCAGCAACTGGCGGATCCTCGGCCTGAGCCTCGTCCAGAACTGGCTCATCGGCCCGACGCTGATGTTCGGGCTCGCGGTCGTCTTCTTCAGCGGGCTCGTACCCGGCCTCCCGGCCCGTCCCGAGTACTTTCTGGGGCTCGTGTTCATCGGGATGGCCCGCTGTATCGCGATGGTACTCGTCTGGAACGAACTCGCGGAGGGCTCGACCGAGTACGTCACCGGCCTCGTGGCCTTCAACAGCCTCTTTCAGATCGTCACCTACGGCGTCTACGTCTGGTTCTTCGGACTCGTCCTGCCGCCGCTGCTTGGCATGGAGTCGCTCGTCGCCGGGATCACGACCTTCGACGTGACGCCGATGCAGGTGTTCTGGGCCATCGCCGTCTTCCTCGGGATCCCCTTCGCCGGCGGCGTCCTCACCCGGTTCGTCGGCACGCGAACGAAGGGCGAGACGTGGTACGACGAGGAGTTCGTCCCGAAGATCGACCCCCTGACGCTGGTCGCGCTCCTGTTTACCGTCGTCGTGATGTTCGCCACGCAGGGCGAGAACATCGTCGCCGCGCCCGCGGACGTCCTGCTGATCGCCGTCCCGCTGACGATCTACTTCGTCGTGATGTTCCTCGTCAGCTTCGGCATGGGCCGGGGGATCGGGGCCGACTACTCGACGACGACCGCGATCGGCTTCACCGCCGCCTCGAACAACTTCGAACTCGCGATCGCCGTCTCCGTCGCCGTCTTCGGCGTCGGCTCCGGCGTCGCCTTCGCCACCGTCGTCGGCCCGCTCATCGAGGTGCCCGTCCTGCTCGCCCTAGTCAACGTCGCGCTGTACTTCCAGCGGCGCTTCGACTGGGACGGGTTCGAGACCGGCAGCCTCGAGGAAGCGAACGCGCCGTCGGCATCGCCGACCGACGACTAACGGATTACGACCCACCGCCTACCTACCACTATGTCCACCGACCACACAGAGACCGACTCCGAACCCGAGACCGACTCGAGCACGACCACCGTCGCCTTCGTCTGCGTCCAGAACGCCGGGCGCAGCCAGATGGCGACCGCTTTCGCCGAACGCGAGCGCGAGCGCCGGGACGCCGACATCGACATCGTCTCCGGCGGAACCGATCCGGCCGATACCGTCCACGAGGAGGTCGTCACCGCTATGGGCGAGCTCGGCATCGACCTCAGCGATCGAACGCCTCGAGAGATTACCCCCGAAGACCTGCAGGACTGCGAGTACGTCATCACGATGGGTTGCTCCGCCGAGGGCGTCTGTCCGGCGACCTGGAGCGGCGAGAACCGCGACTGGGACCTGACGGATCCCCACGGAGCCGACGAGGAGACGGTCCGCGAAATCCGGGACGAAATCGAGTCCCGCGTCGAGGCGTTGTTCGACGAACTGTAGCTGAAACCGACGCCTACCGTCTCCCCGATCACCGCGGCGGTCCGATCGGCTGCCGCCTCATTCAATCGAACCGACCGTTTACTAATCGGATAACTTTTGATCGCGCTACCCGAACGTCGACCCGTGCTGTCGGTCGAACTTCACGCCCACTCGTCGCTGTCGTACGACGGCCGGGACTCGGTCGAACTCATCTTAGAGCAGGCCGAGGCCGTCGGCCTCGACGCGATCGCCGTCACCGATCACGACGAAATCGACGCGAGCCTCGAGGCCGCCGAACGGGCCCCCGACTACGGGCTCGTCGGCATCCCGGCGATGGAAATCTCGAGCAAGGCGGGCCACATCCTCGGCCTGGGTGTCGAGGAGGCGGTGCCGCCCGGACTCTCTTTCGAATCCACGCTCGAGGCGATCCGCGAGCAGGGCGGGCTGGCGGTGATCCCCCATCCGTTCCAGGAATCTCGCCACGGTGTGATGGCCCGAATTTCTCGGGAAGAACTCGCGAAAGGCGACGCGATCGAAGTCTACAACTCCCGGCTACTAACCGGCCGCGCGAACCGGCAGGCCGACCGTTTCGCGCGCTCGCGAGACCTGCCCAGAACCGCCGGCAGCGACGCCCACATCAGCGAGATGGTCGGCCAGGCGATCACCCGCGTCGACGCCGAGGAGCGATCCGTCGACGCGATTCTCGAGGCGATCCGCGACGGGAAGACGTCCGTCGAAGGCAAGCGGACGCCGTGGCATATCAGCCTCCAGCAGTTCGCCGGCGGCGTGACGCGCCGCATCCGAAGCGGCATCCTCGGGGTGTTCCGATAACGATGGCAACTCTCCACGGTGCCGACGCCGAGACGGTTCGCGAGGCACTCGAGCGCGGCGAGCCGCTGCCAGGGACGGCCGGCTTCGCGGGCGAGATCGACGGCAAGCTCGTCCGGGACGTGCTCGGTCGGGAACCGCTGTTTCTCGAGGGCACAGAGGCGACGGCCACAGGCGAGACCGAGGACGACGCGTGGGCGTTCGAACCGACCGCGCTCGAGGATCCCACGCCGGTTCCTGCGGGTGGGGTGGTGGACGCCGACGAGGCGGGACGCGTTGTCCCGGCCGACGTCGAACGCCGCTGGACGCTGCCCGATCCAGATCCCGAACCCGATCACGAGACCGCCCTCGAGGCGCTCGACGATGCGATCCGAACCGCGACCGACACCGCTCGAACCGCCGAGCGCGAGATTGCCGTCGCCTTCTCCGGCGGCGTCGACTCCGCGCTGGTGGCCGAACTGCTGGACGCGCCGCTGTACGTCGTCGGCTTCCCCGACAGCCACGACGTCGAGGCCGCACGTACGGCCGCCGAGGCGATGGGCCGCGAGCTGACGGTCGTCGAACTCGAGCCCGCGGACCTCGAGCGCGCGGTGCCCGAGATCGTCCGCGCGACGGGGCGGACGAACGCGATGGACGTCCAGATCGCCCTGCCGCTGTACCTGGTCGGCGAACGGGTCGCCGCGGACGGCTACGACGCGCTCGCGGTCGGCCAGGGCGCGGACGAACTGTTCGGCGGCTACGAGAAGGTCGTCCGGCTCGACCACCGCGTCGACGCGGAGACGACCCGTGGTGCCGTCCGCGAGCAGATCCGGAGTTTGCCCGACCAGCTTCCCCGGGACGTGCTGACGATCCGAGCGACCGGCCTCGAGCCGGTCGCGCCGCTGCTCCACGACCGCGTGGTCGAGGCGGCGCTGCGGCTGCCGGATGACCTCCTGGCCGACGCGGAGACGCGAAAGCGGGCCTTCCGCCAGGTTGCCTCGCGGTACCTCCCCGAGGAGGTCGCGATGCGGGACAAGAAGGCGGTCCAGTACGGCAGCCTCGTCGCCCGCGAACTCGACCGACTCGCGCGACAGAACGGCTACAAGCGCCGGATGGACGACCACGTCTCGAAGTACGTCGCGTCGCTGCTCGAGAACGAGGTCGAGGGCGAGGGTGAGGTCGAGGACGAGTAACCCGGATCAGGACGGCAGCGGGCACAGACTCGCCGTAAAGACGACCCGCTCGTCGGTTTCGTTTTTCGCGCCGTGATCGACGCCGCGCTCGTGGTGAACGACGCCCGGCGCCTCGATTTCCTCGCTCTCGTCGCCCTGCAGGACCGTCACCGTCCCCTCGAGAACGTGGAAGACGTTCGTACTCTCGCCGTGTTCGTGGGGTTCGAGTTCCGCGCCCGGGCCGAGCGCGAAGGCCTTCACGAGCACGTCGTCGGTGACGACCAGTTCCGCCGTTTCGACCTCGCCGTCGGCCGGCTCGAGGTCGGCGACGGCGTCGCCGTACGCGTCGAGTGACGTGGACATAGCTGTAGCAGGACGATTCGATACCGACGCTATAAACGATACCGCTCGGCGCCGCTCGGCTGGTCGGAAACTCAGTCTTCGGTTTCGGTCGGGAGCGCGTCGGCGGGCTCGTCGGAGGTGTGTTCGGCGACCGTGCGACGGTTGGCCTCGCCGATGCGGTCGGCCGCTTCGGCGACGACGTCCTCGACGTGCTCCTGTACCGGACTCTCGTCGTCCTTGACGATCGGGCCTTCGCTGCCGTCGGCGCCGAAGTCCGGGTGGATCGGGATGCGACCCAGCAGCGGCGCGTCGTAGTTGTCGACGATCGTGTCCGCGCCCTCGGTGCCGAACAGGCCGTGCTGGTCGCCACAGGACGGGCAGACGAACGAACTCATGTTCTCGACGACGCCAAGCACCGGCGTGTCGTGCTTGTTGAACATCTGGATCCCCTTGCGAGTGTCCTCCAGGGCCATCTCCTGGGGCGTCGTGACGACGACCGCGCCCGTCACGGGCATCGACTGGAGCAGGTTCAGCGTCGCGTCGCCAGTCCCCGGCGGCAGGTCGACGATGAGGTAGTCGAGGCGGCCCCACTCGACGCCCTCGAGGAACTTCATCATGAACTTGTTGACCATCGGGCCACGGAGGATGGCAGGGTCGTCCTCCTCCTCCATCATGAAGCCCATGCTGATCACGCGGACGCCGTCCGAGCGCGGCGGGACGATGTCCTCGTCGGGCGTGACGCCGGGTTCGCTCTCGACCGGCAGGATCTTGGGTACGTTCGGCCCGTGAATGTCGGCGTCAAGCAGGCCGACCATCGCACCGCGCTTCTCGAGGCCGGCGGCGATGTTGGCCGCGACGGTCGTCTTGCCGACGCCGCCCTTCCCCGAGGCGACCGCGATGACGTTGCGCACTCGCGGGAGGACCTGATCGTCGAAGCCGTGTTCCTCGCCGACGTGGGCGCGCAGGTCGGCCTCGAGGCCGACCTCCTCGCAGAGCTCGCGGACGCGGTTGCCGATCTCCATCTCCGAGGGCGCGTAGGGCGCGTTGAACGCGAGCGAGATCCGCGCGGTCTCGTCGTCGATCACGACATCGTTGACCAGCCCGAGCGTCACGATATCCTCGCCGATATCGGGGTCCTCGATGTCCTCGAGTTTGATTTTGAGTTCGTGTTCTGTGATACTCATAGTGCGTCGATGTGCGTGTCCGAATAGAAGTAGCCGACGGGGATACGTGTGATGGTTTGGGCCCCTAGCGCCGCGGCGGTATCCGGCAGTAGCGACGAGTCCACGACCCGCTCGAGCCGTCGCGTTATCCCGGGCCGACGGCGCCGATGGGTTCCGGCATGCCCCCGTAGAAGAGGATCCCGATCAGCATCGTCAGGAAGAACATGCCGACCCACATCGACGTCGTCAACCCGACGAGGTACGAGACGCCGAGCAGTCCCGTCTTGGTGTTTCGCGGCGAGCCGACGAACCACGCGATGATCATGACGTAGACGGGAACGAGGATGACCGCGAAGATGAGCCAGGTTCCGGTGTTGGGAAACCCGGTCACGCCCGCGGTCCCCTCGTACCCGTGGTACAGGGCCTCGAGTGTTGCAGGCCCGGCTGGGGAGGTCATACGTTACGTTTCACGATCGCTGTCGTGGTGGTGGTGCCTGCATTTGCACGGTTGCCGCTACCCAGTAAGCACCGTTGGAGTTGCACCGTTGAGAATTCGCGTCGCTAGCGAGAGGCGGTCACAAAAGAACGAAATCGGTCGAACGGCGGTACGGACGGCGACGCGACGGTCCTTACGGACCGGGCGCCGCGAGCGGCTCGGGCATGCCGCCGTAGAAGACGATGCCGATCAGCACGGTCAGGAAGAACATGCCGACCCACATCGACGTCGTCAGCCCGGCGAGGTAGGAGACGCCGAGCAGTCCCGTCTTCGTGTCGCGGGGTTTGCCGGTGAACCATGCGATGAGCATGATGTAGATCGGCACAAGGATCAGCGCGAAGATGACCCAGGTCCCCTCGTTGACGAAGCCGGTGAAGCCCGCGGTCCCGTCGTAACCGTGGTACAGGACCGACGAGACGGCAGCGGCGAGCGTCGTGGCGAAGCTCATGCTTTCACCTCCGGTTCGGACGCAGCGTCAGTCGCTTCCTCCTGTCCGTGCTCGTGGCCGTGGTCGCCACGCAGGTGTTCGATCGCGTGGAGTTCGACGACCGGAACGAGACGGGAGATGCTGAGGAAGAACATTACCACCAGTCCGATCGTGCCGGCCAGCGAGAGCCACTCGATCGCGCTCGGGAAGTAGGTTCCCGGCACGTTCCAGTAGATGTCGAAGTGGGGGTGCAGGAACCCTTCCACGACGAACAGCAGCTTCTCGAGGAAGGTCGCCGTGAGGACGACGAAGCCGGCGGCGAGCGCGCGGCCCTTGCTGAACAGGGCGGGTCGGATGCCCTGCAGGAAGATGAACACGAGCGTGCCAAGCACCATCAGCATCGAGGTGATGTAGATGGGGTGGCCGAGCTTGCCCTCGGTCGCGTGGGCCTGGTCGAGCGGGCCGAGGAACGACCCGTTGACCAGCTGCTGGAGCTGGAACCAGAGGAACAGCAGGCAGAAGAACCCGAGCCACAGGAGCAGCCCGCGGAAGATGTCGTCCGTGATGATGTGATCCCAGTCGTAGGCGCGACGGAAGGCGTACGACAGCAGGATCACGCCGCTGATCGCCGACGTGAGTGCGATCGAGAGGAACTGCGGCCCCTGAATCGCGCCGGTCCAGGCCGGCATCGCCGGGAGCAGCGAGAACAGCCACGGAATGACGCCGCCGTGGAGCAGGAGCGGGGCCATGATGATGACGGCGGCGGCGAGCCACCAGACCATCCGCTCGATGACCTCGTCTTCCTTCTCGGTGTAGCCGATCGTCATCAGCTTGTAGATCGGCTCGAACTGGTCCGGCAGCTGGTCGCGCAGCCGGTTAACGTCGTAGCGAAGCGTCAGGCCGAGGTAGGTCGCAGTCATCACGAAGTAGGCCGTGATGACGGTCACGTCCCACACCAGCGGCGAGTTGTTGACCGTGATGTGGTAGTGACCGAGGACGCTCGTGACCATCCGGTCCGGGCGACCCATGTGGACCAGAATGTAGAAGCCGGCGGCGGAGAGGCCGGCCAGCGTCAGCATCTCGGCGAGACGGGCGACCGGCATGTATCGGTCCATGCCGAGCAGCCGCACGGACGCGGAGAGGATAATCCCGCCGTGGGCGATCCCGACCCACCAGATGAACGCGCCGATGTACAGGCCCCAGGTGGAGCCGCCACCGCTCCCCCAGTCGCCGAGGCCGGTGACGATCAGCCCCTGCTGGAGCTGGTAGGCCCAGGCGACGAGGAAGACCCCGAGCGCCAGCGCGGAGACTGCAGAGAGCGCGATGAACTTCTTCGAGAACTTGTTGACCGGGCGGAGGATGTCCGCCTCGGAGGGTGTCTTCGTGCTCATAGCGACACCCCCGCGTCGCCGACCGTCCCCTCGTCGAGGACGTCTTCCTTGCGGTTGTCGACCATCGCGACCTCACTGCCGTCGGAGCGCGTGTAGGTCACGTCGCCGTAGCTGTTCGGCCCTTCGACCTGGTGGGCTTCCGGACCGGGCTCCTGCCCGATGTACGTGATGTTCGGGTTGGTGCCGATATCCTCGAGCAGCTTGAACTTGTTGCTGGGGTTGCCGGCGTACTCGCGCAGTCGGCTGCCGGCGTCGTCCTCTTCGCCGTCGCCGAGGCGCAGTTCCGACAGGACCTCCTCGCTCTCGAGGTCGACGTACTCTTCGAGCGCGTCGAGGGACTCGAGGATCGACTGTTCGGTCTCGAGGATGCTGTTGTTCTCCTCGTCACCGGGACCGAGCCGCTCGCTGACGATGTCGATCGCCTTCATGACGCTGACGAGTTCGCTGTCGATCTCGAGCGCCTCGAGGGCGGATTCGAAGTCGTCGTCGTCGCTGAGGGCCTCGTCGATCTCGTCGACCGACGGGACGGAGTAGCTGATGTCGATGATCGCGCGGCTCTTGCTCGGGTGCTCGCGGTGCTGGTAGGCGTCGCTGCGCTCGCTCTTGACGTTGCCGAACTGGATCGCGTCCGGCGGGCAAGCGCGTTCGCAAGCGGTCGTGCCGACGCGCTCCTCGCCCTGCTGGCCGTCCTGCATGGACGGGCACATCGTACACTTGCTCATCGTGCCGCGGGGCGACCGACTGTCGACCCAGCGGTCTTCGCCGTTTTCGTACTCGGCGTGGGTGATCTCCTTCGGATCGTCGACCTCCGCGCCGTCGTGACCGGTGATGTCCTCGTGGGCCACGTCGGGTTCGTCCCACTGGAAGTAGTTGACACCGTAGGGACAGGCGACCTGACAGTACCGGCAGCCGATACAGACGTCGTAGTCGGTCAGCACCAGGCCGTCCTTGTCGCGGGTGTGACGGGCCGTGGTCGGACAGACCTTCTCACAGGGCGCGTCCGTACAGTGTTGACACGGACGCACGAGCATGTTCTGCTCGACCCCGCCCATCACGTCGGGGGCCGGGGAGCCGCCGGCGGTAAGTTCGTCCTCGAAGGCCATGACGTACATCCAGTTGACGCCCTGGTCGAGGTCGTTCTCCGACGCACAGGCGGTCATACAGGAGAGACAGCCGTCACACCGCTCGAGGTCGATCGTCATCCCCCACTGGGTATCGCGCTCGTGGACCTCCTGGGCTTCGGTGTGGCCACCGTGGCCCCCTTCCTCGCCCTCGGCTTCGGCGATGCTCTGCTGGGAACCGGCTTCGGCGGTCCCCCACGCGCCGAGCCCGACGGCCGCTGCGCCGGCACCCATCTTCTTCATCGCGCCGCGGCGGGTATCCTCACCGTCGCCGCTGAACTTGTCGAGCATCCGGCCGACCGTCCCCTTGGCTTCCTCCTGGGCGGCCTCGAATGCGTCAGCGGTTGGGCGGTTGTCCTCGCCGAATTCCTCCATCACGTCCTCGTGATATTTCTCGTGGAATTCGGCCTCGGAGAGCTCGCCTTTGGTGACCCGCATCGCGTCCTGGGCCATCTTCATACCGAGTTCCGTATCGTACTCGGTATCGTCGAGCATCTCCTCGAGTTCGTCTTCCCACTCGCTTCCGAGTGGGTGGAATGATTCATCGTCCGTACTCATTCAGTTAGAACACCTCTGTATACGCCGTTTTCGTGAGGCAGTAACTTGCTGGGGTGCACTTTAACATATCTATCTGTGCTCCTCTAGTCCGGGACTCGCAACTAGATGCGGTTCAAATGTAGAGCCGATTTCCACGGCGCGAGAATCGGACCGAACATATTCGCTTCTATAAATACTATCGCTATCCGACCCTGTTACGTCTCGTGGCGAGCGTTACCGTAAGCCGTTACGTGGAACCGGCCGCATCATAAATCGCGTCACAGCCCGGAAACCGGCTCGTGGACGGCCCGGACGATCGTTCGGCTCAAAATACTTGTCGCGAGCGCGTCGATCGTCGCATATGACCGACGATCAGCAGCGGACGCCGACGGAAACGCGCTCACTCGACGCGCTCGAGCAACGGCCGCACGCGCAGGTGTTCGACGGCGAGCCAAAGACCGTCCGGCTCGCGCTCGAAGAAGGCGACGAGATCGCACCGCATCAGCATCCGGATCGGGAGATCGTCTTCCACGTGCTGGAGGGGCGCGTCTCGATCGCGCTCGGCGACGACGATCACGAGCACGAGGTCGCGGCGGGCGACCTCATTCGGTTCGACGGCGCACAGGACATCGCGCCGACCGCGCTCGCGGATACGACGGCGGTGCTGGTCCTCGCACCGCGGGCCGCGGCTGGCGACGAGGCGGCGTAATCAGTCCGCCGCGAGTTGTTCCTCGAGGGACTCCTCCTCGTCGAGCCCGGGGAGATCCTCGACGAACCGCTTGATGATCGCCTCCTCGGCCCGGTGGAGCGTCTCGCTGCAGGTCGATTTCGCGATCTCGAGGTGCTCCGCCAGCTCCGTCAGCGAGCACTGTCGCGGGGTGTCGTAGTACCCCTTCTCGACGGCGGCGGCGACGACCTCGAGTTGGCGCTCCGAGAGGAGTTGACTCTCGTGGAGTCGCTCGCGGACGTTTTCGATGCGGTACTGGAGCCCGAAGTGCTCGAGTTGCTCGGCGAGTTCGGCCAGCCGGTCCCGCGAACCCGTCACCTCGATGGTCGCCTCGCCGTCGGAGATTTCGACGGGGAGTTCGATCGGCATCCCCGACTCCTGGGAGGAAAAGAGCAGGAGCGGCGCGGTCGTCTCGAAGTGGACCGTCGCCTCGTTGTCGCTCCACTGGGCGAGCGTGAGTTCGGTGATCTGTTCGTGCTCGGTCATATCGTCGACGATCTCCGGTACCTTCGAGCCGGTGATCCGAACGAGCGCGAACCCCGTGTCGGAGCCCGGAACGCCCGCCAACACGCGAAAGGTCGCGTCGGGATACTCCGTGGAGAGTTGCTGGATCCAGATTTGGTCGGGCATCGTGATCGTCAGTGTCGCCTGTGCCATACGCGAATAGTCTAGGCGTAGGTCTATACCCGTAGCTACGAATATGTTCGTCGGAATTCCTACGGCGTGGGAATTCTCCCGCACGAACACGTTCGCAGGAATGCCCAACACGAATCCGACGGTATCCACGACCGATGGCAACGAACACCGCTGACCGCACGCTCGACGTGCGCGAGATCGACGGCCCGCCGTTCGACGACATCATGTCGGCGCTGAGCACGCTCAACGCGGGCGACCGCCTCGAGTTGATCGCGCCCTTCGAGCCCAAGCCGCTCTACAACGTGCTCGAGTCCCGGGGCTATACCTACGAGAGCGAGCAGCGCGACGGGGTCTGGTACGTACTCATCGAGGAGGCCTAATCCGAGACGACCGCGATCGCCCCCGATCCAGGAGGCGAACCTGTTCGGGCAAAGGCCGACGGGTGCGCCGATCCGACACCCACCTGCATGACCCGACTCGACGTCAGGGATATCCCACCGGTGAAGCGTCACCCGACCATCCACGAGGAGTTCGAGGACCTAGCGCCCGGCGAGACGCTGACGATCGTCAACGACCACGAGCCGAAGCCGCTGTTCTACGAGTTTCAGGCCGAAGTCGAGAGCTTCGACGCCGACAACTACGAAGTCGAGCGGGTCGGCTCGGAGGAGTTCGTCGCGAAGTTCCCCAAGGTAGAGGCGTAGCGCCACAGCCGCGGTCGGCCGCGGCTTCCCGACCGAACACGTACGGCACGAAAGATAGCTCGCTGCCCGCCGATCGTTCACGTATGCAGTCACCCGCGTCCGTCGTCGACCGCACCGACGCACCGTCCGACCGACCGCGAGAGACGATCGACGTGCGATCGCTCGGCCCGCCGGAGCCGCTCAAACGCACCCTCGAGACCCTCGTCGATCTGCCCGACGAGACGGTGCTCGTCCAGCGAAACGACCGCGTCCCGCAGTTCCTCTTCCCGAAACTCGAGGACCGGGGGTACGCCCACGAGAGCGTGGAACTCGAGGACGACGACGAGGTCGTGACCGTCATCTGGTCGCCCGACGCCTGAGCGACGCTCGTCGTTGTCGCTCGCTTTTCGCCGCTACTCGGCCTCAAAGTGCTCGAGCAGCGTCGCCGTCAGCCGTTCGGGTTCCTCGTGTTGGACCCAGTGACTCGTCCCCTCGAATAGCTCGAGGCGCCGTCCCTCGCGGGCGCAGTAGTCGTAGCTGTCGACCGCCAGTTCGGTTCCCAGCGCCGCGTCGTCGGTGCCCCAGGCGAGCAGCGTCGGCGCGTCAACGCGCTCTCGCGGGACGGTCGTCGAGTACCTCGCGCTCGCACGATACCAGTTGATCATCCCGGACAGCGCGCCGTCCTCGCTCCACGCGCGCCGATAGCGTCCGAGGTCCGCGTCGGCAAACGTCCCCGGCGCCGCCGTCTCTCGGAGCGCGCGCTCGAGGAGTCGGAAGTCGTCGTACCGACAGACCAGTTCGGGAAGCCAGGGCACTTGGAAGCAGGCGGCGTACCAGCTCCGGCGCAACTGTGCGGGGTTCGATCGGAGGTGCTGTCGAAACACGGTCGGATGCGGTGCGTTGACGATCGCGAGCCGATCGACCACTGCGGGGTGGCGAAGCGCGAGGTCCCACGCGACCATCCCGCCCCAGTCGTGGCCGACGACGTGTGCGGCGTCTCGGCTCTCGGAGTCGATCAGTTCGACGATATCTCGAGCGAGTTGCTGGCGGCGATACGCGCGCACTGACTCGGGCTTCTCGCTCAGATTGTAGCCGCGCTGGTCGGGGACGAGCACCCGATAGCCGGCGTCGACGAGCGGCTCGAGTTGGTCGTGCCAGCCGTACCAGAACTCCGGGAAGCCGTGGAGCAAGACGACGAGCGGGTCGTCCGGATCGCCGGCGGCGACGACGTGGAGATCGACGCCGTTGACCGTCCGCACGTCGGTCGTCGCGTCGACTGCCGATAGCACCGACGCCGCTGCTTGCGGGGACGCTGCGTTCGCACTCATATCCGTTCGTACGACGCCGCAGGCTTTCAATCGCCGCCGTTGTGACGCGGCGATACCGATCGAGAACTCGAGGGCGAACATGTTCGCACACTTTCCTTCTCCAAGGGAATCGTCGAGGGGTCTGAACGTATGACCACCGTATCTGGAAATGAGGAGAAGGACAATGACCACAACCGCAGCCAACCGACGGCAGTTCATGCAGGCGCTCGGGGCAACAGGCGTCGTCGCAATCGCCGGTTGCCTCAGCAACGACGACGTGTCGGGGAACAGCACGACGACCGAACCCGCGGCGGTCGACGAGGGACTGCCGGCGGCGAAGGCTGCCGACGTCGACCGGATCGCCCGCGATCCGACCGACATCCCGGCTCCCGTCGACTGGACGGAACCCCGCGAACACGACATCACGGTCCGCACGGAGCGCGTGACGGCCGAAATCGAACCCGGCGTCACGTTCGACTACATGACCTTCGAGGGGCAGGTCCCCGGACCGATGATCCGCGTCCGCAAGGGCGACCGGGTGAACCTCACCGTCGAGGTGCCCGAGGACATGAACCTCGAGGCCCACAACATGGACTTCCACGCGGTCTACGGGCCCGGTGGCGGGGCCGAAGCGACGACCGTCGCCCCCGGCGAGAACGCGGCGACGATCAGCTTCACCGCCGAGTACGCCGGCGCGTTCATCTACCACTGTGCGGTCCCGAACCTGGACCAGCACATCAGCGCCGGCATGTTCGGGACGATCCTCGTCGAGCCCGAGGAGGGACTCCCCGAGGTGGACCGGGAGTTCTACCTCGGCCAGCACGAGATCTACACCGACGGCGAGGTCGGCGAGCAGGGCCACCACGCCTTCGACTTCGAGGGCATGAAGACGGAAGACCCGACCTACGTCGTCTTCAACGGCCAGGCCTACGGCCTCACGGAGGACGGAGTCGGGCCGATGGAAGCCGAAACCGGCGAGACCGCACGGGTGTACTTCGCCAACGGCGGCCCGAACTTCACCAGCGCCCTACACCCGATCGGCAACGTCTGGCGAAACTACTACCGGGACGGCGACCTGCTGAGCGAGCCCGACCGAAACATCGAGACGGCGCCGGTCGCGCCCGGGACCACCACCGTCGGCGAGATGGAGTTCCCGGTCCCCGGCCCGGTCAAGATCGTCGACCACGCGCTGACCCGCGCCGGTCGCCGCGGCGCGATGGCCGTCATCGACGTCGAGGGCGAAGAGAACCCCGAGATCTACGACGAGACCCCCGGTGAACGGGAACAGTGACGGGGCCGCCGGGCCCCTCTTTTTCTGCTCGGTGACTCGCGACGATCACGAGACACATCGAAGTTGCTCGAGGAGACAGGCACTCGAGAGCGTCGAAGAACCGGAGCAGCGGCCGCGCTTCTACGTCCAGACCTGCAGGCAATCCGTCGAGCAAAAGTGCAGGTCGATCTGGGCGTCCGGGTCGGACGCGACGTGTGTGGTCAGCGTGTATGCGATCTCCGACTCCGACTCGCAGTTATCGCATTCGCGGTGCATACCGAACCCGTAGCGACGCACTATATTCAGTATGGGCCGATTATCAGGATTAAGATCGTATTGGTCTCGCCAACAGTCGGCGAAACACGGTATTCGCATCGACGGGCAGACGCGGGGCGACGGGACGCGATGCGGGATCAGGCCGGTGCGCCTTCTCCCGCCTCGAGGAGTTCGTGGTACCGATTGCGAATCGTCACTTCGGAGATGCTCGCGACCTCGCTGACGTCGTTTTGCGTGACCTTCTCGTTCGTCAGGAGCGCGCCGGCGTAGACCGCGGCGGCCGCGAGGCCGACCGGGGACTTGCCGCTGTGGATGCCCGAGTCCTTGGCCGTCTTGAGCAGTTGGCGGGCGCGGCGCTCGGTCTCGTCAGGGAGGTCGAGGTCGCTCGCGAAGCGAGGCACGTAGCTCTCGGGGTCGGCCGGCTGGACCTCCAGGCCCAGTTCGCGGATGACGTAGCGGTAGGTGCGGGCGATTTCGTCCTTCTCGACGCGGGAGACCGCGTCGATCTCGTCTAAGCTGCGCGGCGTGCCGGCCTGCCGAGCCGCGGCGTACAGCGAGGCCGTCGAGACGCCCTCGATCGAGCGGCCGGGCAGCAGGTCCTCCTCGAGCGCGCGGCGGTAGATGACGCTCGCCGTTTCGCGGACGTTCTCGGGGAGCCCGAGCGCGGAGGCCATCCGGTCGATTTCGCCGAGCGCCTGCTTGAGGTTGCGCTCCTTGGAGTCGCGGGTGCGGAACCGCTCGTTCCAGGTGCGCAGGCGCTGCATCTTCTGGCGCTGACGGCTCGAGAGCGAGCGGCCGTAGGCGTCCTTGTCCTGCCAGCCGATGTTGGTCGAGAGCCCCTGGTCGTGCATCATGTTGGTCGTGGGGGCCCCGACCCGGCTCTTCTCGTCCTTCTCGGCGGCGTCGAAGGCGCGCCACTCGGGTCCGCGATCGATTTCGCCTTCGTCGACGACGAGCCCGCAGTCCTCACAGACCGTCTCGGCGTGCTCGGCGTCCGAGACGAGTCGACCGCCACACTCCGGACACTGTTCCCGTTCGCCCGCCTGCGCTGTCGACTCCTCCTGGGTAGCCTGGCGTTGCTCGTCGCTGCGAGTTCGAATACTGGTGTCAGTCATTGTGTTGAACGTCAAAACGTCGGTGAAAACGCTCGAATCCGTAGTGCTCCCTAGTAACGAACGACGGTCACTTAAATACTGCGATACGATGCGCTGCCCGCAGAACGGCCCGATTCCCCGCGTCGACCGGACCTCGAGACGGGACGAAACGGCCCTCGCGTATCGAAACCCTTACTCTCCGGAAGGCGGTTCGAACAGGTATGAGCGACGACGCCGTCAGTCCCGAGGAGGTCCGCCACGTCGCGGAGCTGGCTCGCGTCGACCTCGAGGACGACGAGGTCGACCAGTTCGCCCGGCAGTTCGCGGACATTCTCGAGTACTTCGAGACGCTGGACGAGGTCCCCGAGGTCGACCGCGAGGCCGACCTCGCGAACGTGATGCGCCCCGACGAGGAGCGCGACTCCCTCGACAAGGAGGCGGCCCTGCGCAACGCGTCGGAAACCGAGGACGGCTACTTCAAGGGGCCGAACGTCTCGTAATCCAGATCCACAATGTCCGAAAACATCTACATCACGGAAGAGCGGATCGAGGGCGCCGACGACGGCCCGCTGGCCGACGCCACCGTCGCGGTCAAGGACAACATCTCCACCGAGGGCGTCCGCACGACCTGCGGCTCGGCCATGCTCGAGGACTACGTCCCGCCGTACGACGCGACGGTCGTCGAACGCCTGAAAGAGGCGGGCGCGACCATCGTCGGCAAGGCCAACATGGACGAGTTCGGAATGGGGACGACCACCGAAACCTCCGCGTTCGGCGCGACGGACAACCCCGCCGCGCCGGGTCGGGTCCCCGGGGGCTCCTCGGGCGGCTCCGCCGCCGCGGTCGCCGCGGGCGAGGCCGACCTCGCGCTCGGCTCCGACACCGGCGGCTCCGTCCGCTGTCCGGCCGCCTTCTGCGGCGTCGTCGGGATTAAGCCCACCTACGGGCTGGTCTCGCGGTACGGCCTTGTCGCCTACGCCAACAGTCTCGAGCAGATCGGCCCGTTCGCGAACACGGTCGAGGACGCCGCCGCCCTGCTCGACGTGATCGCCGGCGAGGACGAGCGCGACGCGACCACCCGCGAACCGCAACTCGAGGGCGAGAGCTACGCCGCCGCCGCGACCGGCGACGTCGACGGGCTCACGATCGGCGTCCCGACGGAATTGCTCGAGGGCGCCGACGAGGGCGTCGTCGAGTCCTTCTGGGACGCGATCGCGGACCTCGAGGATCGAGGCGCCGAGTACCACGAAGTTTCGCTGCCGTCGGTCGAACACGCCGTCGAGGCCTACTACGTGATCGCGATGTCCGAAGCCTCCTCGAACCTCGCGCGGTTCGACGGCGTCCGCTACGGGCATTCGGGCGGCTACGACGGCAACTGGAACGAGGCTTTCTCGAAGGCCCGCCAGGAGGGCTTCGGCGACGAAGTCAAGCGCCGCATCCTGCTGGGTACCTACGCGCTCTCGGCCGGCTACCACGACAAGTACTACAAGCAGGCCCAGGACGCTCGAGCGTGGGTCAAGCAGGATTTCGACGAGGCCCTGTCCGAGGCCGACGTGCTCGCCTCGCCGACCATGCCCGTCCCGCCGTTCGAACTCGGCGAGAGCCTCGCCGACCCGCTGCAGATGTACCTCGCCGACGCCAACACCGTCCCGGTGAACCTCGCGGATCTGCCCGCGATCTCGGTGCCCGCAGGCGAGACCGACGGCCTCCCCGTCGGCCTGCAACTCGTCGGCCCGGCGTTCGGCGAGGAGCGCCTGATCCGGGCGGCGAGCGCGCTCGCCTGAGGGAGCCGGCGATCGGTACCGGACAGGTACAGACTTTTTACCGTGGGACGCAAAGTCACGATCCGCTGACCCTCCCCTGAGTAAACTGGTATGAAAATCACACAGCAAGCGGTCGAATTCGACGAATTCTCTCGGGTGTGCGACCTCGTCGAGGAGTACTTCGGCGAGACGCTCGACGACGTCGCACTCCACGCCCCCGTATCGCGCCGCCAACTCGTCGCGGTCCTCGCACGCGCCCAACTGTCGGGCCGGCGTCTCGCAAACGAGGGCGCCGGACTCACCGATGCGGGCGACATCGTCTACCAGTCGAACCGCGAGACGCTCTACTGGCTCGACGGCGACTTCTGGTCCGACATGCGCGGGCGTCACCACCTCGAGCCCGACGAAGGCCGCGCGGCGCGGGAAGTCCACCGGCGGATCCTCGAGGCGATCGACGGTGACGTTCCGTACTACAATCGCGAGCGGGACCCGTTCGTGCTGATCGAGCGATTCGGTCTCTACGAGTAGCTGCGGTCGCGACGCTCGATCTCGGTCGAAAATCGAAAACTATCGAATGCGCAGTTGCAGCGACCGTCTCGACGGTCGAGTCGACTACTCCTCGTACGCGAGGTTCATGATCCACTGCGAGAAGGCGTCGCTGTTGGGATCGACCTCTTCTTCGCCGATAAACGGCGAGAGCATGTCGCCGGCCATCAACAGCGTGAAATCCAGATCCCGCGCCGTCGGGCTGATGTAGTAGGTGTTGTGACCGTCGTAGATCGTCTCCTCGCGGTCAACTAATCCCTTCTCGACGAGCGATTCGACGATCCGGCTGCCCTTCCGCGAGGAGACGCCCAACTCCTTCCAGAAGTCGCTCTGGTGGATACCGCCGGTCTCGCGAACGAGTTCGAGGCCGGCGCGCTCGTCCTCGGAGAGTTCTGCTTCGGCCGCGGAAACGCTCACGGTGACCACCTCTCCGTGCTCGCCGCTACAGGCAGGAGTGCGTCCATGTCCATAGGAGCGTTCGGGAGCCGCTTAAATGTGCCCTTCGGCGTCGCTCGCGAACGCAGACGCGTCAGCGACTGCGGAGAGGTCGACAGTCTCGTAGCTCGTTCGACACGGCGGGCCGTCGGCGAACGCGTACCGAGCGCCGACCACACCTTCGCCGTCGCCGGCGCGGTCCCCGTCACGGATCGCGATCAGCGACGACGAGCGAGTTCCGAACCCGTCGCCGTGGATGCAGACCCCGTAGTCGTGATCGCCGAGCACCGATCCCGCACGTTCGAGCCACTCCGAGACCGACTCGGTCGCTTCGAGTTCGCCGCGCTCGTCGATGTCGACCCCGGAAACGGAGAGTTCTCGACGCACCGTTCGAGCGTTCTCGGCCTGCGCTCGAGCGGCCTCGGTCCGGAACGACGGGATAGCAACGTCGTCATCGACGGCGACGTTGACCACGACGTGAACGCCGGGGTCGAAGTTCGTCCGGACGAGGTCCCCATCCCACTGGAGGCAGAAAGCGTCGTCCGCGTCGGCGACGACGAGGTTGAACCCGTCGTACTCGTCAGTGGCGGTCGCATCCTCGACGATCGAGGCCGCCTCGGCCGCCGAGCGCGCCTCGAGCGCGTCGGCGACGAGCAAGCCGCGCGAGCGCTCGCCCGCCAGATCGGCGTCGGTCCACCGGTTGGTGATGCCGGCGAAGACGCCGAACTCGTTGTAACCGATCCAGGTGCCGCCGGCTTCCGCGTCTCGTGGGGCGACGATCAGCGGCTCCTCCCGGTAGACGCTCGGCGGCCGGGACTCGCGACCGACTGCCTCGTCCCGGTTCGCCGCGACGGCGACCGGCGCGTCGTCGAAGACCTGCCAGGCGAGAGTCAGCGTGCACACGATCCGAAGTAGGGGCTCGAGCGTCTTAACTCCAGTTTCGAAACGAAGTGGTGAGTCGCTCGAGGGGCGGTCACCGCTCAGTGACGTCGATCCCGCCCTCGAGCAGCCGTTTACGAGTAGCCTCGCGGTCGACGGTCCCCGATGCGGTACGTGGCAGCGAGTCCGCGAAGCCGACCGTTTTCGGTTTCTTGAATCCCGCGAGGTGTGCGTCGCAGTGTGCGAGCAGCGTATCGACATCGGGTTCGGTCTCCGCAGCCGGTACGACGAGCGCCGCGACGCGCTCGCTCCACTCGGGATCCTCGAGGCCGACGACGGCGGCGTCTTCGACGGCGGGGTACTCGCGCAGCGCCGCGACAACTTCTCCCGGATCGACGTTCTCCCCGCCGGTAACGATGCGGTCGCTGCGCCGGTTGAGGATCCAGAGTCGGCCGTCGTCGTCCCGGTAGCCGACGTCGCCGGTGTGGAGTCCGCGGTCGCCGAACGCCTCGTCGGTTCGATCGGCGTCGAGATAGCCCGGGGTCACAGTTGGCCCTGAGACGACGAGTTCTCCCGGTTCGCCGGCCGGAACGGGATCGCCGTCCTCGTCGACGATCGCGACATCAGTGTTCACGAGCGGCTGGCCGACCGTCCCTTCGTGCTCGCGAACGGCGGCCGGCGTCGCGGTCGCGACCTGCGAGGCCGTCTCGGTCATCCCGTAGGTCGGGTGGACCGGCACGTCCGCTTCGAGACAGCGCTCGAGCAGCTCGCTCGAGGCGGGTGCGCCGCCCAGCAGGACGAACCGGAGCGATTCGGGCGGCTCCCAATCCGCGTCGAGCAGCCGCTTGCACATCGTGGGCACGATCGAGACGCCGGTCACGTCGTACTCGTCCATCACGCGTGCTGTCTCTCGAGCGTCGAATTCGCGCTGGATCACGGCGGTCGTGCCGTACAGCGTCGACCGGACGACCGGCGCGAGCCCGCCCATATGGTACATCGGGAGACAGCAGAGCCAGCGGTCGTCGCGGTCGACGCCCAGCCGGAACGCCGAGGCGGTCGCGCTGGCGACCAGATTGCCGACGGTCAACCGAACGATCTTCGGCTGGCCCGACGTGCCCGAGGTAAACATCAGGAGTTGCGTGTGGTCGCGCTCGAGCGGGACGGGATCGACCGACGGCGAACTCGAATCGCCGTCCGCGGTCGTCTCGAGGAACCGGACGTCGGCGTCGGTCTCCGGTTCGGCGGCAGGGTCGTCCACGGAGAGTACCGGCAGCCGACGCCCGTCGGTCGTACCCGCAATATCGAGCGCCGTCGTCTCGGTCTCGCGCTCACAGACGATCGCCTCGAGTTCCGTGCGGTCGACCTTCGATGCGAGTTCGGCGGTCGTCTCGCGGACGTTCAGCGGGACGACCGTCAGTCCGAGCCGCATCGCGGCGAAGAAGACGGTTCCGAAGGCTGGTCGCGTACCCACGAGAACGCCGAGCCGGTCCTCTGCGACGTCCGCGGCCTCGAGCGCCGCCGCGGTTCGGTCGACGCGGCGGTCGAATTCGGCGTAGGTCCACGTCGCACCTGCGTCGCCCTCGTCCGCGTCGGCGTCGATCAGTGCCGTCCGTTCAGGCGTCGTCGCCGCTCTGTGCGCGAGGAGGTCGCGGGTGGGCCACTCAGTCGCCCCTGCCGGCCCCGTCACTCCTCCCACACCCCCTCGACGCCCAGACCCTTCGCCTGCGGCACGACGGCCGCTCCCTTCTCGAGCAGGACCGGATCGCGGCCGAGATCCTCGGCGAGCAGTTCGGCGGTGGCGAGCCCGCAGGCCGGCACGTCGGGGATCGCGGCCGCGAGGTGGACCGCGCCGGTTCGGGCGACGACGCCGTCGATGGTCGTCGTGACGATCGGCGTGATGTCGACCTCCATCACCCACGCCGCGACCCGGCGGGCGACGTCGACCCCGCCCAGCGCCATCGGCTTCAGCACGACGGCGTCGGCAGCCTCGGCCTCGCAGATCGCGTCCACGCCGTGTTCGAGCAGCCCCTCGTCGAGCGCGATGTCGACGCCGTTGCTCGCGGCGCGGAGGTCGGCGTGGCCCTCGAGTGCGCCCGCGGGAAGCGGCTGTTCGACCAGCGAGACGCCGAGGTCGGCGAAGGCCTCGAGGGCCGACTCGGCTTCCTCGTAGGTCCAGGCTTCGTTCGCGTCCGCGCGGAGTTCGACCTCGTCGCCGACCGCGTCGCGGGCTTCCCGGACGCGTTCGATGTCTGCCTCGACGCTACGCAGACCGACCTTGAGTTTGCAGCAGGCGTAGCCCCGCTCGCTCGCTTCGCGCGCCGCCGTGCGGGTCTCCGCGGGCGAGCCGTCGCCGATGGTCGCGTTTACCGGGACGCGTCCCACCATCGGTCCGTTGCCGAGGTAGCGGTACAGCGGCGTCGCGTGCCGGGAGGACTGCAGGTCCGCGAGCGCAAGCGAGACCGCGTGGCGGGCCGCAACCTGCCGGTCGACCGCCTCGAGCGCCTCGTTCGGACCGCCGGTACTGAAGGCGTCCTGCGCGCGCTCGAGGGCCGCTCGACAGTCGTCCCGGGATTCGGTCCAGCCCGGCAACGGGGTCGCCTCGCCGTAGCCGACTGCGCCGTTTTCGTCGGCCAGTCGGACGAGGAATCCCTCGCGGGTCTCGATCGTCTCGTTTGACGTCTCGAGCGGGCTGGCGAGGTCGAGCGAGAACGGCCGGAACTCGAACTCGAGAGTGGCGTTGGGGTCGGCGTCAGGGTCGTCGGGGTCGCGACCCGAACCCGGATCGGAATCGCTCATAGCACCACCAGCCCGGCGGCGAACAGTACCGCGTAGAGGGCGAGCAGCTTCCCGGTCCCCTCGAGGGCCGGGTTGAGCGCCTCCCCGTCAGTTCGGGTCAGGACCGTCCGCGCCACCGACGCGGCGTAGGGCAGCGAGATCAGCGGGAGCAGGGCGCCGAGGCCGAAGCCCTCGAGCCAGAACCACAACGGCGTCAGGTAGGCCAGCGCGAGCAGCGCCAGGTACTCGACGCGGCTCCACCGGTAGCCGAGCCGAACCGCGAGCGTTCGCTTGCCGGTCTCGGCGTCGGTCTCCTTGTCCCGGATGTTGTTCACGACGATGATACAGGTCGAAATGGCGCCGATGGGGAGGCTGGCGACGAACGCCTCGAGAGTGATCGTCCCTTCGGGAACGGCCGTCGGCAGCGGCCCGACGGGGGCCACAGCGGCCGCCTGCACGTAGAACGTCCCCATCACGGCAACGATCCCGAAGAAAACGAAGACGAAGGGGTCGCCGAGGCCGTGGTAGCCCAGCGGGTAGGGACCGCCGGTGTAGGCCCAGCCGCAGAGGACGCTGACGAGGCCGATCACGAGGATCGGCACGCCGCCGACGTAGACGAGATACGTGCCGGTGAGGATCGCCAGCGCGAACGTGACGATCGTCGCGAGTTTGACCTGTTCGGCGGGGATCAGTCCCGACTGCGTGACGCGGGTGAACCCCTCGCGGTCCTCCGTGTCCGCGCCCTTGATCGCGTCGTAGTAGTCGTTCGCGAAGTTCGTGCCGATCTGGATCAGCGCCGCGCCGACGAACGCCAGTAGCGCGGGCACCGGGGCGAATACGCCCTCGGAGACCGCGAGTCCGGTACCGACGATGACGGGCGCCGCGGCCGCGGGCAACGTCTGCGGGCGCGCCGCCATCAGCCACGCCTTCGTCCGTGACGTCTCCACCTCGGTCATACCTCGAGTGTCCCACTCGAGAGAGTGTCAACGTTGGCATTGCAGTCGAGCGATTGCGGCCCCGATCCCGCTTTCGCGTTCCGGGACTACGCTCCCGATTCCGGCACCGTCAGCTCGACCGGCGGCATCTCGAGAAACGCCGTCTCGTACCCCTGATGGCGGGCGACCTGCGGCGGCGACTCGATCTCGATCGTTACCGAATCGCCGGGCTCGAGGCCCTCGACGCCGTCGACGGCCGGCAGCGAGAGGCCGTAGTGCAAGCCGTACTCACCGTCGAGGGTCTGCTCGAGCGGCGCACCGCCGAGTTCCGCCCCGTCGCGTTCGATCGTCGCGCGCAGGGACATATCCGCCAGCGGCGCGCGGTTGTACGGCGTCCGCGGCGAGACGAGGAGGTACTGTCCGTCGTCAGCGAGCCGGTGGTCCGACTCGAGCAGCGTCGCGAGAAACGCCGCGTCACCGCTGCGGGGAAGGTCGGTCGTCTCGAGGGCCTCGCGGTCGGAACCAGCGTTCTCGTCGTCGGCATCGGACTCGAGGAGCAGCGTCCCGGGATAGGCGTCGACAGGCGGTAGCGTGGAGTAGGGAATCCCATCCTCTTCGTCGTGCTCGCCCGTCACCATCATCTCCATGGGCTCGAGGGCACCGCGCTCGCCCCACCGCTCCTCGTCGAGGTACTCGACGCCGCTGACGACCGACTCGCGGAACTCGTCGTCGTAGTCGAACTCGAAGGTCGCCGTCGCGCGCTCGTCCAACCGCCCCTCGAGGGCACCGGTTTTCCGGGTCGAAATCGGCGGGAGCGTGACCTCGACGGTGTAGGTGCCGTCGCCGGGGAGTCCGACGTTGTCGCCGAAGTGAAAGCCCATCTCCTGGGAGAGCATGGTCCAGGGCTGGCGCGGCGCACCGACCTGTTCGCCGTCCTGTCGAATCCTGATCTGGACGCCCTCGTCGACCGGGAGGACGGTTCCCGTTTCGGCGTCCCAGGCGACGAACATCACGTGGACGCCGCGGGCCTCCTCGGGCGTCGTCCGTTCGACCGCGTCGTCGGTGTCGCCCGCGATCACCCAGAACTGGTGGGGGTAGGAGAGCATCGCCGCGACCGCGTAGTCGCCGGCTTCGACTGGCTCGAGGGTCCGCATCGACTCGCGGTGGGTCGGCAGATAGACGGCCTCGGGTGGGTCCTCGACGGTGATCTGTCGGGGGAGCGCCGCGTCGCCGGCTCCGGCCTCGTTCTCGCTCTCGTTTCCGGCGTCACCGCCCGACCGATCGCTTTCGTTCTCGTCGGACTCGTCGTCAGTACTCGTACAGCCGGCGAGCGCGAGCGTTCCCGTGACCGCTCCCGTTCGGCGGACGAACGTTCGTCGGTCGATGGCGTCGAACCCGTGCTTTCGGTTTTGCATGTGTCTCGCGTCGTGTCCTCGTGAGCGTTGGTTTCGTTCGATTCCGGTCCGCGTCCGCGGCTCGAGTCAGTCGGCGTCGTTGTCAGCCTCACTCTCGGGAGTCGCCGGCGGCAGAGCGCGCAGCGACCGCGGCGGCACCAGGTAGTTGCCCCGCCGCTCGACGAAGATGTAGTGGCGAATGCCGTTGTTCGCCATCGGCACGTCCAAATCGGCGCCCGTCATCGCCTCGCGCGTCCGGACGAAGTCGTCGATGCCCCGCTGGAGCGCGAGGAAGTGGACGCCGGGCCGGTCGCCGTCGACGGTGTTGAAATCCCGGCGCAGGAGCGGCGGTTCGCCGTCCTCGCGGGCTCGAGCCGCCTTCTGCGCGTGGCCGACGACGTTGTGCTCGCGGGCGTCGGCCTCGGTGGCGTCGATCCGCTCGGTGGTCAGCCCGTTCGCCGTCGTCAGCTCTTCCCCGACGTCGCCAGTCAGACCTTCTTCGGCGTGTTCGCGGCTGAACAGCTTCGAGACGCGCTGGGTGTGGTTCTCCTGCTGGAACCACTGCTCGAGGTTGATCTCCAGGGACTCGACGTGCTGGGTCGTCCCGCCGGCGAACGGGCCCGACTCGATCGTAACGCGATCTTCGGTCGCCTGGCTGGCCCGGAAGCCCGACCGAAAGCCCATGAAGAAGGGCGCCTCCTCGGGTACCGACTCCGGGACGCCCGGGACGTCGGTGTGCTCGGCCGGCAACCCTGCGCCGACGAAACCGGTCCGGCGCCGCTCCTCGAGGCGCTCGAAGACGCCCGTGAGGTCGGTCTCGATCTCGAGCCCGTTGAGCTGGTCGCGCTCACCGAACAGCCACTCTTCGGCCTCGAGGACGACCTCGGGACGGTCGCTCGCGAGGTGGAGGACGGCGTCGAAGTCGTCGAACTCGGGGGCCTCCTGTGCGGTCAGTGCCTCGGGGTCCGGCAGGTCGACCGCGTCGGACAGCGAGGCGTCGAACCGGTGGAAGTACGCCGGCGTGTAGCCGAGCGTGAAGACGAGGCCGTCGTTACTCCACTCGTAGGCTCGCTCGAGCGTTCGGAGTGCGGATTCAGTCGTCTCTCGAGCGTCTGCGTCGATGGGGTCGCCGTCTCCGTTCCCGTCACCGCCGCCGGTGTCCTCGAGCACGTCGTCCCGGAGCGACAGTGCCACCAACACGTGGTGTTCCGGCGGCTGGACGTTGCCGTCGTCGTCCGTCCCCAATGCCTCGTTCCACGCGTGTTGGCGGTCCGGGAGCGACTCGGGGTCGTCCGTTCCGGTCGGCACGTCCGGGTCGCCGTCCGCCCCGTCGCTGGCGAACTCGAGGCAGGCGCTCAACGCCGTCGTCCCGCCGACGGCGACTAATGCACGGAGGTAATCCCGGCGGGGCAGCGAGGACCGATCGGGAAGCGTCACTACGTGAACAACCGGCCGTGAAGCCCAAATGGCTTTCTCTCAGCGGCTACGTACGTCTCCGCTCGAGTACGTTTCCCACCGTTCTCGCGGAGCCTCTACGTCGAGCGTCCGCTCCTCGAAAATCGACCCGGCCGTCAGTAGTGCCACGGGAAGTCGTCGAAATCGGGCTCGCGGCCCTCGACGAACGCGTCGCGGCCTTCCTTTGCCTCGTCGGTCATGTAGCCCAGCCGCGTCGCCTCGCCGGCGAACACCTGCTGGCCGATCATCCCGTCGTCGGTCATGTTGAACCCGTACTTGAGCATCCGCATCGCCGTCGGGCTCTTCGAGTTGATGCGCTCGCCCCACTCGAGGGCCGTCTCCTCGAGGTCCTCGTGGGGGACGACCTCGTTGACCATGCCCATCTCGGCGGCCTCCTCGGCGTCGTAGGTCTTCCCGAGGAAGAACACCTCGCGCGCTTTCTTCTGGCCGATCTGCTTGGCGAGATACGCGGAGCCGAAGCCGGCGTCGTAGCTGGCCACGTCGGGATCGGTCTGGAGAAACTTGGCGTGCTCCTCGCTCGCGAGGGTGAGGTCGCAGACGACGTGCAGCGAGTGACCGCCGCCGACGGCCCAGCCCGGAACGACGCAGACGACGACCTTCGGAATGTGGCGGATCAGCCGCTGAACCTCGAGGATGTGGAGGCGTCCTTGTTCGGACGCTCGTTCTTCGTCTCCTTCGTACTGGTAGCCGTCCTCGCCGCGGATCGTCTGATCCCCGCCGGAACAGAACGCCCAGCCGCCGTCCTTCGGCGACGGCCCGTTGCCGGTCAGCAGGACGCAGCCGACGTCGGTCTGGCGTTTCGCGTGCTCTAAGGCGTCGTACAGTTCGTCGACCGTCCCCGGCCGGAAGGCGTTGCGCACCTCCGGGCGATCGAAGGCGATCCGGACCGTGCCGGAGTCGACCGCGCGGTGATACGTGATATCGCGAAAGTCGTCGTTGAGCCCGACGGGCTCCCAGCGCTCGGGGTCGAACAGTTCCGAAACCATCGGCTCGTTGTTGGTCGGCGACGGCTGAAATAGATTCGCGTCCAGCCGAAAGCCCCTGACCCGGTCGATACGGTCGGTCGACCGGGTCAGCCCCTTTCAGTCCCGCCCGTTTCGGCCGTTTCCCGGGGTACCGGATCGAAACGAGAGGGGGACGTGGTCCGAGTTCGCCGATCAAAACCGTGTAATCGAGACCGGGTCAACTCACGCTCGAGTGGCGTTCAGTCCCTCCTGAATATCGACCGCGTACGTCTCGTCGACCTCGAGCGGCGTCGCGCTGTCGCGGACCGTGTTCGTCGCGACGACGCCCGCCGCGCCGGAGCGGATGCGGATTCCGGCGGCGCCAGCGCCGTTGATCGAGTTTCCCGTCACGGTGAAGCTGTGGGGACGTTCCGTCTCGCGGGTGGATTCGTCCTCGGGGTCCGCGGGGACGGTTCGGGCGAGGATCCCGACCGGACAGTTGTCGACCTGATTCCCCGAAATCGTGATGTCGTAGGACCGAGCGCGGTCCGTCCCGGCGATCTCTTCGCGGACGTGGGTTTCCTTGTACTCGATCTCGATCCCCGCCTCGCCGCCCGGATCGGGGGCGTACTCCTCGAGGTCGCGACAGACGTTGCCGACGATGGCGCCCTGCTGGGCGGGCGAGCACGCGATGAGGCTGTGGCCGCCGTCCTCGACGACGTTGCCGGAGACGGCGAAGTTGCTGACGTTGTAGGTCGCGATGTTGTTGTAGGTCACGCCGGCGACGTAGTTCTGCGCGACGAGCACGTTCTCGGAGCGGCGCAGGTCCCGTTCGTCGTCGGCGGCCCGAGCGGTGATGCCGTACCAGTTGGGATCGAGGACCTCGTTGCCGACGACCCGCACGTTCCGGCACCGCGAGAACGAAATCGCCATCTGGAAGCCGTCGACCGTGCGGTTGTTCGCGATCACCAGCCCGTCGCAGTCGTCGGCCTGAATCGCGTGGTTGTCGGTCTGCGTGCCGTTGGCGTCGAACTCGACGTTGGCCACCGTCGCGCCGTCGCCGCGAACGCGGAGCAGGTCGTGGCCCGACTCCCCGCTGGCACCGGCGACGACGAACCGGGTTCCGCCGCTGCCGACCAGCGCGGTTCCGTCGCCGGCCGTGGCCGGGCCGCCGAACTCGAAGGTGTCGCCGCTCGCGACGACGGTGCCGCCGGACCCAGAGAGTTCGTCGAAGGCGTACTGGAACGCCTCCTCGGCGGTGCCGTCCGTCGTAAATGCGATCGTTCCCGTCTGGCCCTCGAGGACCAGGTACTCGGCGTCGGTGAGTCGACCGCGTGCGTGTTCACCGTTGTTCGCGCCGTTGTGGTTTCCATTTCCGTTTTCACTCCTGTTCCATCCTCGTTTGCGACCCGGAAGCTCGAGATCGCCGATTCGGGCGACGTAGTACACCGTTCCGTCCGGGCTAGAAGCGCCGGTCGGCTGCGCTCGGCCGGAACCGGTCAGCGCGCCGAGTCCGACGGTCGCGCCGAGTCCGCCGAGGAACGATCGGCGCGTCGACTGTCCGTTTGCAGCAGGCCATCCGCCCGTCGTACCGGTATCGTCGAACATCATCCGGGACTGTCCGGGGGCGGCCGATAGCGTTTTATAATAGTCGTACGGTTGAATTTTAACTATTATGTCGAGAATATATCGGGCCCGACGGCTACGTACCGGGCAGCGTCGCTCGTCGAGAGGGGGCACGGCGAGCAACGCTGTCCACCGTATTCACCCTCGAGTCCTGCGCTTGTCACCGCGACCAAAACGCCTGGTCAGGCCCAGGCGGAGCGCGACCAACCGCGAGAAACATAGTCGTCGATTCCGTACCCCCGCCGATGGCAGACGACGACTCCGCGAGCGACGAGCGAACCGTCATCCGAGCAGGCCGCGAGTTCGAACAGGAGTACCGGCTCGACGCCAGCGAGGCGGGCGAGTTCCTGATCGCGCTGGGCGAGCAGCTTCGTGACGGCGACGAGCTGACGATCAGCGACACTACCGACGGCGAGGCGTGGGAACTCCCCTTCGCCTTCGGCGAACCGGTCGAACTCGAGCTCGACTTCGACGGCATGGGCGAGCCGGAACTCGAGATCGAACTCGAGTTACCCGGCCGTACGGACGAAAAGGCGCCCCAGATCGACTGAACGCAACGGCTCGAGCGGCTGGCGATCTCATTTTCGGCCTCGACGACGCAGTGACTCGAGCGTCGGACCGAGCCGCGGGACGGAGACGAACCGCGCCGCGAGCGAGCAATCGAACCGTTCTTGGCGCGGACTTTCGTGGGGTCGCGATATGGATGCCGGACTCGGAGTCGCGCTGGTCGCCGCCCTCGTCTGGGGCGTCTACATCTACGTGCTGAAGCGGTCGTTCGACGAGTATCCGCCGGCGGCGTTGACCGTCCTCATCAACGCCTTCGGAATCGCGTGGTACCTGCCGATCGCCGTCACGCAGGTCGACGGGTCAGCGGCGGCGCTTGGACGCTTCGGCGCCGCGGAAGCCGGTGTGACGGCGCTCACGATCGTCGCGACCGCCGCCGCGTTCGTGCTCTTTCTGCGGGCCATCGCGGAGGGCGACGTCTCCTACGTCACCCCGATCAACAAGCTCGTCCCGATGTTCGTGTTGCCCCTCGAGGTGGTGGTGCTCGGGCAGGTGCTGACGCCGCTCGAGGTCGGCGGCGTCGTCGTCGCGACGCTCGCCGTCTACGTCGCCAACTACGATCCCGGTGGCTTCTTCGAACCGTTCCGGAAGGCCGCGGCCTCGCGGCCCGCCCAGCTCGCGCTGCTGAGCGCGATGTGTTACGCGGTCAGCGACCTCGGCAAGCGCGTATCGCTGCAGGAATTGGCGATCCCCGAGCGGCTCTGGGTGCCGCTGTTGCTGTTCGGGGTCGCGGTCGTGCTCCTCCCGATCGCGGTTCGCAATCCGCCGACCGCGATCCGCGGCGACCTGCCGAAGCTCGCCGTCGCGGGCGGGATGGTCGCGCTCGGCGAGCACCTGACGACGCTCGCGTTCGCGATCCTGCCCGCTAGCATCGCCTCGCCGGTCATCAACACGCAGGCGATCGTCGCGGTCGTCCTCGGCGGCGTCCTCCTGGGCGAGCGCCACTTCCGGCTTCGACTCGCCGCCGCCGTGCTCGCGGTGATCGGCGTGACGCTGATTGCCGTCTGACGAATTCAGGGAGTAGATTGCGGACCCGAATTAAGCCCTGTTTGATATAGCGATATGAGATTTATTCGGTCGGTATCGGTCAGCGACCGTGGCCGTCGCGACGCAGCCTGAAGCAGGCAATCAGCAGGTCAACTCCTCGAGACTAGCCGGAGAAGGATCAACACTCAGTCGCGTCGCGTCTCGTCAACGCTGTCGGCCACACGCTCTGCGAGTTCCTCTCGCCGCCGATGACTCCGCTCGGCGTCGAACCCGACGGACAGCACCTGCGTTCCCTCGCGCTCGAGCGACTCGCAATACGCGTCGTCGAACTCGTGGGGTTCGACCCGCTCGAACTCGAGGCCGTACGCCTCCCCGAGCGATTCGAACTCGATCCCGTGGGGCGTCTTGAACTGGTCGGTAAACGGCGGGTCGAACGCCTCGATGGGGAGTTTGTGGAAGATGCCGCCGCCGTCGTTGTCCAGCAGGACGATCGTGGCGTCGACGTCGCATCGGTCGACGGCGAGCAACCCGTTCGCGTCGTGGTAGAAGGCCAGATCGCCGGTGACGAGCACGAGCGGTTCGTCCTGGTCGGTCGCGCTGCCGGCCCCCAGCGCCGTGCTCTCGATGCCGTCGATACCGCTGGCGCCGCGATTCGCGAGGACCGTCAGGTCGGCGGCTCGAGGCCGGCCGAACCGTTCCGCATCTCGGATCGGCATGCTGTTCGAGACGAACACCGTCGCCGGATCGGGCGCCGTTTCGAAGACCGACGCGAGGACGGCGCCCTCGAGCGGCTCGGACTCGAGCGCGTCGTCGGTTCGCGCCTCGTCGTGGACCGCCCAGTGGTTCCGCTCGGCGGCGGCGAACTGCTCGAGCCATGCGTCGTCCGTGTCCGTCTCGGCAGTAGATCCAGAGTCGAGCACCTCGAGTAGACCCTCCACGACCGACGCGGACGTCGCCGCGAGCAGATCGGTCGCGGTAAAGGTCGCCTCGCGCCACGCCCCCGCGGGGTCGACCACGAACTGGCGGGCGTCGGCGTCGCGCAGCGCGTGGCGCAGCGGTTTCGACGTCGGCGACGCGCCGAACCGGAGGACGACGTCCGGATCCTCGAGCGCGTCGACGTAGGTGTCGTAGCCGCCGTAGATCAGAGGATCCTCGCGCGCACGAACGTGCGAACCGAACCGCAGCCCCGACAGGGGATCGGCGAGGATCGGCGCGCCGACGCGTTCGGCGAGGTCGACGACCGCGTCGGGCTCGAGTTCCTGCAGGTCCCGCGGATCCGCGGGCCCGGCGACGATCAGCGGCCGCTCGGCGGTCTGAAGCGCCTCGGTAAGCGACCGCAATCCGTCGGCGTCCGCCTCGAGCGTCCGCCGCCCGCGATCCGTTTCGACGAACGGACCGTCCCGCCCGCGTCCGGCGAGCGTCTCACCGAAGGACTCGGGGACGGCGTCGGGAACCTCGAGCGGCTCGAGGGGTTTCTTGAACGGGCAGTTGAGGTGGACGGGGCCGGGTTCGACGCCGACGGTCTCCGAGAGCGCCCGCGCGGCGGTCGTTCGGAGGCTGCGGACCTTCCGCTCGTCGGCCTCGGGTTCGGGAAGCTCGGCGTACCACCGGACGGCGTCGCCGTAGAGCTTGACCTGGTCGATCGTCTGGTTCGCGCCGCTATCGCGGAGTTCGGGCGGCCGATCGGCGGTGAGTACGAGCAGCGGCACGCGGGCCTGGCTCGCCTCGATGACGGCGGGGTGGAAGTTCGCCGCCGCAGTGCCCGACGTGCAGATCAGGGCCGTCGGCTCGCCGGTGCGACGCGCCCGGCCGAGCGCGAAGTAGGCCGCCGAGCGCTCGTCTAAGTGCGAGTAGACGTCGATCTCTGGGTGTTCGGCGAAGGCAACCGTCAGCGGCGTCGAGCGGCTCCCCGGGGCGATACAGGCGGCCTCGAGGCCGCCGGCGGCGAGTTCGTCGGCGAGGACGCGACCCCAGAGGGTCGCGCGGTTCGGTGCGCTCATGCGTGTTGTGGAGTTGCAAACGGCAATGGAATCGTTATCGTAACTCGTCGAGAATCGGCCGGAACTTCAACTGCACTTCCTCCCACTCCTCGTCGGGGTCGCTGTCGGCGACGATGCCGCTGCCCGCGAACAGCGTGACCGCCTCGTCGGTCGCGATTCCGGAACGGAGGCCGACCGCAAACTCGCCGTCCCCGTCGGCGTCGAACCAGCCGACCGGCGCGGCGTACCAGCCGCGATCGAACGGTTCCGTCTCGCGGATCGTTTCCCAGGCCGCGTCGGGCGGCATCCCGCCGACGGCGGGCGTCGGGTGCAGCGCTTCGACGATCTCGAGGACGTGGCGATCACCGTTCAGCGTCGCCTCGATCGGCGTCCGGAGGTGCTGGATCGTCGCCAGCTTTCGGATCGTCCGCTCGTCGATCTCGAGATCCCGCGCGAGCGGCGCGAGCTGGTCGCGGATCGCGTCGACGACCAGTTCGTGCTCGCGTCGGAGTTTGTCGCTCTCGAGCAGCCGATCGGCGTGTCCATCGTCCTCCTCGGGGGTCTCACCCCGTGGCGCGGAGCCCGCGAGCGCCTCGGTCGCCACTCGAGGGCCGCGTTTCGCGACCAGCCGCTCGGGCGGCGCGCCGAAGAAGGTGACCCCGCCCTCGCGACCGATCCGGAACCGGTAGCAGTTCGGATACTCCCGGCGGAGCCGTTCGAGCGTCGCGCCGACGTCGATCGGGCCCTCGAGGTCGACCGACAGCGCCTGCGCGAGAACGACCTTCGTGAGGCGGCCGTCGGCGATTCGCTCGAGGGCGGTTTCGATCCCGGCTCGCCACTCGTCGGGTGCGGTGGTTCGGTGGGTCGCGGCGACGCCGGGACCCGCGCCGCTTGGCTGCATCGCCGGGAGCTCCGCAACGTGATCGTGCCAGCGCTCGAGTCGTGTCGTCGCCTCGTCAGCGTCGGCGCCGACGGCCGTGAGCCACGTGCCCTCGTCCTCGCCGTCGGCGCTTCGGACGACGAACACGCGGGGGATCACGAAGGAAGCGGCGTCGAACTCGTCCCAGTTCGGATGCGGGTTCGGCGTCGAACCCGCAGTAGCATCGGAATCCGTGCGGTCGGCGGCGTGATAATCGTGGAATGCGAAGCCGCCGACGGCCCGCGGGCGAGCGACGTCCGGGCCGTCGTGCTCGAGGCCGTCGAACGCGCGGCTCGCCTGTCGTCGGACCTCGGCGAACCGCTCGGGCCCGGTTGCGACGAATCGCGCGGCTACGCCGCGACCGACGAGCTCGAGGCCGTCGGGTGCCGCCCACTGGATGCGTGCGCGGTCGGTTCGGTCGGCCGCTGTGGCGGTGTCAGCATCGAGCTCGTCGACGTCGGCGGCCGCAATTGCGCCGAATGAGACGTCCTCGAGTTCACGGCTGCGGCTCACCAACTCGCCGTCGGCCGCCACACTCCGGGTGGCAGCGTCGCCTACCAGCCGGCCTTCGACCTCCCGCTCGCCCGACGTCCGGTCCATCGCACGATGGTCAGGACCGCCGCGCCTTCAGCCTAACTATATCGCTCCTCTCGCCACGGGTTCGCCGTCTGGGAGTAGCCGCGCTTCTCCCAGTAGCCGCGCTCGGGCTCCGTGAGGAACTCGACGCCGTCGACCCACTTCGCGCCCTTGTAGGCGTACTTGTGCGGCGTGACGACTCGGAGCGGGCCGCCGTGGTCTTCGGGGAGTTCCTCGCCGTTGAACGCCCAGGTGAACAGGACCTCCTCGCGCATGCAGTCCTCGAGCGAGAGGTCGGTCGTGTAGCCGTCCAGTGCGGAGAACATGACGTGAACGGCGTCGTCGTGGACGCCGGCACGATCGGCGATCTCGGTGAAGGGAACGCCGGTGAATTCACAGTCGAACTTGCTCCAGCCGGTCACGCAGTGGAAGTCCTGTCGCTGGGTCTCGCTGGGCAGGTCGCGGAACTCGTCCCACGAGAACGACAGTTCCTCGTCGACCGCGCCGGTGACGGTGAACTCCCACGTCTCGGGGTCCCAGTCAGGGGTTCCGCTCTTCGAGAGGACGGGAAACGCCGAGGTTTCGCGTTGTCCCGACGGGAGCCGATCGTCGCCGAACTCCTGGTAGAGGTCCGTAACGTCCTTCGTCATGTCCATCACTTCGTCCGGATAGCCGTAGGTGTGACGCTCTGCCCTGCTGGCTCGAGCAGCGCGGCGGACGCCATCAGCCGTTACCGAACTAATCCGGTCGCAAATGAGAGGAACGGCCGGAGAAAGACTCTGTTACCCACTGTAACGGGGGCTCGAAACGGTGTGAAACGGTCCTGCGTCCGTTATAATACCAGCATACGGGCTGAAACCCTCGTCATCCCTTAGTAGCAACTCGCCCACCAACGCAATGCATGGCGAGTAGACAACAGATGACGGAACAGGAAATGTCCGGAGAGGCAGCCGAGGAAGTCGGCGAACAAGCGATGGGGCCCGCGTTCCTCGCGTCCGCGGCATCAGTCGCCCTCTCGTGGTACTACTTCTTCCTGCGCGGAGAGACCGAACGCGGACTGTTCGTCGGCCTCTGGCCGCCGACAATCCTCGCGTTCGCGAGTTACTTCAACCAGCGCAAGATACGCCAGCAACTCGATTCGATCACCCAGCCCGGGACGACGCTCAAGAACGCGTTCGACTCGATGATGGGCAACCGGTAATCGGTTTCAGGGAACCGCTAACCGCTGACGACCGCGACATTCGAGTCGCGCCCTCCGTTGCGGATTCCGTTTCTGCGTCCCAGACCGAACCTCGTGAGCCGCTGGTGGCTCCGCGAGCGGATCGGAATGTGGCACAAACCGCCGATTCGAACGCCGACGCAAGGCTTTTCTGCGCGTGCAGAATCCCCGTCAAACCTAAATACCCCCTCACCGAAAGCCGAATCAGATGCCGAAAGTAGAGATCACCATCCCGGAACACCTCGAGATGCAGATCGCCCAGATGGTCGAGCGCGGCGAGTTCGTCAATCGCGAGGAGGCGATCGAGGACCTCCTCTCGACGGGCATTAAGGCCTACAAGACCAGCGGGCCGATGGACGAAGAGGAAGGTACAGGCACCGGTGGCGGCACCGGTCTCGAAGACGACGGAATGATGGGCCACGACGACGAATACGTCTTCTAACTCCGGCCTACAGCGCGATCGTGAGGAGGGGGATGCCGAAGGCAATCGCCGCCCCGACCACGAGCACGAACGCGCCGACGCCGACGGCTCGCGAGGAGTAGTCACTCATCGGTGCCGTCGTCCGCTCGGCCTCGAGATCGTGGCCGACGTCGGCGCCCGTGTCGCTCCCGTGCTCCGCTGGACTGTCGTGCGTATCGTCCGTGTCTGCCATACTCGCGTGTTGACCCCTCGCGGTCTTAAAAACACCTACACGGGAGAGAGCAGCCGTCGGATCATATCAAAGTATTTACTAACGGCGGGAGAAGCGGCGGCAATGCCCTCCACAACGGTTTCTCGCAGACGACTACTCGCTACTGCGGGCAGTACGCTTGCACTCGCCGTCGCAGGGTGTGCCGGCAGCGACGGCAGCGGTACCACCGTCGAACACAGCGCGAGCGAAGGGACGACGCTCGAGTCGAGCCACGAGTACGAATCGATCGCGGTCCGGTCGGCCGAAAACGAGATTTTCGTCCATCAGGACGAGGAAGCGGCCGAGGCGGCCGCCGACCGCGACGGCTACAGGAGCAGACGGGAGCGAGTATTCGTCGTCGACGACGAGGCTGCGACGGCCCTGCGAATCGAGACGAGCGAGCCCGACGCGAGCCGAATCCGCGAGTTCGTCGAGGCGACCGACTTCGAGAACGAATCGGTCGTCGTCGAACAGCGGTCGATCGAGGACTGCTACCGGCGGCGCCTCGTCGCGGTTCGGGCCGGCGACGACGAGTTTCGAACGGAGTACTGCCAGACGCTAAAAGACGCCACGACGCCCTGCGAGGCCGACAAAGAACTCGTCGAAGCGATCGTTATCCGCGTGCAGCGGCCTTACGACGAGGCGCCCTCGAGTTTCTCGAGTTCCGAGAGCCACAGGTGTCGGGATTCAGAGCGGGCAGCTCGCTACGGTGGTGAGTCGGCAGGCGAGGGGAACGAGTCGACCGAGTCGAACGCGACGGCCGGCGAATCGAATTCGACGGCAGTCTCTGGGGGAACGGAGGGCGGGGACGAATGACTGCTGACCGTCAACCGCGTCTCCGACGCCGCGGATTCCTCGCCGCCCTCGCGGCCGGCGGCAGCGTCGCCATCGCCGGCTGTGGCAGCACCGACCTCCCCTGGGAAGACGACGCCGCGCCGTCGTTTACCGCAGCGGACGCCGAAACCCTGTTGGCGGACCTGACGGGACCGACGATCGAGTGGCCGGCGCCGGTCCAGCCGACTCGAGGCGCGCTCGAGGACGAACTCGAGCGGATCGACTCGCTCCTCGAGTCGGTCCCGTCGTCGCTCACCGCCGACGACGTTCCGAACGGCGTCGTTCGCGAGGAGATCGCCGACGATCGGGACGAAGCCCGCGAAATTCGGGACCGCGTCAGTGCCGAGAGCGACGATTCGGACCCGGCCGCGAACCGGTACCGCCGACTCCGCGAAACGAGGGGCGCGCGGGACGCGGCTCGAGCGGCGGCGACGGCGCTGACCGCAATCGACGCCGATCGGGCGCAACTCGTCGGCGAACTCGAGGATGAACACGAAGCCGTTCGCCCGACGATCCGAGACCGGCGGGCGGCGACCGACTATCGGGGAGTCGATACCGATAGCGGACGGCTTCGAGCGGCGCTGTACTGGCACCGACGGGAGGACGACCTCGGGTGGGCCGAGCACGTGCTCGAGCAGTGGACCGTCGATCCGGCCGCGAGCGTCGTCGACATCGGGGACGCCGCGGGTGAGCTCGAGTTCGCGACCGCGACGGCACGCGTCTGGGACCACTTCGACGGCCGGTACGCAGCCGACATCGACGACGCCGCGACAGGGCCGATCGACCTCGAGTCGGCGTTCGACACTGCGCTCGAACGCTCGATCGATCGCGCCGACGAAACCGGGTTTCCGAGCCAAGACGGTGAGGAGTGGTACGAGGCGGTCGGGCTGGACGACCTCGAGGACCAGCGTCGTCGACTGTTCGCCTGGGACATCGGTCGGCGCGTCGAGGACGCCCGCGAGGGGATGACGGACGCCCGCGATGACGGTGACCTCGCGACGGGACTCGCACGCGCGCTCGAGTTCGAGCAGACATACCGGGCGTTCGAGACCGTCCGCGACCGGTTGCAGGACGGGGCGATCGCGACGCCGGAAACGATCGACGAGATTCGGACCGAGCGAACGGCCGCGCTCGAGGCGGCGACTGCGGCGCGCGAGGAGTTTCCACCGGATGTGCCATCACCGGGCGCGTTTCGCCTCGCCGAGACCCTGCGGTCGCTCAGTTGGGTCGACGACAACGTTCGGCGGGCCGCCGACAACGATCCCGACGTGGTCGTCTCGCTCGGCGAGGAGGTCGGTAACTACGCCCGCGTCCGGGCCCAACTCGAGGCCCTGCCGGCGGCCGTGACGGCGCTCCGAGAGCGGTTGTTCGCCGCGTGATCCCGTCCAGCAACTGACGGCGCGAATTGTCCGATCCAGACGCCTTTACTACCCCGGGTGCCAACACCCGATAAGAACCACCGTTCATGGCACTGACAAAGCGAATCATCCCGTGTATCGACGTCGACCTGGACGAAGACGGGGATCCGGCGGTCTACACCGGCGTCCACTTCGAGGACCTCGAGTACACCGGCGACCCCGTCGAGATGGCCAAGGCGTACAACGAGTCCGGGGCCGACGAGTTCGTCTTCCTCGATATCACCGCCTCCGCGGAGGGCCGCGAGACCATGCTGGACGTCGTCCGCGACGTCGCCGACGAGGTCTTCATTCCGCTGACCGTCGGCGGCGGCATCCGCACCACCGAGGACATCAAGGAAACCCTCCGCGCCGGCGCGGACAAGGTCTCGATTACCACCGGCGCCTTAGAGCGCCCCGAACTCGTCAACGAGGGTGCGAAGGCCTTCGGCAGCCAGTGTATCGTCATCAGCGTCGACGCCAAGCGCCGGTACGACGAGCGAGGCGAACACTACGTCGAGGTCGACGGCGAGTCCTGCTGGTTCGAGTGCACCAAGAAGGGCGGCCGCGAGGGGACCGGCATCGACGTCATGGAGTGGGCCGCCGAAGCCGAATCCCGCGGCGCGGGCGAACTCTTCGTCAACTCGATCGACAAGGACGGCACCAAGGACGGCTACGACCTCCCGCTGACGACGGCGGTCTCGGAGACCGTCGACACGCCGGTCATCGCCTCCTCGGGCTGTGGCGGTCCGGAGGACATGTACGACGTGTTCACCGAGGCCGACGCGGACGCCGGGCTGGCGGCGTCGATCTTCCACTTCGGCGACTACTCGATCGAGGAGACCAAGGAGTATCTGGACGAACGCGGCGTGCCGGTCCGGCTCTGAAGTCGCGTTCGACGGGTCGTGACGGCTACGCCGTCGTGGCCGTGCCGTCGTGCCGTCGTGCCATCGACCCGACACGCTTATTCTCTCGCAGTCAACCGCTAGAAGCAGTGAAGTGGCGGTGCACCTGGTGTGGGAAGCCTCACGCGGAGAACGACCCACCCTGCGACGAATGCGGGCACAACGTCTTCGAGAAGGCCGTCGTCCGCGCGGACGAGGACTCGAGCAACGCGAACGGCGGTGCGGGCACGAGCGGTGCGCCCGACGAACTCGACGGCGCCACACCGGGAACCGTCGACACCGGCACCCAGTACGTCTGGCGATGCCCGAACTGCGGGCGGGATCACGTCAGGAACAATCCGCCCTGTTCTCGCTGCGGCAATCCCGACCTCGAGCAAACCGAACAGACCTACGACGAGATCGATCGGGAGCTCGAAACGCCGAGCTGGCTCGAGTTGGCGAAGCCGTACGCGCCGATTCTGGTCGTCATCGGGCTCGTCGTCGCGCTGTTCGCGACCGGCATCGTGCCGCCGTCGGTGCTGCCGGGAATCGGGCCGCCGTCGCCGCCGGACGCACCCGGAAACGGGAGTCAGGCCGGCGGGATCGACCTCGATCGGACGGCGGAACTGGTCCACGAGGAACTCGAGACCGATCGCGGTGCGGCCGATTCGCGAACCTACGACGCCGACCTCGCGGCGTTCGCCGAGTACTGGAATCGAGCCCTCATCGCGAGCGACTACGGCGACGCGAACCCCGAGCCGGCCGATCCCGACGCGTTCGGCGTCGACTGTGCGGCCGAGGACGTAGTCGCCGTGCAGTTACCGCAACTCGAGGAGGATATCGACGGCTACGACGACGAATCGGACCTCGCAGCCGAGATCGCCGATGCCCTCCGACCGACGGCCGACAGCGGCTCGAGCGGCGACCTCTCCGCAGAAGGACTCGATCTGCACGTCACGGACGACGGAGAAATTCACGGGTTCTACGCGACGTGCTGAGGCGTCTCCGCCGACTGTTGCGACGCGATAGAGAGGAGAAATCCGAACGAAAACCGGAGCCGATTACGCCGCCTGCGCAGCGTCTTCGAACGTCTCGCGGAACGACATCGCCTTCTCGCGGACGTCGACAGCAGCTTCCTCGAGGGCCTCGAGCGGATCGACGCCGCTCTCGGTCTTGATCGTCAGGATCGGCTCCGTCTGACCGCCCGACTGTTCGGGGTTCACGTCGTAGGTCGCTGCGCTGACGTCCTCGTGCTCGAGCAGTGCGCCCTTGAGGACGTTCATGAACGTGTGATCCTCGCCCGCGATTTCGATCGAGAGTTCGTCCTCGGTGCTCTCGGTGACCCGCAGTTCCATACCCCTGTATCCGGCCGTCGGCCGCTTGTACCTTTCGAAGGCGGGCAGCCCTCGATCGCGGGTACCGGTCGCTCGAAGTGAGACGGGTACCGGCGGCGGGGTCTACGGACGAACGGCGGACAGCGAACGGTATATGGGCGTGCGGTCGCACCACAGGGATATGCGCTGGACCGCGGTCGCGCTCGCAACTGCCCTCGCGGCGACGGTCGCCCTCTCGCTCGCTACCGTCAGTCGGCTCGACCGTCCGGCCCGCCGCTGGCGCGACGTAGCCGGCGAGCGGCTCGTCATGGGGGTGCCGTGGGGAACGCTGGTCGTCGTCGCGTTCGTCGTCTGCGTCTACCTGTTCGTCCAGGACGGTGTCACCGACGTCAGCGATCCGGTGACGATTCCGTACCGGGCGTGGTCGTTCTTCTATCCGTTCGGGCTGGCGACGGCCGCGTTCTCCCACGCCGACCTGGGCCATCTCGTCGGCAACATGGCGGGGACCGTCGTCGCCGCGCCGATCGCCGAGTACGCCTGGGGTCACTACACACCCGATCGAGACGTCGACCCGACGGCTGACGGCCGCCGCTTCCTCGAGCGGTGGCGAACGAACCCGTGGATCCGGGCCCTCGTGCTCTTTCCGCTCGCGGTCATCGGCGTCGGGCTGCTCACGAGCGTGTTCGCGCTCGGCCCGATCATCGGCTTTTCCGGGGTCGTCTTCGCGATCATCGCCTTCGCGATCGTCCACTACCCGATCGCGACGCTCATCGCGGCGATCGGGCTACAGAGCGTCCTGCTGACGATCTACCGCGCGATCCGAAACCCGGTGTACGTCCACGTCGTCGAACAGAGTCCGCCGACCGCACCAGGGTGGGCCGGCATCGCGATCCAGGGGCACGCGCTCGGCTTTTTCATCGGACTCGTCCTCGGCGCGGTGGTCCTCGAGCGCCGCGACCGCCGGCCGAACGCACTCCACGTCTGGATCGCGATCCTGGTCTTCGCGTTCTCGCGGGGGCTGTGGCAGATCTACTGGTACGGCGAGGGGAACTCCTTTATCCTCTTTCGGGGTCCCGGCGTCGTCATCGTCACCGTCCTCGCGCTGGTGATCACGGTCGCGCTAGCAGGATCCGATAAGCCGGTCGTCCCACGGCGCGTCGGTCGGTTCGTCGCACGCTTGCGGGGTCAAGACGACCGTCGCTCGAAGTCGCTCGTCGATCGACCGCTCGAGATCGCCGCCGGCGCGTGGCCCCACAGTGCGGACGGCGGAGGCACTGACCGCGGCCCGAGGCGACTCGAGCGGATCCGCGAACTCGCCGGCGGCGGACGAACGCACGACTCGGACCGGTCGCCGTTGGCGGACGCGACGCGGCGCAGTTCGGCGTTTCTGGTCGTTCTCCTCGTGCTCGCGGTGCTGGCCGGGACGGCGATCCCGGTCAACCTCGCCGTCTACGAGTCGACCGAGGCCTCGAGCGACGCGATCCGCATTCAGGACTACACGATCGAGTACGGCGAGGAGGTCGAGAACGAACTCGTCTCCGGCATCGGCATCGACGCGGTGGTCGACGACAGCGGGCTCGAGGCCAGCGGCGTCATCGTCTCGAGCGAGCGACGGAACATCTGGATGGAGGCGGTCACGAGTCAGCGGCTCTCGTTCACCGGCGAGGAGACCATCGCGGTCGGCGGCCCCGGCTGGCGCGAGACGGTCCACGTCGAACGCGTCGGCTGGGAGCCGGTCGGCAACGAACCGGTGTACCAGATCCGGATGTGGGAGGCGGGCGAGGAGTCCGCGGTCGTCCACGAATCGGCGGGGTCGATGGCCGACGTCCTGATCGAGAATCGGCTGGTGACGATCACCTCGCAGGACGGCGCGTTCGTCATCGAGGTCGCCTCGAACGAAACCGGCCTGATCGCGACGACGCCGCTCCCCGAGGAGGGCGACACGACTCGGGCCGGCGGACTCACCTTCGAACGCAAGGACGGCACGCTCTACGCCGCCTCCGATGGAACGGCGGTCGCCGTCGCGAGTAAAGAGACGTACGACTAACGCCGACTCGTACGGGCCGGTTTCCTGCCAACTCTGGAACGTGTTTGCGGTGATTTCTCGAGACCGGAACCGATACTCGAACAGCGATTTGACGATATCGTCCGATACCCTCCGCGAGCAGCCGATTCCTGGGTCCGGCTCGTTTTCCTCGTCGAATATGTCACGGACGGCGAACAGTCGACTGTACGTGGATATTTCAGGCCTCGAGCGCGCCTCGAGCGATTGGCCCGGCGAACGCTCGCGATCGGTTGCCGCGGCGGCAATCGATTAACCGCCACGTGGCAGCGGGAAGTCGGCGTGAAACAATGACTCGACGGGGCGTTCGATCGGGTGAGTTGAATCCGGAGAGATGAGCCACCGTTCACTCCCGAAATCGGCGTCGGAGACGACTGACGCCGATGCCGACGCCGACGTCGATGCCACGTCCACCCGAGACGACGGCCGCGCCGATCCCCGGTCGCCGGCCGCCGTCCGTCTCGAGAACGTCACTCACGAGTACGGCGCCGACGGCGGCTTCCGATCGAGCGGGGGCCGGTCGGTGACCGCGCTCCGCGACGTCTCGCTGTCGATCCGCCCGGGCGAGATCGTCGGCCTCGAGGGCCCGAGCGGCAGCGGCAAGTCGACGATACTCCACGCCGTCACGGGGCTGTTAGTGCCGACCGACGGAACCGTCGAGGTGATGGAGACGGACCTCACCGCCCTCTCGGAGCGGGAGCGAACGCGGATGCGCCGGCGCCACGTCGGGATCGTCTTCCAGCGGTTCCACCTCCTGCCGTCGCTGTCGGCCCGCGCGAACGTCGCCCTGCCGCTGGTGCAGGTGGGCGTCCCCAAAGCCACCCGCCGCGAGCGCGCCGCGGAACTGCTCGAGGGCGTCGGGCTCGACGATCGTGCGGGCCACCTGCCCGGCGAACTCAGCGGCGGTGAACGCCAGCGGGTCGCGATCGCCAGGGCGCTGGCGACCGACCCCGACGTCATCGTCGCGGACGAACCGACCGGCGAACTCGATACGGCGACCGGCCAGAACGTGCTCGAGCTGTTGACCGACGTCGGCCGCGAGCGCGACCGAGCGGTGCTGGTCGCGTCCCACGACGACGACACGCTGGCGGTCGCCGATCGAGTGATTTCGCTCCGGGACGGGCGGGTGGTGACGGATGGCGGATAAGCGCGGCGACGACGGGACGACCGGAGAATCGGGCGACACGAGTACAGCGATCGACGGCACGCGCCGCCGGCGCTGGAGCGACCTCGTCGGGTTTTCGGTTACGCGGCTGTGGAACCGCGCGACGCGGACGCGATCGGGCCGCATCGCGGCGACGATCAGCGCGGTCGCGTTGACGATCGCCCTGTTGGTCGTCGTGACCGGCGTCGCGATGGGGCTCGCGGATGGGGGCGTCGTCAGCGACGACGATGCTGATGTCTGGATCGCACCGGAAGAAAGCGGCGCGCTCTCGGCCGTCGACGGCGTCGAACGACCTCGGCTCGGTGAGACGAACTCGCGCGCGGCGACCATCCGCGAGCGAGACGGGGTCGACCACGCCTCGCCGGTGCTCACCGAGACCGCTCGGCTCCAGCCGGCCGGCGAAGCCGACGGTGCGTCCGAATCGAAGCACGTGCTCCTCGTCGGCGTCGTTCCCGACGACGAGACCCGGACCGTCGCCGGCCTCCCGACGGACGCGCTCGAGCCGGGCGATCCCCACTACGCCGACGGCTCCTACGACGGCGTGCCGCGCCAGGAGATCGTCCTCTCGGAGGCCGCGGCGAGCAGACTCGGCGCCGAAGCCGGCGACGAACTCGAGCTTGCAGGCCCCGGTTCCGGTGCCGGGAGCGGGGACGGTATGAGTGTCGCGGGCGGCGAAACGACGCCGTCGGTCACGGTAACCGCCGTCGAACCGGCCGGCGACGGCGGCTCGGACGGGCAGGACGCGGAGAAGGCGGCGCCCGTCGCGCTCGTCCACCTGAGCGAACTTCAGACCGCCTCCGGAGCGGACGACGGCGAACTCGCGAACCGCGTCCTCGTCTGGGGCGAGTCCGACGCGGCCGAAGCGGCGGCTACCGACGCCTACCCCGACGCGGCCGTCGAATCGGCCGCCGAACTCGACCTCGAGTCGCTGTTCGACGACGGACTGGCGCTGGCGACGAGCCTGCTGGCGCTGCTGGCCAGCGTCGTGATCTGTGCGTCGTTCGTCGCGACGACGATGGGGATGACCGTCGACCAGGACCGGCGGACGCTGGCCGTCCTCGAGGCGGTCGGCTTCCCGGCCTCGAGCCGGCTGCTGGTCGTCGCGCTGTCGACGCTCGTCACGACGGTCGCCGGCGCGGTGCTGGGCGCCGCGATCGGAATCGGCGGCGTTCACGCCGTCAACGCCATTGCATCGGCGACGGTGGCGCCGGGCGCGGTCGCGACCGTCCACCCGCTGTTCGTTCCCTACGCCGTCGGCGTCGCCCTGCTTTCGGGGCTGCTCGCGGTTCCCTATCCGCTCGCGGTCGCCTCGCGCACGTCCGTCCTCGCGGAGGTGGGACGATGAGCGCGAGCGTCAGCGCCGCCATCGTCCGCGGAAAAGCGGTCGTCGGCCTCGCGCTCGCCCAACTGCGGCGCTCACCCGGCCGCACTGCGCTGACGGTACTGGCGGTAGCGGTCGCCGTGCTCGCAGTCACCCTGCTCGCGAGCCTCGGCGTCGGCGTCGTCGAGACCGGTGAACGAGGGCTGGACAACGCCGATCAGGACATCTGGATCTCGAGCGATCCCGTCGATCCCGCCGCCAGCGGCACCGAGAACCCCATCGTCGGGTCCCACGGGATCGCGGGCCAGCTCATGCAACGCGACGACGTCAGCTACGCCGCGCCGATCGGGATGTACGACGTCTACGTCGGGACGGACCCGAACGATCTCGAACGCCACCCCGCCGTGGGCGTCCGGGAAACCCACGAGGGGTTCGACTTCCAGTCCGGCGGCGGATTCGAAACGCCGCCGGAGGCCTACGAGGGCGGCCGCACCGAGGAGCCGATGACCGAAGAGATCGTGCTCGATCCGCGGGTTGCCGACGAGATCGGCGCCGAGGTCGGCGACACGATCTACGTCGGCACCAGCCGCCAGACGGCCCCCGAGTACGAGTTCACCGTCGTCGGCACCTCGAGCTACTACTCGCAGTACCTCGGCTCCGAGACGGTGACGATGCCGCTCGTGGATCTACAGGCCGTCGCCGGGACGACGGGGACCGATCGGGCGACGTTCATCACGGCCGACGTGGCCGACGGCGCCGACCGGGAAGCCGTTGCGAACGACCTCGACGAGGAGTATCCGGGCTACGACGTCCGCACGAGCGACGAGCAGATCGAGGCGATGTTCGCGGAGCGGCCGCTCGTGCTCGCCAGCGGCGCGACGCTGGTCGGACTGGCGATCGTCGGCGGCGTCGTCCTCACGGTCAACCTGTTCGTGCTCGTGGCCGCCCAGCAGCGCGACGAACTCGCCGCACTGCGAGCCGTCGGCCTCTCTCGACGTGTCCTCGCGGGGACGATCGCCGTTCAGGGGCTCATCACCGGTATCGTCGGGGGCGTAGTCGGCCTCGTCGCGACGCCGTTGCTCACGAGGGGATTCAACCGCGTCGCGGCGTCGATCGCCGGCTTCGAGAACCTGCTGCAAACGCCGCCGAAGGTCTACGCCGTCGGCCTCGCGGTGGCCATCGTCGTCGGGACCGTCGTCGCGCTCGTCGCCGGTTGGCGCGCCGGAAAGTACGCCAGTATCGAACACCTCGAGATCTGAGCCGTTACACCGGGCCGTCCCATTCAGCGCCACTCGATCCGGAACACTTCGGCCGCGAGCGTCTGCTCGGCAGCGTCGTGGAACTCGAAGCGGCGCTCGATCGGGAACTCGGCGCGGAAGGCGTGGGTCACTTCGCCGCCCTCGTCGGCCGCGAACGATTCGACGAATTCCTGGCTCCCCTCGTTGTGGATGGTGTAGGAGACGGTCGCGATCGAACTGGCGGTCTCGAGAAAGCGCCGATCCGCGTGGCGGTTGCCGCGCTGGGCGCCGAAGGGCGGATTCGAAAGGACGGTGACATCGGAGCGAGCGAGCGGCGGGCGGGTCGCGTCGCCGAGGATCCAGTCGATCGAGGTCGACCCCGTATCGACGCGAGCGGCGTTTTCCCGGGCGACGGCGAGCGCGTCGGGGTCCACGTCGATCCCCAGCACGCGGTCGGCGCCGGCGAGCGCAGCCCCGATCGCGAGCATGCCCGTCCCCGTTCCGAGGTCGACGACCGGGCGCTCGAGGTCGCCCGAGAGGGCGGCGCGGTGACAGACGTGGGCGGCGATATCGGGCGGCGTGAGGTACTGTTCCAAGGAAGCCGAGGGATCGGAAAAGTCCGCGAGCGACTCGAGGTCCCGGGCGAGCGAGCGACGCGAGGGGCCTGCCATGCCCGACCGTTACCGGTCGAGCGTAATCGGTCCGTCGACCTCGAGGACGAGACCCTCGCGCTCGGCCCGTTCGGCGCAGGCCGCGAGCGCGGGGCGGACCTTCTCGTCGTTGGCGACGTCGTCGACGGCGACCGTAACGGCGTTGACGCCGAGGAACGAGCCGGCGCGGACGTAGCCGCGGATGCGGTCGACCTCGTCCTGCGTCGCGAGCGAGCAGTCCTCGTCGAAGCAGGCGTCAACGGTTAGCTCGACCGGCGAGAGGTCTTCGGCGGCGAACTCGTGCTTGAGATCGCGGAGGTACTCGGGTGCGGTCGACTCCAGCGCGGTGGCCTCGAGGGTCACGGGGGTGACGTCCGCGGGTGAACAGCGTTCGATCGCTGACTCGCCGTCGGCGGGTGACGTGGTGCTCATTACGAGACCATACATAGGCTGCATACAAAAATGTTGTTGGATTCGTAGTAGTAATACACGAGCGGCGAGAGGGTGGCCGACCGACGGCGGATACGTTCTTCTTTCGTGATATAATCGAATAGAGTTAAGGACGGGCCGTTCGAAGTCTACGTATGGACGAGTGCCCCCGGTGCCAGGGCTCGCTCGAGGAACTCTCGCTCGGGGACGTCTCGACGGTTAGCTGTCCGCACTGCGAGTACGCGGACATCCCCGTCGAACACGAGAGCGTTCCCGAGACGCCCGAGTCCTGGCGGGACGCGCTCAATCGCTTTTACGAGGAGACGGTTCCCAAGGTCGATCCCGTCGAGGTCGAGTCGGCGCCGAATGCGAACGAGGAGCCGGAACCGATCGCTCGAGAGGACTGAGAAAACGAAGCGGCGTACGTAACGCTCGAGACGGCAAAGCGGCTGCGCTGTTGTGAAAGAGCGCCAGCCCAAGAAAATGAAAGCGAGAGGGAGAGTGAACGAACCGAAACGTCCGAACCGAGACCGCGAGGTTACTCGGCGGCGGCCGCTTCGGCTTCCTCGCCGTCGACGTCCTCGTCCGAGCGGGCGGCGACGAGGCCACCGCGAGCGACGCTGTAGAGCGGCTCGTCGGCGTGGGTCACGCCGCTGATCGAGAACGGGATGTTCGCGTCGTTGAGGTGGTCGCGGAACAGTTCCTCGAAGCCGTCGGGGCTCGAGGTGCCGCCGGTGACGACGACGGGGACGTCCAGGCCTTCCTCGACGTCTTCCTCGTCGACTTCCTCGACGATGTTGTCGATGACGTAGTCCAGCAGGTTCTCGTAGTAGATCGACAGTGCGCCTTCGACGCCGCCGACGTCGGTGGTGAAGTCGAGTTCGAAGTCGTCCTCCTTGATGGAGGTGACCTTGTCGACGGGCGTGCCGGTCGCGCGGGCGGCCTGCTCGTCGACCCAGTCGCCACCGCGGGCGACGGAGAACTTCATGACGGGGACGGCGTAGTAGGCCAGACAGACGTTCGTCATGCCGGCGCCGAAGGAGATCCCGAGGCCGGTGAAGTTGTTGTCCGCGAGTTCGGAGTAGATGACGGACATCCCCTCGTTGATGGGCTCGGCATCGTAGCCCATGTCGTCGAGGAAGGATTCGATCGTCTTCTGGTGGTACAGCGTCGAGAGATCGGAGTCGATCGGGTCCGCGGGCGTCGAGAAGTACAGTTTCTCGTCCGGATAGGCGGGCTCGCCGACGACCTGTTCGATGATGAGCTTCATCATCGGGATCGCGCTCTGCTCGTCGTTCGAGAGGATCCCGTGTTTCATCGGGCGGCGGGTCTCCTTATTGAAAATGTTCGCAAAGTTGAGGGCGTCGTCGCCGACGACGTAGACCTTGTCGTCCTTGCGAATGTGGAGGACTTCGCTTCGCGAGAGCATCTGCTCGGCCATATCCGAGTACTCGATCTCGACGAAGGAGTTGCGCTGCTGCACGAATACCGTGTCGTTCCCATCCTGCTGTGCAGACAGGATGTTCATCGTACCGACGTCCAGGCCTTTGGCCATAGTTGGGCAAGGCGGCCGACGGATTATAAATCTATGTGCGTTGATTTCATTTTCTCAAAATTAGGAAAAATATAGTGTTTACTGCGGTTTACGAGGTATTAATTCCTCTTGAGGAGGTTCCGCAAGGAGTTTCGCAGTGACGTCAGGAAGCCGCGACCGCCGTCGTCCGCCTCGGCGAGTTCCTCCGCTCGGCGCTGCTCGCGCAGTTCCTTTAACTTCTGGGTCTGGTCGTCGACCGTCGCGCTCGAGGTGGTGGTCTTCGTCTCGCCGCCTTTCAGCCCCTTGAGGCCGGCGACCTGCGCGTCGACGCCGGAGGAACGGGTGGTCGTCGTCCCGGCCTCGCTGACGTTGACTTCGTCGAACTCGTTTTCCGAGAAGCTCAGGCGCTTGTGCTCGGTCTTCTCGACGCCGCCCCAGGAGAGTTCGACGTCCTCCATGGCCTCGTCGATGTCCTGTTGGATCTCCTCGTCGGAGTAGGACTCGCCCTCGTCCTCGCTCGAGTCGACCGCGACGCGGTCGGCCTCGCGGGCCATATCGAGGTAGTGAGCGATCAGTGCGGCGCCGGTCGAGGCGGTCAGTCCCGCGAGGCCGACGGCGTAGGTGGCCGTCACTTCGACGGTGTAGTCGGTCTCGGCCATGAAGTTCCAGTTGTCCGGATAGGCGACGAGGAATCCGAGCGTCGCGCCGACGGTGACGGCGGCGCCGGCCGCCGAGACGCCGATCGTTTTGCGGTCAGCGGGCAAGAGGACGACCACGCCGAGGATCATCGCCGGTAAGGAGAGCATCCCGAGCGCGTAGGCCGGCTGGACCCACGTGAAGTAGGCCGGATCGGTTCTGCTGAACGTGCTGCTCCAGAGGAAAAGGAGCAGTGCGACGACCGCCAGACCGACGCCGCCGAGGAACAGACCGAACCCGAGATAGACGTCGGTCCGGTTCTCCGGCTCGCCGATATAGCGGCGGTAAAGGTCGAAGAGATAGCCGTCGAGGGGCTGTTCCGCTGGCATTAAGGCCTCGTTTACGCTCCAGTACTATGACTGTTGGGTCGCGAACGTATCGTCGCACCCGCGTCGCTCACACGTTACCGGGACGACGGATCGCGTCACCGAACGCCGGCGCGGACTCGGCTGTCGGCTCGAGGTCGAAGGTCGCTGGCGGCCTCCGAAATCGATCCCGTCTCGCCCTGCCAGACCAGATAGCGAAAAGCGCCGCCACTACTACGCGCTGTCAGTCAGTATCCGAATTCGCCGGCAAGTCGGCGAATTCGTACCGATTGTGACAGCGTGCAGTATATACGTCCGTGGCCGTTAGGACGGCTAATGAGTCAGGAGTCGGAGTACACCGAGGGGGACCTCCGTAACACCGGAATGCAGCTGCGCCACGATCGCGAGTGGGACTACGAACTGGACCGGATCGTCGACGCGATCGAGGAACGCGATGCGAAGAAAGTCGGCCTGCAGTTCCCCGAAGGACTGAAGCGGCGCGGCCCGGCCGTCGCCGACGACCTCCGCGAACTCGCGGACGACGACGTCACCTTCATGCTCTCGGGCCAGCCGTGTTACGGCGCCTGCGATCTCGATACCTATCTGATGAAACGCACCGACGTGTTCGTCCACTTCGGCCACTCGCCGATGAAGAACACGGACAAGGTGATCTACGTCCCGCTGTTCTCGAACGTCGAAGTTACACCCATCATGGAGGAGGCGCTGGACACCCTCGAGCCGCCCGAGGAGACCGAAGGCGTCGGCCTCGTGACGACGGCCCAGCACATGAACCGCTACGACGAGATGAGCGCCTTCCTCGAGGAACGGGGCTACGAGGTTCACAGCCGGCGCGGCGACGAGCGACTGACCCACGAGGGGCAGGTGCTCGGCTGCAACTACGCGAGCGCGGACGTGCCCGCGGATCAAGTTCTCTATGTGGGCGGCGGGAAGTTCCACCCGCTCGGGCTGGCGATGGAACACCCAGACAAGCACGTCGTCATCGCCGACCCCGTCAACAACGTCGTCACCGTCGCGGACACGGAGAAGTTCATGAAACAGCGGTACGCCTCGGTCCACAAGGCGATGGACGCCGAGAAGTGGGGTGTCATCTTCTGTACCAAGATCGGCCAGGGTCGCTGGGAAGTCGCCCAGGACATCCTCGAGGACAACGACGACGCCTACCTCATCACGATGGACGAGGTGACGCCGGACCGCCTGCGGAACTTCGACATGGACGCGTTCGTCAACACCGGCTGTCCGCGGATCACGACCGACGACGGTCCGCAGTTCCACAAGCCGATGCTCACGCCCGGCGAGTACGAGATCGCCGTCGGCAACAAGCCGCTCGACGAACTCTCCTTCGATACGTTCCACGGCACCTGGTAAGCCGGCCGATACGATCCGGTACGGCGCATCGCACTGCTGAATTCACGCGTCTCACTTTGAACGGATTGACCGGCCGAGACGTAACTGTTCGATCACCGATTCAGGTAGAGAGAGCAGTTCGATTACCGGAGGCTCACGACCGATACACAATCATTCAAAATAGTATATATCGGCGCAGAACCGGAAATGATGTTATACCATTCACGGAATTTTAGTTCTATACAACAGAATTTCAGTGAGAATTGCGTAATAGACTACTGATTCCAAATCTGTTTGGAGGAGTTCTTTTGCCCGAACGGCACGGACCAGTAGTCGATGAGTAACACAGCGGCCAGCGGACGATCGACGACTGCCCGAGATGACTGCTTCCGGTCGCTTGCGGACGCTACCCGACGCGCCCTCCTCCGACTCGTTTACGAGCAATCCCCCGACGGCATCGCGAAAGACGATCTTATTCGCGAACTGGCGGCGGTAACTGCTGATAAATCGGTCGACGATGTGACGGACGCAGAGTACCAGCGAGCCGCCGTCGCCTGCCAGCACACGCACCTGCCGATGCTGCTCGAGGCGGGCCTCCTCGCGGAAGCCGAGAACACCGACACCGATGACACCCTAATCGTCACGACGGACCACTGGGCCTTCGACGAACCCGCCCTCGAGAACGTCATCACGGGCCGACTCGACGCGCCCGCCGCGGAACTCGACACCCTGTTCGAGGCCGTCGCCGACTCGCGGCGCCGACTCGTGCTCTCCGTCCTCGCGGGCAACGCCCGTGCGGAATCGGACGCGATGGACCGCGAAACGCTCGCTCGAGCCGTGGCCGCTCGCGAAGCCGATACGGACGCCGACGACGTCTCGCAGGACCGCGTCGCGACCGTCTACAGTTCGCTCGTCCACGTTCACCTGCCGCTTCTCGAGGACGCCGGTCTCGTCGATACCGTCTCGGACGGCGTCGCCTACGACGGCCACCCCGAACTGCACGTCTCCTGGATCGGCGACGACGCGATCGAGGCGGGTGCCGACGGAACGGCGCTCGCGGAGATCGACATCCAGATCCGCTCGGAGTTTACGATCACCGTCGCCGCCGAGCAGTCGCTGCACGAGTAACGTCTCTGCCGGTTCCTTGTCCGTGGTTCTCGACTGTATCGACTCGAATCGTCTCGCGGTCGCGACGCCGGCGATCTCGGCTTCCGGGACGTCGGCGCCCCGCATTCCGCTGCGGTACACTCACGGTTCACCGTCTGCCGTCGTACACTCACGGTTTTCGAAGAGACAATAACACTTACCCAGTCGGTCCTCGCACCAATGCATATGATTCACAGCGACTGGGGCGATTGGTTCATTCAGCGGATCGAAGACGCGAATCCCGACGGCGTCGCGGTCTGGTACCTCGGCTGTAACGGCTTCGTCCTGAAGGACGACGCGGGAACGACCGTCTACATCGACCCGTACCTCGGCCTCGGCAACCCGCCGCGGACCGTCCGCATGATCCCCGTCCCGTTCACGCCCGGCGACGTCGAAACCGCCGATGCAGTGTTCGCGACTCACGAGCACACCGACCACGTCGACGGCCCCAGCCAGGCGCCGATCCTCGAGAACACGGGCGCGACCTTCTACGGCGCCGACGACAGCCTCGCGGTCACGCGCGAAGAAAATTGGACCGAAGAGTGGGACGTCGACGACGACCAGTTCGTCGAAGTGGCCGAGGGCGACACCTTCGAAATCGGTGATTTCACCGTCCACGTCGAGGAGGCGTACGACCCCGACGCGACCCACCCGGTGAGCTACGTCATCGAGCACGACGCCGGCACGGTCTTCCACGGCGGCGACACGAAACCCAGCGACGAGTTCGCCCGCATCGGCGACGAGTACGACATCGACCTCGGCATCCTCGCCTTCGGCACCGTCGGGATGATCCCGGACAAGGAGAGCCACGAGCCGAAGCGAACGCGCTGGTACAACGACGAGAACCAGATCGTCGAAGCGGCCGACGACCTCGCACTCGAGCGACTCCTGCCGAGCCACTGGGACATGTGGCGCGGGCTCACGTCGGATCCGAAGGTACTCCACCACCACGCGAAGAGCTTCGAACATCCCCGCGAACTGGAGCTCGTCGAGATCGGCGATCGCGTCGATCTCTAGATCGGTTCCTGAACTAAATTTGATATTCTCCCGTAGTATTTATAATAATGGTGGGGCAACGTTGCTCGCATGAGTAGCACCGCCGATACGGACGAGGTTATCGAGGTCAGTGCTGACGGACTATCAGTCCGGAAGACGTTTACGGCGGACGAGTTTCCGGTCCCCGCGATTCGATTCGAAATCGACTCCGAACGCGAGAGCCAGGTCGATTTTCGACTGTCCGAGGACATCCCCGACTCGTTCCCGATGGACAAGGTCGGCTTCCACCCCGACTACCACAGCGACGACTGGACGGCGTTTCAGGACAACCACGTCGAGTTCACCGGCACGCTCGAGCCCGGTGAAACGCTCGTCACGGTCTACGGCATTCGGATCGACGACGAGAGCACCGCCGAGGAGTTTCTCACCGAGCCGACGGTCGTCGAGGTAAGCGCCGAAGACCAACGGACGACCGAAGGCGATGAGATCGACGACGGCGTCATCGACAGCATCGTCTCGGAGGACCGCAACCAGGCCGTCCGGGACATGCTTTCGGGCGACTCGGCCTCGGTTCCCGGCCTCGACGCCGCCGATGTAGCCGCCGGCGACTCGAGTGCGGACGACGAGTCCGCGGCCGCCGATGGGGCGGCTGCTGACGAGGCTGCCGCCGAAAGCGAGAGCGCCGTTCCCGAGTCCGACGACGAATCCGGCGAGGACGAAGACGACGGCCTCGATCTCGACCTCAGCGACGTCGAAACCGATCCAGCCGAGGGCGCCGACGAGGACGCCGAAGGAGACGAAGACGACGCACCCGACATCGACCTCGGCTTCGAAGAGGAGGAGATTCCCGAGCCGGCCGACTCGGAGGACGTCGATCCCCTCGCCGAACCGGACGACGGCGAGGACCTCGATCTGGACTTGGACCTCGACGCCGATTCCGAGGCGGACGGCGAAGCCGAAGACGAAAGCGAGGCCGAGGCGGACGCCGATATCGATCTCGGACTCGAGGACGAGGATGAGGACGAGGCCACGGACGAAGCGGCAGATGCGGCCCTCGAAGATGCCGACGAGGAGGGGGACGCAGAAACCGAACTGGACGGCGAACCCGAATCAGAGGTCGAGTCCGAGCCCGCGTCTGAACCCGCTTCCGACGACGGCGACGAAGACCTCGAGGACAGCGGTGCTACTGCCATCGAACCAGACAGCATCGAAGCGGACGACGTGACGGCTGTCGAGACCGACGAAGGGACAGAACCGGACGAAACCGCGGCGGAGACGGCCGACCCGGCCGCCGAGACGGCCCCGACGGACGAAACGGCGTCGGCAGCCGAAGCGGACGCAGAATCCGATTCGGATTCCGATCCCGATCCAGAATCCGAACTCGAGACTGAGACCGAGGCCGCCGCCGAACCCGAATCCGGCTCCGAACCGGTACTCGAGGGTACCCTCGCCGAGCGCCTCGCCAGCGAGATCCGAAACGGCGAGGCCGACGAGGACGAACTCGAGGTGCTCCGCGCCGAACTCGCGACCGAACCGGAACTGAGCGCCCCCGAACTGGCGAAACTCGACCACCTCCAGTCCCGCGTCGAGGAGGTCGCCGCCTACACCGAGGCCCTCGAGGAATTCCTCGGCGAGAACGGCACCGGCGAGCAACTCATCGCGGACTTCCGGTCCGAACTGGAAGACGTACAGGACGCCCTCGGCGAGATGGACGACCGTCTCGCGGACACCGAATCGCAGGTCGAGGACGTCGAAACCGAAATCGACACGCTCACCGAGTGGACGACCGACCTCGAGGACGATCTCTCGGCTCTCGATCATCTCCCCGAAACCGTCGACTCGCTGACCGACCGGACCGACGATGTCGAAGACGAGATCGAAACGGTCGCGGACGACGTCAGCGAACTCGAGACCGGCCTCGAGACCGTCGAATCGGACGTCGAAACCGTCGCCGGCGATGTCGATGCGGTCGAAGGCGACGTCGACGATCTCTCCGAGGATCTCAGGGCCGTCGAGGAAGACGTCGAAAGCGTCGAATCCGACCTCGAGGATGTCCGAGAGGAGATCACCGACATTCAGGAGTGGCGCAACCAGCTCGGCTCGATGTTCGCGGACAACTGACGACCGAGGACCGACGAGAGGCAGCGATAGCCGAAAACACAACTCGTTTATCCGTCGCCGGCCGAGCACTGCTCGATGGGCGAGACGATTCCGATCGCCGTTCCCAGGAAAGGACGCCCCCTCGAGTCGGTACTCGATCGACTCGCGCGGCGGCTCGACGTGCCCGGCCTCGCGGACGAGATTTCGTCGACGCTCCGCCACGAGAAGGCCGTCACGAAAGGCGACCTCGAACCCGACGAGGAGAACGTCTACCATCGTCTCGCCGACTACAGCAGCGCCGACGATCCGACCGAACCCGAATACACTCTGCTGCGGGACGCCCGCGCCGGGAAACCCCGGCGGATCGTCTTCGATAGCGTCACGATTCCGCTCGCAGACGTCGATGCCATCGCTGTCGACGGCGGCGCGATCCAACTCGTCGGCCGCGAGGAGCCCTTCCGCGCGCTTCGAACCCACGAGTTCGCGCTCGGCTTCGACAGCGCCGACCTCGTCTTAGAGGAGGTCGTCGAACTGCGGCCCGAACCGCTCGACCGGATCGCCGACATCAACGCCCGGATCGATCCCTCCGACACCGACGTCCGGGTCGCCACCGGTCTCGGGGATACCGTCTACCACACGCTGATGGCCGCACCCGAGGTCGCTCCCGCCGACGACTCGCTCGACCGCGACTTCCTCGAGCGCTACGAGGGACCGCTGTGTATCGAGCCCCGGTACGAGCGACTCGTCCAGGCCGTCCTCGGCACGCGAACGCTCGACGGCGTGGAGTTTCGCTACCCCGCGGAAGGCCGGGAGGAGGAAGCGGCGATCGCCGACACCGGACTCGGCGTCTACCTCACCGTCACCGGCTCGACCGCCCGCGAACACGGCCTCCTGCTCGGAGAGCAACTGTTCCCCAGCGAAACCGTGCTGCTCGAAAACACCTCGGAACTGAACAAAACGGACGCAGCGGCGGCCGTCCGTTCGTTGTTAGACGGCGACGATCTCGAGACGGAACTCGCCGTCGACGGGGCCTCGCAGTAACGGTCGGAGCCGGGACTCGACTCGAGTCACGGCTGACTCGCCAGCGGCACGACGTACGACTCGACGAAATCGATCAGCCGCTCGACTAACTCTTCTCGATCGACGAAGTACCGAAATCGAAGATCGTACGCGTCGTCCATCTCGTCGATCGAGGCGCTGCTGAACCGCGGTTCGTAGACGGTTCCGGATTCGGCGCTCGCCTTCTCGGCTTCCGCGAAGATGCAGAACGTTCGCGGATCGCGCAGGCGGTGCTCGGCGTCTCGTAACCTGAAGTGTTCGGGAATCGCACCGGCTTCCGCACCGGCGCCCGTCGTGAGTCCGGCCTTCGTGAAGACGAACGCGTTCCCCGCACTGGCTTTCGCGAGCGCGACGGATTGGTCGATAACCGGCATTCCCGGCTCCTCGAGATCCTGCCGCTCCGCCTCGCGTCTGGTCGGGATCTCGACGTCGCTCGCGATGAACGCCGTCGTCCCGGTTTCGGCCGATACGCGGTCGCAGATCGTCCGCAGCGTCGCTTCGATCGCGTCGGGCGCGGCACCGTTCCCTCGCGGGGCGAGCGGATCCGGCGGCAGCGGGTAGCCGTCGTTCGGATACAGATAGGCGGGATCGAGCAGGCGGTACGGCCCCATGAGGAAGACGAAAGCGTCGTTCCGATCGGCGTCAGGAATCGACCGAGCGACCCACTCCTCGATCGGCCGTCCCTCGTACTCCGTGAGCGCGGTCATCCCTCGCCAGTCCAAACGGGCGACAGTTAAAGTTCGTTTCAGCAATTCGTCTTAACGTCGATTAAGTCTAAGTGGATCGAGCGCGTACCCTCGCCTATGAGCGAACGAGAGATTCCGAACGACGAACGCTCTGCTGCCCGAGACCGGGTCGAATCGGACCTACTCAACGGCACGCTCGACCTCGAGCGGGAGGCGAACCGACTGCAGGTGATGGGCGAACCGACGCGGTTTACCATCCTCTACCTCCTCGCCGAGGAGGGGCGACTCCGCAGCGGCGAACTCGCTGACCTGCTCGATCGACGCCAAAACGACCTGTACCACCACCTGAATACGCTCGAGGACGCCGGTCTCGTCGGAAAATTCCGTGACGGCAGCAGCCGAGTGTACGAACTGTCGCCGCTGGCCGAAGGATTCGTCCCGCAGATCTTCGACGCAGTCGGTGCACGCGCTGAGGCGGTGTAACGGCACAGCGCGCGAACCGACGCAACTACAGCGCTCGTTTTCTCCCTCAAATTCGCCAGTCGATTCGGCCAGTCGACGGCAACGTCCGTATTCCTTCTCGAGGACCTCTGACACGGCCGAATAGCGATCAAAATGCGTTGGCTCGGGGACCCAATTTCTATATATCGATATAGGATTTAGGAGTTCGATATAGGACAATCGACATCCCAGATTATAGTTATTATTCCAACAATATGTGGACCAGCAACTGCCGAATACGGAAAGTTCGATTGATAGCTCGAGCAGGACTTCATCGACGCGCAGTCGCTGCAGCCGCGACTACGCCGTCACTGAATAGATGTGCTCGAGGTACGTCTCCCGAACGCGGTCACCCCAGTTGTGGGTGTAGGTGTCGATCACGTCGCTGGCGACGTCACCTCGCAGATACTGGACGATCCCGCGATCACCGGTTCGATCCCGGAGGTGCGTGGTGAAGAAGTGCCGGAAGTAGTGGGGTGTGACGTTCTCCGAAGCCCCGCCACCGGTCCGGTACCAGCCGCGCTCTCTGGCGTACTGTTCGACGACGTGGTGGACGACGTTCGGCGTCAGCCGCTGGCCCCAGCAGTCGGCCGTGCCGACGAACAGCGGCTCCGTCGCCGTCGCAGACGGCGTTCTCGAGTCCGACGGCACATCTGGCCGGACGGCGAGCCACCGAACCAGCACGTCCTTCAGCTCCTCGTCGATCGGAATCACGGTCTCGCGCTTGCGCTTGTTCGACGCTGAGCGCCGTTCGCCTCCGGATTCCTCGCCGTAGGTGTGCTCCGTCGAGACGAACAGCGAGTCCGGACGACCGGCAATGTGAGCGCGTGGCTGCCAGGTCTGGGCTTCGTGTTCGAGGTGGCAGTCGATGAGATCCAGATTGCACAACTCGCCCGCCCGCATGCCGGTTTTCAGTAGCGTGACGATAATCGCTCGGTGCAGCGGATGGCGGACGTCCGCGACGAACGACCGCATCTCGGGCAGCGTGATATCGCGGCGAGTCGGGTTCGACTCGATCGACTCGCTCATTTCCTCCAAGACGACCGTCATCGGGTTCTCGTCGGTGTGGCCGACCCGCTCGAGGTAGCTGTAGAAGCGATTGAGATAGGAGGCGTACGTCGCGACGGTGCTCTCGGAGTGCGTGGACCGCAGTTCGTGGATCCAGGCCATGCAATCCCGGTAGCTCGCCTCCGGCGGCTCCTTCTCGAAGCGGTCGGCGAGGAAGGACTCGTAGTCCGTCAGCACGCGCTGATAGGCCGCTGCGGTCCGTTCGTTGCGGCCGTGGTGCTCGATGTCCTGCAGGAAGTATTCGACCGTATTGGCCTGCTGTTGGGGCTGCTGACCTTCACTCATCGTCGACCACCACGTACCCGCCCTCGCGGCCGCTGTACCGGACCTCGTTTTCGTCCTGCAGCTGCTGTAGCGCCGCGTCGAGGTCGTCCTCGACGTCGTCGATCAGCGCGTCGACGAGTTCGTCCCAGTCGTGGACGCCCTCGCGCTGGAGTACCTCGAGGATGCGGTCGGCGAAGTCCTCGCCCGCAGCGTCGGTCGTCTCAGCATCGGCGTCCGCCGCGCTCTGTTTGCCATCCCAGTCTCCCCCGCTCGAGGGAACATCGAAATCGCTCCGTCCGGCCTGGACCATCGTCCGGACGAACTCGCTTTGGCTCATCTCGAGATCGTCGGCGTGGTCTTCCCAGGTTTCCTTCTGGTATCGGGGAACGTATGTTTTCACGGCGACTCGCTCGTCGTCTGTCATCGACGACACCCACTCACGCCGCTCACTTCAATCTAACCCACATTCACAAATAAACATCCTTATTTGGGCTACTGGAACCCTATAGCCACCCGGGCAGAGATATTATTTGTGAGTATAGTTCTGCAATAAGTCACGTTTTAGTCCCAGATTGGAACATAAACTACTCGGGAGCGAACCGCGCTATCACTAACACAGCGGCAGGTCGTGACGAGATCCACCCCACCTATCGCGGCAGAAGAACAAATTACCAGATTCTAGAACTAATTCAGCGAGGCGATAGAGAGAAGTGTATACTTTGCAACCATATTTGGAAACCCATTCTAGGCGGTCAGACCCTAGGGGTTGCGGTCGAGAAACACCGCTCCAGCGAACTTTATTTCATACTATAATTGGATGGTTTTTGTCCGAGTGAAAGGATATTTTGTCGGCGTTTCGGCAGGTAAAATATGTGTTAGCAAACAACATATAGAATGGGCATTGGTATCAGCTACCGTCGTCGCTGGTGACGACCGTGACTTCCGATCCAACATGAACGAAGAATGAAGCCGAGGAACGAGCGCCGGCGAATGCGGACTCGAGGTGAACGTCGTGACCACAATTCGTCGTGGCGTCGAAGAGGACACGATCGATTACCGGACCGGCGACTCGATCGTGTCGGGTCAGTTGCCAGCAGTCTAACACGCCACCGAGAGAGTGCGTGGGCATCAACCCACACTTTCGGGTTGCTATCCCCGCCGTTGACTGCCCGCTCGAGGGTCGCCTCTTCGACAGAGCCCACCTGCCGCCTCGCCGTCGATCGGCGCAGGATACTCGGAATCAGGGTTTTGCGTCACCGGACTGGGGTCGTGCGAAGGGAGCAGTAGACCGGCGACAGGCGGAAGGGCCATACCGTCGGTATCGTGTGAGACGATTCAGTGACCGCGAGGCACCGTGACGGAGTCGTTCTGCTCGAGTCCGCCTTCTATCCCCAATTGCCGGGGCCTGTGCTGAGACCGGGAAATCGATTACAGTACGCTGCAGCAATACCTGAGCGTCGATCGATCGACAGCGAGGTGAAAACCGTACAGAAGCGGGTCGATATCAGGGAACTGAAAGTCCCTTCGTGGGTGGTTGAAGATGAGTGCATCTCTACGTGGACCGGCCAGTCGAAGCCGGCGACGCCAGGACGAGGGGAGAGACCGGGCTAGAAAGGAATTACACGAGATCGAGTTCGCTCGAGTGGTCGTCGCCGACGCCGATTGCAGACTCGAGTGCGACGATTTTCGCGTTCGTCTCGCCACCTTCGTGTCGCTACTGCTCTAGTATCTGTCCGCGGCCGTGTTCTGCCTCGTCCAAATGAATTCTATTTCGCTATATCGAACATCGCCTGATTTCCGATCGAACGACCCCGGTCTGGAAACCGACGGACGAACGAGAGCGACCACAGCGAGAAGACCGTCAAAACACCTGTCGGGAGTTATCCCCTCGCACGGTCAAAGGAGAGCAGACCGGGTCGAGATCTGAGAACGCTCGAAGAGACAGTTCGCGGCGCAGTCAGTTCGTCGTTACGCCGACGTCGTCGACGTGATAGAGATCGTCCTGAAGTCCGTCGCCCTCACAGTCCTCGTTCGGACACTCGTAGTGCCAACCGTCCTGAGTCGCGTCGCCTTCCCGGAATCGTTCGCCACAGACCTGGCAGAATAACTGTCCTTTCTGACAGGTATCCCGGTGGAGTTCGAGCGCGAGTTCGGTCTGAAACGACTGGTTGCAGTTGCGACAGGTGTGCATAATTCGTCTGACGCTGGCGTCCGACAAAACTGCTTGGATTTTTTATTCCGGCCGGGTCACCCGTGATTCGGGTCCACTGCGTCGATTTAGCCGATAGCGGTAGGGAAGAAAGAGCGTTCGTCGTGTCTGTTTATTCCGTTTCGAGTAGTCGTTAGTTCGGTAGTTCGCCCGTGTGCAGAGCCACCAAGCGACGGTCGGAGAATACTGTCGAGAACTGGAGGCGTCGGCGAAAACCGACTCGAGATCAGCGGCGGGACGACCGGCTCAGTCGTCCTGGCCGAGGATCCCACGTTCGGTCATCTTCGCGGGGTCGAGGACCTCGTCGGCTTCCTCCTCGTCGAGGTAGCCCTTCTCGAGGACGACCTCGCGGACGGTCTTCCCCTCCTTGAGCGCGGTCTTGGCGACCTCGCTGGCCTTGTCGTAGCCGATGTGGACGTTGAGCGAGGTGGCCATCGCCATGGACTGCTCGACGCGGTCCCGGCAGTACTCCTCGTTGGCCTCGAGTTCCGAGACGAACCGCTCGGCGAAGACCTGGCTGGCGTTCGAGATGAGTTCGGCCGACTCGAGGAAGTTGTGCGCCAGCACGGGCTTGTAGAGGTTCAGATCGATCTGGCCCTCCGCGGCGCCGGCGGAGACCGCGGCGTCGTTGCCGACGACCTGTTTGTGGACCTGATTGACGGCCTCGGCGACGACCGGGTTGATTTTCCCGGGCATGATCGAGGAGCCGGGCTGGTTCTCGGGCTGTTCGATCTCGCCGAGACCGTTGCGCGGCCCGGAAGCGAGCAGCCGCAGGTCGTTGGCGATCTTGTTCAGTGAGCCGGCAACGGTTCGGAGGGCACCGTGGGCCTCAGACATGGCATCGTGGGCGGCCTGAGCCTCGAAGTGGTTGTCGGCCTCGCGGAACTGAACGCCGGTCTCCTTCGTAATATATTCTGCCGCGCGCGAGGGGAACTCGGGATGAGTGTTCAGTCCGGTCCCGGTCGCGGTGCCGCCCAGCGCGAGTTCCGCGAGGTGTTCGCGGACCTTATCGACGCGGGCCAGCCCCTTCTCGACCTGCGTGCGGTAGCCGGAGAACTCCTGGCCCAGGGTTACGGGCGTCGCGTCCTGGAGGTGCGTGCGGCCGGTCTTGACGACGTCGTCGAACTCCTCCTCCTTCGCCTCGAGCGCCTCGCGGAGCGTATCGAGGGCAGGGATGACGTCCTTCTCGACGGCCTCGAGCGAGGCAACGTGCATCGCGGTCGGGATGACGTCGTTGCTCGATTGGCCGTAGTTGACGTGGTCATTCGGGTGGACGACGCGGTCGCCGATCTCGGCGCCCATGAGCTCGGCGGCGCGGTTGGCGATGACCTCGTTGGCGTTCATGTTCGAGGACGTCCCGGAGCCGGTCTGGAAGACGTCGACCGGGAACTGGTCGTCGTGTTGGCCCTCGATGACCTCGTCGGCGGCCTCGATGATCGCCTCGGCGACGTCGTCCTCGATCAACTCGAGGTCGCGGTTGGCCTGTGCGGCGGCCTTCTTGACGACGCCGAGCGCGCGGACGAATCGACGGCTGAAGGTGATCCCCGAGATGGGGAAGTTCTGGATCGCGCGCTGTGTCTGGGCGCCCCAGTAGGCGTCCGTGGGCACCTGCATCTCGCCGAGGCTGTCCTCCTCGATTCGGTAGTCGTCGTCTCCCATACGCGAGGCATCTCGGGGTGTCAGGTAAAATCCACCGGTACGACGACGAACCGCCCGCAGAGGGTCGGCGGACACTGGCGGAGCCGATTACGTTCGGCCGGATGTTAGTATAGCTATATCTTCACTCGTTTCTAAAATAATAATAGTAACTATTAAATATAGGTTTGGTGCCAGCTTTACTCGCATCTAAAATAATAATAGTAACTATTAAGTATTCGGTCTCCTACCAAGATGGTGAGGCTTAACATGGATTTCAATAGTGATCGTTCGCGGAGAACGGTTCTGAAGGGTGCAGGCCTGGCGGGAACCGGAGCGCTTACCGCGCTTGCGGGTTGTACTGGCGGCGGAAATGGCGACGGCAACGGTAACGGCGACGGTAACGGCAACGGTAACGGTGGCGACGGCCAGTGGAGCAACACGCTCGAGGTCCTCCACGGCTGGACCGGCGGCGACGGCGCGGAAGCCGCCGACGCCCTCTTCTCGGCGCTCCGGGAGGAGTACCCCGACATGGACGTCGACGACCAGCCGATCGGCGGCGGTGGCAACCAGAACCTCGACCAGACGGTCGCCAACCGCCTGCAGGGTGGCAACCCGCCGAGTTCGTTCGCCGGCTGGCCCGGCGCGAACCTCGAGCAGTACGAGGGCGTCCTCGGCGACATCGAGAGCGAGGTCTGGGACGAAGGCGGCCTGAAAGAAGCCCACGCACAGGAAGCGGTCGAACTGTGCGAAACCGACGACGGCTTCTCCGCGGTCCCCATCGGCTCCCACCGCCTGAACGACCTCTTCTACAACGTCGAGGTCCTCGAGGAAGCGGGCGTCGATCCGTCCTCGCTCAGTAGCGTCGACGACCTTATCGACGCGCTGGACGCCGTCGAGTCCGAGACCGACGCGACCCCGTTCGCGTTCTCGCTCGCCACGTGGTGTATCCTCCAGACGTGGGGCACCGTGATGCTCAGCGAGCACGGCTACGACGCCTACATGAACTTCATCGAAGGGGAAGGCGACCGCGACCTCGTCCTCCAGACCTTCGAGAAGCTCGAGGAGCTGCTGGGCTACATCAACAACGACGCGGCCTCGGTCGACTTCACCGAAGTCAACCAGGACATCATGAGCGGCGACGCCGCCTTCATCCACCAGGGTAACTGGGTCGCCGGCGCGTACATCACGGAAGGGCTGGAGTACGGTACCGACTGGGACGCAGTCCGCTTCCCCGGCACCGAGGACTACTACACCCTGCACATCGACTCGTTCATCTACCCCGGCGACAACCCGAGCCCCGAGGAGTCCGCCGCGTTCCTCCGATTCGCCGGCTCCGAGGACGCGCAGGTTGCGTACAACCAGTACAAGGGATCGATCCCGACCCGGACGGGCGTGGCGACCGACGAGTTCAACGACTACCTCACCGACACGATCGAGAACTTCGACGAAGTGTCGGAGAAGCCCCCGACGCTTGCCCACGGGCTGGCAGTTGACCCGAGCACCCAATCCGAACTCGAAGGCGTGCTCAACAACAACTTCGCCGACCCCTACGACCCCGAGGCAGCGACGGACGGCTTCATGGACGTCGTCTAAAAAACTGTTCTTAATTTTATGAAAGGTGTGTTAGCGTTACTGCGTAGCGTCCGTGACAGCCGACGCGTCGAGACCGACGGCGGGACGGTCGAGGAGCGATCGACGGTGCGTCGCTGGCTCGATAGCGACATCGTTCAGTCGGCGCCGTTCTGGTTCCCCCCGTTCTTGCTGATGGGCTTTTTCGTCTACGCAGCGATCGGGTGGAACTTCTTCCTGTCGCTGACGAGTTACTCGGGGTTCGGTGACCCGGACTACAGCGATCTGGGACTGGAGAACTATACGACGCTGTTGAGCGATCCGCAGTTCTGGGAGGCGACGCGGAACACCGTCGTGTTGCTCGTCGTCTTTACCGTGGCGTGTCTGGCGATCGGACTCGTCCTCGCGCTGCTGCTCGATCGCAAGATCCGCTTCGAGCGGTCGTTCCGGACGATCTACCTGCTCCCGTTCGCGCTGTCGTTCATCGTCACGGCACAGTTCTGGCGGTGGATGTACAACGTCAACAACGGCATCATCAATCAGGTCATCGGCGTGTTCGGGCTCGGACCGTACAACTGGCTCGGCGACCCGCGCCTCGTCCTCGGGGCCGTGATCTTCGCGCTCGTCTGGCAGTTCAGCGGCTACACGATGGTCATCTATCTCGCCGCGCTCCGGTCGATTCCGACCGACCAGTACGAGGCCGCTCGCGTCGACGGTGCGAGCACGATCCGGATGTACTGGCGCGTCATCATCCCGCAGCTGCGGGCTGCGATGGTCAGCGCCTCCGTCACCCTCGTGCTGTTCGCGCTGAAGGCCTTCGACTTCCTGTACGCAACCTTCGACGGCTACCGGCCCCGCAAGGGGGCGGACATCCTCGCGACCTTCATGGTCCGCGAGTCGTTCGGCAAGTCCGAGTGGGCGTACGGCTCCGCGATCGCACTCGTGCTGTTCGCGGTGTCGCTGGCCGTCATCGCGCCGTACCTGTACAACCAGTACAAACAAGGTAACCTATGAGCGAGGAATCAGTATCAGTTACGACCGAAGCGGCGGAGCAAAGCTGGGCCGACGCCATCGACTTCCAGCGAGTGGTGCTGTATGTGACCCTCGTCGGTCTCATCGGCTTTTACCTGATTCCGATCGAATCGGGCCTGGTAACGTCGATCAAAACGTCGGAAGCGCTGCGAACGACGTACCCGTTCATCCCGCCGGGGCTCGAGGGGTTCACGTTCGAGAAATGGCAGTTCGCGTTTAACGCGCTCAGCCGCGGGCTCGTCAACAGCCTGCTGTTTACCATCCCCGCAACGATCCTCTGTGCGATCTTCGGGAGTATGGCGGCGTACGGACTGACCCTGGTCGACTGGCGTGGACAAATCGCCGTCTTCACGCTGTTCATCGCGGGGATCTTCGTCCCGTACCAGGCCGTGATCGTGCCCCTGTTCGAGTTCTGGACCCAGTACGTCCAGTTCGACCAGCGGCTCTCGTTCCTCTGGGCGCTGCCGCTCCTCGAGCAACATCACGCGACGATCCTCGAGTTGATCATCACGCACACGGCGTACGGGATTCCGATCTGTACGCTGCTGTTCCGCTCGCAGTACAAGACGATGTCCTGGGAGATGATCGAGGCGGCCCGACTCGACGGCGCGTCGGTCTGGCGGATCTACCGCCGGATCGTGCTGCCGCTGTCGATTCCGATGTTCGCCGTCGTGTTCATCTTCCAGTTCACCCAGATCTGGAACGAGTTCCTGTTCTCGCTGACCATCATCGGCAGCGTGAACGATCCCGCCGCGTCCGCCACACTAATCTTGTCCGGGCTCGGCGAGGCACTCGAGGGCGTCGACTACCCGCTGCGAATGGCAGGGGCGTTCATTACGGCGTTGCCGACACTGATCGTCTACGTGCTGTTCGCCGACCAGTTCGCAGAGGGTGTCCGAGTATGACCGACCAGCGACAACCGATACGGAAACGGAGGATTTGACGATGGCAGAAACGAAACTCGACGACGTAACGAAAGTCTTCACGGACGACGACGGCAGCGATATCGTTGCCGTCGACGAGGTATCGATCGATATCGAGGACGGGGAGTTCCTCGTTCTCGTCGGCCCGTCGGGCTGTGGCAAGTCGACGACGCTGCGAATGATCGCGGGGCTGGAGACGATCTCGGACGGTCAGATCAGCCTCGACGACCGCGTGATCAACGACATCCCCGCGAAAGACCGGGACATCGCGATGGTGTTCCAGTCCTACGCGCTGTACCCGCACATGACCGTGCGGGAGAACATGGCCTTCGGGCTCGAGGAGTCGACGGAGCTCTCGGACGACGAGATCTCCGATCGCGTCGAGGAGGCCGCCGAGATGATGGGGATCGGCGACCTGCTCGACCGCAAGCCCGGCGAACTCTCGGGCGGCCAGCAACAGCGGGTCGCGCTCGGTCGCGCGATCGTCCGCGAGCCGTCGGTCTTCCTGATGGACGAGCCGCTGTCGAACTTAGACGCGAAGCTCCGCGCGCAGATGCGGACCGAGCTCCAGCAGCTCCAGGAGGAACTCGGCACGACGACGGTCTACGTCACGCACGACCAGACGGAAGCGATGACGATGGGCGATCGCATCGCGATCCTCAACGACGGCGAACTCCAGCAGGTCGGCACGCCGCTGGAGTGCTACCACGAGCCCGCCAACCAGTTCGTCGCGAACTTCATCGGCGAACCGTCGATGAACTTCCTCGACGTCGACGTCCGCGAGACGGCCGACGGCGCCACGCTCGTCGGCGAACACCTCGAGTACCCGATCTCGAACGATATCGCGACTTCGATCGGCAGCCGCAGCGACGTCGTCCTCGGCATTCGGCCGGAGGACATCGAGATCGAGCGCGACGAGGGACGACAGGCGGGCGGCCACGAGGTCGCCGCGCAGGTCTCGGTCGTCGAACCGACCGGCGACGAGAACATCGTCTACCTCATGCTCGGCGACGAGGAACTCGACACTGACACCGAGTTGCTGGAAGGCAACCGCGAATCGATTATCGCAACGATCGACGGGATGAGTACGGTCAACTCCGGCGACCGCGTCGTCGCCCACATCCCCGAAGACGCGATCCACCTCTTCGACGCGCGGACCGGCGAAGCGGTCCACAACCGCCGCGTCGAGAACACCGAGCCGCGAATCCCGAACGTCTAATCCGCCGTTCGAAACTGGCCTCGATCTGACTCGAGTCTGACGAGGCGCCGTTCGCCGTTCGCTGTTCGACGGTCGACTGTCGACTGGCTGGCCGTTCGAGTACGACGCGATCGGTCGCTTTCGCTCGCACCGTTCGTTCCCCGCGTTCTAGTTCCGCGTTCTACTTTGAATTGCAATCGAGGCCCAACGAAGCAGCCACCGCTACGGCAGTTTCTTACCGCGAATCCGCGACCGAGGTCCCCGACGCGTCAGCGTAGCCGACGCCGACCGCTCGAGCGCCAGCCACGAGGAAGTACGCGGCGGCAGCCGCAGCGAGGATCCCCGCTGCGTCGCCCCGCTGGAGGGTCATGAGGGCGCACCACGTGCCGAGCAGAACGAGCGAAAAGCCGACGATCCAGCGGAGGAGATACGTCGCGTCGGTGAGCACCGGCACGACGATGTCGGTATCGGCGGCGGCGCGCAACCGCCCGTGCGAGACGCTCGCGGCGACCGCGGCCGGATACGCGTACGCACACGCCAGCAGCGCAAAGAGCAGCAGCGTCGTCGAGACGAGCGTAAGCACTCCCGCACCGCCCTCGAGTGCCCCGCTGTCGACCGACTGCATCGCCGACAGCGCCAGCAGGCCGAGCGGCGGGGCGAGTCCCACGATCGACAACGCGAGCGCTGCGAGTCCGGGCCGAAGCAGTCCTCGAACGCCGGGCCAGTCCCGCTGAGCGGGCTCCCCGAGGAGGATCGCGGTCGTCCCGAGGAGGAGGAGAAGTCCGACGAGCGCGAGGACCGCCGGAACGAGCCCAACCACTAGCGGACCGAGCGCCGCCGCGTACCGCAGGCCGACGACGAGCAGGACGACGGCGAGCAGACACCTGAGCAACGCCCCTCGCCCGACCTCGTCGGCGACGGGATACCGAAGCGCGTCGCTAATCATTTCGACCACCGGCGCGCTCGGTAGCGCCATTTGTCATGTACGGCGAGTGGAACGGTCGGTGCAAAAACGTCGCGGTCCCCGCGCGGCGCAACCGTATCGGCGGCTCGGGTCTCGAGACAGATGCGTAGCGACGGAAAGGAGACCCGTCAAGAGGTCACGTAAAGTCGACGGAGACGCCCAGGTCGTCGGCCGCCTTGCGCTCGCGCAGGGCCGTCTGGAGGTGGTCGCGACTTGTCCCGTGGACGTCGCGGGCGTCCTCGAGCGCGACGTCGTAAATCGTCGAGGACGACCAGACGAACGAGCGGGAACTGGCCGTATCGACGACCAGCGAGGCGAGGCCGAGCCGGCGCTGGAAGATCGAGCGTCGCGTCGAGACCGTCTGAATCCGGTAGTAGGGGATCACGGTCGTCCGCCGGCGCCAGAACCCGCTGCGGATCACGAGGTGGTCGTCGCCGACGAAGTAGCCCAAATGTTTGTACCGGAGGTGTGCCGCCGGCGGCACCGCGACGAAGACCACCGCGGCGAGGTACCACCGCTCGAGCGGCGTCGCGTACGACACGCCGAAGGCGACGGCGACGATCACGGCGGCGATCAGCGAGTACCGCACCAGATAGCGCCGGCGGGCGATCGGGGACGGACTCTCGAACGACGGCGTCTCGACGCCGGTGAGGTTCTCGGTGAACGTATAGATCCGATCGCGGGCCGCCAGCGGGACGGCCGACTGGCTGCCGGCGTCGCTGTCGGGGCCGTAGCCGGCGGTCTCGACCCACAGCCCGGCGTAGCCGAGCAGCCGCTGGAGCGGGTTGTCGGTGACCGTGACCGACTGGACCTTCTCCGCGGGGATCGAGCCGCTGTACCGTTGTAACAGGCCGCGGTCGTAGACGAAGTCGTCGCCGATGCGGCCGAGCTCGAAGCCGTAGTACATCGCGAACGTGTACGCGACGCTGAGGAGGTACGTGACGCCGACACTGATCAGTCCCGAGACGATCGTCAGGATGCCGTAGCTCCCCGCATCGCCGGACGCGAGGTCCTGCGGACCGCCGAACGGTGCCGCGGCGGCGAGGAAGGCCTCGAGCACCGCGTCGGTCGCGAAGAAAAACAGGAAGAGTCCGGCGGCGCCGGCGGCTGGTCGGAACGTCGTGAAGGCGTACAGCAGCAGTTCCGAATCCGCGAGTTCGAACAGCCGTTGGCGGCGCTGTTGGGGGCTCGGCCGGGCCGTCGACTCGGTGGGCGATTGGCCAGTGTCCGGACTCGAGTCCGGCGCGACCGCGTCCGATTCGGCGTCGGCTCCGGCTGGACCGTCCGGTTCGGCGGCGGGAGGACGACCGGATTCGGCGTCGGGCTGGGAGCCGGGATCGACGTCCGCGTCCGACTCGGGTGCGAGATCTCGATCCTGGTCCCGCTCCTGCCGCCGATCCTTGACGCTTGCAGTACGCCGGCGGATCTCCGCCTGCAGCCGATCCGCTTCGTCCTCGCCGACGACGGACAACGTCGCTTCGGTCTCGCCCCCGCCGGCGGTTTCGATCGAAACGACGGCGACGCCGAGCAGGCGCTGGACGACGCCCTGGCGGATATCGACGTTCTGGATCCGGCCGTAGGGAATCTCTCGAGAGCGGCGGGCGAACACGCCGGAGGCGACGTCGACGGTATCCTCGGTTATCTGGTAACCGAACCGGTAGTAGTACGCGACGCCGTAGCTGAGCCCGAGCAGGAAGCCGAGCGGCGCGGCGACGGCCGTCCAGCTTCCCTGTATCGGCTCGAAGACGCCGGCCAGCGCGCCCACCAAGAAGAGTGGGAGCCAGAGTCCGAGGAATGCGTACCGGAGCGAGTACGTGACCGCACTGAACGGGTGCAAGCGGTTCATACTGGACATGTTAGACGGCGTCCTCGGCCTCGCTCTCGACGGCGAGTTCGCGAAGGGTGTCCTGCAGCTCCCGTGCGCGGTCCGGCGTCAGCCCCGGAATCCGGACGTCCGCGTTCCGGGAGCCGGCGGTATAGACGACCACGCTCGAGAGGCCGAACACGCGCTCGACGGGGCCGAACTGCGTGTCGACGTGCTGGACGCGGACGAACGGCACCGCGGTTTCGACGAACGTGACGACGCCCCGCTCGAGGTAGAGCGCGTCCGCTTGCAGTTCGAATTTCCAGACCTGGTAGAGCCGCACGGCGTAGGCGACGCCGAGCAGGAGAATGAGGGCGGCGACGCCGACGATCGCGACCGTGGGGACGTCGACGAACAACTGATCGACGGCCGCGAGGGCGATACCGACGACGATCGCCGCGAGGAGCCCCTGTCCGATCCAGAGGAGTCGAATTCGGGGGTTGAGCGCTTCCATACGCAATCCTATCAGCAGAGGTGGATAAACGTGCGGGTCGCGTTTCGTCGCGCGGCGTGCGACGGGCGGCCCGAAATCGGGTCGTCCGCCCTAGGCCTCGGCGTCCTCGTACTCCTCGGGCGTGTACGTCGACAGCTCGAGGGCGTGGATGTCGGTCGTCATGTGGTCGTCGAGGGCGTCGTAGACCTGCTGGTGCTGTTGCACCAGCGGCAGGCCCTCGAACGCGGGCGAGACGACCGTCGCCGCGAGGTGGTCCTCGTCGTGTTCGTCGCGGGCGTGCGTGACCGTCGCCTCGGCGTCCTCGAGTTCCGATTCGATGAGTTGCTCGACCTCGTCGGGCTTCATAGGGGGTTGAAGGGACGCTCGCGGCAAAAGGAGTGCGGTCGAGGCGCCAGAGTGTCGCGGCCCGATCCACCGGCTCAGAACGGCACGTCCGGCGGGACGTCCGGACCCGATCCGCCCTGCTCGGAGAGTCCGTCGAGTCCCGTACTGACGCTGACCGAATCGATCGCGTCGATCTCGTCGGGGAGCCGGCGCTGGATCGCCTGGGTCGTCATCGGACTGACGCCGCAGCCGCTGCAGGCGCCGGTGAGGTTGATCCCGACGCGCCGTTCCTCGAGGTCGACCTCGGTGATCGACGAGTCACCGCCGTGCATTTCGATCTGTGGGAAGTTCCGCCGGAGGAACAGGGAGACGGCCTCCCGAACGTCGTCCTCGGTAGTGGAAGCGGGGTGATCCGGTTCGGACGCGGTCATACCGTTCTCGAGGGGACGCAGGGGTTTAGCCCTGTTCGTGTTCGTGGCCGACGCCCATGTTCGAGATGCCGAGCCAGACGACCATCGCGAATGGCGGCGACTTTATGCCGATCCGGGACGCGCTCCCGATATGTCACTGGCAGCCGAGACGCGCCGGGCCGTCGCCGACCACCCGTTCCTCCTGACGGCGCTTCGCGCGGGCGTCGTCAACTACACCGCCGCCGCTCGCTTCCTCGCAGCCGACGGCGTCGACGGCGACACCGACGCGATCGCGACGGCGCTGCGCCGGTACGCCGAGGAGTTGCCCGACTACGAGACCGAGTCCCGAGACGTGCAGGTCCGCATGGAGAGCGGAATCGGCCCGCTCGAGGATGCTGCGAGCCGCGACGCGCTGCTGGCCGTCGGCGGCGCAGCCTTCGGGTCTGCCGGCGGCGATCGGACCGCGATCATCGCGACCGGCGACGTGGATCCGGCCGCGCTGGCCCACGCGCTCGAGCGACTCGCACTCGAGGACGTGTCGCCGACGGCGGCGGCCGTCGCCGAAGGAGACGGAGCGGAAGCGGGAACCATGGTGCTCGTCGTCGATCGACTCGAGGGGGCAAACGCCGTGCGGGCGGTCGAAGCCGCGCTCGAGGGTGTCGTATCGACGGCCGACGAATAGATCGCTGTCGCCGAATCCGGCAAGTCGTCCGTTACTCGTCGCTCGCCGCCGGAAGCGTAACGGCGAACGTCGATCCGTCGCCCGGTTCCGAGTCGACGCGGATGGCCCCGCCGTGGCGCTCGACGATCCGCTGACAGAGCGCCAGCCCGATCCCGGTGCCGGCGTACTCGTCGCGGCTGTGGAGGCGGTCGAAGAGAGCGAAGATCCGGTCCTGTTCGGCGGCCGGGATGCCGATCCCCTCGTCGCGGACCGAAATCGTCCACCCGTCGCCGGCGGGGGTGCGTTCGGCCGCGATATCGATCCGTGGCGGCTCGTCCCCTGAATACGTGAGCGCGTTATCCAACAGGTTCTGGAACAGTTGGCGGAGTTGCTCGGCGTCGCCCGTGACCCGAGGCAGGTCGCCCACCGTCAGGTCCGCGTCGGTTTCCTCGAGGCGGAGTTGCAGGTCGTCGCGAACGTCCGCGACGACGGCCTCGAGGTCGGTCGGTTCGAGCGGGCCGCCGCGGGACTGGACCCGCGAATATCGTAGGAGGCCGTCGATCATCGCGCGCATGCGTTCGGCGCCGTCGACCGCGTACTCGAGGTACTCGCGCGTTTCCGCGGAGAGATCGTCGTCGCGGCGCTCGATCAGTTGCAGGTAGCTCGAGACCATCCGCAGCGGTTCCTGCATGTCGTGGGAGGCGGCGTAGGCGAACTGCTCTAAGCGTTCGTTCGAGGTCTCGAGGCGGTCGACCGTGCGCTCGAGTTCGCGCTCGCGCTCGTGTTGCTCGAGTTCGTACGTGACCCACTGGCCGATCGAGCGAAGGAACTCGCATTCGTCCTCGGAGAAGGCCTCGTCGCGCGTGGACTCGCCGACGAACGCGATGGTCCGATCGGGTCCGCCGTCGATCTCGACGTACGTGCCGAGGTACGACCGGACGCCGAGTTCGCGGTAGGCGACGATGTCGTCGCACCCCGCGGATTCGGGATCGGCGACGCTCGCGACCGCTTTCGTCTCCGCCGGGAGGGCGCAGAAGGTCTCCGACAGCGGCAGCTCGACGCCGGATTCGAAGCGCTCGTGATCGTCGCTGACGTACTCGATTTCGAATCGGTCGTCGTCGGGATCGACCTGGGCCATGCCGCCGAGATCGAGGTCGAACCGCTCGCAGCCCAACTCGAACAGCGCGTCGAGCTTTTCCTCGAACGAACGGTCGGGGTCGGCGATGATCTCGTTCTGGCGCTGCTGGTACTCCTTTCGCTCCTGCAGTTCGGCTTTCGCCTCGGTCCGCTCGCGCAGCGTGCCCAGCATCCGGTCGAGTTCGTGGGCCGGCTGGTTCGGGCCGCAGAACTCCTCGGGCGGCGTGTAGTAGAAGTTGTGACAGACGGTGTCGTCGTAGATGAGGTGCGGGTGGACCCGGACGACGTCGCGGATGATCTCCGGCGGGAACCGGTTGCGATCGTACTGACAGACCGCGACCGCGTCCTCGTCGTCGAAGAGTGCGTTGACCTTGCTCTCGTAGGCCATCGTCTCCTCGATCGCGACGTCGCTCTCGAGGATCCAGGACATCTCGGCCGCCAGGCGAAAGCCCTCGTACTCGGCGACGGTCTCGTCGATGACGTCGCCGTAGAACGACATCATCTCGTCGACGTCGAACGAGCCGTTCCTGAGATAGGTGTCCTGGAACGTCTCGATGACCAGCGCCCCTGACGCGACGGCGGCGTCGACGTCGATTCCGCCGTCGCGAAGCGCCGTCCGAACGGCGTCCACCGAATCCTCGTCCGTGACGTAGACGCACCGCTCGCCGCGCTCGAGGCCCTGTCGGAGGAAGGGGACGACGGCGGCGAACTGGTCGTCGGGAGAGTCGTAGATCAGCGCGAAGTGATCGTTACAGAACTCGCCCTCGACCTGTTCGACGGGGCCGCGAAAATCCGGGCTCGTCGCAAGGGCGTTCAGCGGGCGCTCGAGGTCGAGTACGTCGTCGGCGGGGGAGGAATTTGTCTTACTCATTGAGATCGGAGAGCGCGGCTATCCATTCAAGCGGGTGGGAAGGGAAAAGGGCGCCGGTCGGAACACGAACGATCGTGTAGAATCGGACGGCTCGAGCCTCGAGCGACGGAATGACGGTTCGATCGCGATCGGCTCGAGAGGGAGCGGCTCACTCCCGGTCGTCGACGGCGGGCAGCGTAAACGAGAACGTCGACCCCTCGCCCGGCTCGGAGTCGACCCAGATGTCGCCGCCGTGGCGCTCGACGATCCGCTGGCACAGCGCCAGCCCGATCCCGGTGCCGGGGTGTTCGTCCCGGCTGTGGAGCCGTTTGAACACGTCGAAGACGGCCTCCTGCTCGTCGGCGTCGATACCGATCCCGTCGTCGGCGACCGAAATCTGCCACCGATCGCCGCGCCGTTCGGCGTCGACGCGGACCCGCGGCGGCGCGTCGCCGCTGTACTCGAGGGCGTTCGAGAGCAGGTTCTGGAACACCTGGCGCAACTGGCTGGCGTCGCCCTCGACGCGGGGCAGCGAATCGACCGCGATCTCGGCGTCGGTCTCCTCGATCTGGAGTTGCAGGTCCTCGAGCACGTCCTCGAGGATCGGCTCGAGGGCGATCGGTTCGAGCGGGGCCCCCTGCGTTTCGACCCGCGAGTACGCGAGCAGCCCCTCGATCATGTCGCGCATGCGCTCGGCGCCGTCGACCGCGAACTCGAGGAACTCCTCGCCGTCCTCGTCGAGCGCGTCGGCGTAGCGGCTCTCGATGAGTTGCAGGTAGCTCGAGACCATCCGCAGCGGTTCCTGGAGGTCGTGGGAGGCGGCGTACGCGAACTGTTCGAGGCGTTCGTTCGACTCCTCGAGTTGCGCGATCGTTTCCTCGAGTTGCCGCTGGTACTTCTTGCGCTCGGTGATGTCGTGGGCCATCGTCACCCCGGCGAAGACGTCGCCGCGGGTGTCGGTGATCGGCACCGCGTAGAGCACCCACTCGCGACCCGCGTACTCGAGTTCGACCGCCTCCTGCTCGCCCTCGAGCGCGGCCAGGATCGCCGGTTCGAGGTCGTCGACGGTCTCCTCGGGCCAGACGTCGTAGAAGTTCTCGCCTTCGAGGTCGTCGGGAACGACGGGGATCTTGTCGAAGCCCTGGCCGGCCGCCAGCGTGTACTCGAGGTCGTGGTCGAACAGGGTGACGATCCCGTTCGGGAAGTGCTCGGCTAAGGTACGGTAGCGCTGCTCGGACTCCTCGAGTTCGCGCTCGCGTTTCTTGCGTTCGGTAACGTCGCGGTCCGAGACGATGATCGAGACGACGTCCCCCTCGTCGTTCGTCACCGGCCTGAAGTAGCCGCTCAGGGTATACCAGTTGCCGTCCGGCCGCGTGAGGTCGGCCTCGAAGTCCACGTACTCGCCCGCGGCCGCCCGCTCGGTCCACTCCTGAACGTCGTCCTGCACGCCGTCGCCTTCGCCCCACCACGGCGTCTCCCAGAACAGTTCGCCGGTCACGTCCGCGAGGTCAGAATCGATGTACTCCATCGCCGTCCCGTTGATGTCGATTACCGTCCCGTCGGGTTCGAGCAGGCCGACGAGGATGTTCGGGTCCTCGAAGATCGCCTCGAAGCGCCGCTCGGTCCGCTCGAGTTCGCGCTCGCGCCGGACGCGGTCGGTGACGTCGCGGAAGTACACCGAGATACCGGTTTCGGAGGGGTAGAGGCTCGCCTCTACCCAGAAGTCCAGCGTATCGTAGTAGAGTTCGTAGTTGGTCGGCTCCTGGGTTTCCATGGCCGTGTGGAAGGCGTCCCAGACCTCGTCGAGGTCCCTGAGATCGGGAAAGACGTCCCAGAGGCGCTCGCCGAGCAGGTCGTCCTCCGAGCGCTCGAGCAGCTCCGCGGCGCGGTCGTTGACGTGCGTAAAGCGGAACTCGTCGTCGACCGCGTAGAAGGCGTCCGAGACCCGGCCGAGGATCCGCTGGAGTTCGCTCTCGAGTTCCTGCTCGCGCTCCCAGCGGTCCGTCATATCGCGGGTCACTTTCAGGAAGCCGTGGTGAGTCCCGTCGGCGTCCCGAACCGGCGTGATCGTCACGTTCGCCCAGAACCGCGAACCGTCGTTGCGGACGCGCCACCCCTCGTCCTCGACGGAGCCGTTCTCGAGGGCGCGCTCGAGGTTCCGCTCGGGAACGCCGGCCGCGCGGTCCTCCTGCGTGTAGAAGTTCGAGAAGTGCTCGCCGATGATCTCGTCGGCGTCGTACCCCTTGATCTGTTTTGCGCCCTCGTTCCAGCTGATGACGGTGCCGTCGGCGTCAAGCCGGAAGATGGCGTACTCCTCGACGGCGTCGACCAGCGACTCGAACGCCTCCCGGCTCTCCCGGAGATCGTTCTCCGAGCGCTTCCGGTCGGTGATGTCGTAGTAGCACTCGATCCGACCCCCGGCGTATTCGCCCGATTCGATCGGTTTACTCTGGTACTCGAGCCAGCGTGACCGCCCGTCGTCGGCGGTCACGCGACACTCGTACCGATCGAGGTAGCTGCCCTCCTCGTAGGTCGAGCGGACGCTCCGGACGAACGGGTCCGGCGCGGCGAGACGGTCCGCGATGGTGTCCTCGACTACCGTTCGGCCGTCCCGGCCGACGACCGCGTCCCGGTCGAGGTCGAGAAAGTCCGCGGCGGTGTCGTCGACCCAGGAGACCTCGAGGTCGTCGTCGAGTACGACGACGCCGACGTTCGGTCCGTCGGGTGCCCGTACGGACTCGAGCGTCTGCAGCCGCTCTTTGGTCTCCGCGAGGTCTCGAGCGACGCCGATGGTCCCCTGCAGTTCGCCGTCCGCTGTGATCGGCGACACCCGCAGTTCGCAGGGGATCGCGTCGCCGTCGGCGGTTCGGATCGCGAGTTCGAAGGTCGGGAGGGGGACAGCGGTCCCGCCCTCGCCCCCGCCGGCGAGGGCGGTGGCCAGTTCGCGCTCGATAGCCTCGACATCGGCGCCGTCGAGCAGAAGCGAGACGTGTTCGCCGAGCAGTTCGTCGCGGGAATAGCCCGTCGTCTCAACGACGGCGTCGTTGACCGCGACGAAGCGGCCGTCCCGGTCGAGTTGATAGAGTCCGTCGTCGATGGTCTCGACGAGGGTCCGAAATCGCTGGAGCGCCACGTCGTCGTCTGCCCCTCCCCAAAACCCCGGGCCCGTGGCGTCCGATTGGGTATGCATGTCATCCTAGTAGGCGCTGACGGGAATAAATCTCCTGCCGGTCGGCACGGATCGACAGTCGATCGCCTCCGGGAGTGCACGCGATCGCGCCGGGACCGCCGGCCCAGCCGGCGGTCAGCCGTCCGTCGGCCGGTACCAGTCCGGCGCCTCGAGGAGCCGGACGTCCCCCGCGTCGGAGGCGACGGCTCCCCTCGCCTCGAGTCGCGGGAGGTCGACGTGAACGAGTCGGATTCGGAGTCGATCGCGGTCCCGCTCGAGCGCCGGCGCGTCCGCCTCGGCGGCCAGTGCGTCGACGAGCGCGGAGACGGGTGCGGTTCCCCCGCGGGACTCGAGGTGAGAAAGGAGACGGGACCGTCGGCGGAGCGCGGCCGGTTCGGTTGTGGAGGAGAGCGTCTCATCGGCTCGGAGGGCGCGAAGCGAGACGGGCAGCGCCGAGTCGGAATCGTTGCGGACCATCGTCGGTCGCGGCTTCGGCGGGGCCGTCAAAGGCGGTTCTGGCAAATCCGTCCAATGGTCGGTCGCCCGGGTCGCCAGATCGGGTCGGCGAGACCCGAACGGGACGTTCGCGGGGCATCACACCGCTTAACTTTCAGCCGGGGGAAGTGCCGGTAATGACCCTGCACGTGACGAACACGTTGACGGGCGAACGGGAGCCGTTCGAGCCACAGGACCCGGAGAACGTCTTGCTCTACTACTGTGGCCTGACGGTCTCGGACCCGCCCCACCTGGGCCACGCGCGGTCGTGGGTCCACGTCGACGTCATGCACCGCTGGCTCGAGTACCTCGGCTACGACGTGCGTCACGTCGAGAACTTCACCGATATCAACGAGAAGATCGTCGCCCGCGTCGGGGAGGACGACTTAGGCGAGAGCGAGGACGAGGTCGCCCAAACCTACATCGAGCGCACGCTCGCGGACATGCGCTCGCTGAACCTCCGACGCGCGGAGGTCTACCCCCGCGTCTCCGAACACGTCCCGGAGATCGTCGACCTCGTCGAGACCTTAGTCGAGAAGGGCTACGCCTACGAGTCCAACGGCTCGGTCTACTTCGACGTCACCGCGTTCGACGAGTACGGCAAGCTCTCGAACCAGGAACTCGAGGAGATCGAGTCCCAAGGCGACCCCGACGAGCGATCCGAGAAGCGCCACCCGGCGGACTTCGCGCTCTGGAAGGCCGGCGGCGTCGGCGCCGACGCGATCGAGGAGCACCGCCACGAGGGCGCGGCGCCCGCCGAGGCGGCCTGCGAAACGTCCCAGACCTGGGAGTCGCCGTGGGGCGAGGGCCGTCCCGGCTGGCACATCGAGTGCTCGGCCATGAGCATGACCCACTTAGACGAGACGCTCGACATCCACGTCGGCGGCCGCGACCTCGTCTTCCCGCACCACGAAAACGAGATCGCCCAGTCCGAGGCCGCGACCGACCGGCAGTTCGCCAAGTACTGGCTCCACTGCGAACTGTTCCAGATGGACGAGGAGAAGATGTCCTCGAGTCTGGGCAACTTCGTCACCGTCGAAGATGCCGTCGAGCAGTGGGGCACGAACGTCCTGCGAACCTTCCTGACCGCGGGCTCCTACAACAGCAAGCAACTGTACTCCGACGAGACCATCGCCGAGGCCGAGGAGCGCTGGGAACGCCTCGAGCGCGCCTACGAGACGGCCGTCGAGGCGGTCGACTCGCCGGACGCGCGGACGAAAGTCGAGGACGCGGCGTTCCGCGACGCTGTCGACGAGGCCCGCGAGGCGTTCGTCGAGGCCATGAACGACGACTTCAACACGCGCGAGGCCCAGTCCGCGCTGCTCGAGATCGCGAGCGAGATCAACGCCCACGTCGAGGACAACGACGAGTACGACTACCGCGGGCTCCGCGAGGCCGTCGAGACGCTCGAGGAACTGGGCGACGTCCTCGGCCTGTCCTTCACCGACGAGACGTCGGGGACGGCCGAACTCGCCGGCGACGTCGTCGACCTCGTGCTCGAGGTCCGAGAACAGGAACGGGAGGACGGCAACTACGAGCGCGCCGACGAACTGCGCGACGAACTCGAGGCGCTCGGCATCGAGGTGCAGGACACGGACGAGGGACCGACGTACCGACTGCCGTCGGGCGAGTAGCGTCCCGATCGCCGCTGATTTTTCGACCGCTTTCGCGCTTTCGACCGCGAGTCACCGCGTGCAGACCGACGCGACACTTATCCGCCCCAGCGTGGTCGCTCCGCTATGAACCGACGGCTGTTCGTCGCGGCAGTTGGGGCGACCGGACTCGGCGCGACGGCCGGCTGTCTCGACCGGTTCCTCGCGAGCGCGACGACGTTCGCCGCGTCGCCGGCCGTCGTCGCGGACGCGGCCGCCGACGAGGTCGGCTACGAGTACCGCGGCACCGCCGAGACCGTCGAAACCGAAACCGTCGCCGGCGAGACCGTCGAGGCGACGAACTACGGCAGCGAGTACACGCGGACGATCGACGCATCCCTGGCCGATCTCGAGGGCGAGACGGAGACCGAAACCGGCGTCTTCGGGGTCGTCACAACCCCGAAGGTCAGCGTCGCCGGCGAGGACTTCAATCCCGTCGGCCACATGTCCCGCGCGGAAATCGCGCTCGAGGTCCAGCACCGGTACGACGACCTCGCGGTCGACGACGCACCGATCGGTCGGCGAACGGTCGAGACGCTCGGAACGGCGATCACGGTCGATACCTTCGAGGGAACGGCGACGTTCGGCGAGTACGACGACGTCGACGTCTATCTGGACGTCTCGCAGCCCGACCACGGCGACGACCACCTCGTCGTCGTCGCCATCTACCCCGACGCGCGGGGGTTCGACCGGGCGTCGGAGGTCGAACGGATCGATACGCTGATCCGCGGCCTCGAGCACGGCGATGACGTCGACGTCGATATCCGCGAGGCGTGACGGCTGCGGGAGAACGAGGTGAGAAGCGACGCCTTACAGTCCGACTGCGGTCGCGATCGACAGGCCGCTCGCGAGCGCGCCGAGCAGGTAGCCCCCGATTGCACCGCCGTTGAGCAGCGGCAGGCCGGCGTGCGCGCGGCCCTTGAGGACCATGTACATCAGCACGAGCAGCCCGGCGATCGTCCCGACCAGCGCGCCCAGCGCCGGCCAGTTCAGCGTGATGAGCGGGACCGCGATCGTTCCGGCCTCGAGGAAGAAGGCCGCGCTCACGACGAGGATCGTGGGGATGACGGCGTCGCCGAGGCCGATGAACAGGGCGTCGCGGTCGATGTTTCGGTCCTCGTCAGCGTCGTTGGCATCGCCACTGGCCTGCGCCTCGCTATCTGCATCGGAGGCGCCGTCGCTCCCGCCGTCCTCGAGCGTCTCCGCTTTGCTATCGGGCGCGAGATACGAGTACGAGAGCGTCGTCGGCACGACGAGGACGACGGGGATCTTGAGGTCCATCACGCCCTCGGCGAGGTCGAGCATGTGTTCGGTGCCGTAGACGCTGATGGCGTCGTAGACCGCCAGCACGGTCAGCAACAGCAGCGCCGGCAGGAGTCCGAAACTGATGCCGAACAGGGCGGCGGCGCCGGCGCCGATCAACACGCCGGCGCCGTCGATGACGTACCACTCCGGATAGAGGTAGAGAGCCGCGCCGACGCCGGCGGCGGCCGCCGCGGCGAGGGCGTTCGTCGAGCCGACCGTGACGACCGGGGGTACGAACTCGCTTAAGACGTACCACGCGAGCATGACGCTGACGGCGACGATCATCGCGCGGATGAGTCCCTGCAGATCGTACTTGAACGCCGCGAGCATGAATCCGGTCGCGACGAGGATGATGCCGAAGTAGACGATACTGTTAGTCGGGTTCGTGGGGTCGTCGACGGCCTGCCGTTCGGACTCGTAGAACGGCTCGAGCAGCGCCAGCGCACCGAGTTGGACGCCGAGAAAGAGCAGTACCGTCACGCCGACGGCCACGAGAACCCGTTTTCGATCGTCGTTCATAGCGCGGCGTTTGGCCCCGGGTCCTATGGTGTTTTTGTTACACGGATACTCGTCGGGGAACGTCTGGGAACGTCGGGAAACGGCCGCGAACGGACGTCGTCCGCTGTGGCCCGCTACCGGGACTACCGAGCGTAGAGCGTCGACCCGACCAGCGACGGCAGGTGGACGTCGTCGTCCGGCGTCACCGCCAGGTAGGGGCGATCGACCGGCCCGAAGACGTCGACGACGCGGCCGACTTCCTCGAGGTTGTCGTCGAGAACGGTGGTGCCGATCTCGTCACGGTGGGCATCAGTGTCGGCGTCGTCGCCGTCAGCGTCGTCCGCCCGCAGCACGGCCAGCCCCTGGGCGGTGCGGACGACCGATCCGATCCGGCGCATCTCACTCCCGCATCGCGACGACGTACGCCGCGACGGCCTGGATGAGATCGTTCTTCGTCGAGTCGTCGGCGCCGCGGACGACGACCCGGCCGCGCTGGGCCCACGGCTCTCGAGAGTAGGCTTTGTCCCGCTCGATCGTCGCGTCGTACCCGATCTGCTGGACCGCTTTGGCGATCTCGTCGACCGTCGGCTCCTCGACTGCCAGGTCCTGCGAGACGCGCCGTCCCTCGGATCGCGACAGGGTCGCATCGAGGTAGGCGGGCCAGATGACGTTCTCGACCATACGTTCGTCTGCGTAGGCCGTGGTGTAAATCCTTTTCAAAAGACTCGGCTGCAGCGACTCGAGCGAAACGAAACTCGAAGCGGGGGTGCGTTACTGTCGGCGGGTCAGCAGTGCCCCAACGGCGAGCACGCCGACGATCGCAACGGGCGCGCCGAAGCCGGGGATCGAATCGCCGCTCGAGCCCTCGTCTTCGTCGTCAGTGGTCCCATCGGCCGATCCCTCATCGGACGTGTCGTCCGATTCGTCGGCGGAACCGTCGTTCGACCCGTTGTCCGCCGTCTCGTTTTCGTCGGTAGAGACGTCAGTATCGATCTCGAGGTCGGATTCGGCTTCCTCGTAGGCGTCGGGGTGGACCGCGCTGGCGATCTCCTCGATCGCGGTGACGACGAGCGGACCGGGCTGGCTCATGTAGTTATCGTTGACCACGACGAACTGTTCGTTCTCGTAGGCGGTCGTCGACTCCGCGGCCTCGCTGACCGGCGGTTCGTCCATCGAGTCGCCGTAGACGATCCACTCCGGATCCTGCTCGAGGACGACCTCGTCGCTAACGGTCGCCCACCCCTCGATGCCGGCTTCCGCGCCGAGGTTGTCGACGCCGGCCGTCGTCAGGATCTCGTGCTGGAAGGTACCGTTACCGGCGGTGTAGCCGCCGCCCATCGCGTAGTAGGCCAGCGGCCGGTCCTCGTCGGGGATCGCCTCGTCGACGACCGAGAGCCGCTCGTCCATCCACTCGAGAGTCTCTTGAGCACCCTCACACTCGCCGACGAGTTCGCCGGTGAGTCGGACGTTCTCGGCGACGTCGTCCAGCGACTCACTCGTGGGGAAGACGTAGACCGTCAGCCCGGCCTCGCGGAGCTGGTCGATCACGTCGTCGCCCTCGAGGGCGTTGGCCGCGAGAACGACGTCGGGCTCGCGGTCGATGACCTCCTCGGCGACGGGCGTGACGCCGTCGTCTTCGGTGATGTCGAGGTCGGCGCTCGCGTCGAGGTAGTCGGTGTACGAGCCGACCGGCATGCCGACGACCTTCTCCTCGGCGCCGATCTCGAACAGCGTCTGCGCGTCGCTGGGCTGGAGCGCCACGACCGACTCGGGTTCCTCTTCGATCGTGATCTCCTCACCCGTCGCGTCCTCGAGCGTGAGCGGGTACTCGCAGGTCGGGTCTTCCTGTGTCTGTGCTAGCTGTGCCGCCTGTACCGTCTGTGCCGTCTCTGCCGTCTCTGCCGTCGACTGCCCGGCAGTCGCCGACGGGCTCCCGACGACGCCGGCGGGAACCGCACCGGCGAGGAGCACGGTCGCGGTGAGAAGCAGGATCAGTAGTCGTCGCATCGTCGGTACTTCCACCCGAGCCCAACAAATACTTGACTACTGCAAGCGAGGTTGCAATCGTGTCGCAGCCGGGCCGCATTCTCTCGTGGACGGTCGCGCTCGCAGCGGTGCTGCTCGTCGTCGTCGTCGCCAGTGCGATGTTCGGCCCCGTCCGGATCGACGCGCTCACCGTGGTGCGGGCGATCCTCAACCGAGTCGGCGCCGGCCCGTACGATATCTCCTCAGCCCACCAGGCGATCGTCGTAGACGTTCGTCTGCCGCGGATCGCGCTGGCCGCGGTCGTCGGCTTCGCGCTCGCGGCCGCCGGGACGGTCATGCAGGGCTTCTTTCGGAATCCGCTGGCCGATCCGTCGATCATCGGCGTCTCCTCGGGCGCGGCGGCCGGCGCGGTCGCCGCGATCGCGTTCCCGGCGCTCGTGCCGTTCGGCAGCCTCCACCTCGCGGCGTTCGTCGGCGCGCTGGCGACGGCGTTTCTCGTCTACGCGATCGCGACCGAGGGGGGCCGGACGCCGGTCGCGACGTTGCTGCTCGCGGGCGTCGCGGTGCAGGCGTTCCTGGGCGCGGCGATTTCGTACATGCTCGTCCACAGCGGCGACAGCCTCCGCGAGGCCGTCGTCTGGCTGATGGGGCACCTCCACAACAGCACCTGGGGCGACGTGCGCTTCGCCCTCCCGTTCGCCCTCGTCGGCGTTCTCGCGCTCTGTGCGTTCGCCCGCGACCTGAACGTCCTCCTGCTCGGCGAGGAGGACGCCCACCACCTCGGGGTCGACGTCGAGCGGACCAAGCTCCTTCTGCTCGCGCTGGCCAGCGTCGTCACCGCCGCGGGCGTCGCCGTCGCGGGCGTCATCGGCTTCGTCGGCCTCGTCGTCCCCCACATCATGCGGCTGATCGTCGGCCCCGATCACCGCATCCTGCTGCCGACCAGCGCGCTCGCCGGCGCCTCCTTTCTCGTCGCGACGGACACGCTCGCTCGAGCGGGGCCGGCCGAGGTCCCGGTCGGGATCGTGACCGCTGCGCTCGGGGCGCCCTTCTTCCTGTTCCTGCTCGTGCGACGGGAGGTGCATTCGGTGTGAACGACGACGGGCGCACCCTCGAGGCGGACGCGGAACTCGCGACCCCCGAACCGGCACCCATCACTGTCGAAAACGTCTCTCACGCGTTCGACGACCTCTCGGTCCTCGAGGACGTCTCGCTGACCGTCGAGCCCGGCGAGTTCGTCGGCCTCGTCGGCCCGAACGGCGCCGGGAAGACGACCCTCCTGCGGACGATCAGCGGCGCGCTCGAGCCCGATGCGGGAACCGTCGAAATCGACGAGACCGACGTCCACGACGTTTCCTCGCGAGCCTCGAGCCGGCTCGTCGCGGTCGTCCCGCAGGACACGACGCTCTCCTTTTCCTTCGACGTACGAGACGTCGTCGAGATGGGCCGTCATCCACATCGCTCGCGATTCTCACCGCCGCGGCCCGAGGACCGTGCGATTGTCGAACAAGCCCTCGAGCGCACCCGAACGGCCGATCTCGCGGACCGACCGATCGACGAGATCAGCGGCGGCCAGCGCCAGCGGGTCGTCCTCGCTCGCGCGATCGCACAGGCGACGCCCGCGCTCGTGCTCGACGAACCGACGGCCAGTCTCGACATCAACCATCAGGTCGAGACGCTCGAGTTGGTCCGCGAGCTGGTGTCGGAGGGCCGGACGGCGGTGGCGGCGATCCACGACCTGGATCTCGCCGCGCGGTACTGCGATCGGCTCGTGCTGCTGGCCGACGGCGACGTGTACCGAGAGGGGACGCCGTCGGACGTGCTCACGGGCGACGCGCTCGCGGAGTCGTTCGACGCGCGTACGGTCGTGACGCCGAACCCGGTGACCGGGAGCGAGACGGTGACGGCGCTTGCGGGCGGCGACAGAAACGCGACGGCGGACGGAGAGCCGACCGAACCACCGCTTCCGGACCGCGTCCACGTCCTCGGGAGCGGCCGCGCCGCCGCCGGCGTCCTCGCCCGCCTCGAGACCGCCGGCGTCGACGCGTCGATCGGCCCGGTTCCGGCCGGCGACGCCGCGGCGGAACTCGCCCGCTCGCTCGCGGCGGACGTGCTCGAGGTCGATCCGTTCGCGGGGGGTTCGGACGCGGACATCTCGGCGGCCACCGACGCGATTCGTGAGGGTGACGTCATTGTCTTCGCAGATTTCGTCGCCGGAACCGGCACTGCGGGACTTCTCGAGCGACTCCCCGACGGGACGCCGACGGTGGTCGTCGAAACGCGACCGTTCGCCGACCGCAACTTCGCCGGTGCGGCGGCTCGAGAGCAGTATGCGACGCGTCGCGAGCGAGCGGTGAACGCAGCGGTCGAGGACGTGCTCGAGGCGGTTCGGACGGCGAACGCGGATCGCTCGGACGGCCAGTCGCCACCGCAGTCGACGTCGGCGATCGACTCGACCGACGATTGATGCGGTTCAAACCGAACTTACGCGCGTCGAAGCTCGGGAGAAGCGACGCGGTCGCCGGACCGACGCCGACGACGCCGGGGTCGGTGCAACGGACGTAACTACGCGTTAGCGCCGTCCGGGACAGCGGGCGCGCCGGTCGACGGGCGAATGTGTCGCCGTTTCGGGGCGCAATCGGCTGCTGAACGCGGAAACGTGAGTGCGGCTTTTTCTCCGCCGTCGGCGTCGGTCGCTGTGGATGACCGACCCCGATACCGACGCAGACCCCGACCGAACTCGACGCACGGCGCTCAAGATTCTCGGCGCGACGGCGGCGACGACGGGGCTGACGGCCAGCGTGGCCGCCCAAGACGACGAGACCGAGAACGAAACCGAGAGCGACGGGAACGAAACCGACGCGACCGCCGACGGGGACGACGGCGAATCGGACCAGCTCCCGATCATCCTCGCCGGCCGCACGGAGTACTGGTACGGCGTCGCGCCCGAGGAGATCGAGGGCGAGGAGAACCCGACGCTACAGTTCGAGACCGGTCAGGAGTACGAACTGGTCTGGATCAACGTCGACGGCGCCGAGCACGAACTGATCGTCGAAACCGAGGACGGCGAAGAACTCGAGGCCTCCGACTCTTCGGAGACCGCCGGCGAGGCCGTCTCGATGACGTTCGAGCCGAGTGAAGACGCGGCCGAGTACTACTGCGAGTACCACCCGGAGAGCATGCGCGGGGACGTCGAACTCGGCGAGGCGTTCGACCTCGAGCCCCACGAGCACGGCGAACACGACGAACACGGTGAGCACGGACACGACGGAATGAACGAGTCCGAGAGCGAGGGCGGCGGCAACGAGTCCCACGGGTAAGAATTCGCGGCTGCGCCGACGGGTATCGCGGCGACTCGAGCGACGAGCGCACCCGCAGATCGGAACGGACGGACGCAACTCGCAACTGGACGGTTTTTTACCCCTCCGCCTCCCAGACTCGGGCAATGACTGAGACCGAGTACGACTACGACGAGCTCGGACTCGTCGCCGGGCTGGAAATCCACCAGCAACTCGATACGGCGACGAAGCTGTTCTGCCAGTGTCCGACCGAGCTTCGCGAGCCCGAGGAAGCCGAGCGCACGTTCACGCGCTACCTCCATCCCACCCGCAGCGAACTCGGCGAGATCGACGAGGCCGCCTTAGAGGAGAGCAAGGTCGAACGCGAGTTCGAGTACCTCGCGTACGATACGACCTGTCTCGTCGAGGAGGACGACGAACCGCCCCACGAACTCGACGACGAGGCCCTCGACACCGTCCTCGAGATCGCCCAGCTGATGGACATGAGCCCGGTCGATCAGGCCCACGTCATGCGCAAGATCGTCGTCGACGGCTCGAACACGACCGGGTTCCAGCGCTCGACGCTGATCGCCACGGATGGGGAAATCGAGACCGACGACGGTGCGGTCGGCATCGAGGACCTCATGCTCGAAGAGGAGAGCGCCCAGCGCGTCGAGGAAACCGACGACGGCGTGCGCTTCAGCCTCGATCGACTCGGCATTCCGCTGGTCGAGATCGGCACCAGCCCGGACATCTCGACGCCCGAGCAGGCCCTCGAAGCGGCTGAGCGGATCGGCATGCTGCTGCGCTCGACGGGCAAGGTCAAGCGCGGCCTGGGGACGATCCGCCAGGACGTCAACGTCTCCATCGAGGAGGGCGCCCGCGTCGAGATCAAGGGCGTCCAGAGTCTGGACGACATCGACGACATCGTCCGCAACGAGGTCGGTCGACAGGTCGAACTCGTCGAAATCGCGGACGAACTGATCGAGCGCGACGCGGAAGTCGGCGAGCCCGAAGATGTGACTGCGGTCTTTGAGGACACCGACAGCGGCGTCATCCAGGGCGCGCTGAACTCCGGCGGCTCCGTGATGGGCGTCCCGCTGTACGGCTTCGACGGCCTCGTCGGCCGCGAGATCGCCCCCGACCGCCGGCTGGGCACCGAGTTCTCCGACCACGCCAAGCGCCACGGCGCGGGCGGCATCTTCCACACCGACGAACTGCCGGCCTACGGCGTTACCGAAGACGAAGTCGAGGAACTTCGGGACGCGGTCGGTGCCGGTCCCGAGGACGCCGTCGCCATCGTCGCCGACGAGACCGACGTCGCCGAGAGCGCCATCGAGGCCGTCGTCGAGCGCGCCGAAACCGCCCTCGAGGGCGTCCCCGAGGAGACCCGCGGCGCGAACGACGACGGGACGACCCGCTACCTGCGGCCCCTCCCGGGTGCGGCGCGGATGTACCCCGAAACGGACGTGCCGCCGGTCGAACCGGACCCGAGCGAGGTCCCCGAGCCCGAACTGCTGACCGAGAAGGTCGAGCGCTATCAGGAAGAGTACGATCTGGACGCCGGCCTGGCCGAGCAGGTCGCCTACGGCGAGTACATGCCGCTGTTCGAGGACGTCGTCGGCGAGGGCGTCGATCCGACGCTGGCCGCGACCACCCTCGAGTCGACGCTGACCGAACTGCGCCGCGACGACGTCCCCGTCGAGAACCTGACAGACGAGCACCTCAAAGGCGTCCTCGCGATGGTCGAGGACGGCGACCTGCCCAACGAGGGCGTGGGCGACCTCCTGACGGCGCTGGCCGAAGAGCCGGGCCGAACTGCCGAGGAAGCGGCGGAGGAAGAAGGGCTCGGCGGCGCCGAGGAGGAAGAGGTCCGCGAGGCCGTCGTCGAGGTCGTCGAGCGCAACGAAGCGCAGGTCGAAGAGGAAGGGATGCAGGCCTTCTCCGGGCTCATGGGCGAGTGCATGGGCGCGCTCCGCGGGAAGGCCGACGGCGACCTCGTGAGCCAACTGCTGCGCGAGGAGATCCAGAAGCGAGCCTGATTTCGGATCGATCGTTTCGTGCTATTGAACGAACGGTGAGAACGTAATCGAGTCCGCTTCGATATCGACGTACAGTCCGCTCGCATCGGTCTCTCCGTCAGACCATTCATAGGTATTCTCCGGTCCGTTATCGACGGCGAGGCGGACCTTAACTCGAGCACCGCTCGCGACCTCCTCGTACGCCTCGGATTCGTCTTCGTCGAGCGAAATCGTGTCCTCGAGCAACTCCGCGTCGTCGGACAGTCGCGTCACGAGGAGGCTCGCCGATACTATTTGCGACGTTTCGTTCGTAACGGTGATGTCCGTCGTTCCGCCGGCGTTCGCGCCCATACAGCCGGCCGTCCCGACCGCCGCGATCGAAAGGCCACCGAGGAACGTTCGTCGGTTACGTGTCACCGTCGGCACAATTTGTTCCTGTAGTGAAGTGTGTTCGGGATAAACAAGACCCGTTAGTCGTCGACCAGCTCCTCGAGCAGCGTCTCCAACTCGTAGCTCTGGAGCGCGTCCCGTTCCTCGATCGCCGAGATGACGAACGTCGAGTCGGTGCGTTCGACGCCCTCGATCTGCTCGAACTCCGCGATCAGTCGCTCGACCATCTCGCTGCCGCTCAGCCGGGCGACGACGATGAAGTCCGTCTCGCCCATCGTGAAGTAGACGTTCGTGACCCCCTCGACGGTCAGCAGCCGGTCCGCGAACTCCTCGTAGGAGCCCTGGTAGTCGGCGTGGACCTGAACCAGGACGGTGACGCCGAGGCCCAACGCCTCGAGATCGATGTCGTACCGGTCGTTCTCGATGACACCCTCCTCGCGGAGGTTGTTGAGCCGGTAGTGGATCGTCGAGACCGGAATGCCGGTCTCCTCGTGGAGCCGTTCGGGGCTGCCCGTCTCGAGTTCGGAGATCGCCTTCAGCAGCCGGATGTCGCGCTCGTCCATAGCGGTGGTTTCGTGCCCGCGAAGGTGTGTCTTTCGCCCGATACAATTGGAGTATTCTACAATATAGTGGTTTTGATCCGGTAGCGAATCGGATTATATCCATATGTGTGGTTCATAATTCGAGAAATCGCGGAGTTTGGCAGAAGCTTCTAAGTAGGCGAAGGTTTTTCGGATCGAGTATGACTCTACTCGGATCAGTGCCAGACGGGTACCGCGAAGCGGTGCTCTTTTCGATACTGGCGCTCTGTTGGGGAAGTTCGTTCGTCGCGATCGAAGTCGGCCTCGAGTACGTGCCGCCGCTGCTGTTCGCCGGCTTTCGGTACGCGATCGCCGGCGCGATCGTGCTCGGCTACGCGGCGGTCGCGACCGATCAGGTTCGGCCGGAGACGCGCACGGAGTGGCTCGCAGCAGGCGTCGCGGGCGTCTTCGTCATCGCGCTCTACCACGGACTCCTCTATCTCGGCGAACTCTACGTCCCCGGCGCAGTCGCGGCGACGGTCGTCAGCACGGCGCCGATCCTCACCGCGGCGTTCGCCGGCGCCATCCTCCCGGAGGAGCGGCTCGCGCCCGCCGGCGTCGTCGGCTTCGTGCTCGGCCTGCTCGGCGTGATTGCCGTCGTCCAGCCCTCGTCGTCGGCCTTTACCAGCGAGGTGACCCTCGGCGTCGCGCTCGTGTTCGGCTCGGCGATCGCCTTCGCTCTCGGGAGCGTACTCACTCGACCGTTCAAGTCGGACCTGCCGATCGAGACGCTGCAGGCGTGGGCCATGCTCATCGGTGCCGGCGTCCTGCTCGCGTGGGCGGGCGTCCGCGGCGAGTCGATGGCGTCGATCGCGTACACGACGGAGGCGGTCCTCTCCTTTGGCTACCTGACGCTCGTCTCCGGCGTGTTCGCCTTCTTCCTCTACTTCGAACTGCTCGAGCGCAGCGGCGCCACGCAGGTCATCCTCGTCAGCTACGCCGAACCGGTGGTCGCGATGGGCGTCAGCTGGGTCGTCGTGGGCTACGTCGTCGACTCGCTGACGATCGTCGGCCTGCTGACGATCCTCGCCGGCTTCGTCATCATCAAGCGCCGGGCGCTGTACGACCTCGTGCGCTCGAGCGGGATCGGCCGGACGACGTCGTTCACGACCGACTCGCGGGCCGCGGACGGCGCCTCGAGTGCGCACACGCGCACTGACGGCGGCGTGGACTTCGAATCGGGGGATGACTGAGTCCGACTGTCGACGGGCCCGACGACGGACGGGGCCCGTAGCCGGACCGTTTTTCACCTGCACGCGAGCAGAGAGAGTATGAACCGCGTTCGGATGTGGACGCTCGGTATCTTTCTGTTCGTCTTCGGCGACGCGGTCGCCATGCAGGCACGAGGGCCGATTCTCGCGGAACTCAGCGATGCGTTCGACGTCTCGGAGGCCGCGCTGGGGTTGGTCGCGCCGGCGGGGACTGCGGGATTCGTCCTCGCGGTCGTCGCGACGGGGCTGCTCGCCGGTCGGCTTCCGATCCGCCGGATGCTGGCAATCGGTGCGATCAGCGTCGTCTGTGCCCTCGCGGCGATGGCGGCGGCGCCGATCTACCTCGTCTTTCTCGGCGCCCTCCTCGTCCAGGGCGGGGCCGCCGGGGCCTTCCGTGGCCTCGATCGGGCGGTGCTGAGCCACCTCCACGCAGCGCGTCGCGGGCGCGTGTACGCAGCCTACGCGTTCGTCTGGGCCGTCGGCGCAGTGCTTGGCCCGCAACTCGTCAGCGCCGTGTTGACCGTCGCCGACTGGCGGGCCGTGTTCGTCGCCATCGCCTGTTTCTTCCTGCCGACTATCCTCGTCGCGGGCCGAACCGAACTCCCGGCGGTCGACGCCGAACGATCGCTCTCTCGAGCGGCGCTGGGCGAACTGCTTCGGCGGCGATCGGTCGTCGCCGCCTGCGTCGGCATGGCGCTGGTCGGCGCCGTCGAGGGAATCCTCTTCACGTGGCTCGCCTACTACGCCGGCACCTTCTACCCGACGACGACGGCGAACCTGCTGCTGTCGGTGTACCTGCTCGCGTACATGCCCGCACGCCTGGGCTACACGTTCGTGATCGATCGCGTCCCCGCGCTCGTGCTGTTGCTCGTCGCGACGCTGCCGACGATTCCGGCGTTGGCGGTCGCCTTTTCGGGAGCGACCGGCCCCGTCCTCTTTCTGGCCGTCTTCGTCGCCGGCGCGGGACTCTCGAGCGTGTTCCCGACGCTGTCGGCCTACGCCGTCGAGGCGGCGCCCGAGTACAGCGGGCCGCTGACCGCACTGACGACCGGCGCGACGTACGCCGGGATCGCAACCGCGCCGGCGATCGTCGGCGTGCTCGCCGAGTTCGCGGGGATCGGGCGCGCACTCTGGCTGACCGTCGCGCTGGCGGCCGCACTCTTCGCGACCGTCGCGGGGACGTGGCTCTGGACGGGCACGCCGAGCGCGCCGTCGTCGGACGCGGCCTCGAGTTGAACAAAGCCGAGGAGAACGGAACGGTCCAGCTATTCGCCGTCGACCAGGTCGCCCGCGTACTCGGCGTCGACCACGGCAGTCGTCCCGTCCTGCACCGCCGCGACGGTGACCGAATCGGCGTCCGCTCCCAGCGACGATTCCGACTCGAGGCGCTCGCGGTCGAGTCGCTCGGCGTCGGCGTAGGTCGCGATGGCGCGTGCGCTGGCGTCGTTGCTCTCCCCGTTCCCGACCGAGAGGTGCTGGTGGAGGCCGTTTGCTCCCTCGAACGCGTCGAACGCGAACGTGAGTTGGTCGGCGTCGTCGGCCGCGCTCTCGAGCGTTTCGGCTGCGAACTCGTCGTTCGAGGTGAAGAGGCCGAGTGCGATTCCGTCGTTCGCGCCCGCGCGGAGAAGGGCAGCGAACCCGTCATCGACCGCGTGTTTCGGCTCGCGCTCGCCGGCGGCCGTCGCGACGGTTCGCTCGACCGCAGTGACCGGATCGAAGTCCGAGTCGCTCCCGCTGGGAGCGGAGAAGGCGAAGACCTCGTCCGTGACCCCGACGACCTCGCCGGTCTCGGGGTCCGTATAGGTCGCGTACTCGCCGGAGACGGTTTCGGGGTCGTAGGCATCCGCACTCTCGAGGTCGGCCGTGAGGCCGTCGAAGTCGTACGCGCCGACGAACGCGTAGACGCCGTCGGCGAAGACGAACGTCTCCTTCGTGTCATCGGATTGATTGGTTTTGCTGTTCGCCTGATACGCCTCGAGGCTCGGCGAGCTCCCGAGCAGACTGATGGCGTGCGAGCAGTACAGCGCGACGAGGATCGGATTGCCGAGCAGCGGGTCGCTCGGTTCGTCGCCGCCCTCGGCGTCGGACCCCTCGAGCAGCGACGCCATCGTCTCGACGTCGATCGCCCCGTAGAAGTAGCCGGTTCCGCTCGTCTCGGGGAGGACGGAGGCGTACGACGGGAGCTCCGTTCCGAGCGAGACGTCGGCGTCGGCGGTCGATTGCCCGTCTCGAGCCCCTTCGTCGGACTCCTCAGTGCCGTCGTCGTCCGTGCCGTCGGCGGTTCCGGCATCGGCGTCGTCAGCGGTTTCCGAACAGCCGGCGAGGGCGAGCATTCCGGAGCCGACGAGCGACAGCGTGGTTCGTCGATCGAACGTAGTCATGCCGTAGGAGTCGCCGCTAGACCCACATTATTGTACTGGCCTCTTTGCCGAAAATATGTCAGCGCGGTCACAGGCGACGACGGTTGGTGTGAGCCACTCTCGACCGCTACCGGCTAGACTGGTCGGTTTCCGACCGTTCTGCTGGCCGTTCCGTCGCGCGCCTGAGCAATCCGAGCAGCGTGTTGGCCTCGCGCTTGGTGAGATCGGCGCGGCCGTGCACGCGACGGAGCATCCGCATCGTCTTCTCGCGTTTCTCGTCGGGGTGATTGATCTCCTCGAGCAGGTCCGCCCACTGGTCGTAGAGCCGATCGTACATCGGTTCGGGCGCGCGGACGCGCTCGAGATCCGGAAGCTGGGTGTCCCCCTCGTCCAGGGTCAGCGTCCGGAGTTCGTAGAGCGTGACCGTCGCCGCCTGCCCGAGGTTGAGTACCGGATACTCCTCGGCGGCCGGGATCGAGCAGATTTCGTCGATTCGTTCGAGTTCCTCGTTGGTCAGGCCGACGCGCTCGCGGCCGAACACCAGCGCCGTCGGTGCCTCCACGGTCGGCAATCGCTCGGCGAGGTCCGCCGGCGTGGAGAACGGGAACCGGATGTGGCTGCGGTCGTCCTCGTTGGTCACCGCGGTACAGCCGATCGTGTGGTAGTTGTCGACGAGGTCGTCGAACGTGATTTCGGTCGCGTTCGGCAGGATGTCCTCTCGAGCGTGACCCGCGAAGCCGTAGGCCTCACCGTCGGGGTCGAGTTCGGGCGGGTCGATCAGTAGAAGATCCTCGAACCCGAAGTTCTTCATCGCTCGAGCGATCGTTCCCACGTTGCCCGGGGACTGGGCGTCGACGACGGCGACGGCGGGCGTCGTTCGATCGGTAGGGAGCGTCGTGTCGGAGTCGTCCGACCGGTTGCGATCAGTGTCGTCCGGCATGGTTAGCTATCGTCGTCCGATTTGGTGGGCGATTGCTCGAGCAACTGTCCCCGAGAGGATGGACCGTAAAGCCACGTAGATGATCCGATCATACGGGAGGTATCGAGCGGGTGTGGAAAAGTGATGCGTTCGTGACGGCGGATGGGACTCAGATACTGGTGCCTCGAGCGGTCGTGATTGGTGGGTTCCTCGAACAGTTGTGATTGGTGGAGTTTGCAGATCAGAACTAGTTTCTCTCCTTTTTCTTTCCTCGTCTCTTTCTTCTTTCCTCCTCTATCTCGTTAGACTAGTCTAGTATCGTCTAGTATCTAGTTCTCTAGTATAGATATTCACCTGTACCGAAGTCTGTTGCACAAACCGAGAGTAGAGGTCCATGGAATATCTAGTTCGTCCTCATTCTCGAGCGATAATCCCAGAGATTGCAATCTGACAGGGTGGGGAGGGACACACCCCCCTCGCGTTTGTAACCCCTTGTCGGTGGGTGAGGGTTCTGTACGGGAACACACCCCCGTCGCGGTTGTAAAATACCGCGACAGACGGACCGAATCTCGAGAAAATCGAGGATCAACCTACACCCCACCCGCCTATTTCCCGTTACATACGCGACGGTGGTGTGTGTGCCGAGCCCGGAATGCGGGCACCGATCCGAAAATCGCGTTTCCGTAGTTTTTGGCTCGAGTCGAGTCGGATTCTTCGTCGTAGTTCAGTAGCTCGCCGATCCTCGAACTCGGATTTCGACCGTAATCCGGCAGGGCGGCGACGTTCGGCGGTTACATCCGCGACGGGGGTGTCCGTCCGCGAACGGCAGGGCAACTGCCGATTAGACGCGCGATGGCGGCGATTCGTATCGGTGCCGTCGTTCGTCGGGTATTATCGCCATCTAGATGCTAACACAGGCGATTTACATCCGCGATCGATCTCCATAGCTTTATTTCAATCCAGCCAGTAGTCGCCCGACACTGCAATGTCCGCGAACGACGATCGTGATCCACTCTTTCGGTACGACGATCCGGTCTTCGCCGACGAGCGGCTGCTCGAGATCACGCACCTTCCGGGGCCGGACCGGATCGTCGGGCGTGACGAGCAGATGCAACGGGTCGCGGACGCTCTCAACCCGGCTATCTTCGGGAGCGAACCCAATCACCTGTTCATCTTCGGCAAGACCGGAACCGGCAAATCCCTCATCTCGCGGTCGGTCACCAAGCGCGTGATCTCGGAGGCCCGCCGCGACGACGTCACGGTGAAGTACGCCTTCATCGACTGCGGCGAACAGAACACGGAGGCGTCGGTCATCAAGACGATCGCCCAGATCGTCAACGAACCCGACGAGAGCGGCGTCTCCGTCCCCGACCGCGGTCTCGGCACCGGCGACTACTACAAGCGCCTCTGGCAGGCCGTCGACCACTGCACCGACGTGACCATCGTCATCTTGGACGAGATCGACATGCTCGAGGACGACGAGGTCCTCCGCAAACTCTCCCGCGCCGGCGAGAACCGCCGCATCTCGGACTCGAGCATCGGCATCATCGGCATCTCGAACAAGATCGACTTCCCCGATCACCTCTCCGAGCGCGTCAAGTCCAGCCTCTCGCGGGACGAACTCGTCTTCTCGCCGTACGACGCCAATCAACTCGTCGAGATCCTCGAGAAGCGCCGCGACGCCTTTCACGACGGAGTGCTCTCGGACGACGTGATCCCCCTGACCGCGGCACTCGCGGCGCAGGAACACGGGGACGCGCGCAAGGCGATCGACATCCTCCGAAACGCGGGCCGGATCGCCAAGAAGCAAAACGACACCCGCGTCACCGCCGAGCACGTCCGGGACGCCAAGGAGAAGACCGAGGCTGACCGCTTCAACGAACTGATCGAGGGCTCGCCCCAGCAGGCCAAGGCCATCCTCTACGCGTTGACGCTGCTGACCGAGAACAGCTCCGAGAAGGAGTTCCCGACGAAGATCATCTACAACCAGTACAAGGAGATCGCCCGTCAGCTCGATTTCGACGTCCTCTCCGAGCGCCGCGTCCAGGAGATCCTCCAAGAGCAGAACTTCCTCAACGTGATCCAGTCCGAGCGCGAGGGCCGAGGACGCGGCCGCGGCGCCCACGCCAAACACCGCCTGCTCGAGAACCCCTCGATCGTCAAGAAGGTGCTGTTGCGCGACGCGCGACTCGCGCCGCTCGAGGATACGGACGGTTCGGACGACACTGATCGCGAGGAAAGCGCCGGTTCGGGGCCGCATCCGTAACGAGTATCGAGTACTGAGTACCGAATACCGAGTGTCGATCGTCGCTCGCTCCCGACGAAATCGCTGCCGTCCTTTCCTGTCGCGTTCTCCGGAACCGGGTCGCCTTTGAGGCTCTACTCCTCAGTCGAGGTATGAACACGGTCGACGCAGCGGGACTAAAGATCGGCGACGACCATCCACCCCGGATCATGGGCGTGTTGAACGTCAGCGAGGAATCACCCTACGATCCGAGCGTCTACGACGATCCCGGCGAGGCCGCCGCGTACGTCGACGAGGAACTGATCGGCGAAGGGGCCGACATCGTCGATATCGGCCTCGAGTCGGCGAACAAGCGCTTCGAGGTGCTCTCGGCCGAGGAGGAACTCGACCGACTTCCGATTGCGCTCGAGACGATCGAGAGCGTCTCCGGCGACGCCGTCTTTTCGATCGAAACCCGCTACGCGGAGGTCGCCGACGAGGCCCTCTCGCGGGGGTTCGACATGGTCAACGACATCTGCGGCTTCGCGGACCCGGAGATACCGACCGTCTGCGAGGACCACGACGTCGCCGTCGCGAAGATGGCGAGTCCGCCGGACCTCGAGCGGCCGGGCGCGGTCGAGGAGACCGATTGGGCGACCCGCAAGTCCGCCGAGTGGGCCGCCGAGGCGGACTACGTCGATCAGGTCTACGAGGCGCTCAAGCAGAACGGGCTGACGGACAAGACGATCGTCGACCCCGCGTTCGGCGGCTGGAGCGAGGCGCAAACGCTCGAGGACGACCGCGAGACGTTCCGCCGACTGCGGGAGTTCCGGGCGCTCGACCGGCCGATGTTGGTCTCGATCAACCGGAAGAACTTCCTCGGGGCGATCGCGGACCGCGAGACCGAGGAGCGACTGCCGGTCAGCCTCGCGGCCACGTCGATGGCCGTCGAGCGCGGCGCTCACGTGATCCGCACCCACGACGTCGCCGAGACACGCGACGCCGCGCTGATCGGCGACGCGTTCACCGAACGCTCGAGCGTCGGGACGGACGACTTCTCGCTGACCCGGCTCGATATCAACTCACAGCGTCAGTTTCGCAGGTACCTCGCAGAGTACGAGATCGACCGCAGTGTTGCAGACGAGTGGCCGACGTATCTACTCGATATTGAGGGATTACCCGCAGCGCAGCGGGACCGGCTGACGGAAACGGCGGCGGATTCGGACGCGTCCGTGTACTGTGGTAACGGTAATCACGTATTACTGGCAGGAAATTCGGCGTCGATTTCCGGCGTATCACGGCGTCTTCAAGGCGAAGACGGTGTTATGACGAAACTAAGCGAGGAAATCGACAACGTACTATAGTAAGAGAAAGCTTATGCCGGAGGCTTCGAAATGAGGGAGTGGACGCCGGGCGGCCTCCCGGGTAGGGGTACTTTGGAGGCGACCCCCGGCCCACAACACGGAATTATTGTGCAATTACGTCGACCAGTGCCGACGCTGTCCTGATACATCGAGAGTCCTCGAGTAGTCGATCCGCGAGCGGCGATTGCTGCGAGACGGGAGACGAACAGTTACGTCGCCACGGCGCCGACACGACAGCGAGGGCTAATACACATGGAGTTCGACGTCTGGGAGCCGGTCTACGACGCGATCCTTCGGGACTTCGGCTACGACCGTACCGGCGACGAACGAGCGCGCGACGTCCTGGCGTCGCTGACCGACCCGTTCGATCTCGCGCTGCTGGGGTCCGTTCGCGGCGCCACCGTCGCGATCGCCGGCGCCGGGCCGTCGCTCGAGAATGAGACGAATCTCGAGCGCGCCCGCGAGGCCGACGCCGTAGTTGCGGCATCGACGGCGGCGGACGTCCTCCGATCGCACGATATCACGGTCGACTGCATGGTCACGGATCTGGACAAGAACCCCGATACGGTTCGGCAGTTGACCGACGGCGGCGTCCCGGTCGCGGTCCACGCCCACGGTGACAACGTCCCCGCTGTCCGGGAGGTCGTCCCGGACTGCGCCGGCGAGTTCGTCCTCCCGACGACCCAGGCGGCGCCGCGGGACCACGTCCGGAACGTTGGGGGATTCACCGACGGCGACCGCGCCGCGTTCCTCGCGGATCACCTCGGAGCAACGGAACTCACCTTCGTCGGCTGGGACTTCGACGATTCTACCGTCGATGCCGTGAAAGCGCAGAAACTCGAGTGGGCCGAACGACTGCTGTACTGGCTCGAGTCGCGCCGCGACGAGCGCTTTGCGGTGCTCGACGGTCGACGGGATGCGATCGAGACGGAGCCGCTGCCGGTCGAGTGAGCGCGAGCGACAAGCGGGTTCGAGAGCGAGCGCCGAGTCGGTGCCGTCCTACTGAATTCGATACTCGACGATGTCCCCGCAGCCACAGACGGGACAGTCCGCCTCCCGCGATTCGATCGTCTTACCGCAGCGTCGACACTCCTCGATGGTCGTCGCGTCCTCGCTCGAGCGCGAGAAGAGGACCGATTTGACGGCGTTTCGCATCGTCGATCGAGTCGTCGTCCGCGTCGTTTGCTTCTGTCCGCTCATACCCAACCCCATCCTGATATCATAGTTCGTTATTGTCTTTCTACTATTACTATCACGGGGTAGGATACGTTTAACGCCAGAGCGACGGTTACAACGACCGTACTCGTTTCTCTCGGCGGCTCGGATCTCCTCGAGTCACTCGGTCTCGTCCGGTGCGAGCGACGCAATCGTCGCCTCGATCTCGTCGCTCGAGGCGCCCCGCGGGAACCCGATCCCGATCTCGTCGACGCCGTCGATCCGTTCGAACTTCCGGAGTTCCTCGCGAGCCTGTTCGGGTGTTCCGACGGCCGCGAGATCGTCGAGCAACGCGTCGGGAATCGCCTCGAGCGCCGCCTCTCGATCGCCGTTCGCCCAGGCTGCGGCGATTTCGCTTGCTTCGTCCGCGTAGCCCTGCCGGGCCAGCGACTCGCGGTAGTAGGTGCCCATCGCGCCGACGTAGAACGCGAGGTGCTGGCGAGCCAGCGAGCGGGCCCGGTCGCCGTCCTCGAGGGCGCAGGCGGTCACGGAGAGGGTCACTCGGACGTCGTCCAGAGTTCGGTCGCCTAGGTCGGCGCCGCGCCGGAGGTCCTCGAGTCGCTCCTCGAGCCCCTCCGGTGTGAAGAGAATCGCGTGCCAGCCGTCGGCGAAGCGGCCGGCGAGTTCGACGGCCTTCGGCCCCATCCCGGCGGCGTCGATCCGGACCGGTTCTTCGGGCGGGTCACAGCGCAGCCGAAAGCCCGACAGCGAGAATATATCGCCGTCGTACTCGACGCGCTCGCCGGAAAGCACCGCTCGCATGATCTCGATGTACTCGCGGGTGCGTCGCAGCGGCCGGTCGAACTCGAGGCCGTGCCAGCCCTCGACGACGGCGGGGCCGCTGGGCGCGATCCCCATTCGTAATCGGCCGTCGGCGGCCTCTTGTAAGGTTGCGGCGGTCTGGCCTAGCAGCGCGGGCGAGCGCGAGTAGACGTTGACGACGCTCGGACCGATCCCGATCCGTTCCGTTTCGCGGGCGATCGTCGCGAGGATGGTGACGGCGTCTCGGCCCCACGTCTCGGGGAGCCAGGCGAATTCGTAGCCGTGGCGCTCGCCGAGCCGAGCGAGGTCGACGAGCGCGTCGAGGCTGGGCTGTGCTGCGACCGGAAGGTGGAGACTTCGATCTGTCATGGGTATCGAAACTGGGACGACGCAGCCGAACGGCGAGCAGCGTGCGAACCGTTCCCAGCCCGACAGATGGCGTCAGTTCACTTAACTGTCGGCGGCGAACGGACGGTGAAGGAGAGAAACGGGATGGGATGGGATGGGATGGGATGGAGCGGAGGGCCGGATACCGAACGGCGTCAGCGGGGACCGAATCGGCTGCGTGGAGAGGTCGGATGGATGGGAGTTACGGGTATCGAACGCGAGGACGTCGACGCGTCAGAACAGCGCGTCGAGTTCGCCGCCGGTGTCGACCAGCGACGAGAACTCCTCTTGAGCGTTCGCGCGAACCGTCTCGGTCGTCTCCTGGGCCTCGATGGCGACCTGCTGGAGCTGGTCGACGCGGGGCACGTCGGTCACGCCCGACAGGAGGACGATCGCACCGACCTCGTCCTGACCCGTCCGCGGGTAGTCGCCCCCGCGGATCTCCATGCTGCCGGTCTCGTCCTCGAGCCACTGGCGGCCGCGCTCGACGCCCTTGCGGTTGAGGTGTTCCGGCGGGCCGGTGGCGACGACCAGGCCGCGGTCTGCGCTCGAGACGTCACAGGGGAGGGTCAGTCGGCCGAGCGTCGCCTTGCGAACGAGGCTGGTCAGCCGGTTGACGGCAGCGCCCTCGTCGAACTCCTCCTCGCCGCGGAACGAGGAGAGGAGGCCGCCGGAGGTGTCGACCGTTTCGCGCGCGTAGCCGATCGTCGAGATGCCGTCCTCCAGGGTGTTGATGATCTCGGAGGAGTCGACGACGCTCTCGGCGACGTGGTCGCCGTGGCCGACCTCACCGGCGGCGAACAGGAGACCGAATCGCTCGACGATTTCCTTGTTGATCCGGTCGTAGCCGCCTTCGACGGACTCGCCGGCGCTGCGCCAGACGTCGTTGTCGAAGACCAGCAGGTTGTCGACCTCGCGGACGAACGTCTGGAACGAGCGGGCCGCGTTGAGCGTGTAGATGCCGCCCTCGTCCGTGCCGGGGAGGATGCCGAGCCCGTAGACGGGTTCGGTGTAGATCCGCTGCAGGTGTTTCGCGAGGACGGGCGCGCCGCCCGAGCCGGTGCCGCCGCCCATGCCGGCGACGATGAGGAAGGCGTCGATCTCGTGGACCTGAATCCGATCGATCGCGCCCTGGATTTCGTCGATGTCCTCCTCGGTGACCGTCGCGCCGAGTTCGTTGTCGGCGCCGACGCCGTGTCCTTTGACGCGCGCCTGTCCGATGAGAACGCGATTCTGCTGTGGAACGTGCTCGAGTCCCTTGAGGTCCGTCGTCGCGGAGTTGACGGCGATCGCCGCTTCGACGAAGCCGCCGTCGACCGCGTCGTCGTACGCCAGGAACTCGTCGACGATCTTCCCGCCTGCCTGACCGAAGCCGATGAGTGCGAGTTTCATGGTTGTCTCTCGTGGCCGTTCTGCGGACGATCACGACCGCGATCGAGCGTGACGGTTCCGGATCGCCCGGCGTTGGGAACGGGTGCCACGTCTCCACGATCCCTCCCGTTAGCCATTGTTATGGCCATCATACGAACGCAGAAAAGAGATTCATCGATTCACTACTCTCATTATTTCCGGATAGTCGTCGATTAATGACTTCCATCAACTCGTGACTATCGTCGTTCGATACTGCTCTCTCCCCGGGAACACCTAATTCTATCCGTGCAATAACCGTGTAAAATTGGGTTACGGCCCCTCTGACGCCGAATTTCAGGGTCAACTTTCGAAAGTAACTCCTATACATCGTGACGGCATATCCGTGACAATATGGACGACGCTCCGTCGATCACCCGGACCCGGCGAGGAGTGCTCGCCAGCGCTGCCGGGATAGCGACCGGTGCCCTCGCCGGCTGCTCGGAGCGTCTCTGGTCGCGAGCGGAAAACTCCGGCCCCGAACAGGTCGAACTCACGATCAAGACGCTGCCGACGGAGGACGACGAAATCGCCGCGATGATCATGAGTCAGTTCCGGGAGAACCTCCGGCGGGCCGGCATCGCCGTCAGCCACGAGCCGGTCAACGAGGCAGACCTCTACCGGAGCGTCCTGCTCGAGGGCGATTACGACGTCTTCATCGCTCGCCACCCCGGCCTCGACGAGTACGACGCGCTCCGCGGGCTGCTTCACTCGCAGTACGCCAACGAACGGGGCTGGCAGAACCCCTTTCACTTCACCGACGTGACCGTCGACGACCACCTCGAGCGCCAGCGGACGACCCGCGGGACCGAACGGCGCGAGGTGCTCGGCGACCTCTTCGAGTATCTGGGCGAGACGCCACCCTACACGACAGTTGGGTTCCCGAACCGGATCGGGGGCGTCCACGACGCCGTCGCGGCAAGCGTGCCGCCGCGTCGCCCCCTCGACTACGTCGAGCTTCTCAGCCGAGAACCGGAAGACGGCCCCCGCGAGGGCCCGCTGACGGTCGGAATCTACGGCGGCGGGCTCGGCGAGCGGTTGAACCCGATCGTCGTCGATCGGAACCGCGTTCCCGGGTTGCTGGGACTGCTGTACGATCCGCTGGCGCGCCGCCGCAACACCCGTCTCACGAACGCAGCGGACGGGTACGTTCCCTGGATAGCGGAGACGATCACCTGGACGGAGTCCGATTCGCTCGAGGCGACCGTCACGCTTCGAGAGGGACTCACCTGGCACGACGAGACGGACTTCGACGCGGACGACGTCGCCTTCACCTATCGATTCCTGCAGGACACCTCGATGGGCGAGGTCGAGGGCGGCGTCCCGGCGCCGCGGTACCGCGACCGACAGACCCTCGTCGAGACGGTCGAGGCGGTCGGGGACAGGACCGTTCGCTTCGCCTTCGGCGACACCACCCGGTCGGCTGCGGCCCGCGTGTTCGCCGTGCCGATCCTGCCCCAACACATCTGGGAGCCGCGGTCGGCGATCGTCGCCGAGCACCAGCCCGAAGCGCTCGTCACCGACAACGTGGAAGCGATGGGGTCCGGCCTGTTTCAGTTACACGCCGTGACGGACGACGGAATCGAACTCGAGCCGTTCGCCGACCACGTCCTCCGCGACGAAACGACCGATCGCCCGGGCGTCCTCGAGGGATTCTCGCAGTTCGACGGGCTCACGTATCAGATCGAGCCCAACCCCGGGTCGATGATCGAATCGCTCCGAAACGGCGAGATCGATATCACCGGGTCCCCGGTCCCGCCCTCGGAACTCGAGGGGATCCGCAGCGGGGAGGAGACGTCGATCCTCACCGGCCGGACGAACGCGTTCTACATGATCGGTTTCAACAGCAGTCAGCACCCCGACCTCGGGAATCCGAACTTCCGACGGATCCTCGCGCGGCTGATCGATCGGGAACACGCCGTCAGAGAGTTTTTCGACGGCCACGGCGAGCCCGCAACGGAGTTCAGTTCGCTGCTAGGGGTTCGCAACGAGGAGTGGACGTTCGACGACCGCGCGGCCGTTTCGATCTTCCCCGGTTCCGACGGGAAGATCGACGCTGACCGGGTCCACACCCTCTTCGAAGACGCCGGCTATCGGTACGAGGACGGCGCGTTACTCGGTTGAGCCCGCGGGCTACTGGCGGTTTCTCCGGCAGCAGATAACCGGTCGCTATTAATGCCGTCGCAATCGTAGTACCGCGAGACCCGCATGTCGTTCCTCGCCGTCCTCCTCGAGCTCGCCCTCGTCGTCGTCACGATGCTCGTGACTGCGTCGCTGGTGATCGTCGGCCCGCGGCGGATCGTCTCGTCGCTCGGCGACTTTCGCTGGCGGCTCGAGATCTGTTTCATCCCGCTGCTCGCGCTCGCGAGCGTGTTGATCCTCCGGTGGTCGACGGCCGACGTCGTCTTGCGACTCGAGCGTCGCGTCTTCGGGAACAACATCACGCAGTGGCTGTTCGACTTCGACCGGCTGTTCGGCCCCGGGGGGCCGGTTAGCCTGCTCCAGTCGTTCCAGTCGCCGACGCTGACGTCGTACTTCGTCTTCGCGTACGTCTACGGCTACGCGTTTCTGCTGTTGTTCCCCTTTATCGCGTACTTCGCGCTCGACGATACGGACGATCTGGCGGATCTGATCCTCGCGTTTACGGCGAACTACGGCATCGGCCTGTGCTGTTACGTCGTCTTTATGGCCTACGGGCCGCGCAACTTCGATCCGCTACTGTTCGACGGCCTGCTGTACGACGCGTTCCCCCGCATCCGGGATCTGACGGGCAACGTCAACCAGCCGACGAACGTCTTTCCGTCGCTGCACACGTCGCTGTCGATGACCGTGTTCTTCTTCGCGTGGCAGACCCGCGAGAAGTATCCCGCGTGGGTTCCGGTCGCGGGCGTCCTCGCGATCAGCATCGTCGTGGCGACGATGTACCTCGGTATCCACTGGTTCTCCGACGTCGTCGCCGGCACGCTGCTGGCCGCGGTGAGCGTCTATATCGGCCGCAACTACACCGTCCGCGAGGCCACCGAATCCGTGCGCGGCTATCTCGGCACCCGGCTCGGATCCGGCGGTCGGACGGACGGCGACTGACCGGCACCGATATCGCGACCGTTCAACTCTGACCGACACCGACACCGTATCACGGTTCACACCCACACACCGTTGGGACAGTGTTAGGTCCGACCGTTTTCAACCCCCGACTCCTCACTCCGACTATGAACCTCCACTGGCACCGGCGGGACCTCCGCGGTCCGGATAACCGCGCCCTCGCCCGCGCGGCGACCACCGCTGAGGATGCAGTCGTTCCGGTCTTCGTTCTCGATCCAACCGTTCTCGAGCACGCCTCGCCGATTCGGGTGGCGTGCCTGCTCGAGGCGCTCGAGTCGCTGCGGGCGTGGTACCGCGAACGAGGCAGCGATCTGGTGATCGCTCGGGGAGAAGCGAGCGCGGTGATTCCACGGCTCGCCGACGAGTACGGCGCCGACGCCGTCACCTGGGCCGAGGACTACAGCGGCCTCGCCGCCGACCGCGACCGGGCCGTCACCGCGGCCCTCGAGGACCGCGAGATCGAACCGCGGCCGGTTCACGACGCGCTCCACCACGAGCCGGGCTCGATCACGCCGAATCAGGGGGACCACTACTCGGTCTTCTCGTACTTCTGGAAGAAGTGGCGCGACCGGGACAAGCGGGACCCAGTCGATGCGCCGGCCGCCAGCGAGCTCGCAGATCCGAGTGTCGACGGGGCGGACGCGAGCACGGACGCCGGAACGGGAACGGGAACGGGCTCGATCCCCTCGCTCGCCGACCTCGGCTTCGAGGAGCCCGAGGCGACGCCGCCGACGGTCACCCGCGCGGCCGCCCGGGAGCGCCTCGAGTCGTTCTGTTCGGAACCGATCTACCGGTACGACGAGACGCGCGACGATCCGGCCGCCGATGCCACCTCTCGGCTGTCCGTTCACCACAAGTGGGGCACGATCGGGCCGCGAGAGGAGTACGCCGCGACCGAACGGGCGCTCGAGGCCGCCGAGACCGAGGCCCAGCGGGAGGGCGTCACGGCGTTTCGCCGGCAGCTCGCGTTCCACGAGTTTTACACCCACATCCTCGCGTTCAACCCCGCCCTCGTCGCCGAGGACTTCACTGCGTACGAGAACGGAATCGACTGGCGGAACGACTCCGACGAACTCGCGGCCTGGAAAGCGGGGCGGACGGGGTATCCGATCGTCGACGCCGGGATGCGCCAGCTACTGACCGAGGGCTGGGTCCACAACCGCGTGCGGATGATCGTCGCCTCGTTCCTGACCGCGGATCTGCTCGTCGACTGGCGCGAAGGGTACGACTGGTACCGGCGGCATCTAGCGGACCACGAGTCGGCGAACGACGCCGCCGGCTGGCAGTGGGCGGCGTCGACCGGTCCCGACGCCCAGCCGTACTTCCGCGTGTTCAACCCGATGAAACAGGGGCGGGAGTACGATCCGGACGCCGAGTACATCCGCAAGTACGTCCCCGAACTCGCCGACGCCGACCCGGACGCGATCCACGACTGGCACGAACTGTCCGCGGACCGGCGCGCTGCGGTCGCTCCCGACTACCCCGCGCCGATCGTCGACCACGCCGAGCGCCGGGAGCGAGCGATCGCGGCGTTCGAGCGAGCGCGCGGCTCGGAGTCGTAAACCGAGCCTGTAGAGGGGTTATACGGCTACATAGTTGGCGCCACCCTTATCCCGCGGTATCCGCTAGCCGGAGATATGTCCTCGCCAGTGGATCCGTCGGCGCCCGGCGATTCGGTCCCGCCGAGTCAGGCGATTATCGCCGCCGTCGCCGACCACGAGGGCGTCGACGTCACCGAGATCGAGCCCCCGGAGTACGACCCGCTGTTTACGGTCATCAACCCGGAGGCGCTCGACGAACTGTTCGATCGGCCGTCCGCCGGCCCCGCCCGCGTCCACCTCGAGTACGCGGGCTACGCGATCACCGTCCACAGCGACGGCCGCGTCGACGTCGACGATCCCCCGTCGTCGGACGAATCAGTAGGCCGACGGGCGGAAGAGTAGCGCCGGCGGTTATCGCGAGGCGATGCGAGGGCCGCGCCCGACCGTCGACGCGGGGACGGCCCTGACGAGAGCGGTCGCCGGATCGTACGCGACGCGGTCGGTGTCGGCCTTGCGCGCGACGAGTTTCCAGAACCCCGGCGCGTGGAACGTAAACTCACATCGACCCCGAACGTCGGTTCGTTTTCGTTTCGCTCCCGAACCGGCTTCGACGACCGCCCCCTCGATCGGCCGCCCGCTGACATCGCGGACGCGGACCACGAGCGGCGTCCCGACGGCGATCTCGTGGCGCGCGACCTCGAGCGCGAGTGATCGTTCGACTTGCATGCGACAGTATACCACGAGTATGCGGAAAGCGGGTTCCCTGCAGCAGCACGCGCATTGAAGGCGGCGCGAACGGACAGTCGGAGAATCGACGGGCCAGACAATGGGTCGTCTGTCGGGCAGCCGGCCGGCAATCTGCGTCGCCGTCCCTGCTATCGCTCCCGTTCGTCGACAGTGATCGTCTGCCCCTCGTCGCTCGAGCGGTAGATCGAATCGATGATTCGCTGGACCGACAGCGCCTGCTCGATGCTGTCGTCGCGGTCCTCACCCGTCACGATTGCGTCGAAGAAGTTCTTCTGTTCTTCCGTGTGCGTGTCGTTCTGCCGGGTTTCGACGGACGTATCCTCGAGGTGGTCGGGGCCGACCGTACTCGCCGAGTGGAAGCTAAGATCGCCCTCGAGCAGGTCGAACCGCGCAGCCGACTCGGTGCCCTGAATGACGAACTCGTGGTCGGCCGGACGGTTGGTCGCCCACGCCACCTCGAGGCTGATCGTCCGGTCGTCCGCACAGCGGACGAACGCGCTGGCGGAGTCGTCGACGTCGAACCCGTCCGGGCCGGCGTCGTCGCCCCACATCTCGAGGTAGGCGTACTCCTCTCGTGACCCGAAATCGCCGCGCGTGACGCCGCTTACCTCCCTGACCTCGGGATAGCCCAGCAGGTAGAGTGCGAGGTCGATCGCGTGGACGCCCAGGTCGATGAGCGCGCCGCCGCCGGCGATCTGTCTGCGGGTGAACCACGAGCCCCGTCCCGGGATGCCCCGCCGCCGGACGTAGTTGGCCTCGACGTGGGTCACGTCACCGAGGTCGCCGCGTTCGATCCGGTTTTTCACGATGCGGACGGTGTTCGCGAACCGGTTGTTAAAGCCGACCATGGAGACGCCCTCGGAGTCGGCGGCCGCGTCGGCGATCCGCTGGGCGCTCTCTAACGAGTGCGCGAGGGGCTTCTCGAGGAGGACGTGTAAATCCCGTTCGAAGGCGTCGATGGCGTACTCCTCGTGGTACTTGTTCGGGGTCGTAATGATGACGGCGTCGATGGTGTCGTACAGTTCCTGATGATCCTCGTAGACCTCGACGTCGTAGCGGCGGCCGAACCGCGTTCGCGCCTCCGCGGCGACGTCCATCCCGCCGACGATCGGGACGCTGAGGTCGACGAGCCGCTCCGCGTGGTACTGTCCGATGTTACCGAGGCCGACGATTCCTGTCCTAATGTCGCTTCGATTCATTGTCATCGCTCGTGTTGGGTCACTCGTTCAGTTCCGGCACTATACACTCGATATTGCTATATCGAATCTATGTACTGCACGTCCTTTGGTGCACTGCCAAACGGCAGGGTGTGAAGCCGAGACGGGCAGTCGTTGATACGTCGAAATCGAGCCGGTCAGCAGTGCTGTCACCGCCCCGTCGCCGCTCGATTCCACGCCTGGATCTCAACTATCCGCTTCCGTCGGCGTCGTTCCGGGTTCGCGCTCGGAGCGGTCAGTCAGGCCGTGGCGCAGCGCCTCTCCGGTCGTGGTATCGAAGAGGTGAATATTCGAGCGGTCGAGGACGACGTCGACGTCCTCCTCTTCGTGTACCTCCGTATCGGGGCTGACGCTCATCAGTAACTGGTCGGACGACGTCGCCGGATCCTGCTCCATCGAACTCTCCGCGCCCTCCGAGAGCAGCAGGTAGACGAAGATTTCGTCGCCCATCGGCTCGAGGACGTCGGTTCGAGCGTCGATCTGTGTCGTCGTGTCGGCCAGGGAATCGGCCGTGTCGACGAGGTGGACGTCCTCGGGCCGGACCCCGAGCGTAACGGTGTCACCGACGGCCGCACCCGGGACGTCGTCCGGACGGAGATCGATCCGGAAATTCTTGGTCTCGAGGCCGTCCGCGGCGAGTTCGCCCTCCACGAAGTTCATCGAGGGCGAGCCGATGAAGCCGGCGACGAACAGGTTCGCCGGCTCGTTGTAGCAGGTCAGCGGCGGGGCGATCTGCTGGAGTTTGCCCTCGTTCAGGACGGCGATCCGGTCGGACATGGTCATCGCCTCGGCCTGGTCGTGGGTGACGTAGATGATCGTCGTCCCGAGCTCGCGATGGAGTCGCTGGAGTTCCGTCCGCATGTGGACGCGGAGCTTGGCGTCTAAGTTCGCCAGCGGCTCGTCCATCAGGAACACGTCCGGGTTGCGCACGATCGCGCGGGCGATCGCGACGCGCTGGCGCTGTCCGCCGGACATCTCGTCGGGCATCCGATCGAGCATCCCCTCGAGTTGGACGATATCGGCGGCCTGTTCGACGCGATGTCTGATCTCGTCGTCGCTGTACTTCCGGAGCCGGAGGCCGAAGGAGATGTTCTCGAAGACGTCCATGTGGGGGAACAAGGCGATGTTTTGGAAGACCATCGCGACGCCCCGGTCCTTCGGCGCGAGATTAGTGACGTCGTCGTCGCCGATGTAGACCCGGCCCTCCGTCGGCTTCGTGAGGCCGGCGACGGTCTCCATCGTCGTCGATTTGCCACAGCCGGAGGGACCGACGAAGGTGACGAACTCGCCGTCTTCGATCTCCATACTGATGTCGTCGACTGCCGTGACGTCTTCGTAGCGTTTCGTGACGTGTTCGAGTTGTACGCGTGCCATTGTGATCACCTAGTGTTATTCTTTGAGTGCGCCTGCGGTCAGTCCGCTCACGATCTTTTCCTGCGCGATCACCACGAGAATCGCAACGGGAATGACCCCGATGATGCTCGCGGCGGCCATGAGGTGGTACATCACCTCGTACTGGCCCTGGTAGGCGAGGATCCCCTCGAGGATCGGCGCCCAGTTCTGCGGTTGGCCGTCGGTCATCAGGAACGAGAAGAAGAACTCGTTGTAGACGGCGATGAACGTCAACACGCCGGCGGTCGCGACGCCGGGCGCCGACAGGGGGATGATGACCCGGAACAGCGCACCGAGCCGAGTCGTCCCCTCCACTCTCGCGGCGTCTTCGAGGCCGTCCGGAATCTGCGCGTAGAACGTCGTGAGGATGAAGATCGCCAGCGGCATGAAGATCGCCGACAGCGGCGTCACGAGGGCGAAGGGCGTGTTGTAGAGCGTGCCGTCGCCGGTGATCGGCTCGAGGAAGAAGAAGCTCGTGTTGAACAGGTCGTTCAGGGGGATGAAGAAGGCCGCCGGCGGGAAGAACGAGATGATCAGCACGAGCAGCATGAGCGGCGTTCGGCCGGGGAACTCGAGGCGGCCGAACGCGTAGCCGGCGAGGCTGCCGACGACGAGGACGACGACCGTCGACCCCAGCGCGATCACGAAGCTGTTGAACATGTACCAGTGGAACGGAATGGTCTGGAACACCTCGACGAACGAGCCCGGATTGAACCCGTTCGGCGTGAAGAGGATGTCCTGAAGCTGCCCTTCCGGCGTCAGCGCGACCATGAGCAGCCAGTAGAAGGGGAACAGCGTCGTAAACAGGAAGAAGATCGCCGCGACGTAGAACATCGCGCGGTAGACCCGGCCGGGGTTCGAGATGGAGTTGGCGACCCACTGCTGGAACGGGCCGCGGTCGAGTTCCGCGTCGCGATCGTTCTCGAGGACGTTGCTGCCGCCGTCGGGGCGGTGGAGCGTCGGATCTCGCTGCGCGTCGATACCGCCGGCGTCGTTCGCGTCGCCGATGCGTCCGTCGTCGGTGTCGGGATCGGTCGTCGGATCGGTGGAGTCGTTCGGTTCGGTCATCAGTAGAGCCCTCCGTCGGTGTCGCGGAACAGGAGCACGTAGCCGCCGATGATAATGCCGATCACGAGCGCCGTCGAGAACGCGACCGCAGCGGCCGTCGCGAAGATACGGGTGCCGCCGAACATCGCCTCGACGACCAGGCAGGTCAGCGACGGGACGGTCGTACAACCGGCCGTCGACTCGATCAGGCCGAAGACCCGCATGGCGTCCATCGTGCGGAACAGCATGGCGACCAAAAGCGCCGGCATCACGAGCGGCAGCGTGATCAGCTTGAACCGCTGCCAGGGCGAGGCCCCGGCGACGCGGGCCACGTCGTAGAGGCTCCGGTCGACGCTCTGGAGCCCCGCGAGGATCAACAGCGCCATGAACGCCGAGGACTTCCAGATGTCGGCCACGAGGATGATGATGAACGCGTCGCGGCTGTTGGCCAGCGGGCTGGCGCTGAAGACGCCGAGCCACTGCATCAGGTCGGTGCCGAAGCCGACCTCCGGCTGGAACAGCAGGAAGAAGATCATCCCCTGAATGACGATCGGCACCGCCCATGGGAGGATGATCGCCACGCGAACCCACCGGCGACCCCGGAAGTCCTGATCGAGCACGTACGCCTGACCGAAGCCGATCACCGTCTCGAAGACGACGCTGATGACCGCGAACGCGAGCGTGACGAACAGCGCCTGCTGGAAGAAGGGAACGCCGAGTTCGACGAACGGGAACGAACCGCTCAGCGAGACGTCGAGGAACTGCCTGGCGAGCCGTGCGTTCCCCGTGAGGATGTCGACGTAGTTCTCGATGCCGACGAACCCGCCGAGCGGATTCATCCCCCGAGTCTGGTCCGCCTGCAGCGACATCACGAACGTTCGGATCAGGGGGTAGAACGCGATCAGTGCCAATAGCGCGAACGCCGGCAGCAACAGCAGGTACGCGTAGGCTGCTTCACTCAGGTTCTCCATCCAGTTGACGACCGCGTTGCCGGTACGGTCGTGCTCGGTCTCCGTTCCGCCGGTCAGGGTATCGGCGTCAGTCGACATTCTGTTCAGCCACCTCCGTTTCGCTCTGTGCTAGCTGCTCCTCGAGATCGTTCATCGCCGTTTCCGGTGATTTTGCGCCTCGATACGCCGCGTTTACCTGCTGATAGATCAGCGCCGACTGCTCCGGCCAGACGTCGGTGACCGGCCGCGGGATCGCGTTCTCGCTGGCGCGCTGGACAGTTTCGGTGTAGCGGGCGATCGGCCCGATCTCCTCCTCGCTGGCTTCGGTCACCAGTTCGATGATCGGCGGCAGGAATCCCTGCAGTTCGAAAATCGTCATCATGACCTCCTCGCTCGCGAACGCCTCGAGGACCTGCAAGGCCTCGTCCTGACGCTCCGAGTACGGACTCACGACGAGGTTCCAGCCGCCCAGCGCCGAGGTCGTTCCGCCGACGCCGCCGTACTCGGCCTCTTCCTGTGAGACCGCGTACGGTTTCGTCGTGACCCCGAGGTGCTCGCCGAAGGCCTCTTCCGAACCCGTCGCAGCGATCGAGAACGACCAGTTGCGGTGGGCGACCGCCTCGCCGTCCTCGAACGGGCTCAGCGACTCCTGTTCGGTCCACTGGACGATCGCCGACGGGCAGATTTCGGGATAGCCGTCGAGGGCGTTCGGATCGTCGCCGTCGATGAACGCCCGCATCATGCGGATCGCGTCCACGACGTTCTCGTCCGTGACCGTGATCGGGCGGTCGCCGGCGGTGAACAGGTTGTCGGCGCCGCCGTAGTACGCGCCACCCCAGGAAGTCATCACTTCGTTGAACGTACAACACGACAGTCCCTCGTAGGCGGCTCCCTGCGTGGTGTACCCGTAGTTGACGCCGCTTTCGGCCTGCGCGTCGGCGACGGCCGTCGCGAACTCCTCCCAGCTGGGCGGCTCTTCCCCCCAGCCGCTCGGATCGTGGCCCGCCTCCTCGATGAGATCCTGCCGGTACAGCGTAAATCCCAGGTCGGGAAACAGCGGCAGTCCGTGCAGGTCGTCGGTCTCCGGATGCCGGGCCGTCTCGACGACCGCCTCGAGGTAGTCGTTCTCGACGGTCTCGAGGGTCTCGTCCGAGAGGTGCTCGCTCAGGTTGACCGTCTGATCGCGGAGGATGAACGGAATCGTCCACCCGCTGTCCATCATGTGAATGTCGGGTGGGGCACGACCCGCCTCGAGGGCCGACTGGGTCGTCTGCATCCGCTGTGCGGAGTCGCTGACGACGGTCTGGATCTCGACGCGGATGTTCTCGTCGAGGCCGGCGTCCCAGAGGGCCTGCTGGACTGACGGCTCGTCGCCGTCGCTGTGCATGATGCCCTCGACGTCGGTGGCGGCCGTCATCACCACGGTCCCGGATTCCCGACCCTGTCCGACACACCCGGCGACGGCGACCGCTCCGGTAGCGGTTGTCACCGACGCGGCTTTCAGGAACGACCGACGTCCCAGGCGCCCTGGTGGACGGTCGCGCCTCCCGGCGGTATCACGTCCCATGACCAGTGATCAGTCCACGTTCGGTGACTTAGTTGTTGGCAATAAATGCTGTAATAAATTGTAACACTCACGATTCCGTGGCGGTTACGAGCGTGCTGCCGATCGAAACCGGCGTGATACCGTTTCGGTACCGTCTTCAGGGCCGCCACCTCGAATTCCCAATCGGCTATTGCCGATCGCCGGTCGGCACCTGCCGGCAGATAATCAATATTCCGACCGGTCGTACCCACCGAAACGACAGTCTGGCGGTCTCGAGTGGTGCGATTATGACTAGTAGCGGCGCAACTGACGGCGTCGACAGCGGCCGATGCTGTGGGCGGGTTCTGAATCGACGATTCGACAGTTCGGGGAAGTCAATGGATCGCTGACGGACGGGTTCGGACCCGCACTGGCAGTCGGCGGACGAACCAACGGTTGCTGCAGTGATTCGGGTCGATCGAACAGCGGCGACAGGATCGAATTCGGCGGGATCGGACTCGAACTCACGCTCGTGCTCGAGCGGTCAGTCGTTAGTCGCTATTCGCTAGTCGTCAATCACCGGTCGTCAGTCGTCGACCGCCGGCGGTTCGTGGCGACCGATATGGATCTCGTGAGCCTCGACGTCCTCGAGGGCGGCGACGCGGCCACCAACGGTAACGTGGTCGCCGTCCGCGGTCTCGAGCGTCAGCGCCGCGACCTCCTCGCTCACCTCGAAGGAGACGTCGAGGATGCGGCCCTGCACGACCCGGGAGCCGCCGACTTCGACGTCGCGGCCCTCGATCGTCGCGTAGAAGTCGCCGCCCTCGTCGATTAAGTCCTTCACGCACCGGCGGATCGAGGCGTACTTGCGCGGGAAGCCCCGAACCGAGCCGTCTTCGCCGAGCGTGCGCTCGGCGGTCGTCCAGAGTACGGTCCCGAAGAAGCCCGAGACCAGAAAGCCGAGCGCCGACCGGTTGAAGATCACCCCGTACCGGTCCTGGTCGTCCCGCAGCGCGTCCTGAGTTGCGTACACCGAGTAGTTGCCGTCGGCGACGGCGACGACCGGCGTCGTGATACCGCGTCGGGCCCGGGCCGACGTCGCGACCGACTCGTAGTCGAATTCGGCGGGATCGGGTGCTTCCGCGGCCGGTGTGACGATCAGGTCGACGCTAACCCCGGATGTGACCGCCGCCTCGAGTTCCTCGCGGAACCGGCTCAACAGATCCGGCGTCAGCGACAGCGAGAGCTCGTAGTCGGCCTCGGTGATGACCTCCTCGAGATAGCGCAGAATCGTCGATCGGGATTTGACAAGCGAGACCGCCTCCGTGTCCCGGGCGGGGGCGGTGTAGCGCGCCTCGAGTTCGTCGATCATCTGCTCTAAGGAGTTTTGGACGTCGTCGAACGCCTCCGCGGGATCGAGCGCGACGACCTTCATCGGCCGGGATTCGCGGAGTTCGACGAGTCCGCGGTCGCTCAAACTGCGGACGGTATCGTAGACGCGCGGCTGGGGAATCTCCGTCCGATCGGCGATTTCACTGGCCGTGAGCTGCCCCTGCTCCAAGACTGTGAGATAGGCATCGATTTCGTACTCGCCGAGGTTGAAGCGGTCCCCGACTCGCTCGACGGTCGAGCGTAGCTCATCTGGTGCCATATCACTCGCAACGAATCCTACGAATAAATTATTTATTATTGCTCGAGTAGCACCTATTTTCGAAATCGGGTAGTTTCGTGCGGATTGCGCCGTCGAGTCGTTCGGGTACGATCGATCCGATTCGGCCGAGTACGCGGGCTCTGACGGCTGAACTGTCGGGGCGGAAATCGTGACCGTTCAGAACCCTTATCCAGCGCGGGACTGAGTGTGTTGCCATGCGCACGGTCGGCCAGTCCGACGGAAGCGATCCCCCCGAGAGCGGCGGGAACACCACGGGCGGGGCCAACCAGACGAACGAGAGCGACATCGGCCGGATGAACGAGAGCGAACCGGTCGAGGGCCTTCAAGAGTTCATGCCGACGTGGGCGCCCGAGCACACCGCACAGATCATCCTCGCGCTCGTCGTGATCGTCATCGGCTGGTACCTCTCGAAGGTCGTCGTCCGACTCGCCGGCCGGACCGTCGCCCGTCGGATCCAGCGACCCAGCGTCACGCGAACCGTCCTCCGGGGCGTGCGGGTGTCCGTGCTGCTCGTCACGCTGGGGATCGCCGCCAGCATCCTCGGCGTCGGGAACACGCAGATCCTCCTCTCGGTGGCCGTCGTGTCGGCCGTCATCGCCGTCGTCCTCGCGCCGCTGGTCGGGAGCCTGATCAACGGCTTCTTCGTGCTGGCCGACCGGCCCTACGAGATCGGCGACATGATCGAGGTCGCCGACGCGGGCCACCGCGGCTTCGTCGAGGACATCACGATCCGCTACACCAAGATCTTCACCCTCCAAAACACCTTCATCGTCATCCCGAACTCCGAAATCCAGCAGCGCGACGTCGTCAACTACTCCGCGGAGGACGAGCGGACGCGTATCACCTTGCAGTTCGAGATCACCTACGAGAGCGACCTCGAGGCGGCCCGTCAAGCGGCCGAGCGGGCGGCCCGGAGCGTCGACACCGTCATCTCCGGCGGCCCCGATATCCGAATCGGCAGCGCGCGGTACGGCGCCGCGCCGATGTGTGCCATCAACGAGTACGGCGACAACGGAATCCTGCTCGAGCTGTTCTTCTGGATGAAACACCCCTACAAGCAGGCGGTCGTCCGCTCGGCCGTTCAGGAGGCCATTCGGGAACGCTTCGCCGACCTCGACGTAGAGTTCGCCTACCCGCGGCGTCACCACGTGTTCGACGAAACCAGCGGCGTCGCACGGATGGCGGTCGACGGCCGCCGACCCGAGCAGTCGCCGGCAGACGATGACCGAGCATCCGCCGCCGAGTCGGCCCCCGGTACTGAACCGACCGCCGACACCGAGCGGGACCGCGATCGAACGGGCGCTCGTGACACATCGGGCCCGCGCCGGGACGAATCGGCCGATCGGAGCGAGTAAGTAGCGTCGCTCACCGTGGTGGCGACGCCACAACCCTGGAACTCGCGGGTGGCTTTATGTGTTCGTTGACCGAACTATCGGCTATCGATGTACGACGACATTCTCATTCCGACCGACGGCAGCGAGACCGTCGACGAGACGCTGGCCCACGCCTTGCCGATCGCGACCGACAACGACGCGACGGTCCACGCGCTGTACGTCGTCGACAGCCGTATCACCGCCGCGGCCGGCGAGAGCGACGCGGACCTCGAGCCGTCCCTCGAGGCGGAAGGCAAGGAGGCCGTCGCCGAGGTACGGGAGCGCGCCGCAGAAGAAGGGCTCGAGACCGCCGGCGAGGTCGCACAGGGGACGCCGGCGAAGACGATCCTCGAATATGCCGACCAGCGCGAGATCGATCTCATCGTCATCGGGACGCGAGGCAAGAGTCCGCGGGAGAAGGTGACGTCGCTGGGGAGCGTTTCGGAACGCGTCGTCGACAACGCCGCGATTCCGGTTTTCGTCGTGCGCAACGCAGGAGACGAGTAACTGCGCAGCAACGGTACGAGACTCAGGCCCGCGCGCTTTCGACCGTAATCACTTCGCAGTCGAGGTGGTTCCGTAGGTAGCGGTCGATGTCCGGATTGTCTGTAAACCGACGGAAGATCCGCCGCAATCGGCTCGCCTGCTGACTGCCGATGACGACGACGTCGGCGTCCTCGGCCGCCACCTCGTCGAGGATGCTCTCCTCGACCAGAAAGCCCGTCCGGACGACGTATCGCGCGTTCTCGAGCGGGCCGAACGCACGCTCGACGGCCTCTTTCAGGTCGATTCGCGTCACTTTCTTCCCGTTCTGATAGAGGTCCACGTGCAGGACGGTCAACGCCGCATCCCGCTCGCGAGCGACCTCGATGGCCCGCTCGAGGGTTCGTCGCGAGTGCTTTGACAACGGATAGCGAACGGGAACAACGACCAGCGCCATTATCGGACCGACGATTCCCGTGCGGGTAAAGGTTTCAGTTAGCGACGCAAGGGGTGAGTAACGGACTCATACCGCATTACTCGGTCCGCGTTCTGCGGCCCTGACCGGCCGATGCCGTGAGGGCGGACGGACAGTCATTTATCCGGTGCGCGAGAAGGTGTCACTATGCAACGGACCGCAACGGACGACGGAGAGACCGTCTACGTGTCCAAAACCGACGGCGACAGGGGATCGAAGGGACCGTTCCTCGTCGCCTACGAGAGTCAGGACGCGGACCGCCGGTACGGCTGGTTCTGCGCGAACTGCGAGAGTTTCGACAACGCCATGGACTCCATGGGCCGCATCAAGTGCAACCAGTGTGGCAATTTCCGCAAACCGACCGAGTGGGACGCCGCTCACGAGTGACCCGATCGCTCGGCCTCGCCCGCTATCGCCGTCCGTCGACACTCGTTTCGAAGTAATTCGCAATTATCGATCACGGTTCGAATTTTCTCACCGATCGTACGTCCGTCGGAGTTGAACGGTCGGGAACGTCAAACTGTTCTCGCGAAACTGTACCCAATACCAACGTTTATGATGGAGGCCCGCGTATCAACGTAGTGAATGGGACCTGTTAACATGCAACTCGTCGAGCAGGCCAGGTCGATCTTCGCCGACCTCGGCTACACCGTCGAGGGCAACGGCCCCGAGTTCCGCGCCGAACGAGCATGGAAAGTCGTCCACGTCAATACAGTCCTCGAGACAGATGAACTGCCGTCGTCGGCATCCGGACAGTTCCACTGTTTCGTCGCCGAACCGGACGACGCCGACGACCTCGAGGATCGGCTTACCAGCGCCGAGCCGAACTACGAGTGGGCGATTATCGTCGTCGACGGGGACGACTATCAGGTCGAACGCGCCCCGCCGGGCCCACGGGCCTCGGCGTAAAATAGCGGTCAGTCGCGGTCCCGACTTCGAGTTTCAATTTTCAGGTCGCTACTCGCCCAGCGCCCGCCGCGTCGCCGTCACGCCGGCGCCCGGATCGACGTCCGCACCCATCGACTCGAGGACGTCGCCCAGCGCCGTCACGACGTAGATCACGTTCTCAGGCCGCGCGGAGTGGCCCATGCAGCCGATGCGAAAGATCTCGCCCTCCAGATCGCCGAGGCCGCTGGCGATCTCGAGATCGTACTCCTCGATGAGGCGGTCACAGACCGCGCCGTCGTCGACGCCGTCGGGGACGCGGACGGCGTTCAGACTCGGCAGCCAGTACTCGTCGGGCGCGTTCATCTCCAAGCCCATCGCCTCGACGCCGGCCTTCAGCGCGCCGGCCGTGCGTTCGTGGCGGTCCCACCGCCGTTCGATGCCCTCCTCGGCCACGAGACGGAGGGCCTCGCGGATGGCGTAGACGTTCGTGATCGGCGCGGTGTGGTGATACGAGCGGTCGTCGCCCCAGTAGCCCTCGAGCAGGGAGAGGTCGAGGTACCACGAGCGGGGGTCCTCCTCGCGCGAGAGGACCTTGTCCATCGCCGCGTCCGACAGCGTGAGGGGGCTCGCGCCCGGCGGACAGGAGAGACACTTCTGTGGTCCCGAGTAGGCCACGTCGACGTCCCACTCGTCGACGCGCAGCTCGACGCCACCCAGCGAGGTGACGGTGTCGGCGATCACGAGGGCGTCGTGGTCGTGGGCCGCCGCGGTCAGTTCGGAGACGTCGGGCTGGAGCACGCCGGTACTCGTCTCCGCGTGGACGAACCCGAAGACGTCGGGATCGTGCTCGGCCAGCGCGTCGGAGACCGCAGCGGGCTCGAGCGGTTCACCCCACGGCGCGTCGACCTCGACGACTTCGCCGCCGGCGCGGCGGGCCATCGAGGCCATTCGGCCGCCGAAGTAGCCGTTCGTCGGCACGAGCATCGTATCGCCGGGCTCGACGACGTTCCCGATTGCGGCCTCCATCGCCGCGGAGCCGGTTCCCGAGACCGGGATGGTCCACCGGTTGTCCGTTCGGAAGGTGTAGCGCAATAGTTCCTGGACCTCGTCCATGATCTCGATGAACGAGGGATCGAGGTGTCCCACGAGCGGCGTACTCATCGCGCGCAGCACGCGCGGGTGGACGTCGCTCGGACCGGGCCCCATCAGGGTTCGGTCCGGCGGCGTGAGTTCGTCGACGGATGGCGCATCGGCTGTCTCGTTCGACGCGTCCTGAGCCATGAGTGTGTGATCGATAGCCACTCGCAAAGATTTATCGACAACGGCGAACGAGCGGGCCCGCCTCGGAGTCGCTGTATCGTTGCCGGAGACCGAGAGCAGGCACAGCCCCCGGGGCGAGTCGCTTAAGCCGACTCATCACGTACACGATACGTCGTGTTCGTCGGTCACGCTCTGCTCGCGTTCGCCGTTGCGGCGCTCGTCGCCGAGCGACGCGGCTGGAACGGTCGACGGGCCCTCCTCGTCGGCGCCGTCGCCGGCGCGTTCGCGGCGGTTCCGGACATCGACGTCGCGTACGCGCTCGTCGGCCTCGCCGACTGGCGCCTTCTCGGCGGCTCCCTCGGCGCGCCGGCGGCCTTCTGGGACGCCAGCCGGGCCGTCCACCGGTCGGCCACCCACTCACTTGTCGTCGGCGTCGTCGCGGCACCGGCGTTCGCCCTCTTCGTCGTCCGCGACTCGAGTCGCGCTCGGATCGCCCGTCTCGTCGGCGGCGGCCTGCTCGCCGGTCTCGTCGCGCTCGCACTCGTCGTCGACGGTCCGCTCTCCGGGTTCGTCATGGCGCTGTTCGCCGCGAGCGGCGTCCTCGTCGCTGCGGTCGCCGCTCGGCGGACGTCGCTCTCGCCGGCCGCAGTTGCGCTGGCCGCGCTCTGGGGCCTCTGGTCCCACCCGTGGGGCGACCTCGTCACGGGCTCACCCCCTGAGTGGCTCTACCCGCTCGAGTCGTCGCTGCTCGCGTCGCGGGTCGTCCTCCACGCGGACCCGACGCTGCACCTGCTCGGCGCGTTCGCTATCGAACTCGCCACGATCTGGCTCGCGCTCGCGGCGGTCTGCCGACTCACCGACCGCTCCCCCCTCGCGCTCGTCGATCGCCGGGCTGGCGCCGGCGTCGCGTACGGTCTCGTTGCACTCGCGGCGACGCCGCCGACGCTCGCCGTCTCGTACCACTTCGTCTTCTCGATCCTGGTGGTCGGTGCCCTCTGCGGTGTCAGCTGCGGGGTCCCGTCGACGACGGCCCTGCGGGCCGATGGCGGCCGCTCCGTGCCGATTCCCGCGGCCAGCCCGCTGCTCGAGAGGGCACTGACAGCCGTTGGGGCCGTCACGGTTGCGCTGCTCGCGTACGCGACAGTCTATACGTTCGTCGCGCCGCTGTGAAACACTGGTGATACGAATAGTCGACTGTCCGTCCGTCGGGGACATTCCTTTTATACGACCACTCGATACCAGTGAACGTGACGGAGACTACGCTCGAGGGACTGATCGCTGACGGTCGGACGAACGCGGCGCTAGCCTGGATGCTGATCGCCGCGATCGCGGTCGTTGGCGTCGGTGAACTGCTAACCGGCGGACTGCTGTGGGCGACGTTCGCGGCGGTGCTCGTGGCCCTGGCATTGTTCCCGCCGATCGCCTTTCGATCGACCACGGCCATGCTCCCCTGGGAGGTGTTGCTGTTGGCTGCGCTTCCCGTGCTGGGGATGGCCTTCGGCGCCGACCGACTGACGGGCCACTTCGCGTCGTACCTCTCGGTCGCCGCGATCGCGCTCGTCCTCGCGGTCGAACTCCAGTCGTTTACGTCGGTGCGGATGACCCCAAGCTTCGCCGTCGTCTTCGTCGTCGTCGCGACGCTGGCCGCGGCCGGGCTCTGGGCGCTGTTCCGGTGGAGCGCCGCGCAGACGCTCGGGGTCCCCTTTACCGACGATCACGACGCGGTGATGTGGGAGTTCGTCTACTCCGCGGTCGCCGGACTCGGCGCGGGGATCGTCTTCGAACTGTACTTTCGCCGGCTCGCTCGCCCCGAGACGCGGCTGCCGGACGACGTCGCGCCGGAGGTGGACGATGCGTAACCGCACCGGCTGGCTGCGCTCTCCGGACGGACAGCGTCGGCTCACTTACCTCCTCGAGATCTGTCTGATCGGCATGCTGTTCGTCGGCGTCGAGCGCGGCAACGTCGGCATCCTCGTCAACACCGGCGTCGCGCTGGCGGTCACCCAACTCCCGCCGCTGCTCGAGCGCGACTACGAGATTCCGATGGACCCGCGGCTCACGCTGTGGATCACGACCGCCGTCTTCCTCCACGCCTTCGGCACCGTCGGCCTGCCCGGCGCGACCGCCACGCTGTACAGCCAGGTCTGGTGGTGGGACCACATGACCCACGCGCTGTCGGCGTCGCTGGTCGCCGGCGCCGGGTACGCGACGGTCCGCGCGTTCGACGAACACGCCGACGGCGTCCACCTCCCGCGGAAGTTCGTCGCCGTCTTCCTGCTGCTTTTCGTCATCGCCTTCGGCGTCCTCTGGGAGATCCTCGAGTTCGCCATCGCGCTGTCGGCCGACGCGCTCGGAGTGAAGGCCGTGCTCACCCAGTACGGACTCGGCGACACGATGCTCGATTTCGTCTTCAACTCGATCGGTGCACTCGTCGTCGCCGTCTGGGGCGGTGCCTACCTCGGCGACGTCTCCGGCGCGATCGGCGAGCGCCTCGAGTCCCGGCGGGAGTGAGCGCCTCACCCAGCGAAACTGTCACCCAGTTTTACGTCCCGCGGTGTCGAACGGCGAGCTATGGTCTTCAAGAAGATCACGCTCATCGGCACCAGCCCCGAGAGCTTCGACGCAGCGGCCGACGACGCCATCGACCGGGCGGAAGATACCCTCCAGAACATCCAGTGGGTCGAGGTCGACGAACTCGGCGTCGAACTCGCGACCGCCGAGGACCGCGAGTACCAGGCCGAAGTCACCGTCGCCTTCGAACTCGAGGAGTAAATTCGATTCAGCGCGGCGCGCAGTCCAGTGGTAGCGTTCGCGTCCGCGTCGCCTTTCCATCAGTTTCGTACGATTCCGCTTCGCTGGCCGTCTCGACAGCAGCCGGTCCGGATCGCTCGAGGCGGCTCGGCGAACCGCCGATACAAACGCGACACGGGTGACTGATCGACGGTGGGATTCGTCTTTGAACCGAACGACGGCGAGAAAAGCCCGACTAGCTCCCTAACCGACTGACGGATCGACTGACGTCGGCCGTTACGTCCGGAACGATTCGCCACAGCCGCACTCGCTGACGACGTTCGGGTTCTCGACGTGGAACCCTTCGGCCTGGAGGCCGCTCTCGTAATCGAGAATGCTGCCCTCGATGTACTTCAGGCTCGCCGGATCGACGAAGACGCGCAGGTCGTGGTGCTCGTAGATGGTGTCGTCCTCGTCGGGCGAGTCGTCGAACCGCATCCCATAGGACAGGCCGGCACAGCCGCCCTGCTGGACGAACAGCCGCAGTCCCGCCTCGTCCGCATCGAGCCCCTCGCCGTCGAGCAGCGAGAGGGCCTGTTCGGCCGCGTCCTCGGTGACCTCGATCTCGGGGTGGGTCTCCGCGTCCGGCTGCCCGCTATCCGCGCTGTCCGTGCTCATATCACTCCCTTTCGTCGCAACGATGTTAACAGTGACGCCACGATAGCGGCAAGACGTAACGAGTCGTGGCTAGCGCCGTCAGCTACCAGTTTCACCGCTCGGGGTTCGGTTGCCAGTACTGCCGCGTCGTACCCGTTACGCGCTCGACCTGGACCGCCGTTTGACCGACCGGTAGTACGACCCGAACAACCGCTCGTCGTTCGCCGACAGCGAAATGTCGTTCTCCGCGAGCAGCTCGACCATCCGCTCTAAGTCACACTCGTACCACATCGAAAGCAGACGGACGTTCCGCTGGGCGTAATCGTAGTTTCGTTCGAGGACCCGCGCATCGGTCGGGTCGACGGTACGCGGTTGCATCTCAGCTAGAGTCTACGCTCTATCGCCGTAAAACCAGTTCGTCCCTTCCGAGAATTATCCGTTTGCTAACCGTTCAATTTCGGACTGTTCGACCGACTTCGGTACGCTTGCCCTACGTTTCGCGAGCGGCCGTCCGATCGACGGTTTCCTCGTCGGCCAGCCGCTCGAGGTAGTCGACCATTTCGTCGATCGCGTCGCGCTGGGCGGTCGTCCGCTCGGTCACGTCCCCGATCAGCTCCTCGATCCGGTCGGCGTCGTCCGCGACGCCGTCGGCCTGCGAAGCGACCTCCTCGACCGACGCGGCCTGATCGTCGTTGGTCTCGGCGATCTCGGTGATTCCGTGGGCGGCCTCGTCGACCGCTTCCGAGATCTCCTCTAAGTTCGCGATCGCCGCGTCGATCCGCTCGCTCGCCCCTTCGACCTGTTCGTTCGTCTCCTCGGTGACCTCGACGGTCTCCTCGGTCCGGATCTGGAGGTCCTCGACGCGCTCGGAGATCTGGTTCGTGTGCTCTTTCGTCTCGCTGGCCAGCGACTGCACCTCGTTCGCGACGACGGCGAACCCGTCCCCGTCCTCGCCGGCCTGGGCCGCCTCGATGTTCGCGTTCAGCGCCAGCAGGTTCGTCTGATCGGCGATGTCGTTGATGACCTCGATGACCTCGTCGATCTCGTCCATCCGATCCTCGAGTTGGCCGACCGTCTCGACGAGGTCGTCGGCCGCCTCGAGCACCTCGTCCATCTCCTCGCGGGCCTCTTGGCTGGCCTCGACGCCGTCGTCGGCGGCGGCCTGGGCCTGCTTGGCCGCGGCCGAGACCTGATCGGAGCTGGCGGCGACCTCCTCCATGGTCGCGCTGAGGTCGCTGATCTCCTCGACGATCGCCCGGATCGCCTCGTTCTGGTCGCCGACCTGCGAATCGGCCTCGCTCGCGGAGTCGGCGATCTCCGCCGCGTCGGCCGAGAGGTCCTCGACCTCCTCGCTGAGCCCGTAGATCACGTCCTCGACGTGGGCCGCGATCTCGTTGATCGTCGCGGTGATCTGCTTGATATCCTCGTCGAGCACGTCGTGCTCGTCGGTGTACTCGACCCGCGCCGTCAGCGACCCGTCGTTGATCGCTTCGCCGGTTTCGGTGACCTCGCCCACGAGGTCGGCCATCGCCTCGCGCCGACGGATGACCTCGGTGTTGTCTTGGACGAGCTGGATGACGCCCTGCAGCGCGCCCTGTTGGTAGATCGGCGTCGCCACCGAGTGGACGTGCAGCGTCTCGCCGCGGGCGTTCTCGAGTTCGCGCTCGAGTTCGTAGGCGCGCTGGTCGCGGCCCGACCGTTCGGCGTCGGTCTCGCGGTGGGCCTCGCGGGGGTGGTCGACGACCTCGTCGGCCAGGGTCGTCGTCCGCCCGTCGCGGAAGAACGATCCGGCCGCGTCTTCCCCGAGGACGTCCTCGCGGTCGACACCCGTGAGTTCCTCGGCCTCGCGGTTCCAGCCGATGACGCGGTGTTCGGTGTCGATCATGAACGCCGGCTGCGGGAGCGTGTTCAGCAGGGCGTCCGTGCCGATGTCGATGTCCTCGTCGGCGGAGTCGCGCCCGCCGAGCGTGTCGTCCGAGTCGGGCTCCCCTGTCGAACCGGCGTCCTCGAGATCGGCCCCGCCAGCCCCGGTTGCGTCGCCCGTCGGTTCCGCGACCGTCTGTCCGCCGTCGCCGACGGCTTTGCTATTGGTCGGCGATTCCCCAGCGGAGAGACTGCTGCTCGAGTCGTCGCCATTTGCGTCCGATACCGACTCGCCGGCCGTCGAGTCGCGTTCGTCGTTCGTCGTATCGTCGGTACTCGAGGCCGCTGCCGTCTCCGTCTCCTCGGTAGCCGACGCAGTTCGTTCGTCGGACGTCCCGGAGCCCGCCGCTCGAGAGATCCGCGAGAGAATGTCAGTAACCGAATTTCCCATAGCTAATCTGTCGAGTAACGATACCTATTCTTTGGGGCCGACCGCTCGGACGGGCGGCTGGCACAGGACAACTCGGTTCCCGACGACTCGAGAACGGGCGCGAAAACGGGAGCGCTACTCGTCGTCGGTCAGTCGCTTCCGAACGCTCTCGGCGTGGGCCTCGAGTCCTTCCGCCTCGGCCAGCGTCGTGATCGTGTCACCGATGTCCGCCAGTCCCTCGCTCGAGAGGCGCTGAACCGTCGTCGAGCGGACGAACGTCTCGACGGAGAGGCCGCCGGTCACGCGGGCGCCGCCGTTCGTGGGGAGGACGTGATTCGTCCCGCTGGCGTAGTCGCCCGCGGCGACGGGCGTGTTCGGCCCGAGGAAGACGCTGCCCGCGCTGTCGATGCGCTCGAGAATCGACTCGTCGTCGTCCGCGATGATCGAGAGGTGTTCGGGGGCGTACTCCTCGCCGAAGAGGATGGCCTCGCTCATCGATCGGGCGACCAGGACGCCGCTGGCGTCGTTGGCCAGCGCCTCTCGGATTACGTCTTCGCGCTCGCGCGCGTTGGCCTGCTCGTCGACGGACTCGGCGACCGCCGCACCGGTCTCCTCGTCGTCGGTCACCGCGACGACCGACGCGTTCGGATCGTGCTCGGCCTGTGCGACCAACTCGGCTGCGACGAGGTCGGGATCCGCCGTCTCGTCGGCGACGACGAGCACCTCGCTCGGCCCCGCGAGGAAGTCGATCTCGACGTCCCCGCGGACTTCCGCCTTGGCTGCGGTGACCCACTTGTTCCCGGGGCCGACGATCTTCTGTACCCGCGTGATCGTCTCGGTGCCGTACGCGAGGCCGGCGATCGCCTGCGCGCCGCCGACGCTGTAGACCGCGTCCGCGCCCGCGGCGTGGATCGCCGCCAGCGTCACCGGATTCAACTCGTCCGCGGGCGGGGTGACGACCGAGACGTGATCGACGCCGGCCACGACCGCCGGAACGACGCCCATGATCGCACTCGAGGGGTAGGCCGCCGCGCCGCCGGGGACGTAGACGCCCACGCGCTCGAGAGGTCTGAAGCGTCGGCCCAGTTCCCGGCCGTCGTCGAACGCCTCGCGCCAGTCTTCCGGCACTTGCGCCTCGTGGAACTCGCGAACGTTGGCCGCGGCCGTCTCGATCGCCTCGCGAAGGTCGTCGTCGAGGTCCTCGTAGGCGCGCTCGCACTCGTCGGTGATCTCGAGGTTGCCGACCGAGACGCCGTCGAACTCCTCGGTGAACTCGCGGACGGCGACGTCGCCTTCCGCGCGGACGCGGTCCACGATCTCCCGTACGTCGCTTCTGACCGCCTCGATACCGGCGTCGCGCTCGAAGAACGCGGTCCGATCGTCCGGCCCGAGATCGGCGATCGGCTCTACGTCGATTGTCATACTCCCGAATTCGGCCGGCGCGCGAAAAACCGTTTCCTTATCCGTATGCCCGCGGTCACCCGTCGGACTCTTCGACCGGCCAGATGCCGACGGCGTCCAGCGTCGCCCTGACGAACAGGTAGACGAGCAGGGCAAAGCCCGCGAAGATCAGCGGCGCCTGGAGCAGTTCCGCGAGTTCGCTGCCGATGATCAGTCGGGTGACGCCGCGGACGACGAAACTCGAGACGACGAGGCCGAACCCGATCGCGGCGAGTTTGACGAACCCGGCTCGATTCATACCTCGTCCTACGGCGCCGGGTACTAAATCGACGGTGGTCGTGGTCAGTTCCGACAGGGCCGGACTCGACGACGCGACTCAGTCGACCGGTGGCAGCCCTTCGGCGACGCCGATCGGTTCAGAGGCACCTCGCGGCGTAACCGACACTAACCGTTTTCTACCCGGCTTACCAGTTACAGCCCGATGGACGAGGACCGCGAGCACGCGGCCACTGCATCGGACGAGACGGGAGACGATACGCGCACGGGCGCGAACGCGGACGGGGCCGCCGGCGCGAGCACCGACGACCCCGTCTACTACTTCATCAGCGACCTCCACATCGGCGGCGACGAGGAGCTCGAGCACGTCGAATTCCTCGACGAACTGCTCGCCTTCCTTCAGGATCTCGAGACCACGGACGAGAACGCCGAACTAATCATCAACGGCGACGCGTTCGGCCTCTGGGAGTTCACCCGCGTCGACGGCATCGAGAAGTTTCACGCGCTCGTCGATCGATACCCCCAACTATTCGAGCAGTTCGAAGCGACGGGCGAGAACACTCCGATCACGATCATCCCGGGCAATCACGACTACGAACTCGCAGCGTATGAAGCGTACGTCGACCTATTTTCGGAGTACAACGTCTCGCTCGAGCAGGAAGAGGCGATTACCCGCGAGGTCGGCGACCGGTCGATCTGGATCGAACACGGGATGCAACGCGATCCGAACAACCGCATTCCCGACTTCGGCAACCCCCACGCGAACCCGCTCGGCTACTACATCAATCGCCGCGTAACCGCACAAGCGGGTCGGCTCTCCGAACTCGGCCGCTACAACTGGCTCAAAGACATCCAAGCCGTCGCCCCGCTCGAGCGCATTCCGGAGTGGCTCATCTCGAAGTACTTCTACCGAGAGATGCATCCCCTGCTCCGATACGCCGCGTTACCCTTCCTCTTCCTGTTCAATCTGAGCGTTTTGCTGCTGCTCGTCGTGTTGCTCGATTTCGCCGGGATCTGGTCGCGGCCGTTCGCCGCCCTCGAGGGACTCACGGCTCGGCTCGGGACCGTCGGGTCGGCGGTCGAGATCGTCGCTGCGGTCAACCTCGCGGTCATCGCGCTGTTGGTCCTCATCTCGATTCCCCTGTACTTCGTCGTGACCGACATCAGGCGGACGCTCGACCGGTTCGGCATCGTCAGAACCGACGAGCCAGACCCGGGGAACCCCGACGAGCCCTACCTCGAAGCCGCCCGCGAGGTCTTCGACGACCACCCCGAGACTGCGGTCTTCATCTACGGCCACACCCACCGGCCGTCCGTGACCGAACTGCAGGACCGGCTCGTGGTCAACACCGGCACCTGGCTCAAGCGCCTCCACCGCAGGGAACCGTTTTTGGGCCTGCTCCCGGCCGTCTTCTACCCCTCCTTCCGGTTGACCTACGTCCGGATCACGCCCGCTCCGGAGGGCGTTGCCGTCGAGTACCGCGACATCGAGAAATCGGATCCGGTTCGGGAGGAGCTCACTCTCCCTGAACGGCTCGTTACTCGTTCTCCGACGATCGAGACGTCAATTCCAGAGCGCACGATCGTCCGTCCCGACGCTCCGGTCGCGACCGACCTCGAAGCCGACGGTCAAACGGCACAGACTGAGCCGACGGCAACCGACGACTGACGGTCGCTGCCCGCGAGACTGCGCGTTTTGATCGTTCTAGGTACTGTCTCAGTAGGACTGCAACTGCTCGCTCGAACCCGTGTTCTCGAGACCGTTTTCGGTCGTTCGACTCCCGAACCACGTTCTCTACCTGACTATCCGTCTCATGGGGTACTCCACCCCGCGTGACTAATCAACGTAGTACAGACTGCCCTCGAGACGACGGCCTTATGTATCAACCCGGCCTTCGATACTAATGCGAACGACGTGGCGTACTCCGCCACGTTCCCTCCGGCCGAAATCCGGCGCGGAGGCAGGCGCTCCATCCACTCCTCGTCCAGCGGCCATCCGCCGCTGCCTCGAGGGTGATCGGATCGACTCGATACGTGGCCCTTATATATTCAGGGCGCGTATCGAGTAACACGCAATCGGCCCGCCGGCTGCGATTTCCGGCGTGGCTGCGATCCGTTGCCCTTAAGTGTATCCGGGGACTCGGATGGATTGCAAAGAAACAGTGATCGACGACTCGTTCAATTCGGGTCGTCATCTCGGGCGATTCGCGATCCGCGGTCCGAAGGGGTTAAGTACCCTCCGCGGATTACGAATACGTCCGAAGGAGATGAGGATTCCACCCCTGCGGTCTTCCGTACAGATGGGATCTGATGTGAGCCTTGGTAGTTCGGTGACGCCCGACCGGTCCACG